>CAVXME010000002.1:0-353325 GCA_963762965.1 Terriglobales bacterium
ACGTGATTTTATTATAACCAGACCAGATACACAACATTATTTAATACCAAGAGGTAGAGAAGTAAATGAAAATACTCTTTGGGAAATGCCACCCTAACCAGGTATGGGTACTGGAACAGGTCAAGGTCAGGGTGATCCTTTTGTATTAGGTGGTTTAAGTGCTGGTAGGAGTGGTTTGACTTCAATAGGTAGACCTGCCAGGCACACGCAACCAACATATTGTACATTTACTGGGACAGGATTTTTGTACCAAACAAAGAGTAATGCAGTCTATAATGAGTTATAGAATAACTGGTTTGAAAAACAGGTGAAAAAATGTTGCATCTTTATCCAATACCGGTTTCACAAGCCAAATCAGTAATCAGTGGAGAAAATATTATGCTGGTCGTAAAGTTTTTTATTGGTATTATGACACAAATGATAGTACAGGAAACACAAGAAATAAATGTTTGGAACAGAATGATGATGTTGTTAGACTTCCATCTGATCCACCATTAGAAATAATGAAATGGGACAAAATTAATAGCGTTGCAAGACAACAAGTCAGAGATTTATTGTTAGCGTACTAAAATAACTTTAGGATCAGTTCGTGGTTTTTATTTAGGTAAACTTGGTGTTACCGAAAAAGAACTCCAATTAGATTATCGTCTATTATTGGATGAAGGAACTGCACTTAAAGAAGCGACATTAAAAACATTAACTGATTCATTGGATAAAATATCACTTGTAACATTAACTGAAAACCGTGCTAAGATTGCTGAAAACGTAAACAAAGAGCGTGGTTATCAGCCATTTAGAACGCCCATCATTACTATTTAATAGAATTTATATTAGGGAAATTATATTATTAATTTTATTACAAACTAAAATTATTTGATTATCAATATCCTTTAAAAATTCTTTTTCATTAATTCGAATAATATGACAATTAAAATTTTCTTTTAAAAAATTTTCTTTAATATTGTCACGTTCTTTTTGTCTTTTTGAATTATGGTGTTTTTCATCCCATTCAATACATATATTAAATTTTTCAATATAACCATCTACCCAATATCTTATAAACTTTTTTTCACCACCATTTAATGCATGTTGTATTGGTAAATTCAATTTTTCTGAAATCATATCTAAATAAATAATCGAATTAATATTATATTTAGGAGCATAATTAAGCCAAATTTCTCCATACCTTTTTATCATGGTGTTTATCATTCTTTTTTTATTTTCATCTGTTTGAGTATGATATTTAACACCATATTTTTTTATTGTGGTGTTAATCACTCTTTTTTTACATTCATCTGTTTGACTATAATATTCAACACCATATTTTTTTAAATTAGTTTGTTTTGATTTTTCTTTATACTCTTTTGTTTGTGTATAATATTCAACACCATATTTTTCTAAATTCTTTTTTTTTAGTTTCATTTTTTGATTTTTCGGTTTTATTATAGGAATCAAACCCATACCTTTCAATAGATGTTTTTTTTACTTTTTCATGATATTCATCTAATTTACTATATGAATCAACACCATATTTTTTTAAATTAGTTTGTTTTGATTTTTCTTTATATTCATTAGTTTGGACATACCACACACCATTTTTATATACCTTATTTTTTATTTTTTCTTTAACTATATCAGATTTTGATGGATTATCAACACCATATTGATCTAAACAAGTTTTTTTTATTTTATTTTTATGCAATTTGCTTTTATTTAAACAACTAATCGAACAATAATTGAAATATCCTAAATTATATTTTTTAAGTTTTAATATATTATCACAAACTTTAATTTTGGATTTTCGGATAAGTTATTAACGTAATTATATAGTAATTCATGCCAATTATTACTTTACTAAATGAAATAATTTTTTCATAAAGATCAGGAAAATTATTTTTAATATGTTTTCACGAGTTTTAAACCCAGATTTATTATTTAAATCTAAATATTCTTTAAGTTCAACATTATTCATATTATAATTTTATTATAAATACACACATCTTCAGCAAAATATATATCAACCTCCAAAATTTCCCAAATATAAATACTTCTTCAATAGAAAACAATAGTATTTATATAAAATATATTTAAATGAAAAAAGATAGTAAACAAAGACTTTTTGAAGTCATGGAAACATTAAATCCAGAAATGGATAATACTTGGGTTCTAGTTATCTAGTTTCAAACGGAGAAAAATGTTTTGCTACATCAATTGAAAATGATAGTATTCACGTATGTGATTATAGTGTTAAATATAGCTATCCTTAAGTTCTTAAATTACCATTAGAACAAGCAAAATCAATTGTAGAAAAAAGTTGGAACTTTGAAAATGTTCTTGGAATTGTAAACAACAAAGGTGTTCAATTAGGTATTGGGTAAATATGATAAACAGTGGCAAAAAGTATAATTTATGGCAAAGAAGAAACAATTTTTTGATTTAGAACAATCCAGATATGGATTATTTATGAATGATGCATCATTCAATTTGGAGAGTCAGGAGTGATGTTGTTCATGAAGTAACCATACATAGAGTGAATGTTTTAGAAACAAAAACACATAATTTACAGGGGCAGGCAAAAACAAAAGATAAAAAATTCTTTGAACCAGCTCAAAAATAAATGTTATGTGACTTGTTGAAACTGCAGAAGATAAATATTACGGTGAAGGTAAGGGGGAATCGTTTGTGATGATACAGGTAATTTATCAATAGGAATATATCTAGCAGACTGATCTTGAAGAAAAACAAGTTGAAATCAATCGTGGTGATTATCTTGAATACAACATGAGTGGTGAAAAGAAATATCACGAAGTTCAATTTGCACAAAATGTTGTGGATGAAACATCACAAACAGTAGCTGGTTTTCGCCCATATTCTGGAAGAGAGAAATGGAAGCCCCCGTAAACACATAATTGGTTTTCTTAATGGTAGAGATTCTGTTTAATCTTCACTAAAAGTAATATCTACATAATCATAATGTTCATTAAAATATTCATCATCAACCCATATACGTGGGTGAACAAACACCTATATGGGTTGATGATGAATATTTTAATGAACATTATGATTATGTAGATATTACTTTTAGTGAAGATTAAACAGAATCTCTACCAGTCTCGTTAAGAAAACCAATTACATCCTCTTTTACGGGGACTGCGGTTACCTTCTTCCAGTATGGGCGAAAACCAGCTACTGTTTGTGATGTTTCATCCACAACATTTTGTGCAAATTGAACTTCATAATATCTTTTCTTTTCACCACTCATGTTGTATTCAAGATAATCACCACGATTGATTTCAACTTGTTTTTCTTCGAGTTCGGTTAGATATATTCCTATTGATAAATTACCTGTATCATCACGAACGATACCACCTTTACCTTCACCGTAATATTTATCTTCTGCAGTTTCAACAAGTGGCATAACATTTATTTTAACTGGTGCAAAGAATTTTTTATCTTTTGTTTTTGCCTGTCCATATAAATTATGTGTTTTTGTTTCTAAAACATTCACTCTATGTATGGTTACTTCATGAACAACATCACTCCTGAGATAATTTCTACCATAGAAAATATCCAAATTGAATGATGCATCATTCATAAATAATCCATATCTGGACTGTTCTAAATCAAAAAATTGTTTCTTCTTTGCCATAAATTATACTTTTTGCCACTGTTTATCATATTTACCCAATCCTAATTGAACACCTTTGTTGTTTACAATTCCAAGAACATTTTCAAAGTTCCAACTTTTTTCTACAATTGATTTTGCTTGTTCTAATGGTAATTTAAGAACTTTAGGATCACTATATTTAACACTATAATCACATACGTGAATACTATCATTTTCAATTGATGTAGCAAAACATTTTTCTCCGTTTGAAACTCTAAATATTGCCCAAGTATTATCCATTTCTGGATTTAATGTTTCCATGACTTCAAAAAGTCTTTGTTTACTATCTTTTTTCATTTAAATATATTTTATATAAATACTATTGTTTTCTATTGAAGAAGTATTTATATTTGGGAAATTTTGGAGGTTGATATATCTTTTACTAAAGATGTGTGTATTTATAATAAAATTATAATATGAATAATGTTGAACTTAAAGAATATTTAGATTTAAATAATAAATCTGGTTTTAAAACTCGTGAAAAACATATTAAAAATAATTTTCCTGATCTTTATGAAAAAATTATTTCATTTAGTAAAAGTAATAATTGGCATGAATTACTATATAATTACGTTAATAACTTATCCGAAAATCCAAAATGTAAAGTTTGTGATAATATATTAAAACTTAAAAAATATAATTTAGGATATTTCAATTATTGTTCGATTAGTTGTTTAAATAAAAGCGAATTACATAAAAATAAAATAAAAAAAACTTGTTTAGATAAATATGGTGTTGATAATCCATCAAAATCTGATATAGTTAAAGAAAAAATAAAAAATAAGGTATATAAAAATGGTGTGTGGTATGTCCAAACTAATGAATATAAAGAAAAATCAAAACAAACTAATTTAAAAAAATATGGTGTTGATTCATATAGTAAATTAGATGAATATCATGAAAAAGTAAAAAAAACATCTATTGAAAGGTATGGGTTTGATTCCTATAATAAAACCGAAAAATCAAAAAATGAAACTAAAAAAAAGAATTTAGAAAAATATGGTGTTGAATATTATACACAAACAAAAGAGTATAAAGAAAAATCAAAACAAACTAATTTAAAAAAATATGGTGTTGAATATTATAGTCAAACAGATGAATGTAAAAAAAGAGTGATTAACACCACAATAAAAAAATATGGTGTTAAATATCATACTCAAACAGATGAAAATAAAAAAAGAATGATAAACACCATGATAAAAAGGTATGGAGAAATTTGGCTTAATTATGCTCCTAAATATAATATTAATTCGATTATTTATTTAGATATGATTTCAGAAAAATTGAATTTACCAATACAACATGCATTAAATGGTGGTGAAAAAAAGTTTATAAGATATTGGGTAGATGGTTATATTGAAAAATTTAATATATGTATTGAATGGGATGAAAAACACCATAATTCAAAAAGACAAAAAGAACGTGACAATATTAAAGAAAATTTTTTAAAAGAAAATTTTAATTGTCATATTATTCGAATTAATGAAAAAGAATTTTTAAAGGATATTGATAATCAAATAATTTTAGTTTGTAATAAAATTAATAATATAATTTCCCTAATATAAATTCTATTAAATAGTAATGATGGGCGTTCTAAATGGCTGATAACCACGCTCTTTGTTTACGTTTTCAGCAATCTTAGCACGGTTTTCAGTTAATGTTACAAGTGATATTTTATCCAATGAATCAGTTAATGTTTTTAATGTCGCTTCTTTAAGTGCAGTTCCTTCATCCAATAAATGACGATAATCTAATTCAAGTTCTTTTTCGGTAACACCAAGTTTACCTGAATAAAAACCACGAACTGATCCTAAAGTTATTTTAACATACGCTAACAATAAATCTCTGACTTGTTGTCTTGCAACGCTATTAATCTTGTCCCATTTCATTATTTCTAATGGTGGATCAGATGGAAGTCTAACAACATCATCATTCTGTTCCAAACATTTATTTCTTGTGTTTCCTGTACTATCATTTGTGTCATAATACCAATAAAAAACTTTACGACCAGCATAATGTTTTCCCCATTGATTACTGATTTCGGCTTGTGTACCCGGTATTGGATAAAGATGCAACATTTTTTCACCTGTTTCCAAACCAGTTATTCTATAACTCATTATAGACTGCATTACTCTTTGTTTCATACGAAAATCCTGTGCAGCAAGTAATGTTGAATATGTTGGTTGCATATACATGGCAGGTCTACCTAAATAAGACCAACCAAACATACCAGCACTTAAACCACCTAATACAAAAGGATCACCCTGACCTTGACCTGTTCCAGTACCCATACCTGCTTCGGGTGGCATTTCCCAAAGTACTTCATTTACTTCTCTACCTCTTGGTATTAAATAATGTTGTGTATCTGGTCTGGTTATAATAAAATCACGTTTTAATTCCCAACCATAATCAGATGGAGCATTTGTTCCCATACCAACCTGTTTAGAATAAGCGTAGGTAAAACTCTCCATGAAATTATTTGATTTAGTGGTATAAGCAGCTAAGAAATCTCCTGTTTCTTTATGCATTCCCTGTAATCCAACCCACTGTTGTTCAATTAACCATTGATTAACAGTAGCAGAATAGTCTTCAATAGATAATTCCATCAAACTAATCATCTGTTGATCATCGAGTTCGAAGGGTCTTAAAGGATAACCCAATAAGTGTTTAATCTGTAGAAATAATTTATTTCTGTCTGCTATTGCGATTAATGCCATAATATCCTATATTTGTATTTTATATAAATACTTTATCGAACGTATTATGTTACAATTTGATTATGAAATAAGATTGGATGAAAATGGTGAACCCTTTGTCCAGTTATCTAAACACTATGAAGAAGTTCCAGAAGATAAATTCATGGTCTTCGATATTGTTTCAAGATTAGTTTCAATGTCTCTTTCTAATGTTGAATTCAGAGCAGTATTAAGTGATGATCATATAAAAGCAATTGAAATATGTAATCAAGTATTATATGCTTTTAAAAAAGACATTGGTACTCAAATCAAAAAAAGAATGATCGAAAGAGGTGAAGATATTTTAAATAAACCCAAGGAATATCAAATTGAAGTTTCAACCATTGAGAAAAGAAATTCATTAAATTACAATGGTATTATTTATGAAGACAAAATTTATCGGAGAGAAGTTGGTTTACGTGTTCTTGTCTTAGAAACAATGAAAGTTTACGAACTTAAAGATGGCATAGATAATACTAATTGGAGTGAAGTTAAATGATTGATGAAAAAAATTGTATAGGTTGTGGTGAGTGTTGTAAAAAACATTGGCTTGTACGTTTAACCAATGAATATGAAAAGTCTTTATTTGATAATATTGTTTTTGGTCAATTTATATGGACAGATCAATGTCCATATCATATAGATAATAAATGTACAATACATGAAGATAAACCATATAAATGTAAAGAATATTATTGTGAAAAATATTAATCATGGAACATAAACCAACAAAAGAACAAGCGAGAATTTATCATTTTGTAGTTAATAGACCTGAAAATTTATTAATTGAAGCACGTGCGGGTGCTGGTAAATGCCTTGGTATTAATACACCAGTTTTAATGTATGATGGAACAATTAAATTCGTTCAAAATATTAAAATTGGTGATTTATTAATGGGTGATGATTCCAAACCAAGAAAAGTATTAAATACAAATATCGGATTTGGTGATTTATATAAAATTATTCCAACAAAAGGAAATGAATGGATTTGTAATGACGTACATGTAATGACAATACATCATGAAAAAATGAAAAAAATTATTGATATTTCATTAAATAAAATTAACTATCCTAAATATTCAAATGGAAATTATAGATATGCTCGCTTAATTAGAACAAGTGTTGAATTTTCTGAAAATAAAACAAATATTGATCCATATTTATTAGGTCTTTGGTTGGGTGATGGAAGTAAAGAAGAGGGGTCACCAATTATACATGTTCATAAATTAGAAACACCCATATTAAAATATTTATCAAAAATAAAATATGATAATATAGTGCCTAAATTTAATGAATATCAAAAAAATTTATTTTCAATAAGTTTAACTGGAAAAAAAGGTAAGAATAACATATTAAGAAATGAATTCAAAAAATGTTTAAATTCTGATGGTAGTTTCTCCATTCCAAAAAATTATTTAATTAATTCAAAAGAAAATAGAGAAAAACTATTAGCGGGTATTATTGATACTGATGGACATATACATCATAAATATTGTGAAATAATTACAAAATATAAATCATTTTCTGATGATTTATTATTTCTTTCAAGAAGTTTAGGATTTGCTGCATATAGTAAAGAAAAAATAGGAACAATAAAATCAATAAATTTTACTGGTAAGTATTGGAGAATTTTAATAAGTGGTTCTTTTGAAAATATTCCTTGTTTATTAGAAAGAAAAAAATGTTTACCAAGGCAACAAATAAAATCAGTGTTAAGAACTGGTTTTAAGAAAGAATATATTGGTGAAAGTAATTATTATGGATTTACATTAGATGGTAATGGTAGATTTTTATTAGGTGATTTTACTATAACTCATAATACTACTGTTCTTGTTGAAATATTAAAATTATTACCTAAAGATAAAGACATTACTTTTTTAGCATTCAATAAACATATTCAGGAAGAATTAAAAGACAGAATTCCCGAATATGTTCGAAGCTATACCTCACATGGACTTGGTTTAAGTGCAATAAAAAGGAAATATGGTAAGAACATCGAGTTTGATGAGTTCAAAGCTGACCATATCATACAAAAAAAGGCAAAAAGTTGGAAGTTGGAGGAAGATTTTGATGATGAAGATACAAAAAATGCATATTTAAGTAATATGAAGAAATTGATTAACTTATTAAAGTTATCAATGACTATTGATTCTAATTATTATTCATATATTGCTGAAAGATACGATATTCCATTTGATGAAAATAGAGATAAGAAAAGAGTATCGCTTGTAATGGAAGCCATGATGAATGATAAACAAACTTATGACTTCACGGATATGGTTTTTCTTCCTGCAATTGATAAAAATATCTGGTTATTTCCACAAGATTATGTATTGGTGGATGAAGCACAGGATATGAATATGGCACAACAGAAGCTGGTAGAAAAAATGTTAAGAAAAGATAAATTTGGAAAAATTATCGGAAGATTAATTGCTGTTGGAGATTGTTTTCAGTGTCAACCAGCAGGAACTAAAATATTAATGTATGATGGTTCTGAAAAAAACATAGAAGATATTCAAATAGGAGATGGTGTTGTTTCATATGATAAATCTCAAAAAGGATGTTTTATGGGTTTTTATAAAAATCATCGTTGGGGTGCTGAATCAATGAAATCACATGCACCTATTGTTGAAGAAATAAATAAAAGATTCATAACAGATAGTTTAGTTATTATTGAAAGTAATAATAAAAAAACTAAATATACTTATAATCATAGATGTTTTGTTAGATTTAGAAAAGATAAAATAAAAGCACATGTATTATATTTAATGGAAAAAAATGGAAATTATCGTATTGGTATAACACCTCTTTGGTCTAAATTTAATGATAATTCAGTTACACTTAGAGCAAAACAAGAAAAAGCAGATAAGTTTTGGATTTTAAATATATATGAAACTAAAAGAGAAGCATATTTAGAAGAGCAATATAATTCTTTAATATATGGAATACCTCAATTAAGATTTAATGATAATAAAACTGGTTTATTTACTCAAAAAACAATAGATGAATTTTATAATAGATTTGATAAAGTAAGAATGGAAGGATCAGCAATTTCAATATTAGATAAATTTGATAGATTATTGGGTTTCCCACTTTGGGAAAAAGGTAAAAAAAATTATTTATCTAAAGAACATTTATTTGAAACAAAAGCATGTAATATTATAAAAGATTATATGGAAATGATTATTTTTGATGAAAATAATATACATGAAAGAACACATGGTAATAGAAAACTAAGTGATAAAATTATTAAACCAAAATATTGTAATATTGATAATCTATACCATGAACATTTAAATGGTTATGTTTATTCATTAAAAATAAAAAAATGGGAAACATATATAGCTGACGGAATATTGACTCATAACAGCATCTATGGTTTTACGGGTGTTCATGAAAGAACTTTTCAGTGGTTTCGTGATTTTCAAAACATGAAAGCGTTACCACTTGATACTACTTTCAGATGTGCCAAAAATATCGTTTTAGAAGCCAATAGATTAGTACCAGATATTAAACCATTAGATAGTGCTCCTGATGGTATTGTAAGGGAAGGAAGTATATTAAATGAAGCAGAAAGTGGTGATTTTATATTATGCAGGACCACTATGCCCCTTGTTAAATTATTTTTTCATTTTTTACTAAAGAAAAAGAAAGCTGTTATTAAAGGAAGCGATATTGGATTATCGCTTATTGAAATGATTGGTGATATTAAAACAATGGATAAATTAAAAGATCATTGGAATAAAGAATTGGAGAAATTCAGATCAGATTTAAGAAGAAAAGGAATATTGGACTTTAATGAACATAGTGGTTATGTTGCAATTTCCGATAAAGCAAATACGTTATTATTTTTAACACGTATAGCAACATCCATACCTGATTTAAAACAAAAAATTGGTGAAATTTTTACCGATGAAATTACAGGTATTGTACTTAGTACAGTACATAAATCAAAAGGATTGGAAGCTAACAGAGTTTTCATAGCAAGACCCGATTTACTTCCAATGAGAGTAAGAAAAGCGTGGCAAGTAGCACAGGAAAGAAACCTTGAATATGTTGCTATTACTCGTGCCCGTCATGAATTAATATATGATCGTGAATGGTCAGACGAAAAATAAAACGTTATGGAAAAAACAATAGAACAACTCGAACAAGAACTTCTTGATTTAAGAATGAACAACACAGAACTGTGGAAAATTTACGGCAGTGAATTATGTGCTGGTGATATGCTTAAAAAAGAAGAAGAATTAATGAAGAAAATTGCAAAACTTAAATCCATTGAAAGATGGGAAAAAGCAGGACTTTTAGAACGTTTTCGTGAAGGTTCTGTAGAAAAAGAATGTGCTCCACTTTTCGAAGAAGAAACTCGACTACTTAATGAATTCCAAAATAACGATGTTATTAAAATGACTGTTCAACTTGAAAAAGGAATAGAACAGAATATTATTGGTCTTGAAGTGAAAGAAGAAGATCGAGTTGTTGGTAATATTGAAACATATAATAAAGAAACTGGTATTGCTTTAATTAATATTACTGGAAAAATAAATATGAAATTGATTAATAATACTCCTAACCCAATATGAACTGGATTGTTAAAATAGAAAAAGAAGAAACGTTACGTTTCAGAATAACATTTGATCCGTTAAATGATATGTTTACATTCTATGGTCAACATAGAATAAATAATCATTGGATTGATTTTGTAGTGAGAACACAACAACTTACTGATCCCGATGCTAAATCAATGGGAGAAATTATGCTTGAGATGTTTAAGGAATTAAAAGAAAAACTCTCCGCATACGAAGAGTTGTGTAAAAGAATGGAAAAAGTTAAATGGGTTAATGTAACAATTTAATGACCACCAATAGCACCGCTATTGTTACTTGCAACACTTTTTTCATCTGATTTTGTTTGGTTTTGTTTACTTAAACCATTAATAGCACCATTTAAATTTCCTACTGCAGTATTAAGATTTGTTATTGCTTGTTTCTGTTCATTAATAGTAGTATTAAGATCGGTGAATTTTGGTTGAATAACCAATAAATAGAATCCAAAGAAAAGTCCTAACATACTTGTTATTAAAGAACCAAGTCCCACAAGCATATTTTTCAATTTCATTACAACAACGGTATTTGCATTGAGTATTTTATTTGCTTCTATTTCTATATTTTCTGTTGTTTGTTTTTTCATAATATTTATTTTGTTGCGTCAAAGCTGGAATTTACCCATTTTATTAAAAAATCTAAATTTTCGAAATTTGTTTCATACCAATAAACAAGTGTTGGTTCGGTTAATACATAGATATTAAAACCATTTGGAAATTGTTCTTTGGTTACTTCTACATTATTAATATAAACTTTTGCACCATATAACCATGTGTTTGTTAAATTATTGTTGTGTAATGATTCACTAACAAGATATAATTGGTATCTATATTTATATGTTTGAGTAATTAAACTTTTTGAGTTATCAATTACTATTAAACTTTTTGTAACATATGCGTGTGTTGCAATTTTATTACCACAACACATTTGTACGTTCCAAGTACCATAATCTTTATATAAATCTCTTGGATTAAATTGAGCAAATGCTGTTAAAGATAACAGCGATAAAATAAGTATAAATAAAATTTTTTTCATCATACATAAATACGTTTAACTTCTTATTTGGAACATCCAATTTTCTGGAAATACAGAACCTGCAGGATTATGAAAGATTGGAGTTACTTTAAATCCAAATCCTCTAAATAATCTGTGATATTTATCTGTTCTCTTTTGATTAAATGATCCAACATGTAACATTGAATATTTATTTAACCATTGTTTTACTTTACTCATAATCTTTCGATAGGTTTCAAGTATGGTTCTATTATCTACTTTTGTTGGTTTGGTTATTTGAGAATTATATGTTGTAAATTCTTCATCATTACTGGTTAAAGATACTTCATAAAAATCAGTATCTTCTATTTTTAATAATAGTACGGAATAATTATTTAGATCATATCTATCAACAACTTCATAACCATAATTCCTTAGTTTTTCAACTTCAGAATCAAGACTTTCGTTATAAAAAGTTTGAATTTCTTCATTAATGATATTACTAATTTCCATAGTAGAATATTACAATGATAAATACTTTATTAAAACAAAAAAAGGGTTACCGTAGTAACCCTTTTTCATTTATTGTCTATTAACGATTAGGTTAATTCGCCATCTACAAGAGGATTAAGAGCAAAAGTGGTTAATCCATCGCAGTAAATTCTACCAAAGTAACGGTTAAGAACCATTTTCTTTGCATAACGGGTCATGATACCTCTGATTGGTGTAAAATCGAATGGATTGTACATTACAGGGGTTAATTGCATTGGCACGTATGGTGCGTAGATGTAACCTGCTTCAAGTATTGAAGAGCCTTTATGACCAATCAAAACGGTGTTTGCTGGTGAATAAGGGTCACGGTATACAATGTAACGTCCACTTAAAGTACCAATTTTTTCGATACCCATATTATATTTGTCCTGATCAGGAGCAGCGTTAGATACATGGAAGTATTCTAAGTCGTCCATTACAGCACTTACTTCAGGAGATACTACGATCCAACTTGCACCACCTCTAAGAGTTGATTTGTGGATTTGAGCAGAAATCTGGTTGATCTTTGTAATAAGTGTTTGATTCCAATCCTTCTGTGTACCGAAGTAAGAAGTGGTTTGTTTACGAAGACCATTATAGTCCCAACGTAATGTCCAAGCAGCACCTCTACGTAAGTCACGGAGAATTTCACGGTCAATTTCAGCAGCCATCTGTTCTGACAATAAAGCGGTTAATTCAGCTTCAGCGTCAATGTTATGGAATGCGCTAACGTCCTGTGCTAATTCAGGAGTCCACTGTGCACGAAGTTTTCTGGTTTGTACAGAAACGGTAACCTGATCAAGCTGGAATGTTACTTCTGCCATCTGGCTATCTTCTTCTAATGAACTGTATTCTCTGTAGTAGAACTGGAATGTAACAGCACTCGAAGCAGCAGATAATGGTTGGTAACCATTTGCGCCCGGATAAGTTAAGTCAGCAACTAATCTGATCACACCAGTGGTGTCAACGATTGCTTGACCGTATTTCTGAACTTTTACATGGTAAGGAATACTTGTTCCAGCAGGTAATGAAGCAGATGCGAAAGCAGGAGCACCACGGCGGCTTACTGGCACGATATGCTGCCTACGGCGACCAGTTACCAGGATCTATTCACCGGCTTTTCGGGAACGCTGCTCCAGTCGGTTTTCGATCTCTACTACAATCCAAACCTTTCCTACGTAGGCAACGAGATCGTGGGCCTGGCCGATATCGATCTTTACGGCGGCCTCGGCGACAACGTTGGCAATACTCTCTTCTTTAATGGCCCTCCCGGCATTCTTGGTACGGGCGAGGGAAAGTATCTAAACAATCAGGCCATCTCCGCCTTCGCCTGGAGTTCAGTCGGCAACTCGAATTTCAACGCCCTGCAAGCCACCTTACGCAAGCAGTTTTCCAACGGGGTGCAGTTTGATCTCAACTACACCTATTCGAAATCGATTGACGACACTTCCACCGCGTCTCGCGTCGGTTTCGCGCTGGTTGGATATCAGAATATCGGTCTGGTGGGTAGCCGCCTGGAGAATGGATTCAATCCCGATTCTCAACGGTCGGTTTCCGATTTTGACCTTACCCACCAAATTAACGCCAACTGGATTGCCGATCTGCCTTTCGGTAACGGTAAACGCTTTGCAGGGAATGCCGGGAAAGGCGCCAACGCGCTTCTCGGAGGCTGGCAGTTTACTGGGGTGGCCCGCTGGACCTCAGGCTATCCCTTCAGCGTGGACGTGGGCCAGAATTGGCCTACGGACTGGCAATACACCGGCTTGGCCGAGTTGACTGGTTCCAAGCCGAAAACTGGCGTTTACCGGCAGGCCAACGGCTCGGTGACCTTGTTCGCCAACCCCACCACCGCGCAAGGCGATTTTACGATTCCGTTTCCCGGCAGTGGCGCGTCCCGCAACGTGCTGCGCGGGCAAGGCTACGCGGGGCTGGATATGGGACTCAGCAAGCGCTGGAGAGTGTTTGAGTCCCAGAGCGTGCAGTTCACCTGGCAGGTCTTTAATGTGCTGAATCTGGTTCGTTTCAATGCTCAGGGCGTGGGATCGGCAGTGACTTCAATTGAGCAGTCGCCCACGCAATTTGGCACCTACTCGAGTCTGTTGACGCAGCCACGCGTCATGCAGTTCGCCTTGCGTTACGAGTTCTGAGGCCAGAAGCAGACAATCGAAAGGGCCGCGGATAGTGAACTCTGCGGCGCTTGCCTGTGCCTGTCGAAACCCTCGAGGGATCTCGGAGATGAAATTGCCTCTCGATGCCGTATAAATAAGTGAAGTGAGAAAGCTATCTCCATTCCTCCAGTTCATTTTGCTGCTGGCCGTCTCTGCCGTAATCTGGGGACGCCCCCTGGTCGCAACTTTCGCGCTGGCGTTGAACAGCGATGAATACACGCACATTCTTCTGATCTTCCCGGTCAGCGCGGCCCTGATCTTTTTAGAATGGAAGTCTGCGAAGCTTTTTCCCGCTCCCGGCCGGCAGGCGGGATCTGGAGTGCTCCTGCTGGCGATTCTGGTGGGATGCATCAATCGCTGGGGTGCTCCCAACCTGTCGCCCGATGTTCATCTTTCCCTGAGCATGCTGGCACTAGTGACTTGGTGGCTGGGATCTTTTGTTTTTTGTTTCGGGTCCCGCGTCTCCCGCCGCTTGATGTTTCCCCTTGGCTTTCTGTTCTGCCTGGTGCCATTACCCGAGTTGGCCCTGGGTTGGATCGTGGGCCTGCTCCAGCATGGGTCGGCAACTGCGACCCGGCTGCTTTTTGCCGCGGCCGGTGTTCCGGTGATTCAAAACGGCATGTTCATCTCCATCCCCGGGGTGACGGTAGAGGTGGCCCGGGAATGCAGCAGTATTCGCTCCAGCATGATGTTGTTGATTACCAGCATGGTGCTGGCGCACCTTTTTCTGCGCACCGGCTGGAGGAAAACCGTCGTGGTGCTTGCCGCCGTTCCTCTTTCGGTGATCAAGAATGCGATTCGAATCTTCACTCTTTCCATGCTGGGAGTTCACGTGGATTCTGGGTTTCTGCACGGCAGCTTGCATGAAAAAGGAGGAGTCGTATTCTTCATCTTGGCTTTATTAATGATAGTCCTGCTATTGTGGCTGCTCGGCCGGAGTGAGAGCAAGACAACGCCCCCTGCTGTTTTGATTCCCGGTAAGCCCTGATTTTTTGCCTTTACGGGAAAGTGTATTCAGCCTAGGATTTCCTAAGTGAACAATTCACCAATTGTGGTTACAGGAGGAGCCGGATTTATCGGCTCTAATTTTATTTTGCAATGGCTGGCCGCCGAAGGCAGTCCAGTCGTCAACCTGGACAAACTTACCTATGCGGGAAACCTCGCCAATCTGGAGAGCGTTTCGGCCAATCCGCGATACAACTTTGTACACGGCGATATCGGCGACCGCGCATTGGTGGCTGAACTATTACAAAAGTATCAGCCACGGGCCATCGTCCACTTCGCGGCTGAGAGCCACGTCGACCGCTCCATCCACGGGCCTGACGATTTCGTGCGCACCAATGTGAATGGCACTTTTAACATGTTGGAAGAAATCCGCGCCTACTGGTTTGCCCTGGCAGGAGAACAAAAGTCCGGGTTCCGTTTCCTGCATGTTTCCACGGACGAGGTTTATGGTTCCCTCCGTCCCGACGATCCGGCTTTTTCCGAAATTACGGCGTATGCGCCGAATAGCCCGTACTCCGCGTCCAAAGCGGCATCGGACCACCTGGTTCGCGCTTATCATCACACCTACGGATTGCCAACCCTGACCACGAACTGTTCCAATAACTACGGCCCGTATCAGTTCCCGGAAAAGTTAATCCCGCTGGTGATTCTGAATGCCCTTAACGGCAAGTCCCTGCCCATCTATGGGGACGGCAAAAATGTTCGCGACTGGTTGTATGTCGCGGACCACTGCGATGCAATTCGGACCGTTTTGAGGAACGGCCGAGTCGGCGAAACCTATAACATTGGAGGACGAAACGAGAAGCGCAACCTGGAAATTGTCCACGCGATATGCGCAATTCTCGACGAACTGCGACCCAAGGATCCAGTGGTGCCCCACAGCGGGCTCATCACTTTTGTCCAGGACCGCCCCGGCCATGATCGCCGCTATGCCATTGACGCCAGAAAGATTGAGGCAGAACTGGGGTGGAAGCCGCGTGAGACCTTCGAAACCGGGATCCGCAAGACCGTCGAGTGGTACCTGGCCAACCATAACTGGATTCAGGGAGTTACCAGCGGAACCTATCGCCAATGGATCGCAACCCAGTATTCTGTTTAAAGATTTTGTGACGATCAGCAACGGTATTCTTCGGACTCTAACGCATGCCTAGTCAAACCAAGAAGTCATCATACAAAGGGATCATTTTGGCCGGGGGATCGGGCACGCGGCTTTATCCCGTGACCCACGCCGTGTGTAAGAGCCTGCTGCCGATTTACGACAAGCCCATGATCTACTATCCGCTTTCCACGCTGATGTTGGCGGGCATCCGGGATATTCTGATCATCTCCACTCCGGACGATGTGCCCAAATTCCAGCAGCTTCTGGGAGACGGTTCGCGGTTTGGCGTGAGTTTTCAGTATGTAGTCCAGCCCCGGCCGGAGGGAATCGCCCAGGCATTTTTAGTCGGGAAAGATTTTATTGGCTCCTCGTCCTGCGCCCTGGTTCTCGGCGACAACATTTTTTATGGGCACGATTTCGCCAAGAGTGTCCTGAAAGCAACGGAAAGCGCTCAAGGCGCGCGGGTCTATGCCTATCAGGTGCAGGACCCGGAACGCTACGGAGTGGTGGAATTCGATTCCTCCCGGAAAGCCTTGAGCCTAGAGGAAAAACCAAAATCCCCCAAATCACGCTTCGCCGTGACCGGTTTGTATTTCTACGACAATCAGGTGGTCGAGGTTGCCAAATCCTTGAAGCCCTCGGCCCGGGGAGAACTGGAAATCACCGACGTCAACAAGGAATATATGAAGCGTGGACAACTGGAAGTTGAAGTCATGGGCCGCGGCATGGCATGGCTCGACACCGGGACCCACGAAGCCATGCTGGAAGCTTCACTCTTTATCCAAACCATCGAAACCCGCCAGGGGCTGATGGTCTCCTGCCCGGAGGAAATCGCTTATCGCTATGGATACATTTCCGCCGGCCAACTGGAGAGCATCGCCGCGCCCATGAAAAACAATCGCTACGGGAAATACCTGTTGCAATTGCTGACGGAAAAGGCCTTCTGAGATGTTCCCGGAAATGCTTTTCAACCCGGACACTTTGCCTGCCGCGAGATGGGTTCAATGAAGTCCATTGCGACCACTTTGCCGGGAGTTCTGCTCCTGGAACCGCGAGTTTTCGGAGATGATCGCGGGTTCTTTCTGGAGAGCTATAGCGAAAAAGTTTTTGCGGAGATTGGCATTCCAGAACGGTTCGTCCAGGACAATCATTCGTTTTCAACCCACAATGTTGTACGCGGCCTGCATTACCAGGCAGCCCATCCTCAAGGCAAGCTGGTACGGGCCATCACGGGTGAGATATTTGACGTAGCGGTGGACTTGCGTCGGAGTTCTCCCACCTTCGGGAAATGGCATGGCGAGATACTCTCCGGCGAAAACAAGCGCATGTTGTGGATCCCCGCCGGCTTCGCCCACGGTTTTAGCGTTCTTTCCCCGGACGCACACGTGCTCTACAAAGCCACGGATTTTTACCATCCCCAATCCGAGCGCACGGTGATTTGGAATGATGCTCAGTTGGGGATCAACTGGCGGCTTCAGGGTGAAGCCGTGATTTCCGCCAAAGATCTGCTAGGTGTCTCTTTCCGGGAAGCTGAAACTTTCCCGTAGTTCCCAGGCGAATTGCAGCAGGCTTATGGAATGACAGCTTTTGCTTGGTTCGAGTAGGTGCTCTCGACCGAATCGGAATCGACAGCCGTCGCCACATAGTAGTAGGTCGATGAGGATTGAACAGAACTATCCACGAAGTTGGTGTCATTCACCGGAGAAGAAGTCAGTTTTGTTGAGTAGGGGCCGCCCGAAGCTGTACCGCGATAGACGTTGTAGCCCACCACCGAGGAAGTACTGGCTGTCCAGGACAGGCTCACGGTATGGGAACCCGACTGGGTACCCGTTCCGCTAAGCGTGGTACTTGGAGTATCGGAGGCATCACTGATAAATGTAAGGCTGCCGGGGGAGCTGCCGGCAGATTGCGGCATAAACGTCACCGTGAAGGAAACGCTCTGGCCCGCTGCCACGGTCACAGGAAATGTGATTCCGCTCAGCGAATATCCCTCACCGGACTGGTCGACGGTCGAAACCGTGACAGTCGAGCTGCTGGCTGTGAGGGATCCCGTTTTGGAAGAACTGCTGCCCACCGCCACGCTGCCGAAAGCCACGGTCGTGGGTGACACCGAAAGCTGTCCGGGGCTTGGGGCCGTCTTAGAGGTGGCTGGCGCAAGGCTGCACCCGGCGAGTAGAGCAGTTGCCAGGAACACCAACCCCAATAAATAGCTTCTCCGCATCGATCAATACCTCTCCAGACAATTATTCCGGCTCGGTTGCGGGACAGCTAGAGTCCCGAAATACATGTTCCCGCGCAAGGGCTGACCCGGTACTTAGGTAACTCAGCCAGCCACGGGAATGGAAGGCTAATTCAGGATTCGTCTTCCGTAAGTCTGGAGCCTTCAAACTAAGAGCCTAGAGAATTTGGGGGATTGTAAACTGTCCGAGGGCTGGAATTTTCCACAGCCATGCCCCTAGGTGTGGGGCATAGGAACTAATGAATTTGGGGGAGCGGGAACCCCGCTCCTGCCCACTTACGGTATGACGGCTTCTACTTCGTTGGAGTAACTGCTCTCCACCCCATCGGTTCCGACCGCCGTCGTAACATAATAGTAGGTCTTTCCCGATTGCACCGTGTTGTCGCTGTAGGAAGTGCTTGCGTCCAGGGACGCAGTGGTTAGCTTGGAAAATGGCCCGGAGGATGCGCTGCCACGATAGACATTGTAGCCTTCCACGCTGGAAGAACTGGCCTGCCAGGAAAGAGCCACGCTATACGATCCCGCTGCGATACCGGTTCCGGCGAGCGACTCCGTTGCTTGCGATGCATTCCCTGCAAAAGTAAAGTCGGCTGAAGCCGCGCCGGTAGATTGCGGCGTGAACGTTGCCGTGAATGTCACGCTGCTACCAGCGGAAATCGTCAGCGGAAAAGAAAGACCCGTAAGAGAGAATTCGGAACTGGTTACGCTGGCGCCAGAGACGACTACGCTGGCCCCCGAGGCGCTCAAAGTCCCCGTCAGACTGGCGCTTGATCCAACCGTGACTTTACCGAAGGTCAAGCTTCCGGGAGTCACGCTCAGAACTCCCGCGGCGCCGGCCGTGCCGGAGAGCGCGATCGCCAAGTTCGGGCTGTTGGAGACGACGGAGATAGTTCCGCTTACGGTATTGGTGCTGGTAGGAGTAAAGGTCACGTTGAGCGTCATACTGTCGCCCGACGCCAAAGTGAGTGGCAGACTCGGCTCAGCCACACTGAACTGCGAGCCCTTCATTTTGGTGGCCGAAACGGTGATGCTGGAGCTCCCGGAGTTGGTCAGTGTTTCCGGCAGGGTTTGGCTGCTGCCCACCTGAATCCCTCCAAAGCTCAGACTCGATGCACTGGGCACGAGCGATTCCGAGTACGTGCCTCCTCCATAAACATTAAGATCCAGGTGGGAGTCCGAAGCATTGCTGGTGAGGACGAAGGCCGCACTGATGTGCCCGACAAAGCCCGGCGTGAAGGTGACCGTGATTTGAGTACTCTGACCCGCCGCCAAAGTTATTGGCGTCTTCAAGCTACAGCTGAAATTCGAATTGGTCCGGGTCATTTTTGAGATGGTTACACTTGACGTTCCGGTGTTCGTCAAGGTTACCGGATGGCTCTTGGACTGGCCGACTGGGACGCCACCAAACCAAATGCTGGTTTGTGAGAGTGTCAGGGTTCGAGTTGCGGCTGGAGCGAAATTCGCCGTGGAAATCAGAAAGACTCCGATGGCGATGCTCATCGAGACAAGTCTTCCGAGGGCACTTGGGGGGAGTGAACTCATGACTAGAAGTTTTAATGGTTGAAGCCGGCGAGGAGAAGGTCTCGGGAGTACATCCCGAGGTGGCATTACTTACTAAAGTGCAAAGTGTTGCACTTCAGACCCCTTTACTCCGCGATAGGATTCTGATCTCGATCGGGGCGAGGTCGCAATCGGCTCGATGGGCTAATTCATCTTGGTTAAGACATCCCGGGTTTCGCCTAATTGAAGCCAGTCCGGACCATTTGAGAGTCGAGCTTTCTAAGGAGTCGGGATGGTCGCAGAAACTTCATTCGAATAGGTGCTTTCCACTCCTTCGGAATCCACCGCAGTGGTCAGGTAATAGTAGGTGGAACCGGACGTGACCGAGGAGTCCGTGTAGCTTGTGGTGGCATCCGAGGCCGAGTTGATCTTCGTATATGGTCCGCCCGATGCTGTACCACGATAAACGTTATATCCAACCACGGAGGACGTACTCGCGTCCCAGGTAAGAGCGACCTGGTGCTGGACGGGGGCTACGCCCGTTCCTGTCAGCGACTCCACGGCAGGCGTGTTGGAAGCATTACTTGCGAAGGTCACGCTGGCCGATGCCACCCCGCTGGCTTGCGGAGTGAACGTCATGGTGAACGACGCACTTTGCCCGGCCGAAAGAGTCAAGGGAAACGAGATTCCGCTCAGAACAAACTCAGATGTGCTGGGAGTGCCGGAAGAAATGGTCACACTCGTGCCAGCGGCGTTCAAGCTTCCAGTCAGGCTCTGACTATTTCCCACGGTGACACTGCCGAAAGTTAAGGTGGTGGGTGAAACCGTCAGCTGTCCGGGTGCTGTGCCCGTGCCGGCAAGTGAAACCGTTAGAGTTGCATTGGAGGCATTGGAGACGACAGAAATGCTTCCCGTAACGGCACCAGCAGTTTGCGGAGTGAACATCGCGCTGAAAGTGAGGCTTTGCCCGGCGGTGAGAGTAAGGGGCAAATCCAGGCCGGGGACGCTGAATCCGGTTCCGCTGACGTTGGCCTGGGAGATGGTCACGCTCGATCCGCCAGTATTGGTAATGGTCTCCGACGAGGTGGCGCTGCTACCGGTTTGCACGCTGCCAAAACTTATACTCGACTGCGATGCTGCCAGGGTTCCTGGGCTGACACCTGTGCCGGAAAGCCCAATGTTTAATGTGGAGTTGGAAGCATTGCTGGTCACGCTGAGGCTGCCGCTGACGGCGCCACTGGCCTGTGGCGCAAACGCGACGGTGAAGCTGGTGCTCTGACCGGCCGCAAGAGTCAGCGGTAGAGAGATTCCACTGACACTAAATCCCGAACCGGTGGCGGCGGCTTGCGAAATGGTGACGCTCGATCCGCCGGAATTGGTGAGCGTCTCAGACGCAGTCTGGCTGGCGCCAGTTTGGACGTTGCCGAAGCTGACGCTGGATGGGCTGGCAGTGAGTGATCCAGCGGTCACGCCCGTTCCAGAGAGCGCCACGGAAAGTGTGGAATTGGAAGCATTGCTGGTCACGCTGAGGCTTCCGCTGACAGCGCCGCTGGCCTGTGGCGCAAACGCGACGCTGAAGCTGGTGCTCTGACCGGCCGCAAGAGTCAGCGGCAAGTGTGATTCCGCTCACGCTGAATCCGGAACCGGTTGCAGAAGCTTGCGAAATGGTGACGCTCGATCCACCGGAGTTGGTAAGCGTCTCAGATGCGGTCTGGCTGCTTCCGGTCTGAACGCTGCCGAAGCTCACACTGGATGGACTGGCGGTGAGTGATCCGGCGGTCACGCCCGTTCCTGAGAGTGGCACCGTGAGTGTTGCGTTGGAAGCATTGCTGGTCACGCTAAGGCTGCCGCTGACAGCGCCGCTGGCCTGCGGCGCAAAAGCGACGGTGAAGCTGGTGCTCTGACCGGACGCAAGAGTCAGCGGCAGAGAGATTCCACTGACACTAAATCCTGAACCGGTGGCGGCGGCTTGCGAAATGGTAACGCTCGATCCGCCGGAGTTGGTGAGCGTCTCAGACGCAGTCTGACTCGTACCGGTCTGAACGCTGCCGAAACTCACGCTGGATGGGCTGGCGGTGAGTGATCCTGCCGTAACGCCCGTGCCAGAAAGCGCCACGGAAAGTGTGGAATTGGAAGCATTGCTGGTCACACTGAGGCTGCCGCTGACAGCGCCGCTGGCCTGTGGCGCAAAGGCGACGGTGAAGCTGGTGCTCTGACCGGCCGCAAGAGTCAGCGGTAAGGAGATTCCACTGACACTGAATCCTGTACCGGTCGCGGCGGCTTGCGAAATGGTGACGCTCGATCCACCGGAGTTGGTGAGCGTCTCAGACGCAGACTGGCTGCTGCCGGTCTGAACGCTGCCGAAACTCACACTGGATGGGCTGGCAGTCAGCGATCCGGCGGTCACGCCGGTGCCGGCCAGGCTGGTATTTACCGTTGCGTTCGACGCATTGCTAGAGATCGCGACATTTCCCGAAACCGTCCCCGCCGACTGGGGGGCGAACACAACGTTGAAATTCGTGCTCTGTCCGGCGGCGAGCGTTAGCGGCAAGCTTAATCCGGTTACGCTGAATCCTGTCCCCGTGACCGCCGCCTGACTGACGGTTACGCTGGAACCGCCGGTGTTGGTCAACGTGGCGGAAAGGCTTAGAGATTTGCCGACGGTAATGCTCCCGAAGTTAAGACTTGAAGTGGATGTCAGCTGGCCGGGGTTGTCTGCCATGCCGGATAAGGGGATGCTGAGGCTCTGATCGGCCCCGCCGTTTGCGGCGGCCTGCGCGTTCGCTTTCGCGACCACAGCCGCGCCTGCGCGGTGATAGTGGCCCCGTCGGTCGTGGGCCCATCCCGCCGCTTCTGTTGCCACTAGGATGGTGCCGCTGGCGGCTCCACTGGTAGCCGGGGTAAAGGTCACGTTGAAGGCCGCGCTCTGATTCGGTTTCAGAGTGATCGGCAAAGTCAGACCACTCAGTTGGAAGTCGCTCTCGCTGGGAGCTGCCTGTGAAATGGTGAGATTGGTGCCTCCCGCATTGGTGAAGCTCTCCGCCACGGTTTGGCTTTTCCCGACCTGCACCGTCCCAAAACTAATGCTGGAGGGACTGGCCGCAAGCACTCCCGGCGCGACCGCGGTTCCGGAAAGATTCAGCGTAAGCGAGGCTGGCCCGCTATTGGCCAAAACGATCGTGCCCGTGGGTTGGCCAGCGGAAGTGGGAGTGAAGGTAACGCTCAGCGCTGCTTGTTCGCCGGCGGCCAGAGTGATCGGGAAAGTGGGCGAGCTAATGGCAAACTCCGCTCCGCTAAGAGTTGCGGAGGAAATTGTGATGCTGGAGCTGCTTGAATTCACCAGCGTATCGTTCACCACCGTGTAGTCACCCAGGACCACCGTGCCAAAATTCATGGTGGTATTTCCCGGGGTAATTCCAGTGGATTGACTCTGATGAGGGGAAGCGTCAAGGACCATGCAGCCAAACAGCGGGGCCAGGGCCAGCAGCAAAAGCAGGGCATTCCAACGCGATCTGAGATCCGTCACCGAAGACCTCTCGTCTAGCCGTAATTCGTACAATCACGGCGGGGGATTTTCGTCGGCTGCAAGCACCCGATTCAAAAAGTGTTTTGCAGCAGGCACAGTGTGCGGCTTGGAAACCGGATGGCATAGATCGCAGAAGACCAGTTGAGTTGCGAGATCGGCCCCGGATTTCACTGGGCCTATCCGACGAAGAAATTCGGAATATGGCGCGCGCGAGGCTTGTACTCTGGTAATGTGGGTTTTCCTAAAGTTATTCTCGCGGCGGGTTTAAGTTCGATGAACTATAGAGTGGTCCGCAGCACGGATGCTCGCATAAAATAGCGCTGCGGCGTAAGGTTGGACAGGCAGAAAAATGACCGAGCCTTGGAAAGAATGCGAAGGCCAAGTCGTCGATGGGAAATTCCATCTGCGTCAGTATGTGGGAGGTTCAGACCACAGTGCCGTGTTCCTCACCGAGCTCGACCAACCAGCGCCCCGACCGGCTGCCATCAAATTCGTTCCCGCGGACCCGGAGCACAGTCAGATTCAAATTTCACGATGGCAACGGGCGGCGAGCCTTTCTCACCCTCATCTGATCCAGATTTTTCATACCGGGCGATGCAGGCTCGGCGGCCGGGATCTGCTCTTCGTGGTGACGGAATATGCGGAAGAGAACCTGTCACAAATTCTTCCGCAGCGGGCGCTTGGCCCCGAGGAAACGCGAGAAATGCTCCCTCCCGTGCTGGGTGTTCTGGCTTACCTTCACGGCCAGGGCTTGGTACACGGTAACTTAAAACCGTCAAATATCATGGCGGTGCATGATCAATTGAAGATCTCGAGCGATGGAGTCTGCGAAGCTGGAGAGAAGATGGTGCAAGTGCCAGACCTCTTCAACGCTCCGGAAGCCTCGACTGGATTGACGCCGGCCTCCGATGTCTGGTCGCTCGGCATGACGCTGGTGGAGGTTTTGACGCAGCACCCGCTTCAGTGGGACGGAGCTGCGATGGGAGAGCCCGTCATACCGGAGAGTGTGGCGCCGCCATTTCGAAACGTCGCCAGTCATTGTCTGCGCCAGGATCCACAACGTCGCTGGACCATCGCCGAAATCGCGGCCGGCTTGCGGACGTCTATGCCAGACTCTCGAAAACGGACTACGACTGCAATTCCTTCCGAACTGGATTCAAACCGGCCGCTGACCAAGTCGCGCTTTGTCGGTCCCCTGGTTGCGGTAGCAGTTCTTCTGGTAGTGATCATGGGTGGCCGCCAGCTTCTCAACCGTCATTCCGAGCCTGCACCGAGTTCTTCTCAGGTTGCCCCATCTGCCGTTGGCCCCTCGGCGACTGCGCCACCAGAAGAGAAGGCAGAGCCAGTTACTCAAGAAGTAAAGCCCATGGCGACCGCCAAAACCGCGCATTCCGGCTCGGTCCCCGGCTCGGTGGTGCAACAGGTTTTACCCGAGGTCTCGCGGAGCGCGAGAGAAACCATTCAAGGCAGGGTGAAAGTCAAAGTTCGAGTTGACGTGGATCCGTCGGGAAATGTAGTGGAAGCCAAGTTCGAATCGGCGGGCCCAAGCAAATATTTTGCCAACAAATCACTGGAGGCGGCCCGGCATTGGAAATTTACCCCGCCGCAAGCGGACGGTCAGGCCGTGGCCAGCCAATGGGTCTTGAAATTTGCCATTGGGAAAACTTCAACCACCGTCCAACCCAACCAGGCAAAGCCCAAGCCGTGATTTTCAGCTCCACAAAAGCGGTTCTAGGCGCGAACGAAGTCGATGTATCCCCGTTGAACGTCGGTGCGAGTCAACTTCACTCGCAGTTTATCTCCTACATCCAGACCCTGCTGTCCTTGTACCAGCATGCCCTCCGTATGCGGCTGTAGCACCCGGACAAAGGTTCCTTTCTCGGATGCCCCGGTGACAATCGCGTCAAAGGTTTCGCCAATCCTGCGGCTCATCGCAATGGCGGCCAGGCGCTTTGCCATGGCTCGCTCAACTTTCCGTGCAGCGTCCCCCTTTTGCGTGCAGTTGCTGGCAATGGCCGTGAGCTCGTTGTCGGAATACGGGTTGGGTTTGCCCGCCAGCAAAGCTTTGAGCAACCTTTGCGTGACGATATCAGGGAAGCGCCGGTTCGGGGCGGTGGAGTGGGTGTAATCCAGAACGGCGAGGCCGAAGTGGCCTTGCACCGGATCTCCCGGACGCTCCAAGACATATTCGCCCGGGCCAATCAGCTTGATGACGGCCAGCGACAGATCGGCGAAGTGGTCGGGATCAGCCGCCTGGCGTTGTATCAACATATCGTTGAGGGCCTTGGAATCGGGTTGGGCGGGAAGTTTTATATTGTGCGTTGCCGCCAGTTGGACGATCCGGTCCCAGCGCTCGGGAGTTTTCACGATGCGTCGTAGCGATGAAACCTTTTCCAGCCTGCGCGCCACCACGCCGTTGGCGGCGATCATGAAATCCTCGATCAACTCCGTGGCGCGGTTTTTCTCCAGATTCACCACGTCCACCACTTCCTGATGGACCAGGATGGGAGTCACCTCGGCTGTGGCCAGATTGAGCGCGCCCTGTTGATAGCGCAACTTGCGGAGCAGCTGCGCCACCTGGTCCTGCAACTTGAGCTGGGCTTGTAAATCGGTTGACGCGGCCACTTTCGGTGGCGCAGGGCCGGTACCCTCGAGCCATCCCCCAACGGCGTTATACGCAAGCTGCGCCTTGTTGTGCACGATGGCGCGATAAACATCTTCCGATCGCAGGGTGCCATCGGGTGAGACTACGAATTCGGTCACCACACTCAGCTTATCGCCGTTTTCGAGCAGGGAAGTCACACCGGTGGAAAGCTCGACCGGCAACATGGGAAAGATGCGGACTCCGGTATAAACCGACGTCGTCTCCTGCGCGGCGTACTGATCAATCGGTGTGCCCATGGGAACGAAGGCATCCACGTCCGCGATCCCGACCAGCACCCTTACGTCGCCATTCGGCAGCCGCTCGGCCACTTCAATCTGGTCAAGGTCCCGCGAAGTGTCGTTATCAATGGATGACCAGAGCAGATTTCGCAGGTCTCGCACCGTGGGCCCTGCTACGATCTGCGGCGGATTGGCTTTCAGGTTCGCAAGCTGCTGCGGCACACCCGGAGGAAACTCCGGCTGAAAGCCGTATTGCATCATGACTTGTTTGGCGGTCGCTTGCAGGTCAACGTGAGGAAGGTGCGGATCGTTCATGAAATCCCCGTTAGGATGAATAGGAAGACTAGAAAGGCTAACATGCGGCCCTTGGAATTTGGTGAAAGCGTCGCCTGGCTCGCCATTCGGACTCATTCGATCACGCAGTGTTGATGCGGTTTTGCAGGATAAAAGTGCAATGTTTTGCAGCCTAGGCAAGAATTAATAAAATGCAGGTTGACATATCCGCGCTGTCGTCAGAGACTTAGAGCTGCCCTCCCCCGCAACGCTTTCACAAGTTAAAACAATAAAAGCATTTGATGCCGTGTGTACTCCCCTGCCTCTAACTGAATAACTGTTGTGCTTGGAGTTAATGTTCTGCATGCCCAATGAAAAGTTACAAACAGGTTTTCTTCTTGTGGACAGCAAACTCAAGTTGCTGATGTTCAATTCGGAAGCGGTGAAAATTCTCGCTTATCCGACCCAGCCGGAGCGCATCAAGAATTTGGATGTTTTTCTCGCGGACCGGGTGAAATCCAGTCTGGCGAATGGACGCTCCACCGAGTCGCTCACGTTTTCCAAGGAGTTCAAGTCGGGATATCGCCGGTATACCTGCCGCAGTTTTGCCCTGGAATCCGAGATGAGCCCGGCCTACCGGAACGCGATCGTTTTGCTGCTGGAGAGAAATTCTTTCGGCGTGGGCGCACTGTCGCAGGCATCTGAACAATTTGGGCTCACCCCGCGGGAGAACCAGACGGTGGAATTACTGTTAAGAGGATTAACCAGTAAAGAAATCGCGACCCGCCTGGAAATCAGCCCGAACACGGTGAAGGCGTTCGTTCGCCTGGTGATGGTCAAAATGGGGGTCACCACGCGTTCGGGAATAGTCGGTAAACTCTTATCACAGGCGTAGGTTGGTTGGGATGAAATTCCTGCCTTGCATTACTCGTAAACTCGTCGCGCTGGCGCTGTTGCCCGTATTCGTCTCTGCGGTTGGATCGGCTCAATCCAAGCGGGCGGCGCTGGCGGCTGCCGCCAGCCAGGGAGAACCGTCGATCATATCCAAGGTGAAGCTGACCCTGGTGGATGGGGCCCCGGCGGTCGAGATCACCTCCGACCACCCGATTATTCCGACCATTACCAAGTTGGAAGATCCGCTGCGTCTGGTGGTGGACTTGCCCAATGCCAATATGGCGGCGAAAGAAAAACAGATAGACGTAAAGAGCGCGGACATCAGCGATATCCGGTTGCGTCAATATTTAATGTTTCCACCGGTGGCGCGCGTGACCATTGATCTGCTCAAGCCCCTTAGCTATACCGCCGAGCCTTCCGGAAACCGGCTCACCATTCGCCTGCATGCCGAAGCCGAGGAAGTGACGAACAAGCCGGTGTCGGTTACCACGCTGACCAAGACGGAGGAACCGGTGGCGGTCCCCGTAAGTCTGGCGGATTCCGGAAGCGTGGTTTTCGCCGATAAGCTTGCGTCTGGCGCTTCGGTGACCGGTGGCGAGCAGACTACCGTTCTAAAGCTGGCCCGCGGCGGCGAAATTCACGTCTGCCCGGGAACGACAGTATCGGTGACCAAATCGCAAGATGGGCGCGATCTGATGGTGGGCATGAGCACGGGCGCAATGGAAACCCACTACGCCCTGGACGAATCATCGGATGCGATTATTACGCCGGACTTTCGCATCCTGCTGCGCGGGCCTGGCGAGTTTCATTACGCTATCCGGGCCGATGCGCGGGGAAACACCTGCATGCGAACCCTGCCGGGCAATACCGCGCCGGCGTTGGTTTCGGAACTCATGGGCGACGGCACCTACGAAGTGCAGCCCAGCGAGCAGCTCGTGTTCCATAGCGGACGCGTAGACGCCGTGGATACAGCGTTTCACTCGGGCGGGGCGCATGCCATGGAAGTCGCGATGCCGACCGATTGTGGTTGCCCGGCCCCGGCCACGCCGGTGCTGCTGGCGTCAGCCGATCCAGTCAGTGCCGATGCCAATCAAATGCAGTCCATGCATTTGGGACAACCCAATGAAATGGCAAAGGCAGACCCACCTTCCTCGCCAGCGGCGGGTGCCGAAGCCCGAGGCACATCCGAAACCGGGTCTCGCGAAAGCGGGCCAGAAGCCGCCCCGTTACCACCCCTCAAGCCCAACGAGAAGCACGTTCATATTGATGTGGCCCCGATCATCTTCCAGGCGTCCGCGCAGGGGACGGAAACGCCGTCTGCTACAGCGAGCGACGAGCGGAGTCAGCGCCAGACCGCCATTGCAGGCTCTGCGATGCCGCCGTCTGCAATGCTGCCGCCGCCTCCAACCACAGTGGCGGCACCCAAACGGGCGCATCATGGCTTTTTCGGAAAAATTAAAGGCTTGATCGCGAAGATCTTCTGATGGGGAAACGCTAGCGGCGCTGGGCACGGGGCCTGCTAGAATTTCATGGAGTCTTGTTCAACTTCATGCCCGGACAGCGAAGGGAGTGGTTTCATCCTCATTCGCGTCATTCTCGTCTTTCAACAGAGGGGCGACGATGAGCAAGGCCTCGATTTCTTTTCTTACCCGCGTAATTTTCAGTTCGGTTTGGCGTAGAACTTCGTAAGCATCTTTCATAGGTCGTCCTCCGGACGCGCAGTATAGCTGTGGCCGCCTAGCGCGTTCAATAGCGCAGTGGAACTACTCTTAACTGGCTACACCGCTGTCTAATCCCCGGGATTAGTTCATTTGGGGGCATTGTCGGCAATGGCCTGGGCGGAGTATAAACCGGGAAACCCTTTGGACAGATTTAAGCGATTCGACTTGGTCGCGAAGGATTATTGGTTTGAGCAATACCGAACCAGATTGGATTGAGAAGTATCGAGCAGCCCTCCCGGCTTCAGCTGCTGTCAAGGAGCCGAGGTTCAGAGGCTTGATGAAGGCGATTACCAGAGCGGTGCTGTCGCCATTTCAAAGAATCTCGAAACCGGACGCGGAACAGCCGCCACAAGCCGCCACCACAAAAATAGCTTCCAGCAACGATCCCTCCTCTCAACCTCAGAAAAAGGCCAGCTGAATATCCCTTAGCTATTGTTATTGCCAATCAGAAAAGCAGGTTCTCAGTCTCCGGTACCGCAGGTGCAGATGCCGTGCCCGCTGCCCAGTTTTTGCATGAAAGCGCAATCGCTTTCAAGGTTGGTTAGTTCTGAACTACTCAGGGGAGGCATGCGGGGATCATTCTCCGTGACCTCAAAGGTACCCGAGCCGAAGTACTGGATATGGGTGGCCCAAGCCAACACCAGTCCTGACGGAGTGACCGTGCCAGCATTGCAGGTGGGATTGCTGGCGGCATCGGCGGGGACCACTCGAATCACGCCGGTGCTGAGGGTGGCGCCAGTAAGCGTGTTTGAGGTCAGGTCCGTGTTTATGGAAAGCGCTCTCGTGCCCGCATCCTGGGAGACAAAGCACCCGCAACATTCGTTCATCTCCTGGCTGGTGTCGAAGACATAAATCATGGCGCACAGGTCTCCGTCGGTGAGGCCGGTGTTTACCAGGGTGAGGGTGGCGTCGGGCGCATTGATATTGTGCGCATTGGAAAAGTAATCGACGGCTGCCACCGGTAATACAGTGATGGCGCCGGTTACGCTCACCGAGCCGGAGGTCGCGGAGATCCCGGTGGCGCCAATACTCAAGCTGGTGGCTAATCCGCCGGCGGCAATCGAGGCCACCGCAGGCTTCGAGGATGCCCAAGTGACCGTTTTCGTCATATCTTGCGTGCTGTTGTCACTGAAAGTGCCTGCCGCAATCAATTGCTCATTGGTTCCCAGCCCGATCGACGATTTCGCTGGTGTGATGATCATGGAAGTCAACACCGGCGGGGTCACGGACAGCGAATCCGTTGCGCTGATCGATCCCGAGGTAGCTGTGATGGTCGACGTGCCAACGCTTCGCCCCGCCGCCAACCCGGCGCTATTGATCGAGGCGGCGCCGGCCGGAGACGCAGTCCAAACCACCGTACTGGTCATGTCCTGAGTGCTCTTGTCGCTGAACGTTCCGGTCGCCGAAAATTGCTGTGTTTCCCCCTTCGGGATCGACGGGCTGGAGGGAGACAGGGCAAGAGAAACCAGGGTAGGGGTGGATACATTGAGTGTGGCTGATCCGCTGACTGAACCGGTTGACGCGGTAATCGTGGCCATGCCGGGCTGTTTGCTGACCGCCATCCCGGGTGCACTGATGGTTGCAACCGCAGGCTGCGAGACACTCCAACTTGCGGTTTGAGTCAAATCCTTCTGACTGCCATTGCTGTAAATTCCCGTAACCGTATACTGCTGACCAGCACCCAGGATCACCGTCGAACTGCTGGGAGAGATTAAAAGTGATTTGAGCTTGACCTCGGCTGTTGATGGTTGGCTACCGCTGGCTCCGCAACCGGATAGCGCGATTGCACACAGCAGTAGCGCAGCCGCGAGAAGCAGCGTGTTTCGGCTTCGTCGAAATGCATGGAACCACATAATCAAAACCCTTTGGATGGGTTTTAAGGCCGGGATACGCGGGGGAGGGCCATGTGCACTTTACTGCAACAGCGCAACAATTGTTAATCCTCCGTTTGGTCTACCGCGAAGGCACTAGTGAGATCAAGTTAGTCAATACGGCTAATTCAAAGGTTTAGTCCAAATGGGTAGGTCGTGGCAACAGCGCTCTCTTAACGGAGGTTATTGGCTTTAGAACAGAAACTGGAGTCCCGACAGGTAGCCGTTTGATTCGAGGTTCTGCTTCTTGGTCCAACGGACGAGCAATAAAGTGGGGACTGAGAGCGGCACATCCGCCATGCCAATTTCACAGCGCAGGAGGGAAGCCCGGGAAACCGGATGCTGGCTGAGGAAACAAATTCCTCCCTTGCTCATGTTCTGAATCCGGCCCACCACCGGGGGTTTGGATTTTTCCTCAGATTTGAGAGGAAGAACTTCATGGGCCTGGATTTCCAGGATTTGAGGAAATCGAGGATGACGTCTGCGGTCCGATTCCTGAGCGTGTTTCACGGCTAACGATCATTGCGCGAAACCGGGTTCAACGTAAAGTGCTCAAACGGATTAGTTCAGTAGGGTGATCGTTGCCAGGCGGCTGCCCTTCGTGCAGAATGACAAACTGCTTAGGAGCTTCCCACCACCCGCCCGACAATCCCGGAACGTGTGGACACTCCCATCTTTACCATGACCAGCCTCAGGAAAGCTTTTACGGTATTGGGGCTTATGTTCATGCGGATCGCGATTTCCTTGCTGGTCAGGCCTTGCAGAAGCAGTTCGACGGTTTCCCGCTCGCGCTCGGTCAAGGCAAATTGTTCGGACATCTGCGATAGCGCCCCAACTCCGGAGGAGTACCTTTCGAGTAAGACGGCAACCGTTGGCTGAGCGCCGTGGTTCTCGTGGTTGTCCAGGCGGAACGACCGGCAAACATAGCGGCGTTTGCCGGACTTGAATTCCTTCACAAATTCCAGCGCTTCCCGGGATTGGCGGTGGACCAGGCCGGAACGGATCTTGTCGGTCAGGAAAATATTCAACTTCTTGATCTTTTCCGGAGCGCTGGGGAATGTGAGAATTTGCACTGCTCCTGCATTACATGCGATGGGATCCAACGAGGGACTCACAAGTAGAAAACCTGGTTCTGACATTCCAATGGACACGATTATTCCTCAATATTCATGACAAATATTTAGTTACCCAACATATCTTTCAGCGGTCGTGCAATCAAGCGCAACCGGACGGGCGATGAGCTTGTCCAAAGCTTCGGGCTTCTGCATAGTCGCAGATGGGTGCAAGAACTATTTAGCTTCGGGAAAATTCCACCGTTCAGCTGCTGCGAGTCAAACCCGCGACTCCGCTACTGGACTAAGCTCTCTGGGGGAGAGAATTAAAGATGCGGCGGAGTTTGCCATCTTCGTCAGGAAATGTCAAGAACCAAGATGCAGCGCGGGTTTCAAGGCAATCCGCATGGCAATGGAGTAACCCAAAAGGGCTAATAACTAGGGCTAGCCACGAAGGCTACTACAAGGGCGGTATTGCAACCACCTGCGCACAGTGATCTACTCTTGAGGTTGGGATCAGGTTTACTCGGGAGAGCAGTGTGTCTATGCTTCGCGAAGTTTCTCGGGAGTGTGACGACAGGCGGCTGCCCAAGTGCGGTCAGAGCGTCATGACAGCCTTGAGCTGGGCCGCGTTTTTGGGCTGCCTGTTTTTTGCCGTCCCCGCCTTGTCCGCGCAGCCCGCAAATCCAAAAGAGGCTTCCACCCGGCAATCGACCGCAGCAGAGCTTAAGTCAGAGGCCCCAGTAGCCAGCGCTTCCCTGGGGAAGGTGCCGGCTGATCCGGCCATTTGTGTTAAGCCAGCAGACAATGAAGCGTCACAAAAAGTGGATGACAAGAAATTCAGCGCCGCAGCATCCGCGAGAGTTCCCGACAGCGACAATGAGGTGACTGACGAGTCTGCAAGCCAGTCCAGCGCGGAATTTATGAAGGACAAGTTGAAACTCTCCATTGGCGGGAAAAAAGGGCCAGCCTCGGATGAACCATTGCAATGTGGAGTGGATGAGGCTGGAGCACAGGCCAAAGAGAGTGATTCCACGCCGTCGAAGTAATTGATGGACGGGAACGATTGTAAGAGAATTTTATGGCTAGCCGGTCACAGTTTCGTTCGCTGCTTTGGGTCGGGATTCTGCTTTGCCTCGTTGCCGCTGCGTATGCACAGAAGTCTGACAGCGCTGCGCCCGCCGCTTCTTCCCAGGTGGCAAGTTCCCCTAAAGTTACCTACGTCAACGGGCTGTTAACGATCAGTGCGCAGGATGCGAGTCTAGGCGATGTATTGCGCGCCGTCAGCGTGAAGACGGGAGCCGTCATCGAATTTCCCTCCGACCGTGCTGGCGAACATATGTTCGCGAATGCAGGGCCGGGGCCGGTGCGCGAGGTTCTTGCCACACTGTTGAATGGATCGCGTTTCAACTACGTCATGCTGGCCTCGCCCAGCAATCCCAGCATCCTCCAGCGCATGATCCTGACCAGCTCAGACGAGCCGGCGAAACAACCGGTCGGGGATCAGCCGGTCCAGGCATCAGAGCAGCCGCCCGCAGTCAGCACCCCGCCAACGCCAGAACTTCCGAAGGGTCTCCCGCCGACGGTAGCGGCGGAGGCGGCGCAGATCGATGCGATGGAGCCCCCCAAGGAGCCGCTTTCTCCGGATGCGCTCGAGGCGATGATGAAGGCACGACGAGAAGCACGTAAGCTGCAACGCGAGCAGGAAGCGTCCTCCGGTTCCTCGCAATAAGCGCCGCGAATAATTTCCAGGTTGGAAACTAATTGGTAAATGGGGCCTCGACTAATCCAAAATGGTTAGTCCTTCTGCGTAATCCCTTTGACTAATGCGATCGGGCAATTGTAGAACTAACCCATTGGAAGTAGATTCACAGACCTAGTGAGTTCGACTAAGCCAGGTGGGTAATTGTAAAGGCCACACGGGAAGTTGATGATCCTCTCGCGCATCCTTAGCTGAAAGTTTCTCCCCAGCCGGCAGCGCCCAAACATAGGAGGATCTTCAATGAAGAAAGTAGTGTGTACATTGCTTCCCATACTGGCCATTGCCCTGGTGCTCGGAATGACATCAGCTATGGCTCAAAATGCTCCGGATGACGTCTACGCGGTCGGATACTATTCCGGCGCGAACACGTCTGGCAACCCGGACACCACCCTGCGCGTTATCAACGACGGAAGCGCTGGCGAAGCAGACCTCTGCGCCGCCATCTACGTTTTTGACAACAGCCAGGAACTGCAGGCTTGTGGCAGCTGCCCGGTAACTGCTGATGGAATCATTTCCGAGTCCGTCAACCACTACCTGCTGTACAACGTTCTGACCGGAGTCGCAAACCGCGCCGGCGTCATCAAGGTTCTTTCGACGGCGACTGCTACTGGTGGACCGACCGAATGCAACGCAACGGCGAAGTATGCCGGTGCGGTAACTCCTGGAATCCGTGGCTGGCTCACGCACATCCAGGCTGGCAAGACCGCAGCAACACCTTCGATCACAGAGTCGACCCTGAAAGATTCCAACTACACCACGTTGGAAACAGGCGATCTGGAATTGGAGTGCCAGTACTTGCTTCTGCTGGGCAGCGGTCACGGTACGATCTACTGCGGCGCGAGAAGACACTGCCTGGTAGTCTTACCGACTGAACCATGCTGAAGCCGCTCGGCTTTAGTGCGGGGAAGTCGCAAACGGGGGGAGAGATGGCTCAAGTTGGGGAGTCCTCTGCCTACATTTTTGAATCCAACATGCACCGGGCGTCGGGTCTAACTCGACGCCCGGTCGTAGGTTTAACCTTTTTACGGGGGAGTGTTCGCAATGTTGAATCCGCGTTTTGTCATCGTGCTCGGACTCGGAATGGCGTTGAGTGTCATTTCCAACCTGGCTATCGCCCAGGAAGCCTCGGCGGTAGTGGCCGAGGTGGGTAACCAAAAATTAACCGCAGGTGAACTCCAGGAGAAAGAAGCAGGCAAGCTGCTGACGGCGCGCTACAAGTATTATCTCGCCGAGCGGGACGCTCTAAACTTGCTCATTGATCAGCAGGTTTTGGAAATGCAGGCCGCCAAGGAATCGATCACCGTCGATGAACTGATCAAGCGTCATGTCACGGTCACGGCCAAGGACCCGACGGAAGATCAACTGAAATTTTATTATGAAGGCCTGAACAGCGACGAGCCATACGATGCGGTGCGGAGCAAGATTCTTGACGCCGTGCACGAGATGCGTATGACCAAAGCCAAAGCAGACTATGTCACCAGTCTTCGCGACCAATTCGGCGTGATCGTCGAGTTGGGTCAACCCAGCGCGCAAGTCGATACCACGGATGCCTACCGGCTCGGTCCCAAGGATGCCCCCGTCCAACTGATCGAGTTTGCCGATTTCGAATGTCCCTACTGCCAGAAGGTGCACGTCGAACTGCGCCGTCTGCGGGACCAGTTTGGTGACAAGGTGGCCCTGGTTTACAAGGACTTCCCACTTCCCATGCATGGCTCCGCGCAAAAAGCGGCAGAAGCAGCCCGCTGCGCCGGCGCACAAGGCAAATTCTGGGAATTTCATGATGCTCTCTTTGAAAGCCACAAACTCCAGATTGCGGACTTGAAAGAGGAAGCCCGCACCCTCAAGCTCGATGGTACCCGCTTCGATCAATGCCTCGATTCCGGCGAACAGACTGCCGCCGTGAAGAAGGACCTGGAACAAGCGAAGCACCTCGGATTGAGTGGAACCCCTGCCTTTTTTGCCAACGGCCAGTTCCTGAGTGGCGCAGTTGCCTATTCGAAACTGCGTGAAGTCGTGGAAGAGCAGTTGGGCCTGCCGTCGACCGCAAAGCAATCGGTCGCGGCTTCATCGACCATGAACACAGTGCAGAAATAAGCTTGGTGTCCTCCCCCACCTCCCCCACTTTCAGCTCGAAGGCCTGGCCTTCGAGCTGCCTCCGGAAGCCATTGGTCCGGTAATCGCCATCCACAACGGAAGGGGACAGGGATGAAGAACAAGTTTCTAATATTGTTGTTCTTGCTGGGAACGGTTGAGTTACCCGCCCAAACCATTGTGCAAGAAATTTTTTCCGTCGGCGGGCCGAGTCACGTCTCCGACATGGATGTTCCCGCGCCCACCAGCGAGGGCAGCATTCTCATCGCGATGCCGGGGCCGCTTTCTCCCGGGGTGAAGGTCCTGAGCATCAACGACAACGCACCCGGCGGAGGGAATATCTATAAACAAGTTCCCGGCGCGGCAAGCTCGTGTGGAAAAGCCGCGCTTGATATTTGGTACTGCGAAAATTGCAAAGCTGGGGTCACGGAGCTCAAGTACCATTTCTCCGGTCACGTTCCCAGCATTAATACTTTTCTTGAAGTTTCCCGGCTGGCGTTGTCCTCACCGGTCGATGGCAGCGGCGTACACGTGAGCGACGGGACGGCAAACAACGCAGGTCTGGAAGTGGGCCCAAGCATTCAGACGACCGCAACGGATTTTGTGGTGGCTCGTTATTTCTCCACCGATCCAACTCCGACCGGTGTAACGCCCGCAGCTTGGAAGTACAAGTCTACTTATGTCTACGCACTGGATCAGCCATCCGGAAGCCATCAACCAACCCTGGCCGGCGGGAGTGCCGCGGGTAATTTTTGTATGAGCATGGCGGCTTTTAAGACCGTTGCAGCGGGGTCTGTTTCTCAACAACAATCTGAAGTAAGGCGTTCGCAGAAATTGTCCACTCTGGTTTCAGACAATGAAGAGCCGAAATTCTAAACTAAATCCATGGCAATGGATGATTGACGTCCGCCCGCTGCAAGGCTAGGATGGGCGTTGCTTGTGAGATGCTTGCGTCCCCCGCAAGGCATCTTGGTAACGATCCGGTTGAGGGCTACCCCCAATGCTTTCAGCCGATATTCAGACCTACAGGATGAAACCGATGAAAACGATTGTGTTGCTAGTTTGCTTAGCTGGATTCTTGCCTATTGCTGCCAGTCAGACAAAGGCGCCAAAACGGATTGCCGCAGCCGAGGCGAAAGATCATGTCGGCGAAGCGGTCATGGTGTGCGGAAAGGTCGTCGATACGAAGATTCCCCGATACGCCATCGGGAATAACGGGAAGCCGGTGCAGGTCGACGTCGACCAGCCGGAACCGAACCCGGTATTCTATTTTGTGACGTTTAGTACCGATCCGCACAAACCTGAACTGGTCGGAACCACATACATGGGGAAACAAGTCTGCGTTGCGGGCACTTTATCCGCCGCGAGCGGCGCACCTTTTATCGTGGTCAAAGACCCCGCGGAAATCAAAATTCAGGCGGGCGACAAGAAATAGAGCTGCGGTCCAGGCTCGCGGCTCTCTTGCACCCACGGCATCATGGCTTAGACCTGCCGTGGGGAGCCCCTGTTTACTACCCAAATGGGTTAATCTTCTCGGCTAGACCACCTGGAGACTACTGGCCGCACCGATTCAAGGCTAACTTTTCGAGGGGCACTGACTGGATTCGACCCCCCTCCCTTCCAGACCCCTGAGCTCCGAGGTGGATTGCTCTTTTGAGATCGCGTTTGCTATCAGCCAAGGCATTTGCAACCCAGTTCACAAGTCAGGCAGGGAGGTGTACGTTGAAGCGCATTCTCATTTGCGTCTGCGTTACGCTGATCGGCCTGCTTAGTAGCGAAAGCTCGCTCGCGCAGGAGGACGCCTCCCCAATAGCAAGCGGTCAGGAAGCGGCTGCCGTGGCAGTATCGGCCGCGATCGTACCGCGTTTGATCCGGGTTACGGGAACCTTGCCGGAGAGCACTGGCAAGCCCTCAAGTGGAGTGGTTAGCATTAACTTTGCCTTGTATAAAGAGCAGAACTCCGCAGATCCGCTCTGGCAGGAAACTCAGAATGTCCAGTTGGATTTCGCGGGACATTACAGCATTCTGCTGGGAGCCACCAAGGAAGAAGGCCTTCCACTGGATGTATTTTCCTCCGGCGAAGCCCATTGGTTGGGGATCGAGCCGGAAGGTCAAACGGAGCAGCCAAGAATTTTACTGTTGAGCGTGGCCTACGCCTTAAAGGCAGCGGACGCGGACACTCTCGGAGGGAAGCCGGCCTCGGCTTTTGCATTAGCCGGGAGTCAGTCGCCGCTGCTGGCAGTGGTGTCCGGCAGTCCAACCTCGACAGTGGGCCAGAGTGCCGGTCTCTCGGGCCCAAGTCCGCAAGCTGCCTGTACCACCATTACCAGCGATGGCACCGCTACGGCGAATCAAATCACCAAATTCACCACTGCTTGCAACCTTGAGAATTCAGCCATCTATGAATCAGGCGGCAATGTTGGTATTGGCAATAAGGCTCCCGCCGGCACGCTGGATGTGGCCGGTACCGCCTTTATGCGAGGCGTACTGACCACCGAGGCAGGCACGGTAATTCCACCGCTGGGTGTCGCCACGGCTTCGCAAGGATTCAACTCGAATCCTGTGGACATACAGGCGTCCGTCTATAACCCCAGCGTCGGCTCCGCGACTTATCTCTATCGCTGGCAGGCTGAACCATCACAAAACGATCTGGCGACTGCGGCTGCAACCTTGAACCTGCTCTTCGGCGTTCCCGGACAGGCCAGTGAAACCGGCCTGTCGATTAACCGCAACGGAATTCTTACTTTTGCGTCTGGCCAAACTTTCCCCGGCTTAGGGACCGTGACCAGTGTAGCCACCGGTGCGGGCTTGACCGGAGGCCCTATCACGACCAGCGGAACCATCAGCATTCCTTCCGCAGGGGTGACGAACGCCATGCTGGCGAACTCCTCGGTCACGGTGAAAGCGGGTACAGGGTTGTCTGGTGGAGGAACCGTGGCGCTCGGCGGCACGGTCACACTCACCAACACATCGCTGGGCACGATTACGGGAGTGACAGCAGGATCCGGCCTGACCGGTGGTGGCACGACTGGAAGCGTGAGCCTGAGTTTGTTGCAGACTTGCAGCACGGGCCAGGTCCTGGCGTGGAGCGGCACGACCTGGGTATGCAGCACGCCCAGCAGCGGGCTGGCCGGCTCTGGCACAACCAATGGCATCGCCTATTTCTCGGGGGCCGCAGCCCTGGCTTCGACTGCCGTTCCCACAAACGGACAAATCCTGATTGGCTCGACTGGTAAAACGCCGGTCTTGGGCACGCTCACGGCGGGCGCAAACGTGACTATTACCAACGCTGCGGGAAAGATCACCATTGCTTCCACGGGTAGCGGCGCAACTGCCTTGCCGTTCTTCGCCACTGCGTCCGGACGTACCGGCAGCACCATCGGCGCGGGCGCCAATGTAAATTCTCTGTGGGGAATTCTTCTGCCCTACAGTGTGACCTCCACCGAAATCATCTACGATGTGACCACCGCCGACAACAGCGCTCACGCCTACGATATCGGCCTATTCGACAATTCGGGAAACCTGGTGGTTGATCTCGGCGCCACCCCAGGCACTACTTTTGCCCCAGCAAAAGGATTCAACACGTTAACCTGGGCGCAAGGCTCAACCAGCCTGACCGCCGGCCGCTACTATCTGGGCTTCACGACCACTTGCACTGCGACCTGCGCCAAGATTGCGGGTGCGGTGGATGTTGTTAGCTTCATCATCAACAAATCCGCTGGCGCCAGTAGCGGCGGCGCGTTGTCCACCAGCGTCACGCCTCCGGCGGATAATTGGAATACGGGAATCCAGCCGGCGGTGGTGATTCAGTAAATATTCAAGGCCATCCAAAATCCCCGTGCCAGTTGTGCTTTGGTGGGACTTAACAGCTGAAGCTACAAAAACGTGTCTTCTGGCTCGGGCGCGACTTTGGGTGCAGTGCGAAGAAACTCCATGAGTCCTGCGCCGCTTGCCTTGCCTGCCCGCTTCTTGAAGAAATCGGCCGCAGTTTCCACGACCCCAACCTTTTCGGCGACAGCCACCGCGATCCATTGGTTCAAAGAGACGCCATCTTCTTTTGCAAGTCGCTGGGCCGCCTTCTTGATGGAGAGGGGGAGTTTCAGTGGATAAATAGCTTTGCTCATGGTTTCACCTTCTTCAGCAACTCAGCCGGACGAATTACGGAAATTCTACATCGAATCCCGTCCGTCTCTAAAACGAAGGGACAGATGTAAAGGTGAGAACACGCTGCGCTAGGGATGACGGGGTTGGGCGATGACCGTGAATCAGATCCAGCCGCCGTCGATGATGTGGTTTTGATTGGTGATGGCGGAGCTGTCGTCGGAGGCGAGGAAGAGCAGGAGGCGGGCGACCTCCTCGGGCATGAGCAAGCGTTTCAGGGATTGACGTTCGAGGACTTTGGCCTCGTACTGCGGAGTCATCCACAGGCGGCGCTGGCGTTCGGTCACGATCAAACCCGGGAGCACGCAATTCACGCGGATGTTATCGGCGCCGAGGTGGTGGGCCATGGAGCGCGTCATGCCAATGATGGCGGACTTGGCCGCGATGTAAACCCAGAGATCGGGAGAAGGAACCATCCAGGCAATCGAACTCAGGTTGATAATCGAGCCGCCGCCCGCCGCTTTCATGCCGGGAGCCACCGCCTGCGCGGCAAAAAATTGATGACGCAGATTTACGTTCATGCGCTGGTCCCAATATTCGGGAGTCACGTCTTCGAATTTGTGGCGGTCGTCGCTGCCGGCGTTATTCACCAGAACGCGGGGAGGGCCGAACCGCGAGGTGACCTCGGCCACAGCCGCCTGGAGTGCCGCGATGTCGGTCAAGTCGCAGTGGACGAATAAAGGTGAATGGGCACAGCGGGCAGAGAGATTCGCGACCAACTCGGTTGAACACTCAGCCGCAAGATCTACAAAGGCAACCCGGGCGCCTTGCAAGGCAAATTGCTCGACAATGGCAGCGCCGATGCCGGAGCCTCCTCCCGTGACCAGAACGACGCGGTCGCGCAGACTGGGATAGGTCGCGAAAGAGTTGTCGCTCATAATGCGAGAAGGTCGGCACTCTGCCGGTTTGCGTTTGCTATGCGAAATCCGCAAGCCCGATTCAAACCGCCGTTGTAAACTGAATGAACAAAGTAAGCCGGAAAATCAAGGCCCCGTAGCTCAGCTGGATAGAGCAGCGGTTTCCTAAACCGGAGGTCGGGTGTTCGAATCACCCCGGGGCCACCAGCATCGGCGCGGACAGTATAGACGAGTGTTCCGAAAATGTGGAAGCGTCCGATCCCTCGGGATTCCGATCAGACCGGTCATCTTCAGACGATAGTATGGACACGGGTTACGTTAGTGATGTTTCGTATTCCGTCCTGAAGATGGAAGATGGAGCTGGAAAGACCGCCGCCGAAATGTAAGAATTCGCGATCCCACCTCGGCGAAGCGTCGGACGCCAAACTTTGAAAAGGCACATCCTCTTTTACGGATTTCAATTGATTGCCGTCGCCTGGGCTGGAGTTGTGCTTCTCCGGACCGTGACTTTGGGATGGGGTCCATTTGCCAGCATGGGTCTGGCGGTGGCCGGCGCATTGCCCATTTCCATGCTCGGAATCAGGATTGATTTCAAGCAAAAGAAAAGGGCAAAAACAGCTGTAGCTACACAACCCTAGGTCTCCCACCCAGTTTTCCCTTGTGCTCCAGGATGGCCGCGATGACCACCGCCACGACAATCCCCAGCGAGACTTCGAGAAAACGGTATCCCGCAGTGACCCAGGCGGAATGGGTTGAACTGATGAGCATGATGATGGTGACGGTCACACACGCCAAGCGATAGCTATCCTCCAGCCCCAGGCCGTGACACAGCAGCACGGTGAGAGTCACCGCTAACCCCAGCCACAGAGGGTTCGTACCCACATAGCGAACAAACATCGCGCCTATCACCGCGCCGATCGCGGTCCCAATCAGCCGGCCTCGTGCCGCACCGAGGGTTGCTGCAACATTGGATTGCAGAACTATAAAAGAGCTAATGGCCGCCCAGTAGCCCTGTGGCAATCGCAGAAAACTGGCAGCATAGAGCGATACGACCCCGGCGATCCCAGTGGCGATCGCTTGCTGAAAAATCCTGTGAGACAACTTTCCTGAGGACCACATAGTTGTGATTGGCTGGTAGTTGGACTCTATGTTTACGCCACGGATTGGTCAAGCTGAAGGGTCCATAAATCCCGCCCTGAGTTCAGTACCTAAGAATGGTCTTGACGGAGCCGCGATAAAACGGCAATATGCCGGACTTAGGGTTCTTGAACTAGGATCCCATCTGTCTCTCGCCCAAGACAGAAGTAACATTCCCCGGTGTAATCGCTCGTACTTATGTCCGCTGAAGTAGCAGGAGTGCTATGAGTATCCGTGTTAACGCCACGCATCTCTTCCGAGGTTTACTTCTCTCAACTTTTTTCATTCCAGCATTGGCCTTTGCCCAGGAAAGTTCAGTTCAGCCTCTCATTGTCCAGCCGGTGGACGAAACCCGGCTGACGGTGCTCAAAGGGAATACGCATCCGCTGGCTCGGCCGCGGTATGACCAGGGCTCCGCTCCCGCCAGCTTGCCGATGCAGCGCATGCTGCTGGTGTTGAAACGCAGCTCTGAGCAGGAAACCGGCCTGCGCAAGATACTCGACAATCAGCAGGACAAAGCCTCCCCCAGCTATCACAAGTGGTTCACGCCGGAACAGTTTGGCAAGCAATTTGGTCTCGCGGACAACGATCTTCAGACGATCACTGCGTGGCTGCAATCCCACGGATTTCAAGTCAGCCCCACCAAAGGCCGAACCGTGATGGAATTTTCCGGCACAGCCGGCCAGGTGCAGGAGGCATTCCATACTGCCATCCACCAATATGTCGTTCACGGCGAAACCCACTGGGCCAACGCCAGCGATCCATCGATTCCCGCGGCTCTGACGCCGGCAGTCGCGGGGATTCTCTCTCTGCATAACTTTCTGAAGAAGCCGCAGAGCCATTTGGTGAAAGAGCCCGCGCCGGCCAAGATCGTACCTGGCGAAAAGCCGCAAGTTACCTTTCCGGCGCAAAATGGCCAGCCCGCGACCAATGCCCTCGGACCGGAGGACTATGCGGTCATCTACAACATCAATCCTACCTACGGCAATGGCATCACCGGGAATGGAGTCACGATTGGCGTGGTGGGAAGGAGCAATCTATTCAACGGAGGGGAAGACGTTAGTGATTTTCGCAACTACGCCTTTGGAATATGTTGTGGTAATTTCAACATCCTCCTGAACGGTCCCGATCCGGGCGACCTGGGTGGCAGCGAAGAAGCCGAAGCTACATTGGACTCAACCTGGTCCGGGGCGATCGCGAGCGCAGCCACCGTCGACCTGGTGGTTTCCGCCACAACCAATACCACCGATGGCGTCGATTTGTCGGAAACCTATATCGTCGAAAACAATCTCGCCGATATCATGACGGAAAGCTTTAGCAGCTGCGAGCTATACGCCAGCGACGCTCAGCTCGCGTTTTCCTACTTCCTGGCGGAACAAGCCGCCGCGCAGGGCATTAGCTATTTTGTTTCCACCGGCGATGATGGGGCCGAAGGTTGCGATGACCCTTCCGCTCCGCCCGCCACTCATCCCATTTCGGTCAATTTTCTGGCCTCCACGCCGTTCGATACCGCTGTGGGCGGCACCATGTTTAATGAGAATGGGCAGAACAGCAGGTACTGGGGAACGGAACCACCCGTGGAAGAGTCTGCCATTTCCTACATCCCGGAGGATGTGTGGAATGAGAGCAGTCTTAGCAATGGTCTATGGTCCAGCAGCGGTGGGGCCAGTGCTGGAAACATACAAGGAGGGCTGGGAGGTACAACCGGAGGCGTTCCCAAACCATACTGGCAATCGGGTGTGACGGGGATTCCCAACGACAGTGTCCGCGACTTGCCGGACGTTTCCCTGACTGCCGCCGGGCATGACCCGTATCTCCTGTGTGTGGAAGGCTCCTGCTTTCCTAATGGTCAGGGCCAGTTTTTTATCTACTTCATCAGCGGGACCTCGGCGTCCGCGCCCTCGTTTGCCGGCATAATGGCTCTTGTCGATCAGCAAATGGGAGGCCGGCAAGGCGAGGCGAACTATGTGCTTTATCGTCTGGCGGCGACTCAGGCCGTTTATCCTTCTCAATGTAACGGCTCCAACACTTCCGGCGCCCCCGCCAGCACTTGCATCTTCAATGACGTGACGGTCGGCAACAATGTTGTCCCCGGCGAGCAGGGCTCGCAGTATCAGGCGGCCACGGGTTATGACCAAACCACGGGTCTAGGCTCTGTCAACGTGGCCAACCTGGTAACCAACTGGAATACGGTCACGTTCAACCCCACGACGACAACCCTAGGCCTCAGTCCGGTCACTAGCATTACCCACGGCCAGTCGGTGAATGTGAATATTACGGTGGCTCCCAACACCGGCACTGGCAAGCCCAGTGGGGACATTTCTCTGTTGGCGACTACCGGGCCCGTCACCGGACAAACCGGTGTGGACGGCTTCACCCTGAACGCTTCCGGCCAGGTGGCCTCATCCACGAACCAATTGCCCGGAGGTACGTACAACGTCACCGCCCACTATGCCGGCGATGCCACCTATGCTCCCAGCGATTCCAATGCGGTTTCGGTGACGGTGGGACCGGAAAACAGCACCACCACCGAGACCATCCTGGCCTTTGATCAGAACGGCAACCCGTTATCTCTCAACAATGTTCCTTTCGGAAGCTTCGTTTACGTGAGGGCCGACGTGAGCGGCGTTTCCGGGCATGGCGTTCCGACGGGGACCGTCACTTTCGCCGATACCTTTGGCGCCATCCCTGGCGGGAGCTCGTTTGTACTCAACAGCCAGGGCAACACGGCCAGTCCGAACGGGATTGCCTTTGACGCGGGTACTCACACCATTTCCGGCAGTTACAGTGGCGACGTCAGCTTCAATCCCAGCAATACGACGCAGTCGCAGACGGTTGTCATCACTCCCGGCTTTTCCGCCTCGGTTCCGACCGCAGGATCTCAGGTAGTCATTTCGGCTCCTGGTGCGTCGGGCGGTTCGTCGGTCACGATCGCCACTTCGACCGGCTTTAGCGGTACGATAGGCCTTGCATGCGCGGGCCTTCCTTCTGAGTCCTCCTGCCTGTTCACCCCATCTTCGCTCACAGCCAGCGGGACACCGGCGCAGACGGCGGTGGCGATTCTGGTGAAAACCACTGCGGCCACGGCAATGCTGCGCTCGCGCCAAAAAACCAATTATCTGGCCCACTGGGCGGCCGGCTCCGGTTTGGTTTTTTCAGTGGTTCTGCTGGGTGTGCCGAAGCGGCGACGTTCACGAGGACTTCCGCTCTTGGCTATGCTCATGCTGATCGTAGTCCTCCCCGGCTGCGGCGGCGGTAGCGGCGGAGGCGGCGGAGGCCCGCCGCCCAATCAGGGCACTCCCCCAGGGACTTATAACGTGGTGGTCAACGCCACCAGCGGGTCCACGACCAACAGCAGCGGGTTTACGCTCATAGTGGAGTGAAGCTTCGTTGTCCTATTCCAAACCTCCAAGCCGCGCCGGACTGGGTATTGTCCGGCGTCCGGCCTGTCTGCCCCAGCGCATGCAAGGTATGATTGATACATATCCATGCGGATGCTTTTTGAAATCTTCGGCCAGACTCTGAGCACGCTGTGGGCGCACAAGCTGCGTTCGTTCCTGACCATGTTTGGGATCGCATGGGGCGTGGGCTCATTGCTGCTGCTGGTCGGCTTGGGCGAAGGATTCCGCTCCGGCAACCGGAAGCAGTTTGATGAACTGGGCGAAAACGTGATGTTCATCTGGGGAGGCCGCGCGCCCGCGATGAATGGAAGTTTTACCAGCCTGCGGTCTTACTACCTAACCTACAAGGACTATCAGGACATCGTGGCGCTTTGTCCTGATGTAAAAGCTGCCGTTCCTGTGGTGCAGCGCGGGGACATCCGCGCGGTTAGTGATTTCTATCAGAGCAGCGGGGCCCTGGTGGGCGTTCCCGCCGAGTACAACCAGATTCGCTACGTGCCCATGGAGGACGGGCGCTGGCTTAATGATCTTGACAACTCCCAAAAACGGGCCGTGGCCGTGCTTGGGGACGAAGCCCGCCGCGTCTTGTTTCCGGGTCGCCCATTTCTCGACAGTTTTATTCTCCTTAATGGGGCGCGTTTTCAAGTCATTGGCTCGCTGAAGCGCATTGGGCACGGCGACAACAACACCCAGAATTTAAGGATCTTTATACCCTTCGACACTATGCGCGAGGATTTCCCGCAGTTGAATGTGGGGGAAATCAACAACGCAATTTCCTATATCAATTACCAGCCCGTGTCCCGGGCCGCGCATGAGACAGCACAACTGGAAGTCCACAAGGTCATCGCCCGGAACCATGGATTCGACTACAACGCGCCTGAGGCGTTCGATGAATGGGATACCATCCACACCGTGGACCAAGTGGGCAAAATCTTCGACGCCATGAACCTGTTCCTGGGAAGTGTGGGCCTGGTGACGCTGGCTTTGGGCGCGATTGGCATTATCAATATCATGTTGGTGGCGGTGGCGGACCGGACGCGCGAAATCGGCTTGCGAAAAGCCCTAGGCGCGACCAATCGCAGCATTCTCTTTCAGTTTTTTACCGAAGGCGCTTTTCTTACCCTGTTTAGTGGTGGGCTGGGGATGGGTGGGGCCTGGATACTGATGGCTGCGCTTTCCACCCTGCCTTCACCGCCGGGATGGGACACCCCAAAGCTGGTGCCTACGACTGCGGCCCTGGCCATTGGGTCGCTTGCGATTGCGGGCGTGGTCGCGGGTCTGTACCCAGCGCGCAAGGCTGCCATGCTGCAACCGGTCGAGGCGCTGAGAAAAGAATAGTCATGAAACGCGACCTCTTACAACAAGCTTACACCGCGATGCGGCACGATCTGCGCAAGACCTTGCTCACCATGGCGGGCATGGCGTGGGGTATTGCCACGGTGGTACTGCTTCTGGCGTACGGAGACGGGTTCGGGACTGCCATCGAGAATATTTTCAAGGCATTCGGCGCCAATGCGGTGGGGATTTTTCCCGGACGCACGTCCCTGCAAGCCGGCGGGAATAAAGCCGGTACGGCGATTCGATTTACCGATGACGATGTCGAATTAATGCGCAATGTGCTGCCCCTTGCCCGTCATGTTTGCCGGGAATCGGACAAGCAATCAACGGTACAGTATGGATCGCGTACCTTCACCTTCCCGATTTTTGGTGCCGATCCTTGCATTGAGGATATTTGGAACCTGCAAATGGATGCCGGCAGGTTTTTGGACGATCAGGACAACCAGAGCCACGGTTTCAGCGTGGTGATCGGCGCGGAGGCAAAGGACAAACTGTTCTCTGGAATTTCTCCGCTGGGAGAGTCGATCCGCATTGACGGGGTCAGTTTTCAGGTGGTAGGCGTGATCCAGCCGCGCATGCAAGAGGGGGACAATGATGAAAACCGGACGCTCTACATTCCCTACAACACCATGAATGTTTTGCAGGACAACCATTACCTGGGCGGCATCTGGCTCGACTCCGAAGGACTGGATCATGCCCGGCTGACTGAAATTATCAAAGGTGCTCTGGCCATTGCTCATAATTTCAAACCCGACGACGAACGTGCCGTGTTTGTCTTCGACGCCCAGAAACAACTGGCGCAATTCGGCATTATTACTCTTGGCCTGAAGATACTGCTGGCATTTATTGGATCCATTACCCTCGGAATTGGCGGCGTGGGTCTGATGAATATCATGCTGGTATCGGTCACCCAGCGCACTCGCGAAATCGGGGTGGAGAAGGCGCTGGGGGCGAGAAAGAGAGATATTTTGTTTCAATTTCTGGCGGAAGCCATGGTGATTACTGCGGTGGGTGGGATGCTTGGAATACTGCTGTCCTATGCCGTAGCTTTCTTCGTGGGAACGATCACACTTTACAGCGCCCTGGCCTCACATGCCGAAGCCGGAGACATTCACCTGCTGGTCGCTCCGAACGTGGTAATCATTTCCACCATCATCCTCGCACTGGTTGGCATTGTAAGTGGTATGGTTCCCGCTCTGCGGGCCGCGAATCTCGATCCGATTGAGGCTTTGCGCTATGAGTAAAGGATTGGGGATGCGTTCGCAACTGCGAGCCAGCCGAAACTCATCCCCGAATGTTTTTGGAAAAATCAATAAAACCTGACGAGCCAAATCGCAGCCTCCGTGATCCATACGGCCTCAGCGATGGGCGATCCCGGAAGTGCGTGGAACGCAGACTATTTCGCTTCGAGCTTCTTGCGGATGCGCCGGAGTTCCATAAACGTCAGCGCTCCGGTGGTGCATAACACACTACCGAAAAGAATCATCATAATACTATCCATTTGTCGAAGTCCCCCCTGGCTCGCGGCTGCCTGACGGCACCGAGCAGCAACCCGATGTGATGCATATTATACGAAAGTGTTGTAATCGATTACATTTAGTTGAGTTTATGGTTCAGGAACGGCTTTCGAACGCTGAAGTAACTGCCAAAACCCCTGCAAAATCGTATAATAAGCCATCCGATGCCCAAGTACTCTATCGTCGTCCCCCTGCACAATGAGCAGGAAAATGTTACCGACCTCTACGACCGCTTGAAAGCGGTGATGGAGATCAATGGCGAGAGCTTTGAGATCGTCTTAGTGGATGACGGCTCGCGTGATCACACTTTCCATCTGCTGCGCGAAATCGCCGCGGTGGACAGCCGTGTCACCGTGGTGAAACTGCGCCGTAACTTTGGCCAGACTTCGGCGTTAGCGGCAGGTTTTGACCACGCTCGGGGCGAGTACATTATCGCCATGGATGGCGATCTGCAACACGATCCCGCGGACATTCCTTTATTCCTGGAAAAAATCGCGGAAGGTTACGACATTGTCAGCGGCTGGCGCAAAGTCCGGATTGACAATTTTTGGCTGCGCCGCATTCCTTCGCGATGCGCCAATTGGCTGATGGCCAAATTGAGTGGCGTGGACATTCACGATTTCGGAACGACTTTCAAAGCTTATCGTCGCGATATTCTGGAGCAAGTGCCGCTTTATGGCGAGTTGCACCGGTTTATTCCGGCACTGGCTTCGTGGCATGGCGCTTCCATTTGCGAAGTGCCGATTCGCAACGTGAATCGCGAACGTGGAGTGTCACACTACGGAATCACCCGCACTTTCCGCGTGTTTTTCGATCTGATGACCATTCGCTTCCTGCTGCGCTATCTCTCACGTCCGCTGCATTTTTTCGGCACGTTTGGGATGCTGAGCATTTTTGCGGGATCGGCAGTGGCTGTCTGGCTGCTGGTGGCAAAGTTCCTCTATCACTCCCACGTGATGAGCGAACACGGCCCCATGATGATTTTCGGTGCGGTTCTTTTGTTAGCCGGACTGAATCTGCTTGCAGTTGGTTTACTGGGTGAGATGCAGGTGCGGCACTATCACGAGCCCACCCGCCGAGCTCCCTACTCCGTGGACCGTGTTCTGCGTGCGCAAAGCGAAGAGCATACCGTCTCCGAATAGTACGATCGTCAAATCCCAAGTCATTTTTCCGAACGCAAGAGTCGGACCGTCATCCAACCGATCGACACGCCCAGAAACACTCCGGCGATCACATCTCCGACCCAATGGGAATTGGTGATGACTACTGCGGTGCAGGGCAGAACGACGATGGCTGCGCTCATCGCTCGCCAGCGCGGTGTCGCAATCCAGAGCACAGCTGCAATTGCAGCGGAGATCGCCGCCGTTCCTGACGGGAACGAGTCCCAGCGCGGAGCGCCGTGCAGCAGGTCGAACCCGTAGAAATGGTTTTGAATAAACGTCGGATCAGGCCACCCGCGGCCAAAAATGCGTTTGAAGATGACATCGGCGGCGGTGGCCCACATCGCACCCCAGGAGCAAAGCAGAGGCGTACCAGTCCATGAAGGAAGCAAACCCCCGGATAGAACCCAGGTACCGCAGCCGAGCAGGAAGAACAGCGCCATGATGGCCGCTAGATCCAGCGACGCCAGGGCACGGTGCAGCCAGTGCCAGGCCGTCGTGTGGTGAAAATGTCCAGCGAAGAATACGGCAACAGGGCGATCGACAAATGCAATGCATACCACGACCATAATCGTGGTGAGCGCGAAAGCGAACAGCCAGGCCCGGAATGCGGCGCGATCAGTCATGGCCTGTCACTTTTCCGAACGCCTCTTTGTTCACCACGAATGGCATCTTGGTGAGATCGCCGCCGTAATTTCCTTCCAGCACATCCATCAGGCCTTGCACGCAGCGTCCCGCCATGCCTTTATTCGGATCGGTGGAGAGACGCGTGATCTTGCCGGCGCTGGCGACGTGAGGATAAAGCCGGCAGCGATCTTCAATGGCAGGATCCAGCAGCGGCGAGTCTTTGGGTAGCGGTTCCTTCTCGAACACGTCGAGGGCGGCGCCCGCAATCCGGTTTTCCCGCAGTGCTTTGACCAGAGAGGTTTCATCAATCACCGCGCCCCGCGAAGTGTTCACCAGAAATGCCGTGGGCTTCATCATCTTGAGCGTGGTTTCATTGAAAAGATGGTAAGTCGGCGTAGCGCTCTCGCCCTCGCGGATTAGCGGCACATGGATGCTTACGAAATCCGCCTGGCGCAACGCTTCCTCCAGCGATACGTACTTGATCCAATTCCTCTCTTTCGAGATGCCGCGGGTATGCCGCAAATCCATGGTCTCCTGAATTGCGTTCACATAATCGTGATTGGGATGCGCCGGGGTGTAGCACAGAATATTCATGTCAAATCCAGCGCACTTTTTGATCATGGCCTGGCCAATGCGGCCGGTGCCGATAATTGCAATCGTCTTGCCGGTGACTTCATCTCCAAGAAAAGGACGAGAGAGGTGCCAGTAATTCCACTGGTTGGCGCGAATCAAATGTTCCGCGGTCCAGGTTTTGCGTGCCACATCCCCGAGGATGAAGAAAGCAAACTCCGCGGTAGCTTCGGTGAGCACGTCCGGAGTGTTGGTGAACGGGATCTTGTAGCGATTGGCGTCGGCGCGGCTGATGTTATCGAACCCGACGGCGCACTGGGCAACCACCTTCAAGGTCTCTTTGCCAGGTTCGAAAACTTCGGCATCAATGGGATCGCGCAGCGTGGTGATCAAGCCATCAATGCCAGACTTCACTTTCTCGATGATCAGGCTCTTGGGTGGCGCTTCCGGCTGGGGATACACTTCGACCTCATAGCCTCGCTTGCGCAGCAGATCGATGGATTCTCCAATATCGCAGGTGGCAAAAACGCGAAAGGTCTTGGACATAGCTTTCCCTGAATTCACTTCCCGAACTTCCAGCGCGTGGCTCTGGTAGCAAATGTTTTTTCCGCTAGTCCGAAAACTTTCCGTGGTGCCACCACAAATATAGGTTCTTTGAGCGAAAGCATGTCGCCCGCCATCCCGGACATATCAAACTTGTACTTGCGTCCATAAATCGAGAGAAATTTACGAATCAGGGGCACATCGCGCATCCGTTTCGCAATCCCTTCCACAATCACCGCCTCCTCGGCATCTTCATTGCAGATGACGCACTTCGGATTAGCTTTCAGATTGCTTGCCTTCCGCGATTGGCTGCCCGTGCTGAAACAAAATTCGTTTTCCCACCACAGGCCCCAAATCACCATGACATGAGGCGCGCCATCGGTGCTCGTAGTGGCGATCCAATATTCGCGGCTCTTAGTAAGCCGGTCAGCCGCCCATTTCCACGGCAGCAGGCCTTTGCTGGTTGTAGGTAATCCGTATCCGGGAGCATGCGGTCGGGAAGCTCTCGGAGCCACATGTTTACGAACGCTCGTTTTCTTTACCATTATCGGCACCTGGAAGTATTGCGAAGTCATTCGACTACAAATTCCGTTTTGTCCACTGGTCGATGCGGTCCAGGGCCTTCACCAGATTTTCCAGCGAATTGGCCACACTGAAGCGCAGAAAGCCTTCTCCAAATTCACCAAACGAGGCTCCGGACAGAGATGCCACGCCGGCATCCTCGAGTAATGCATCTGCCAGACGCTTCGATTTCCAGCCAGTACCGGTGATGTTCGGAAAAGCGTAGAACGCGCCCTTCGGCATGCGGCAGGAAAAGCCTTTGATCTTGTTCAATCCGGCAACGAACACATCGCGCCGCCGCCGGAATTCGTCCCGCATCTTATCCACCGACGATTGATCACCGCGCAGCGCTTCTACCCCCGCCACCTGCGTGAAGCTGGCGGTGCAGGAAGTGGCATTGGTCTGCAACCGCGAAACGTGGTCGGCAAGATCGGGACGCATCACTCCATATCCCAGCCGCCATCCCGTCATGGCATAGGTTTTTGAAAAGCCGTCGAGCAGGATGGTGCGCTCTTTGAATCCCGGCACGGACATAATCGAGTAAGGTTCGCCTTCGAACACTAGCCTGCTGTAAATCTCGTCCGAGAGCACCATGATGTTGCGGTCGCCGATGGCGTCGGCAATGTCATGAATGTTCTGCTTGCTGAGCACTCCCCCGGTCGGGTTCTGTGGCGAATTCAAAATAATCAGCTTGGTCTTGGTGTTGATGAGCGCGGCCAGTTCGTCGATGTCCACGCCAAAATCTTTTTCCTCCCGCAAGTGCATGGGCACGGCCTGCGCTCCGCCGTAATGAATCATGGACTCATAAATAGGGAAGCCGGGGTTGGGGTAAATGACTTCATCACCCACATCAGCTAATGCCAGAATGCTAAAGAAAATAATAGGCTTGCCGCCAGGAACAATAACGACTCCTTCGCTCGAAACCGGCACTCCCCGCGTCCGGCTCACTTCTTCGGCGACGGCTTTGCGTAACTCAGGCAAGCCGGCGGATGGTCCGTAGTGCGTCCACCCCTCCCGCAGAGCTTTGACGCCAGCCTCGACAATGTTGGCGGGCGTATCGAAATCCGGCTCGCCAATCTCCAAATGGATAATATCCTTGCCCTGGCTCTCGAGGACGCGGGCGCGGCTGAGAACTTCGAAGGCACTTTCTGTTCCCAGCCGCGACATGCGTTTGGCCAGTCGGAGTTCGTTTTGCGTGGTAGGCATAGTGGAAACGAATTATTGTACGCCAAACAAAGCACACCCAAATAAAGTTCGGCCATCCGGTATGATCGGTCTCTATGTTTTCCCGCCGCACTGATTGGGCCCTGGCCCCAAATCGTTTCACCGAAGCTCAGCGCGAGCTTCAGCGTGACGGCAGGGAAGTGCTCGACCTTACGATATCGAATCCCACGCGAGCGCAACTGCACTATGACGCTGAAGTAATTCTGGGTTCACTCGCGCAGCCCGGCGCATTGGATTACGATCCCCAGCCGAAAGGCTTGCTCAGCGCTCGCCAGGCCGTGGTGGACTATTACCAAGCGCGGCGTCAAGACTTCGATCTCGACCCTGAATCCGTTGTGCTTACCACCAGCACCAGCGAAGGCTATTCCTACGTGTTTCGCCTGCTCTGTAATCCCGATGACGAAATTCTGGTTCCCAAGCCGAGCTATCCGCTATTTGAATTTCTCGCCGATTTGCAGGATGTAAAGCTCGTCCCCTATACCCTGATCTACGATCACGGATGGCAGATCGACTTTCCATCACTACACAAAGCGGTTAACCAACGCACCCGCGCCATCGTGCTCGTGCATCCCAACAATCCGACGGGATCTTATGTCAGGGCGACCGAGCGAAGCTCGCTCAACGAATTTTGTAATGAACACGACTTATCGCTGATCGTTGACGAAGTCTTTCTCGATTACCCTCTCGATGGGTCGGCGCGGCCAAGCTTTGCCACCAATCGGGAAGCTCTGACATTCACACTCAGTGGTCTGTCAAAAATCGCCGGTCTGCCGCAGATGAAACTGGCTTGGGTGGTGACGAGCGGTCCGGCAGAAAAAGTGGCATCCGCGTTGGGGCGCATGGAAGTCATCGCCGACACCTATCTCTCGATGAATGCCCCTGTCCAGCTCGCCGTGCCAACCCTACTCGCACAGCGGAAAAGCGTGCAGCCGATCTTGATGGATCGAGTGCGCAAGAATCTTCGGGAGTTTGACCGTCAACTCGCAGCTCAGAAAACCTGCCAACGGTTGGAAATCGAAGGGGGGTGGTATGCGGTGCTGCGGGTTCCGGCCACGCAATCCGATGAAGACCTGGCCATCGAAATTCTGCACAAGATGTCCGTGCTGGTGCATCCCGGACACTTCTACGACTTTCCCAGCGACGGATATCTGGTGTTGAGTCTAATCACGCCGGAAGAAAGCTTCCGCGAGGGAAGCCGCCGGGTGCTCGAGTTGCTGAACCGGTAGTAGCCTCTGAATTTCTTACTTACCCTTATCGCTTAACGAGAAATGGATTGCTTTCCCGCTCTTCGCCAATAGTAGTCAACGGTCCGTGCCCAGGGACGACCACGGTGTCGTCCGGCAACGTGAGAACCTTCTCGTGCAGCGAATCGATGATCTTCTCGAACGATCCTCCCGGCAGATCGGTTCGGCCAATGCTCCCCGCGAACAAAGTGTCGCCGGCAATCAGTTTCTTTTCCAGCGGGAAATAAAGGCAGATGCTGCCTTCGGTATGGCCTGGGGTATGAAGCACATTCGCCTCGACTGGGCCTGCCTTTACAGCGTCACCCTGCACCACACTCTGGTCGATCTCAACTTTGCCCGGCGCTGCCATGCCAATCCACGCGGCCTGCGCGTCGAGCATCTGTAGCAAGGCGTAATCATTTTGGTTGAGCAGAATGGGCGCGCCGGTGATGGCCCGCAGCTTCATGGCGCCGCCCACGTGATCGATGTGGGCGTGGGTAATGACGATCTGCTTGATTTGGAGATTGTGTTTGCGAATCAGGGCCAGAACTTCAGCGATGTCGTCGCCGGGATCAATGACCATGCCTTCCAGCGTGGTCTCATCTCCGATCACGGAACAGTTGCATTGCAGCGGGCCGACGGGAAGGATTTCGTGAATCATGAGGGCGCCGTTGGTCCTTGGTCGTTCGTCGTTGGCAAAATCACTAGCCTTAGAAGTTTAATCCCCGCACGCGAAGGTTATGGCCAACGACCAAAGACGAACGGCTAACGACGGATGTTCTTCTATTTCTTCGGCGTAGCCGGGGTCGCAGGCTGCGACTTGGTTTGCGACGAGCTCAATCCCTGTGTCACTGACGATCCCCCTCCACCCTTGCGCTGGGCAAGAATCGAGAGTGAAATCGAAGTCACCATGAAGATAATCGCCGACCACGTGGTGGCACGCGACAAAGCCGATGCCGCTCCACGAGGGCCAAAGGCCGTCTGACTGCCCTGGCCGCCGAATGCCGCCGCGATATCGCCGCTTTTGCCACTTTGCAGCAGCACGACAATAATCAGGAAGAAACACACAATGATGTGGATGACAGTGAGCAGTATGATCATGATTTCAGCAGTTCACCGCGCCCGGCTTGCCAAGCGTTCAGTGCTGTATCTCCATGGAAACAAAGTATATGGCGCGGAAGGGATGGGCAAAGCCCGCAAGTGTATCCTTAACCAACTCGCCGACCGGCAGGACGCTCTGTCCAGCCGATAACACATTGTAGGGCAATGCGAAAGGACTGTAAACAACAGAGAATCTACGAATCCACCATCCGCTCCAGCGCCGGTCGGTTGCGAATCACAAGGATGGAGCCCTTCAGCTGCACCAATTGCTTCTTCTTGAATTCCGAGAAGAGACGACTGACTGTCTCCCGGGTGGTCCCAATCATTTCCGCGATTTCCTCATGAGTCAAGGTGACCCGGACATTGCCTGCATCTTTGGCAGCGGGAGACCATGAAAGCAAAAGCTTGGCAAACTTCTCTGCTGGAGAGCTGGCCAGCCCCAGGGTCCTAATTTCCTCATAGGCGGTGTAGTAGTTGCGGCTTAGTTGCTCGGCCACGCGGACGGCAACCTCTCCGTTTTCCCTCAGGAACTGTAGAAACGTGTCCCGCGCAATGAAGTTCGCCTGCCCGGGCTCAACCATCTCCGCGGTAACTTCATACGGCCGGTTTGAAACCGTCGCATTCAGTCCCAGCACATCCCCCGGTTCCGAGAGCTTAGTGATGATGGTCTTACCTTCCTTGGAGGATGTGGAGAGTTTTGCCTTGCCCGCGCAAAGCACGAAAACTCCCCTTGGCTGCTGGCCTTCAATGAACAGCATTGCCGATTTGGGATAGACGGCGGTGGACTTGATTTCATTAAGTCTTTGCACTGCGGGGACCGGAAGGTTACAGAACAAATGCTCTTCCCGCACCGGACAGGTAACGCAACTGTCGATGATGTTCAGGCCATAAGGAGCCCGCATTTTCGCACCCTCATCCGCAGCCGAATTGTAGCACTCCATGTGATTGGGATCACAACAAGCCGTGCCTTCCGGCACGGTACCGAAATCCGGTCTCCCGCAAAATGAGCACATTAGAGAGCGGGTACATAGGGAGGTTGTGATGACTACCCTGATGGAAGTTCAAGAACAGGAGAATCGAGAGCAAATCCAGCCTGATCGAGAAATGCTGGCTCCATTGCCGGCCTCACCGCCACTGTTTGCCGATGTTTTGCTGGAGCCGGACGGGACGGAAAAACGCCGCCGCAAATGGGCGGCAGTGACTTCCATCACCTTCCAGTGTGTGCTGCTCGGGGTGGTTCTGATTGTCCCGCTAATGTTCACCGACGTGCTGCCGGCGCATGAATTGCTGACCATGCTGGTTGCGCCGCCGCCCCCGCCCCCACCGCCTCCTCCGCCAGCTGCCGCACAGGCGATTCGCCGGGTGCAAAGCGACATGACGGATGGTCATTTGCGGACACCCAGCAGAATCCCCGCAAAAGTAGAGATGATTCGGGAAGAAGAAGCGCCGCCGCAGAGTTCGGGAGTGATCGGCGGGGTCCCGGGCGGCATTCCGGGCGGACAACTCGGAGGCGTGATCGGAGGGATCATCAGCTCCAGTTCGAGCATTTCCGCTGTGCCCAAGCTCGTCCCACCCAAGCGCGTCCGGATTTCCCAGGGAGTCACGACCGGGCTCTTGATCCGCAAAGTGGAACCGGAATATCCCCCGATCGCGAAAGCTGCCCACATTCAAGGGCAGGTGGTACTCAACGCCGTGATCTCTAAAACCGGCGTGATCGAGAATATTACGGCCATCAGCGGACATCCGACCTTGGTACCGGCCGCGATTGAGGCGGTGCGGCAGTGGCGTTATCACCCGTACCTGCTCAATGGCGAACCCGTGGAAGTGGAAACCACGATTACGGTGACGTTCATGTTTGCCTCGTAGTTTTGGGAACCGAATGCCGGTTCATTTTGAAGATGATAAGGAGTGCAACGATATGGAACCCACCCACAAGTTTCGAGTCATCGCATGGTGGTCGTCCGGGCGAACCGGGATCGCAAAATCGGACTCCGCGCCCAACGCCATTCAATTCACCGCGCCAGTGGCATTTGGTGGATTCGAGGGTCGATGGACGCCCGAAGACCTATTGCTCGGCGCTATCGCCAGCTGTTTCACCACCACATTTCGCGCGCTGGCGGAACATTCAAGATTCGACTACACCGACCTGCAAATGGAAGTCGAAGGGATCGTGTCCAAGAGTGGCTCGGGCTATAGCTTCACTGAAATCGTGGTCCGTCCCAGCTTGACCGTCACCCGGGAAGAGGAACAAGAACAGGGGATCAAACTGTTGCACAAGGTAAAGGCGGTTTGTCTGGTGTCTCGCGCGCTCGCGGTACCGCAGACGTTTTCGCCGGTGGTCCGAGCGGCCGCACCGGCGCTTATCGGGGACAATCGCGTGCAAGCGTGATCCCGCGCATGGAACGGCTGTCAAGAAAGTGGCTGATGGAAACCAAGCAGCAGAAGGAGGATTTATGAAAACCTTGGAGATCACTCAACGGATCGCTCTTCGCAGGATACTTTTTGCGACAGATTTCTCTCCATACTCGAATGCGGCTCTACCGTATGCGCTGGCCATCGCCCATCAGTATGGCGCAAAGCTGTTCGCCACCCACGTAATGTCCTCCGATTCCTACCTCTTCGCCCCGCCGGAGAGCTGGTCGGCCCTGGTGGATCAGGCGGAACCGCGCCTGCTCGATGTGGCCCGCCTGGAAGAACATCTTCGAGGGGTTCCACATCAAGTGATGAATCCAGTTGGCGATATCTCCGATGTCCTGTTTCGACTGGTCCGCGACCATGAGATTGATCTGCTGGTTCTCGGCACTCACGGCCGTACTGGACTGCCGAAGCTGCTGATGGGCTCAGTGGCGGAGAAGATCTTTCGGCAGGCATCCATCCCGGTGCTGACGGTTGGACCCGGCGTCACTCGCGACCCAACCAAGATTGCGCAATTCAATCGGATTCTGTTCGCCACCGATTTCAGCGACGAATCACTGGCGGCCGCACCCTATGCCCTTTCGCTTGCCCAGGAGCACGAGGCGCATCTGTCGTTGCTGCATGTCCTGGAGCATCCGCACGCGGGGACGGTTGATTACGAATCCAACGCGGATTTCGTGATTCGGCGGTTGGAGGGGCTGGTTCCAATGGAGTCAGGCTTGTGGTTCAGATCGAATTATGCCGTGGAGTTCGGGACGGCGGAACAGCAGATCTTGAAATTTGCTGAACTGCACAAGGCAGACTTGATCGTATTGGGCGTGCGCGCGCCGCAGGGAGCGATCAACACGCTCACCCATTTGGCGCACAGCAAGTCCCAGCAAATTGTGGCCCACGCCACGTGCCCGGTGCTCACCGTTCGAGGATGAGCACCGGTTGTAGCCTGCGGGTTTGACCGGAGTTGCCATGATTTCGACTGATATGATTTCGAGAGAAACTGTAGCGCCAGGAAAGACGCCAAATCGCATGAAACAGGACCGATCCGCCAAACATGGTCTGGAAGCCTTGTTCACCCCTGAGACTGTGGCCGTAATCGGCGCAACGGATCGAACTGGAACGGTGGGACGGACGGTGCTGCAAAACCTTTTATCGCCCGCTTTTCACGGGCGTGTGTATCCGGTCAATCCTCAGCGCTCCGAAGTGCTTGGGGTGAGAGCCTATAAGAACATCGGCGAGGTGCCGGAGCCGGTTGATCTGGTGGTGCTGGCGACTCCGGCCGCCACGATCCCTGGTTTGATTGGGGAATGTGTCGAAGCCAGAGCGAAATCGGCGGTGGTAATTTCCGCTGGCTTCAAGGAGCGAGGGGCAGCTGGTACCGCCCTGGAACAACAGATTCAAGAACAGCTTCAAGGCAGCTCCATGCGCCTGATTGGTCCGAATTGCCTGGGCGTCATGAATCCGCTCATCGGAATGAATGCCACTTTCGCCAAGGATGCGCCGAAAGCCGGCAACGTCGCTTTCCTGAGTCAAAGCGGTGCGCTACTGACGGCAATTTTGGATTGGAGCCATAAGGAAGAAGTCGGCTTCAGCGCGATTGTTTCTACGGGATCAATGCTCGACGTCGGCTGGGGCGATTTGATTGATCACTTCGGCAATGATCCGCACACGAAAAGCATTCTTCTCTATATGGAATCGGTGGGTGATGCACGGTCATTTCTATCAGCTGCCCGCGAAGTCGCTCTCAACAAACCAATCATTGTGATCAAGGCGGGAAGATCAGAAGCGGCGTCGAAAGCGGCAGCCTCCCACACTGGAGCACTGACTGGCAGCGACGAAGTTTTGGATGCAGCCTTCCGCCGTTGCGGTGTGTTGCGTGTCCATAACATTGCAGACTTGTTTTACATGGCGGAAGTGCTGGGCAAGCAACCGCGCCCTACGGGTCCGAGGCTAACCATCCTGACCAATGCCGGGGGTCCTGGCGTGCTCGCCACCGATGCGCTCGTGGCGAACGGCGGCGAACTTGCCAAGCTATCGGACGAAGCGCTCCGGAAATTGGATAAGTTTTTACCCGCGCATTGGAGTCATGGTAACCCCGTGGATGTTCTCGGCGACGCTGACTCGGAACGCTATGCTAAGGCGATCGAGATTGCCGCACAGGATCCCAACAGTGACGGGTTGCTGGTCATCTTGGCACCTCAGGGCATGACGAATCCGTCAGAAATTGCGGAGCGCTTGAAACCGTATGCCAATTCGTCCGGCAAACCTCTGCTGGCAAGTTGGATGGGCGGAACCAGCATTGCCGCCGGCGAAGCCATTCTCAACAACGCGGGCATTCCCACTTTTCCGTATCCCGACACCGCAGCCCGAGCATTTACCTATATGTGGCGCTACACGGAGAATCTGCGAAGCCTGTACGAGACTCCTAGCGTGGCCGAAGGGCCCGAGCTCGAGAATACGGCGAGAACCAGCGTCGAGCAGATCATTCAGAATGCACGTCAGAGCGGGCGCTTGCTGCTCGACGAGTTCGAGTCCAAGGCCGTTCTTTCCAGCTACGGTATTCCGACGGTCGAGACGCGCATCGCGCGGAGCGAAGATGAAGCAGTAAAGCACGCCTGGGAGATTGGTTTCCCGGTTGTGCTCAAGATTTTCTCCGCCACCATCACTCATAAGACGGATGTTGATGGAGTCAAACTCAACCTGCAAGACGAAGCGACGGTTCGCAAGGCGTATCAGTCCATCAAGTCAGCCGTTGCCGAGAAAGCCAGCGCTGACCAGTTTGGCGGAGTCACCGTACAGCCCATGGTCAAGTTGGATGGCTATGAGTTGATCCTTGGGAGCAGCATCGATCCGCAGTTCGGGCCTGTGCTGCTTTTCGGATCGGGTGGGCAGTTGGTCGAAGTCTATAAAGACCGTGCGCTGGCGCTTCCACCCTTGAACACCACTCTGGCGCGGCGGCTCATGGAGCAGACGCAGATTTTCAAAGCTCTGCAAGGGGTTCGTGGGCGCAAGCCCGTGGACCTTGTGACACTGGAACGCTTATTGGTCCGCTTCAGTCAGCTGGTCATCGAACAATCGTCGATTGCGGAAATCGATATCAACCCGCTTATCGCTTCGCCGGAACGGTTGCTGGCACTCGACGCGCGGATTGTGCTCCACGATCCCGCCAAGCAGAATCATGCGCCGAAGCCGGCGATTCGGCCTTATCCCACGCAGTATGTTTCGAAGTGGACGATGAAAGACGGCCGCGAAGTTACAATTCGTCCCATCCGTCCGGAAGACGAGCCATTGATGGCGGATTTTCATGGAACGCTTTCCGATCGCACGATTTATCTGCGATATTTTGCCTCGATCAGCCTGAACTCGCGCATCGCTCATGAGCGCTTGCTGCGCATCTGTTTCGGAGATTACGAGCGCGAAATGGTGTTGGTCGCGGAATACCGTGATCCGCGCAACGGCAAGTCCAGCATTGTAGGGGTGGGCAGGCTCAACAAGCTACGCGCGCACAACGACGAGGCCGAAGTCGCCGTTCTGGTGGCTGACGCCTGCCAGAACCAGGGGTTGGGGATCGAGCTGCTCCGACGTGTGATCCAGGTCGCGCGGGATGAAAAATTGAGCCGAGTCTCGTCGGAAATGCTGGTAGACAATCTTGGGATGCAAGTGATCTCGAAAAGACTGGGATTCCGCTTCCATTCGCAGTTGGACTCGCCGTCGATCAGGGCCGTGTTGGATCTGTAAAGCTACGGAATGATTGTTACAGCTCCGTCCACACTATCTCTTAAGATCGGCAAGCAACAAAATCCCCATTCGGAGTGCTTCCAGAGTGCTTTCCCACTTCATTTCACTGTGATTTCCGTCACACCCATGTGTGAACCGGGTTCCCGACAAGATCCCGCTGGAGTTGCATCATGATGTCATGAAGCGCAAGTTCAAAACGATGGACGCGAATGAGGCCGTTGCGAACGTTGCCTATCGCCTCAATGAAGTGATCGCGATTTATCCGATCACGCCATCCTCGGCGATGGGGGAATGGGCCGATCAGTGGGCTTCAGAAGGCGTGCCCAACATCTGGGGAACGGTTCCACGTGTAGTGGAAATGCAGAGTGAAGGTGGAGCGGCCGGGGCGGTTCACGGGGCGCTCCAAACGGGGGCGCTGGCCACCACCTTCACTGCATCGCAGGGGCTGCTGTTGATGATCCCCAATATGAACAAGATTGCTGGCGAACTCACGCCGGCGGTATTTCACGTGTCAGCGCGCACACTTGCGACGCATGCGCTTTCGATCTTTGGGGATCACTCAGACGTGATGTCGTGCAGGAGTACGGGATTTGGGATGCTGTGCTCAAACTCAGTCCAGGAAGCCATGGACATGGCGCTGATCGCGCATGCAGCCTCGCTCGAATCCCGTATCCCCTTTTTGCATTTCTTTGATGGCTTCCGGACTTCGCATGAAGTCAACAAGATTGAACTGCTCAACGAAGAAAATCTTCGGGCACTGATTAATATGGACCGCGTGTTCGAGCATCGTCAACGGGCGTTGTCGCCGGACCACCCAGTACTTCGAGGCACCGCTCAGAATCCGGATGTTTATTTCCAGGCCCGCGAGGCGGCCAGTCCCTACTACGCAGCCTGTCCGGAAAAAGTCCAGGCAATGATGGACAAGTTTGCCCAGATCGTGGGCCGCAGTTATCACCTGTTCGATTATGTAGGTGCGCCTGATGCGGAAGAAGTGATCGTGATGATGGGTTCCGGCGCAGAGACAGCGCAGGAGACGGTCGAATACCTGGCTGCGTCTGGACGCAAAGTTGGCCTGTTGAAAGTCCGGCTATATCGGCCATTCTCGGTGCAGCATTTTCTTCAAGCTCTACCCAAAGCTGTGCGCAAGATTGCTGTGCTCGATCGCACCAAGGAAGCCGGAGCGGTCGGCGATCCACTTTATCTCGATATTGTGAATGCCATCCAGGAAGGACTGAAGTTAGGTGTGGATCGTCCCAGCGTAGCCCCGGTGGTCCTCGGTGGACGCTACGGACTTTCTTCCAAGGAGTTCACTCCGGCCATGGTGAAGGCGGTCTATGACAACTTCACCTCGGGCGCCCAGAAAGACCATTTTACTGTCGGCATAAACGATGATGTAAGCCACTCCAGCCTGGATTATGATCGCGAATTCTCGATTGAGCCGGACAGCGTTGTCCGGGCCATGTTCTATGGCCTCGGAGCCGACGGAACCGTAGGCGCAAACAAGAATTCCATCAAGATTATCGGCGAGAACACTGACAACTACGCCCAGGGCTACTTCGTTTACGATTCCAAGAAATCCGGAGCCATGACGGTTTCGCATCTGCGCTTCGGCCCGCAGCCGATCCACTCCAGCTATCTAATTTCCAAGGCCAACTTCGTCGCCTGCCATCAATGGATTTTTCTCGAGCGTTACGACATGCTCAGTTCTCTCGTGGAAGGCGGTGTGTTCCTTCTCAACAGTCCATTCGGCAAGGACGAGGTGTGGGACCGCCTGCCGCGCCAGATGCAGCAACAGCTGATCCAGAAAAAGGCGAAGTTTTATGTGATTGATGCTTATCAGGTCGCGCGCGACAGCGGCATGGGTTCGCACATGAATACCATCATGCAGGTCTGTTTCTTCGCGATTTCGAAGGTTCTGCCTCGTGAAGAGGCCATCGAAGCTATTCGCAAATCTATTCGCGCTACCTATGGCAAGAAAGGTGAAGAGGCTGTTCAGAAGAATTTGAAAGCAGTGGACGAGACCCTTGCCCATCTGCACCAAGTGACCATTCCAGAAACGACGAATAGCACGACCGAAATGCCCGAGCCATTTTCGGCGGAGGCCCCCAAGTTTGAGCGCGAGGTGCTCGGCGCCATCTACGCCGGCCACGGCGATGATATTCCCGTGAGCGCTTTCCCATCCGATGGGACGTTTCCCACCGGGACCGCCAAGTGGGAAAAGCGTAATCTCGCGCTCGACATTCCTGTGTGGGACACGAAGACCTGCATCCAATGCGGCAAGTGCGCCATGGTCTGCCCCCACTCCGTGATTCGCATCAAGGTGTACGACTCGAAGGAACTCGCGGGCGCACCACCAACTTTCAAGTCCACTGATGCGCGTGACAAAGAATGGAAGGGTCTGAAGTACACGATCCAGGTTGCGCCTGAAGACTGTACTGGCTGCGGGATCTGCGTGGATGTGTGCCCGGCCAAGAACAAGAGCGAAACGCGGCTGAAGGCCATCAATATGGAGCTGCAACCCGCACTGCGCGCGCAGGAGAGCGAGAATTGGGAGTTCTTCCTTAAGCTTCCTGAACTCGATCGCCGAAATATCAAGCTCACCACCATTCGGCAGCAGCAGGTGCAGCAGCCATTATTTGAATTCTCCGGCGCTTGCTCGGGATGCGGCGAAACCCCGTATCTCCATCTCGTGTCGCAGCTTTTCGGCGAACGGGCGATCATTGCCAACGCAACAGGCTGCTCGTCCATTTACGGCGGCAATCTACCCACGACGCCCTGGAGTAAGAATGCTGAAGGCCGAGGGCCGGCGTGGTCGAATTCGCTATTCGAAGACAACGCCGAATTCGGGCTCGGCTTCCGGGTGTCCGTCGACAAACAAATGGAATTTGCCCGGGAACTGGTACACCGTCTCGCCCCAGTGATCGGCGAAGACTTCGCTGAAGCTCTCCTCACAGCTCCGCAACACGATGAAGCCGACATCTACATTCAGCGCGAACGAGTCGGATTGTTGAAGGAAGCTTTGCAGAAATTGGATAGCCCGGAAGCGAAACAACTCCTCGCCCTCGCCGACATGCTGGTAAAGAAAAGCGTTTGGATTATCGGCGGCGATGGCTGGGCTTACGACATTGGCTACGGCGGCCTTGATCACGTGCTGGCTAGTGGACTCAACGTGAACCTGTTGGTGCTCGATACCGAGGTTTACTCCAATACAGGAGGACAAGCGTCTAAATCCACCCCACGGGCCGCTGTAGCCAAGTTTGCTTCTGGAGGAAAACGGGGTCCGAAGAAAGATCTCGGCCTAATGGCCATGAGCTATGGCAACGTCTACGTCGCCAGCGTGGCTATGGGCGCTAAAGACGAACACACGCTCAAGGCATTTCTGGAAGCGGAAGCCTACGATGGCCCCAGTCTCATCATTGCCTACTCGCACTGCATCGCCCACGGCATCAATATGACGACGGCGATGACCGACCAGAAGCTTGCGGTCGATTCCGGCCAGTGGCTGCTGTATCGCTATCATCCGGAAAGAGCACTCGTGGGAGAGAACCCACTCATGGTCGACTCGCGCGCACCTACTCGCAAAGTGAAGGACTTCCTACAACAACAAACCCGATTCCAGATGCTCACCAAGAGCAAACCGGAAGATGCCAAGCGTCTGTGGGCGCAAGCCCAGCGCGATGTGGACGTCCGCTACGGGCTCTACGAGTATCTGGCGCAGCGCGGGAAAGAGCCGCCGCCGAAAGTAGATCATCCCCAGTCTGCCGAGCAGATAGCGGAGTCTGGCAACGCCCATGGGTTCGGACTAGAGATAAGCCGGAGAGGAGATTCTTATGATTGACCTAAGCACAAATTATCTTGGCCTCAAGCTTCGCACGCCTCTGGTGGCCTCGGCGTCTCCGCTCTCCCACGAACTCGACGGCATTCGCCGCCTGGAAGATGTGGGTGCATCAGCCGTCGTTCTGTATTCGCTCTTCGAAGAGCAGATTAGCCAGGAGAACATTAATCTCGAACAGCATCTATCGGCTGGGACTGAAAGCGTCGCTGAAGCGCTGACTTATTTTCCCCAATCGCTCGACTACTATGCCGGCCCGGAAGAGTATCTCAGCCACATCGTCAAAGCGAAGGAAGCGGTGAACATTCCCATCATCGCCAGCCTGAACGGCGCAACTCTCGGGGGATGGACCGACTACGCACGCCGCATCGAACAAGCCGGAGCTGATGCCATTGAATGCAACATTTACTTTATCCCTACTGACATGGATACGCCCTCGGCAGAGGTTGAGAACATCTACCTGGACATCCTGCGGGAAGTAAAGCTGGCAGTCCATATTCCGGTTGCGGTCAAACTGAGTCCCTTCTTTAGCAATATGGCGAATATGGCTAAGCGGCTGGATGCGACCGGCGCAGACGGACTGGTGCTGTTCAACCGTTTCTACCAGCCGGATATTGATTTGGAGGACCTGGTGATTCGGCCAAATGTCCTGTTGAGCACGCCTCAGGATCTGAGGCTGCCTCTCACCTGGATTGGAATCCTGTTCGCCCGCGTGAAAGCCAGCCTGGCCGCAACTAGCGGCATTCATCACATGGAAGACGTAGTCAAAATGCTGCTGGTGGGCGCGAGCGCCACCATGATGTGTTCCGTTCTATTGCGTGAAGGGTGCGACCATCTTCAGGTCGTCGAGCGGGAACTGGAACAATGGATGGAGGAGCACGAATATGAATCCGTACGCCAGATGCAAGGCAGCATGAGCCAGCTACGCTGCGCCGATCCTTCAGCCTTTGAACGGGCTCAGTACATGCGAGCAGTGAAAGGCACACAGTTTCTGCGTCTGGCGGATCTCTCCCGGAGATCTTCACGCGCCGACCGCAGGGCCTAGCTGTGATCGGATTGTGATCCGGATCACAGGCTGCCGTAAGACTGAGCACTGCCTCCTATTCTCGTCAGAGCGAAAATAAAGTTGCAATGGACGTGAATATGGCTCAAGGATCCCCACCTTTCATCGCAAGCGCGGTCCGGGATGCTGGGCACTCCGCAGGAGGAACTGTGATGACAACCATGGAGCTCGAAAAGAGCGTAACTTTCAAGAACATTCTCGTGGCCACTGATTTTTCGGATGCTTCAAAGCATGCCCTACAGTGTGCCGCAGCAATCACGGAGTCAAACGAAGGCAAGCTTTTCTTGCTGCACGCTGTGCCTCCCGAACCTCGTCTACCGGTACCGCTCGATCCTTTACCAGTAAGTGCGGACCGCGAACTCTCTGAGGCGAAGCTCACCCTTGAGAAAGTTGTTTCTGCCGAGCCTCTCGGCCACCTGCACCCTGAAGAAATCCTGGTGCGTGGCCCTGTGGGGGAAGTCGTGCTCGACGCTATCCAGCGGGAGAAGGTGGATCTGCTGGTGCTGGGGACCCACGGCCGAACCGGATTCAAGAAACTTATTCTAGGATCGGTAGCAGAAGAGCTATTCCGGCGCGCTTCATGTCCGGTGCTGACGGTTGGGCCTTCGGCGGCTCCTGTCCGGCCCATACGCAAAGTTTTGTTCGCGACTGATTTCGGTCCGTCGTCGATACAAGCTTTGCCATACGCAATCGATTTTGCCAACCAAACCGGTGGGGAGCTGACCCTGCTGCACCTGGTTGCTCCCTTTCCCGTGGATTATGTTGGACCGCTCTGGTATCCCGGCACCGACGTTGTCGAAAGAGAAGAGGCCAGCAAACTGGAATCCTTAAAACGCCTGCGTGACCTGCTTCCCTCCAACTCAGGCCTTAGTTGCTATGTGGACCACGCCGTGGAAGTTCACCTGGCTCCCGAGGGAATCGTCAATTTCGCCAAGCAGCACGACGTGGATTTGATTGTGATGGGCTTGAGAGAGTCCAGTATGAACACTCCCCGGCTCTCGGCTCACATGCCCTGGGCCACGGCCTACGACGTTGTGTGCCACGCAGAGTGCCCGGTGCTTACGGTTAGGGGCTTAAAAGCTGCGAAGGCGACGGACCGGCTCAGGCAGGCGCGCAGTCTGTGACGGATTTGCCGAATGAATAAATTCGCTGACTAACGCAACTAAACGCGGCAGACCCTCTTCGACTCTTGCGGAGAGGGTTTCGCCATGCTCGAAACACTCGCCACACAGCGAGATCGAGAATGCGGCGGGACATTTGCCGTAGAGTTCTTGTGCCATGCCGAGGATGGTGGTGGCAGAAAACTCGTGCGTAAACACGGATGATGCCTGGCGTTGCGGTTTGACCGGCGCCGACGCGAGTTCCCCCGGAACCCCCGCCCGCGTGGCATCGATGAACAATACCGTCGCAGCTTCGCTGACCGGGAGTGCCAACTCCGGAGTGAGCAAGTGTCGCGTGATAAGTTCAGCGTCTTCAGGCAGGCCCTGCTCCGACAATTTCTGCGCCGCATGCCAAGCCAATCCATCATCACCACGCAATGGATTGCCGTACGCGATGATGAGAATTCGAGCCGTTTGCATGTTCAGGGGCGGACAACTTCAGCGGCAACCTTTCCTTCCGGATCCACCAGTTGAATTCGCAGCGCCATTTCGCCCAGCGCGTGGGTTGAACAACTGAGGCATGGATCGTAAGTCCTAATCACGGCTTCGACGCGATTCAGCATCCCGGGCAAGAGCTGATTCCCACGTACAAAATGTTTGGCAACTTGCAAAACACTCCGGTTCATGGCGAGATTGTTTTGTCCGGTGGCGATGATCAGGTTTGCCCAGCGAACTAGCCCCTGCTCATCAATCTTGTAGTGATGGAACAAGGTCCCACGGGGAGCTTCTGACGCGCCAACTCCTTCCAGGGCATTGGGCTTGGCTTCGGCGCGCACGTGTTTCGAAAGGATTTCGGGATCGTTGAGCAATTGTTCCAGAGCCTCAATGCAACAAAGAATCTCAATGAGTCGCGCCTGATGGTAATGGAAAGAGCTCAGTACTGCGCCACGCTGTAACTCCTTAAACTCCGCCAATTCCTGATCGGCGCGCTCGGTCCCACAGCGGTCGACCACGTTAAGCCGTGCCAATGGACCAACTCGGTACATGCCATCCGGATATCCTTTGGGCTTGTAATACGCGGACTTGAGGTAGCTCCACGGCTCAACTTTTTCACCGAGGTAATCGGAGTAGCGGGTTGCATCCAGGCCGTCGGCCACAATATTTCCGCTGGCGTCGCTGAATCGAATCTTGCCGCCGTAGAACGTAATGCAGCCATCTTCCTTGACCGTCCCCATGAACAAAGAAGGGAAGTTGCCGAAGCTGCTGATCTCTTCCCGAAATCCGGTGCATGTCTTCTTGAACCAAGCCAGAGTTCTCAAAGCGATCGTGAGCGCTTCTGGAATTGTTGCCAGGATGGCGTCTCGATCTTCTTGGCTCAAAGGCTTACTGACGCCGCCAGGCACTACCCATGCCGGATGAATGCGCTTGGCGCCCAGCCGTTCTATGATCTGTTGCCCAAACTGCCGCAGCCGGATTCCATCGCGCGCCAGTTGCGGGTCCCTTTCAAAGACTCCCCACAAGTTGCTCTTCGCCGGATCAGCATCCATACCCAGCAGTAGATCAGGCGAGGAGAGATGGAAGACGCTGAGAGCATGCGACTGCACAATCTGCGCCATATTAAACATGCGGCGCAGCTTTCGGGCCGCCGGAGGAATACGCACCGCCAGCAAAGCGTCACACGCTTTGGCCGAGGCAACCAGATGACTGACCGGGCAAATGCCGCAAATCCTCGCCATCAACGACGGCATTTCGGTGAACGGACGCCCTTCGCACAGTTTTTCGAATCCGCGGAACTGGGTTACATGGAAGCGTGCGTCCGATACTTCTCCCTGTTCGTCGAGATGCAGCGTGATCTTGGCGTGGCCCTCGATGCGGGTCACAGGATCAATGACGATCGTTCTTTTCTCAGGCATCACTTACGCTCCGAACCGCGTTCTCGTACTCAACTCAGGCTGCCGTCCAGCCAGCAATTCACTGACAACGTAGAAAATCGTGTCGGCGGAAGGCGGGCAGCCCGGAACGAAAACATCCACCGGTACGAATTCATGAATGGGTCTAGCCTGCGCCAGCAATCGTGGCACGACTTGATCCGGAACGGCAGGATCGAGTGTCACGTTTTCTATATAGGCACGGTCATAAACTGCCTTGGTCGCAAACGGATTTCTCATGCCCGGGACGTTCGCTGTAACTGCGCAGTCGCCAAGTGATACCAGCACTTTGGTCTTCTCGCGGACCAGCTTTATCTTATGCAGGTCTTCCTCGCTACTGACTGCACCTTCTACTAATGTCACATCCACGTTTTCCGGAAAGATCTTGGCATCCACGAGCGGACTATAAACGAGGTCGGCGCTTTCGGCCAGGGTGAGCAAGCGTTCGTCGATGTCGAGAAAAGACATGTGGCAGCCGGAGCATCCATCCAGCCAAACCGTGGCCATGCGCTTCTTGCTCACTTTTGTTCTCCTCTCATCAGCTGCAAATAGGGCAGGAAATCGCGGCGCTTCTCCATTTCAGCAACCGAACGGCCCTTCTCAAACAATGCCCCGGTCGGGCACACCTGCACGCACTTTCCGCAACTGGTACAGGTGTCGGACGACCCCCACGGCTGATTGAGATCCGTAATAACCTGGCAATCGATGCCGCGTCCCATCACATCCCAGGTATGCGCACCTTCAATCTCTTCGCACACCCGCACGCACCGGGTGCACAAAATGCAGCGGTTGTGGTCAATGATGTAGCGGTCATGGGATGCGTCCACGGCTTCTTGCGGAAAGCGGTAGGCATAATGAATGTGGGTGATGTCCAGCTTTTGTGCCATGGTTTGCAGTTCGCAGTGACCGTTGGAAACACAGACCGAACAAACGTGATTGCGCTCGGCGAAAAGCAATTCGACGATGCCCTTGCGATAGCGCTGTAGGCGTTCCGAAGTGGTGGTGACCTCCATGCCTTCTTCCACCCGGGTCACGCAGGAAGCCATCAGGCGATTGGAGCCTTTCACTTCGACAAGACACAAGCGGCACGCACCGACAGTCGAGAGCCCTTCTAACTCACAGAGCCGGGGAACGAAGATTCCATTCTGGCGCGCCACATCGAGAATGGTCTCATCTTCACGAGCGCTGAAGTCGCGTCCGTCAATCTTTAGGGTCTTGACATTGGTCGCCGGACTCATGGTTGCGCCTCTTTGCCGCAGACCCCGGCCACGCACTGATTCTGCTCGATGTGAGCTTTATACTCGCTTGCAAAATAGCGGAGCGTGCTCAAAACTGGATTAGGCGCTGACTGTCCCAGGCCGCACAGGCTGGTGTTCTTTACCAAATCGCATAACTCTTCCAGGAGCGCTACGTCTTGCGGCGTCGCCTGTAGTTTTGTGATCGTATCCAGCAGACGGTGCATCTGGTAGGTGCCCACCCGGCAGGGAATGCACTTTCCGCAGGATTCCGTCATGCAGAAATCCATGAAGTATTTGGCGACGTCGACCATGCATGAGCTTTGATCCATCACGATCATGCCGCCGGAACCCATGATTGAACCTGCCTTCGCCAGGGATTCGTAATCGACCGGCATGTCAAGACACTCTGCAGGCAAACACCCTCCCGAAGGCCCACCAGTTTGTACCGCCTTGAACTTGCGGCCTTCTGGAATCCCGCCGCCGATTTCAAATACCATTTCCCGCAGAGTGATTCCCATTGGAACTTCAACCAGGCCGGTATTTTGTACCCGCCCGGCAAGGGCAAAGACCTTGGTGCCTTTGCTTTTCTCAGTACCGATGCCGGCGTACCAATCCCCACCATTCCGGATGATGGGCGGAATATTGGCGAAAGTTTCCACGTTATTGATTAGCGTAGGCTGTCCCAATAACCCTTCCATTGCCGGATAAGGCGGCCGCGGCCGCGGCGTTCCGCGCTTACCTTCGATGGACGCAATCAGCGCGGTTTCTTCTCCGCAGACAAACGCGCCCGCTCCCAGACGAATTTCGATTTTGAAACTGAAATGCGTTCCGCAAATGCTGGAGCCAAGAAGCCCAAGCTTCTCCGCTTGCCGAATGGCAATCTTCAATCGCTTGATGGCCAAAGGATATTCGGCGCGGACGTAGATATATCCCTCCGAAGCGCCGACCGCATAAGCGGCAACCAGCATGCCTTCGAGAACCCGGTGAGGATCACTTTCGAGGACACTGCGGTCCATGAAAGCGCCAGGATCGCCTTCGTCGGCATTGCAGATCACAAATTTCTGAGTGCCTACAGCCTTTGAGACTGTGCTCCACTTCAATCCGGTGGGATATCCGGCTCCGCCCCGCCCGCGAAGGCCGCTTTTTACAACTTGTGCGACAACCTCCGTTGGCTTCATCTCCGTAAGCACGTGGATAAGTGCGCGGTATCCCGATGCCGCAATGTATTCTTCAATCCTCTCAGGATCGATTACGCCACAGTTCTCCAATACAATTTTCTTTTGCCGCCGGAAAAATGGGACATCGGTAGGGCAGAGCAGGCGTTCAACCGGACCTCGCTCCAGCCCATCGAGCAGCGCGGCGGCGTCAGTTGCAGCCACTCGTTTGTACAGAGTTGTGTTGTTGGTTGAAACCAGTGGCCCTTCGGCGCACAGTCCCATGCAGCCCACGCCCTTGATCTTGCAACGGGCGCCCAGTCCGCGATCCATGACTTCTTTGTCGAGCGCGTCCTTTACCGATTGGCTTTGGCAGGAGAGGCATCCGGCCGCCACGCAAACATTCACCGTCTGGGGAATCCCAGCCTGCACCTCGCGTTCGGTGGTTGCAATCTGCTCGAGTTCTTCAGGCGTCATGAGTGAGGACCGTCCCATTTGGCCATTTGCTGCCGGAGTTGTTCGGGCGTAACTTTGCCTGCCACTTCGTTGTCGTAAACCACCGCAGGAGCCAGGCCGCAAGAGCCCAGACAGCGTGCCGACAGAATCGAAACCTTCCGATCAACAGTTGTCTCGCCCGGGCCGACACCCAATTCCCGTTTCACAGCATCCACCAACTGCGGAGCGCCCTTTATGTAGCAGGCGGTTCCCAGGCAGATCACGCAGGTGTGTTCGCCGGCAGGCTTGAGGGTAAAAAAGTGATAGAACGTGGCCACTCCATACGCCCGGCTGAGTGGAACTCTTAACGAGATGGCGACATAACGCAGCGCGGTTTCGTCCAGATATCCGAAAGCTTCCTGCACGGTATGCAGGGTCTCAATGAGTCCGCGCGAGTTCTGGCCGGCTCGGCGCATGGTCGCGTCTACAATCTTCCAGCGCTTGTCCGGGCTGGGAGTGGTAGGTTTGGTTGTGCTAATGATCATCATCCTCGCCGCCTCAACTGGCCCTCAATCTAAGATTGACGCTCCAGCAGTCTGACCGCCAAACGAAACCTTCTTCAAACCACGACACCGTGGCTCTTGTCAGTCGGCCACGAGCTCTCCGTCATTGCCGGCCGAGGCGAAGTGCCAGTGGTGCTCACAAGCTCCCAGCTGGCGAAGCCGAGCCTCGGTTTTTCTAAGGCAGTCTCGTTCACCCTCGTCGACCGGGCGGTCCAAATCCGTCCGGTGCAGGATCTTGACAGACATGGTGACATCCGGCCGGTTTCCACGCGCCGGAGAGTAGGAGAGACATTGGCGGTCGTCATTAACCTCAAAACTCACCCGCTCATCGCTTTCGAGGATCCATCTTGCAATCGCCTCCAATGCAGCGTGAATCTCCGCCGACTTGGGACAGGTTGCATCGAATTCGCCGGTCCTTTTGCCACTGCCGAAGAGTTCCAGTTCGAAGCCGACCTGCTGTCGGTCTTGCTTCGTCAGAGTAAACTCGGGCCAAACCTCCCAGCAAATCTGATACCTCTGCACCAGTTCGGCAAGGGTCTGTAGTGTTGTCAGGGAAGCCATATTCAAGTCCTCACTGACAGTACACATCTTTCATAGCGTGTTGAATGTATTAGGCCTCACCTGAAACTGTGATTTCAATCACACGTTTGGCAGTTGATGATCCTGCCCAAAAACAGAAAGCCCCGAGGCTCGACTGCCGCCTCGGGGCCGCGCTTCTGCCGTCGGTCGGATTCAGGCGGCGAGCGTCTCCACAAAGTGCTCACACAGTGTGGTCTCCAGGACGTAGGGCTTCACTGTGATGGGCGTAGTCAGATAGGGCCTCAGGATCTCTTGCACCTTTGGATAAACTTCTCTCTCATACCGCTCCGCATCTGGCCGGGTCGCCCATAGGCTGATGGCCAGTGCTTTCTCTTCCCGTATCTTCTCCGGGAAGAACGGCAGGATTTCCAGGAATCCCATCTGCTTTTTGAGAATGGGCAGGACCTCGTTCTTTACTTTCTTTACAAACTCTTCCTTCTTCTCCAGCTTCACTTCGAATTCAAGAATGCGAGTAAACATAAAAGTTCTCCTCTCCGTTGAGATAAACGTACTTCAGAGTCCTTTTGGCCGGAGGATTTGTCCCTGGGGTCGCAGGGCTCGAATTCAGGTTTCACTTTATGACAGTGGGGTAGGGATTACAGTGATGCGCGATACATCAGTGAGTGATCAGCAATACGTGGATAAGCTCATAAGTTTCAAATATCTATCGCGATAGCTTCTTGCTCTTCCAGGTATTTGCCCAGACCCGCAGAAGGGGCCGCAACCTTGTGTTCCAGCGTACGTTCGATTGTGCTTCAGGTCACGGCTGCGCACCCCAGCTTGATTTTTAATCGAAGCATGTTAATCCAGCAGCTTCGGCGAGGAGCACTGCAATGATCGATGAAAATGACAAACGAACCTTTGTATGCAAGAGGTTGCAACGGCTGGGCTTTGCCCCAAGACTGAGGGTAAAGCTGTATGGTGAGGAATTCGACTTGATTGCGGAACCGGTTTTCGATGGTTCTGGATATGGCATTGACGGGATTTCAAGTAAATCCGGCAGCCTGCGTCACCTTGGGATACCGCTTTCAGTTGTGCGCACTCTGGAGCGGGAGATTTCGCTCATCGAGCAACTCGAACTTGCGGCCTGAAGTGGTCCCTGGACGTGTCGCATCCGATGACCTGCTGGACACCGCGATGATGGACAGAAATCTTATTACCAAGTACTTCACACCTCGACCGGCAACGACGTAGAATGACGAGCGTTCTTTCAAGGAGTTTTGCGAATGCTCAGATTTGCGCTGGTTGTCGTTCTTTTCACGGTCTCCGCTGGCCTTCATGCGCAAGCGCCAAGTGCCGCCCCAACTGCGCCCTCCCCTGCCCCTGCCCAGCCTGTGGGCAAAGGTTTGGCTCAGCATGACTTCATGTATTCCGGGGAGTCGCATGACCGCAGGATCGTCGTCGTGCGACAGGGAAAAATTGTCTGGACTTATGACGACCCCGCAGGCAAAGGAGAGATCAGTGATGCGGTCATGCTTTCGAACGGCAACATCCTGTTTGCACACCAATTCGGCGTCACTGAAATCACTCCTGACAAGAAGGTGGTCTGGAACTACGACGCCCCGCCGAACCACGAAGTTCACACTGCTATACCCATCGGGAATGACCATGTATTGTTCATCCAGAATGGCGACCCCGCCGTGGTGCGGGTGGTGAACATCGTCAGCGGTGCGACCGAGAAGGAGTTCAATCTTGCGACCAAGCAGCCGGTTAGCGTCCACCGGCAGTTCCGGCATGCGCGCCTGACCGCGGATGGAACGCTACTGGTCTCGCACATGGATTTGAACAAGATCGTGGAGTACGACTTCAATGGCAATGAGCTGTGGTCGTTCCCGGCAACCACGCCCTGGGGCGTGACTCTGCTGGCCAATGGAAATGTTCTGGTCACCGATCTTGTGGGCATACGCGAGGTAACGCGCCGGGGAGACTCGGTCTGGAGTTGGACGCCGGCGGATGCGCCCGGCTATCAGTTTGCCCGTATGCAGCAGGCCTGGCGGCTGTCCAACGGCAACACCGTCTTGAATAACTGGGTGAATGAGTGGAATACGACGCCGGAGAGCCGCATCGGAACCTTGCAGGTCCTGGAAGTCACACCCAAAAAGGAAATCGTATGGGCGCTGGCCTCCTGGACTCCGCCCGCCAACCTCGGCCCCGCTACGTCGCTTCAGTTTCTAGATGAGCCCTCGGCTCCGGAGAATGTACACTTCGGACCCATTCATTAGCCAGGGCGCGAGTGGGCGTTTCATCGAAAGATAGTCGGGTCCGGTTTCCACTCTCACGTTGCCACTCGTTCGGTCTACAATGCAGGGCGATGTTCAAGGAGCGCTGATGAAACACGAATTTGCCAATGGGCGGCAGGCTCTGAGTAGCCCCGCGCGATTAGCAAGGGCGAACATAACCGCAGCAGGCATCATCTGTATGCTGGCCTGCATCAGTTTCCCGCTCTCACTGCAAGCACAGACGGGATCTGGTCCGCACCTTTCGAAACAGGGCGGGGTCAGCCAACTGATGGTCGACGACAAGCCATTTCTGGTGCTCGGTGGAGAACTGCACAACTCCAGCTCGTCCTCGCTCGAATACATGGAGCCCATTTGGCCGCGCCTTTCGGCGATCCACGTAAACACTGTCCTGACACCCGTGACCTGGGAATTAATCGAGCCGGAAGAGGGCAAGTTCGACTTCACCGTGGTGGACGGACTGATCCAGCAGGCCCGTGCCCATGATCTGCATTTGGCATTCCTGTGGTTCGCAAGCTGGAAGAACGGCATGTCCACGTACGCTCCGGTGTGGGTGAAGACCAACTATGAGCGGTTCCCGCGTGCACAGGAAGAAAGCGGACGGCCTTTGGACATCCTCTCTACCTTCGGCGCTGCCAGCCGCGACGCTGACGCGCACGCCTTCGCTGCCTTGATGCGGCACGTCCGCGAAGTCGACGGGACAAATCACACCGTGGTCATGATTCAAATCGAGAACGAAGTCGGTGTGCTCGAAGAGTCACGCGACCGATCCCCGGCCGCGAATGAAGCCTTCGGCAAGGCCGTTCCCAGGGAGCTGATGGAATATCTCCAGCGGCACAAGGGCACGCTTATTCCCGAGTTTCGCAAAGTTTGGGAGGACGCAGGAGGAAAAACCTCTGGTACATGGGAAGAAGTCTTCGGCCCGGGGAAGCCGAAAGGATTTGCCATTCCGGTGCGGACGCTGAGCCCGCCACTAACGCCGGAGGAACACGAGACCGGCTGGCGAGATCTGCACTGGCCGGTGGATGAAATCTTCATGGCGTGGCAGTACGCGCGCTATGTGAATCAAGTAACCGCAGCCGGCAAAGCGGAATACAACATCCCCATGTATGTGAACGCGTGGTTGCAGCAACGCGACCATGCCTGGCCCGGAACCTACCCCAGTGGAGGGCCCCTTCCCCAGGTAATGGACGTGTGGCATGCTGGGGCGCCGGCGCTCGATATGCTTTCACCCGATCTTTATGTTCCCGAATTCGGGGAACTGTGCGCGCGCTACACCCGCTCGGGCAACGCTTTGTTCATCCCGGAAAGCGCCGGGGACGCACGCGGCGCAGCCAACGTATTTACGGCATTCGGGCAGTATGGTGCCATCGGTTATTCGCCATTTGGGATCGAAAACCCGTCCACGGCTGCCCCCGACAGTCCCATCGCCAAAGCCTACGAATTTCTGGCGCAACTCTCTCCGCTTATTCTCGCGAACCAGGCAAGCGGGACGATGGCGGGCGTTACGCTCGACAAGGACCATCCGGAAAGACAGCTCCAGCTGGGAAACTACACGCTGAAGGTCGGCTTCGCGCGCCCCTGGGGATCAACTCAAAATCCCGACTACGCTGCCGCCATCATCTTTCTGACCGGAGATGGCGAGTACATCGTCGCTGGAAAAAGCGTGACGGTTTCGTTTTCACCCACCAAGCCGGACTCGTCGGAGACCGGTATCGCCAGAGTCGAAGAAGGCTCGCTCGCTTCCGGCAAATGGGTGCCCGGACGGCGACTCAATGGAGACGAAATCATGTCGGGCAAAGGACTGCGCCTCCCTGCGGACAACTACACGATCCAGAAAGTCAAGGTTTATCAATATCGCTAGCCGGGATACCACACGTGCCGCGGATCGTTGGCGCTCCGCTGATAGGACCACGCTTCTTCAATCAGAAGTTTCGAGTCAACCTGCGGCTTCCATCCCAGAAGAAACTTCGCTTTGGCGTTGTCCAGCCAGGTGGACCAGTACGGAGTTTTAATCTCGACCGCCGGCATGCCTCTTGTCTCGCGCAAGTAATCGGCAACTTGCTGGTAGTCCACTGGCTCATCCATGCAAATGTTGAAGGTCTGCTGGTGGGCCTTGGGGTGATCGAGCGCGAGCGCCATGCTCTCCACCAGATCGCTTAGATGGACAAAATTGCGCTTCAGCGGCTGGCCGTTGGGATCGAGCATCAGCGGGACCGCCTTGGTCTTCACATATTCGTCCGCCCGTTGCGGGCCCACGAGATCGCGCCAGCGCGGGCCTCCGAATACGTCTTCGCCGAAAGAGAGGGTGTACTTGAAATCGTCTTTCTCCATAATCCACGGGGCTCGCAGACAACATCCCGAAAGGTCATATTGAACGTAATACTGCTCCAGCATGACTTCTTCGAGGACCTTGGAAAGCGCATAACAGCCGGGATAAGCGCTGTGCTTCTGCGTTTCAGTCACCGGCGCGTGATGGGGATAAAAGAAATGTCCGACCGCGGCGTCCCCGCCGATCAAAATAATCTGCTGGAAGCGCTACTGGTGCGGCATTCCTCCAGCAGCCAGAACAGGCCTTTGACCGTAACATCGATCACGTCGTCAGCAGTTTCTTTGCAGGTTGCGCAATGAATGACATGCGTAATCCCCTTCATCGCTTCACGCACCGCATTACGGTCCGAGATGCTTCCCTTGACGATCTCCAGGCGAGAGTGCGGTTCAGGAACGCGGTTATGGCAGAGCGCGCGAATAGTGACGTCCTGATAACGCTCGGACCCAAGAACGTGGCGAATAAAATGGGCGCCAACCTTGCCGGTCGCGCCGGTGACCAGGATCTGTTTCATAGGAACCACCATTCTCAGGGCTAAGGCTACTGCCCGGATACAACCGCTTTTTTCCGCAGATGTAAAGCATAGACGTTGATCAGCAGGGCGGCGAGCAGCACCACCCCGCGCAACCACAAGCGAACGAATATATCCAGCTGCAACAAATTCAAACCATTATTCAACACCCCAAAGATGAGCAGCCCAATCGCGGTATTCTTGATGCCGCCCTCGCCGCCGAACAGAGAAGTGCCGCCCAGCACCACGGCCGCGATGCTGTCGAGCAGCATATTCTCCATGCCGAAACCCTGGGCGCTGCCCAGTCTTCCCGTATTTAACATCCCGGCAACACCCGCAGTGAAGCCGCAGATCCCCAGACATGCCATCACAATGTTCTTGGTATTCACGCCACTCAGGCGCGCAGCCTCGCGATTGCTGCCGGTCATATAGACGTATCTTCCAAACCGTGTGTAGGTAAGAACCAAGTGTCCAACCAGCAGGACCACCACTCCGCAAACCATCACCACCGGCAGCCGGAACGGTTCGTTCCTGCCGATGTAAGCGCCGCCCAGATATTCGACCGCCGAAGGCAGCGTATAGAGAATCCTCCCCTTGGTGATGTGCTGTCCCACCCCGGAGGCAATCTGCATGGTGGCCAGCGTGACCATAAAAGAGGGAACACTCAGCCGAGTGGAAATCAATCCGTTGAAGAGTCCCACACCCGTGCCCACCGCGGCGCCCAGCGCCACCGCCGCAATTCCGGGGACGCCAACCGTGCCCGCGAGATAGGCCGCGACCACGCCAGTCAGGGTAGCCACAGCGGCGATGCTCAGATCAATCTCTGCGCACAGCAGGACAAAGGTGACTCCGGTGGCCGCCACCGCCAGGGTCGCGGTCTGCACAAAGATGTTTCTAAGATTGACCAGACTTAGGAAATTCTCCGTCGACAGGCTGAACCCCAGCACCAGCACCAGCAGCGTGAGCAGCGGGGTCAAATCACGGGCGCGCCGTCGGGTCCATGTCAGCAGGTCTTTCATAGTTATGCGTGCTGCATCAGGTTTTGCTTGGTGACGTCCGCGCCCTGGAGTTCCGCGGTGACTTTTCCTTTTCTCATCACCAAAGCTCTGCCGGCCATTTGCTCGATGAGCTCCGGTTCAGAAGAAATCAGGAGAATCGAGACGCCCTGGTCGCGCAACCGGCCAATGACATTTATCACTTCGTCCTTGGCGGCAATATCGATTCCCCGCGTGGGCTCATTCAGGATCAAAACGGTCGGTGGTGCGACCAGCCATTTGGCCAGCACAACTTTTTGCTGATTGCCGCCACTCAACGCACCCACTGGCATCATCGGGTCGGGAGGACGGATAGTCAGATTTTCGATGGACCGATGCGCTGCCGCAACTTCCTTCTTGCGATTCAACCGCCAGCCGACGATCTTCTTTAGATGTGCGAGCGTAATGTTCTTATACATGGGTTGCTGAAACATCAGGCTGTCATGCCGGTCTTCGGGAACGTAGGCCAATCCCCTGGCTACAGCCGCAGTGGTATTGCGTAGACGGAGACGCTTGCCGCTCAGAGTGAACGTGCCCGAATCGGCGCAGCTGGCTCCAAACAGGCAACGTCCCAACGGAATCTGTCCCGCGCCCATGAAGCCGAACAGCCCGAGAACTTCTCCGCGACGCAACGCTAAAGAAACATGTGCGAATTCGCCGCGAAGCGTGACGTCGTCGATCCTTATGGCGACTTCCTTGTGCGCCGCGCCGTCGTTTTTGTTTTCGTTGCCGGGACGAAGCGCCTTCGCCCGCTCCCCAATCATCAGCTCGACCAGATGCTGCTTACTGGTGGCCGAGGCTGACAAAGTATCCACTTTCGTCCCATCCCTTAGCACCGTGATCCGATCGCTGACCGCGAGGACATCTTCCAGGAAGTGTGAGATGAAGATGATGCTTTTCCCCTGTGCTTTCAGGGTCCGAACGAACTCGAACAAGCGTTCAATCTCGGGAGCGGAAAGCGCCGAAGTGGGTTCGTCCAGGATGATGACGTTGGCGCCGCTGAATACGACTCTTGCGATCTCAACCACCTGCTGGCTGCCCACCGGCAAGTCGCCCATCTTGGAGGTGACGTCAATCTCGAGGCCCAACTCGTTCAGGTGTCGCTGCGCTTCGCGCGCGATCCGCTTCCAGTCAACCAAACCCATGCGGCACGGTAGATTGCGGCCAAACAGATTTTCCGCCACCGTCAAGTGGGGGAAAATACTGAGTTCCTGATAGACCATCCCGATGCCCAGGTCTTGCGCGTCAGCAGGCGAGCGGAAGCGGACCACTTTGCCGCGGACGCGCATTTCCCCGTCATAGTCCTCCTCCACGCCGGCCAGCACTTTCACCGTGGTACTTTTGCCCGCGCCGTTTTCGCCGATCAGCCCGTGGACTTCTCCCTCCCTCAGGTAGAAATCAATGTCACGTAGCACCGCGACCCGGCCGTAGCGTTTAGTGACGCCACGCAACTCGAGCGCTGGAAGAGTGTCGGAAGAGGTCATTAGAATGAGGGTCGGGTTAGGAGTTTCACCGGCGGACTATACCAGAAATTGCTCCTGCATGAAGAGAAGGCCCGCGGCATTCTCACGCGTCACCACCGGCCCGTCCATCAGAATATATTTTGGGATGTCTTTCATCCCAGTAGCGGCCATCGCGCCCACCATCAGGGCGCCCCAGTGAATGCGGCACGCCGGGTTGCGCACGGAAGTCAGCAAAACTCCGTCTCGCACCGCCTTGATTGCTTCCGGCATGCCGTCGACGCCGCCCAGCTTGATTTCCTTTTCTCGTCCCGCGTTGCGGATGACTCTGGCGGCGGCCAGCGCCATGTCGTCGTTGTGAAAGAACGCAGCGTCGATCTTCTTATGCTGCACCAGATAGTCTTCCCACAGGCCGGCCACTTTGTTAATGTCCCAGTCGGCGGTGTCGTCGGCAATCACTTTAATGTTTGGATATCGCGCCAGCGCTTTCTTAAACCCCGCCGCGCGTTTCTGCGCGCCGGTATGTCCCAACGCGCCCTGAGTTTGAATCACGTTGCCCTGTCCGCCGATGGCCTGAAAGAGTGCTTCGCTGACTACCTCGCCCATGTAGACATTGTCCGGTTCAAGAAAGGAAATGGCGCCAAGATCGTTCCTGGAGATCAATGTGTCCATCTGAACCACAGGTATTTTGCTGGCCACGATCCGCGAGACCGGATCGGCCAGAGTGTCGATCCCCAGGGTTTGAATGGCAACAAAATCCCACGAGCCGGTCGCCATGTCTTCGACCGCCTTGCGTTGGACATCGATATTCAGGCCACCATCAAACCAGGTGACATCGACGCCAAACCATTTGCCCCACAGCTCAGCAGTCTCTTTGCCCGACGCACACCAGGTGGATCCCAGGCCACAGTTCGAAAATGCGGCTTTCAGTTTTCGGCCAAAGGGCAATTGGCTGTTGCCCTGCGCGCCCGGGCCTGAAGATGAGCGGCAACCAGTGAGCAAGCCGAACCCCAGCGCGGCTGCGCCCGTGAGCAGACCTCGCCTTGTCCACTCTTCTGCGGAGCGCGCAAAGGTCGGAGCGCCGTCGCTATTCACGTTGTTTTCAGAAACTCGTTCAGCAGTCTTTTCTGGCGCCATAGGTGAATTTTCGCGGAGTCGTATCCGCGCTCCAGAGAGCCTATATCAGACCTTTGGAAAACGGAACATCTGTTGATTGTTGCATCTCGCACGCGTGAAAGTTCCAGAATCCTGCGCTCAGCACTTGAACCTCATCGCACTCCCGCCTACAATGCCCGAGCATGAAAGCATTTAAGGTTGCGTTACTCACTGTCGGCCTGCTGCTTCTGCCGGCCCTTCTCCCGGTCTCGCGGGTTCGCGGTCAAGAGCTGCCAGAATTTGCTCCGTCCGGCGCCCGCGCTGACGCCCAATTCGTGGTAAGCCTCCCTCCTGAAGGAAGACTCGTAAACGGCAAGCCCGTCGGGAAACATTGGAAGAACATGCTGAAGTCGCTGCACGGCTGGAATGCCGATTCCCGCTACTGGAGCCTGGATCATGGCGTGTTACATGGCGATTACGATGGCGGCAAGTTTCATAACTTCAGTTACACGAAAAAGACCTACACCGATTTTGAACTCAACGTGGTCATCCGCATGTCCGGCAGGAATGCGAATTCGGGAGTTTGTATCCGCATTCACCCCACCGACGCCGACAATGTTCCCGGCTACCAGGTGGATATGGGAGAAGGCTATTGGGGAAGTCTGTGGGAGGAACGCCGGGCCGGCATGGTGCAGCAATATCCGGTGGAGCTTGCCCACAAACTGGTGATCGACGGCGGCTGGAACCATTATTATGTGATCGCGAAGGGCCATCACATTCAGGCCTGGCTCAACGGCGTGAAGACCATCGATATTGTGCACGACGCCGGATTCGCCGACGGAAACATCGGGTTCCAGCTTTGCCACGGCGACAAACACACCACCGTTGATGTAAAGACGCTCTATATCCGGGAGATGTGATGAGTAAGGTATTGGTGCGGAAGGGGGGATTTGAACCCCCACGCCTTTCGGCGCCACCCCCTCAAGATGGTGTGTCTGCCAGTTCCACCACTTCCGCGCTCCATAAATTATATGTAATCAACGATTTAGCTAAATCGTCGTCTGAGGGCATCACCGACTGCACCGGATTTTGCACCGACCTTTTGCATTCTACACGAGTCTCGGGCCGCTCCAGATCGCCGAGCCGCGTAAAAAGTCTATCTACCGCCTCTTCGCGTGGGTGCACGTAGCGCATCGTGGTCTTAATGTTATCGTGTCCCGCCACGTACTGCAATGTAAAGGGGTCGGTGTACTCCCCCGGCCTCGGGGAGATAGGTGTGGCGCAGGGCATGGAGGCCAGCATCCGCGTGCGTCGGGTGCCCACGGAACCGCAAAGCTGGGATGGCGCTCGCGCCAACCCTTGAAAAAGCCAAGGGACGGGCCCCCCCGCGGTTTGGGAGAATCTTCTTGAGAGATTGTTTCACGAAAGGGCGAGCCAGTCGGTGCCGCTGCTGGCTGGTGAGCGTGGTTCTCTTAAGTACGGTGCTGCTCTCCGGGCCATTGGTCGTCGCTCAAACTGTTGTGACCATCACGCAGGAGAGCAATGGAGTAACCATAAAGACGGCAACGGATACCCTCCGGCTGACGGTTTGTAGCCCAGAAGTCGTGCATGTGGTCGCCAGTCCGGACGGCAAGGCTCAGGACGCCACACCTCAGCAGCCATGGATGGTCGAATCCTGCACGCCGGACAAGTTCACCTTGACTATGCCGACGGAACAGCCGACCGGGCTCCAGGAAGCCGGTCCATCGAAACCGGTCGAAGCGACTCTTAACACTGGCAGCATCAAGGTACTCATCTCGCTCGACACCGGCCGTCTTCAGTTCAACGACGAGCATGATCAACGAATCTTTAAGGAGATACACGATTCACCGCGCCGCTATGAACCGGCAACGGCAAACGGCGAGGCGCTGTATCGCGTGAGCGATCTCTTCTCTCTGCCGGCAGAGGAGGGAATCTACGGCTTGGGTCAACATCAGAACGGGGTCTTCAATTATCGCGGCACCGAGATCGAGCTGGCGCAGGTCAATACCGACGTCGCTATTCCATTGTTTGTCTCGACCAAAGGCTATGGCCTATTCTGGAATACTGCGGCGAAATCCTACTTCGACAACCGCTTCCCTTCAGAGATGAGGATGTCGGCTGAAGCCTCGCATGCGATCGACTACTATTTTATTTATGGACCGGAAATCGACCAGATCATTCATCACTACCGGACCATGACGGGTCATGCGCCACTCTTTGCCGAATGGGCTTATGGGTTTTTTCAGTCGAAAGACCGGTATAAGAGCTCCGCCGAATTGTTGAACATCGCCAATGAATATCGCAGCCAACACGTGCCGCTGGACGTGATTGTGCAGGATTGGTTCTGGTGGGTCCATCAGGGCGACCCTGAGTTCAGACCTGATGCGTATCCCGATCTCCCCGGCACTCTTCAAAGCTTGCATAGTAAGCATGTGCACGCGATGGTCAGCGTGTGGCCGCTCCTCGATCCGGAGTCACGGAACTATAAAGAAATGCTGGCCCGTGGGCTCACGATTCCCGATACCACGAACTATGACGCCACCAACCCCGCCGCCGGCGCCTTTTACTGGGACAACTTGGTTGCTAAAGAATTCGCGCAGGGTTGGGACGCCTTCTGGCTTGACGCCTCCGAGCCGGAGGCGGGCAATCCACACGTAGGCCATGGTGATCCGGTGCTTTCCAGCACCAAGCTCTATCTGGGCAACGGCGCGCTTTATGCCAACATCTTCCCGCTGATGCACACGGGGAATATCTACCGGCATTGGCGTGAGACAACGAATGAGAAGCGTGTTTTCCTGCTGACGCGTTCGGCCTTTGCCGGTCAGCAAAGAAACGCGGCTGTCATCTGGTCCGGAGATGTTTACAGCAATTTTCAGGCATTCACCCGCCAGGTGCCGGCCGGTCTGAATTTTGCCTTGTCCGGTATGCCCTACTGGACGACGGATATTGCGGGCTACGGCTGGAACGGGGCTGGGCGGAATACGCACGACCCGAGTTATCAGGAGCTTTACACGCGCTGGTTCGAGTTTGGTACGTTTTGCCCCATCTTCCGCACTCACGGACATCGTGCCAATGATGAGAATGAGCTGTTCAGCTATGGTCCGGTAACCCCAATTCTGGTGACCTACGACAAGCTGCGTTACCGCCTGCTCCCCTACATCTATTCGCTGGCATGGAATGTGACCAATGCCGACGGCACCATCATGCGGCCGTTGGTGATGGATTGGCGAAGCGACGAGAAGGTGTGGAACATCGGCGATCAATTCATGTTTGGACCGTCCATTCTTGTCAATCCCGTCACTCAGGAGGGCGCGGCCAGCCGCTGGTTATATCTTCCGCCCGCGACTGCCTGGTACGATTTCTGGACCGGCAGTAAAACACTGGGAGACCAGAGGATTGAAGCGAGTGCGCCGCTCGACCGCATCCCCCTTTATGTGAAGGCTGGCTCCATTTTGCCGCTCGGCCCGGAAATCGAGTACGCGGGCGAAAAGCCGGATGTTCCTATCGAGTTGCGCGTCTATCGAGGGGCGGATGGCGGTTTTGATCTTTACGAAGATGCGGGGGACACATACGCATACGAAAAGGGAATGCACTCCGTGATCCCAATCCGCTGGAACGACGTGGCAGGTACGTTGACCATCGGAGCGCGCATCGGGGACTTCGCTGGCATGGCCAAAAAGCGCAGGTTCCACATCGTTTTCGTGACGGAGAATCACGGAGCAGGCCCCGCCGAGCCTTCCGCATTCGATCAAGAGGCAGAGTACAACGGCGAGGCGGTGAGTGTCACGGCGCGGTAGAAGGCCGCTCTCACAGACTGTGCAACGAGGATTTTATTGGTTCATCCAATGTTGCAGCAAGTAAGCCTTTGAGATTGCGCGCTGTCAGCTTTGAGGCCGTGTTACCACCGGCCGCTCCCAGGATCAGGCCAGCACCATCTGTTTTAAAACCTTCCCGAGTACGCCCATAGGCCGAGACCCGGATTGGCAATAAAGAAGATCTCTTCGCCGTTGATCGTGTTGAAGCCGGGTAGAAGCTTACCTGTAATATATTTGCGAGTCATCTCGTCGAGACTGCCGTAGCCGAAGCCGACCGACTCCACTTCCCGCCGGGTCAGCCGGCCGGGACACCAGGTAATTTTGAAACGTCCTTCGGAAGAACCGTGAATCAGATGAGCAGCGGCGCTCAAGTCCGCCGCCAAATCTGCATTTTGCTGGACCATTGCCAAGGTGGCAGGAGTGCCGTGATAACCGTACCTGCGGATGAGTTCATCAATTGCGCGGTCCTCGCCAAATTCCTCCACTCCGGGCGCAAGAATGATGAGCTCGGCGTCGTCGGCAAGCGCCATTCGCGTGCGGTAGATGGCTTTGTTCCCCAGCCATGTGCTGCGATATTCGTTCGGATCGAGATAAACAATGGCTTTCCGTATCGGGTGATCAAGCATCTCGAAGTTGACCTTGAGGCTGAGGTCCGCGGCCAGATGGAAGCACTCGACATCGTCCCCGATGAATAGACCCCGCACTACGAGCCCGCCATCGGGCTGCTTATCAATCACCGTGAGCACATACACAATCGGTATATCGCGAAGAAAGAGATTGTCCGCGTAGTTCAGTACATTTCGCACGGGATTCTCCGCGCGCCCCATGATTCGTTCCATGCCATAGACTGCGCCGAGATAATGGCTGCGGTTAATGCTGTCGCGCCCTCCGGTTCCAATGAGGATATTCTTGTTGTAGTTGGCCATACCTACGACCTCATGGGGTACAACCTGCCCGATCGACAACACAAGGTCAAAACCGCCGCGGGTCACCATCCGATTGACCTGCACCGGCCAGGTGTAATTCAGTTTGTCTTCCGACTGCCGGCCAATGAACTCAGCGGGGACTTCGCCGAGGGTCTCCACATCGTGGCGCCAGTCGTGCGCATGGAACAAAGACAGCGGAATTTCACCGAACATCCGCGTCAACTGGTCAGCCGTCATGGGTGTGTGTGTGCCAAGAGCGATTAAAATCGCGCGCAAGCGCTCCCCGTAGTATTGCCAGACAAGTCGTGTCAATTCGCCTGCATGGGAGTGTATGCGGGTTTGGTCGGGAGCTACGGCCAGGATACGATCGCGGCCGCTTAATTTGCCGAGCGCCTCGAAGAGCAGTCGCTCGAGATCCGAAGAGGAGAGCACTCTCTCCGGGCTGCCTTGCGCGCAATAGATGCTCATACGACGATTCAACTCTCTGGTGGTCGCCCGCATTCGGGCAAACGAAAAGGGAAAAATAAAATGGACGAACCAAAGACTAACTTTGAGATCACCGCGAGTCAAGCTGGCCTTAGAGTGGAAAGACTCCCTGTGATCCCTGTACATGCAAGCCAGTGTACTTCGGGGAGAGAGAGGCTGGTCGCGGCACTTCTATCCGCCTATGTAATAATAGGTGCGTCCAAGTCTAGAACTGTTGCTGGCCAAGAATGGAATAGGGATTTGCCTTTAACAGATAGCCGATAGACCTATGATGTCGACTTCAACCTCCGGGAAACGTCGCCAGCCCTTGGATACGCGGGTTACCGCTAAACTCATTTACAACATCAAGCAACTGATCTCCAAGGGCACGGTTCTTCCCGGCTCAAAATTTCCTCCTGAACGAGAATTAGCCAAGGAATTTGGGGTGAACCGGGCGTCCCTTCGCCAGGCGCTGAAAGTGCTTGAGATCATGGGAGTCATCACCCAGCGAGTGGGCGATGGCACCTATCTGAGCGCGAGTGCTGAGACCATTCTCCAGGAGCCACTGGAATTTTTGGTTCTGCTGGATGACCTCTCTCACCACGAACTCTTTGAGACTCGTATGATTGTGGAACCAGAACTGGCTGCCCGGGCGGCTGAGCGCGCTACTACCGAAGATCTGGCTGGCCTGCGCCATGCCATTATGGCGATGGAACGGAGCCGCACCAATCGCTCGCGGCTCGATGCCGATATGGCGTTTCACGAATGCATCTTCCGGGCCAGTGGCAACCGGATCTGTCATCTTTTATTTGCGGTCATCCATCGAACCGTGCTGACCAGCATGGCGCAATTGTCGGGGCGGGTTTCGATCGACCGGCCTTTGACATTTCACAAGCGGATTTACGCTGCGATTCGCGACAGAAATGCCGAAGAAGCGCGGCGAACCATGTTGGAACATATTTCGGACGCGAAGAATCTGCTGGTCTCCGCCCCGCGCTAGTTCCCACCTGCTGGAATGAGATCGACGGTGGTAGGACTCATCGACTGCAATTTCATCCAGAGCACAAGATTTGTCCCTTCCAGTGTGCGTACTTGCCCAACCCGAAAATCGGGGCCCCAGGAAACTAATTTGCCGTTGACTCTGAGCCGTGGAATTTGGTCGCCCCAATTCTTAATTACGATGGCCGGGTTTACCAGCGGAGAATCCGCGGATGCTTCGAAGGACGCGTGGAACTTGCCTGCGCTTCCAGCGGCCACCACATAGGCTCGTTGAGCCGGATCGTACCCCTCGCTTTGGAACGGCCCGCCGGCGAGCTTCATTGCCGGCGGGGCGATCCAGGACTTGGCCAGAGGCAGCAGATCAGCGGGAGGCTTTGTCGTCAGTCCATCCAGCAATAGTTTAGTAATGGAATCACTGGTCTGGGCATAAGGCTGGCCTTCGATGTGGGAGAGCGAGGAAGACGAAGGCTTGTCCGCGGCTACGGCGGAAATTCCACTGGATTGTACTTGCGCCACGGGCCAGTGGTTCCACCATTCAAAAATTGAGTAAGTTTTCTCTTTGGTCCGATAAGGTTTGAGCAGGACGTTTCCCGGCGAGACGATCTGAAACGGTTTCCAGGATGATTTAAGGTTCACGACCTGGATGTTCGCATCCTGGGGACGATCAAGTTTTGCCGGGGACTCAGGCACCCACGAATAGGTGAAAGTTTCACCCTTCATGTTTTCCAGCAGCAATGCATCATTCGCAATGTTGTCTTCCGGGCGCGTGCCAGGCGGGTTGAGGATCATCGTTTCCTGAAATTCGTGACCCGGTTTTCCGTGCTGATCGCTGAAATTTGAAGTCCATGCAACCTGCTTTCGCACGGCCACGCCGTCTGGGTAGACGGTGTAGTATTCGTCTCCCCAATCGGTCCATCCAGTGTAGGGATCCACATTTGCGCAAATATAGTGTTCCACTTCGCACAAACCATAGCGAAAATGGACCACGGCTCTAGCGGCGGTGCTTTCGATGACGCGCACATGCGCATAGCGATTCTGCTTATCAGACATGGGCTCGCAGTCGGCCCCGTCGGGGCATCCGGCGCCCCAGGTTTCCACGAACTCATCGCTATACCACTTGCCGTTTTCGGTGACCCAGGCAGGGATATAGTTTGTTCCTTGCCAGAAAACCAGGCGGATAGGGGAGTCGTCGAAACGTACGACTACGTCTGAATCAGGGCCCACGCGACGCGGAGCGTCCCACAGTTCGTCATACTTAAGGGTTGCGTAGTAGGCGCCAAACGCTCCCGGCCCGGAGGGACCCGACGGTAGCGCTGGATACGGCAAGACCTCGCCACTCGGGGGATGAGCCGCACTATATTCGGCTGCGATTTCGCTCGCCGCAAGACTGCGATTGTATATTTCCAGTTGGTCGATGATGCCATCGAACGAATACCAGACGGGATACTTGGGATGAATCCATTGCGCGGGGACAACCGCTTCCCGCACTCTGCCGATAAGCAAGTCCTGATCGCTGGCGGGAATCATCATTCCTGGGGCCAGCAACTCTCCGGCCGGCTTGCCATTCAAATAAATAACGAGTCCGCGGGCGCTGTCGAAGGTTGCGGCCACGTGAGTCCACTTCTTCAGGGGAATCTGGACGGTAGATACCAGGGACTCCCAATGGCCGTTCGCCGCTAGCTGCAACCCTAGATGTCCGAAGGAGTCGATTCCGAACAGATAGCCGGCTTCTTCACCTTTGCGCTGATCAACCAGGGGGATCCAGTTCCAGGAATAGGTGTTGATCGCTATCCAGGATTCTATGGAGAAAGCAGTTGTGAGCTTTGGCGCCGCTGCGGAGGGATGAACCATTCCGGTCGTGTCCCCATCGAAACGTAAGCCCCCGCCGGAGACTCCAGGGACATGTTTGAAGATCCCGGTGATCTTGTCGTCCACTCCAGTTACCGATTCGCGGGCTGTTGCGCCATCAGTCTCATCGAAAGACCATTTCGCCACCGGCTCTTGCACTTGAGCCTGCACGATTGGCGAACCGCTCAGTACAATGAACAATGTCGACACAATCAGCATTAGAGTAATATCTGGCTTCACGATTCCCCCGTAGATCAATTTCTTTGCGGCTTTCGTGTCCCAAGAATAGTCCAAGTCGAACCATTGGATGATCCAATGGCTGACATGTTAGCCGCTCAATTTCAACCTTGTCAACGAATGCCAAGACCACCCAAACGCCGGATGTCCAGGTTGGTGTACAGAACCAATATAGGGTATCTCGTCGCGTCCATGCCCTTCCTATATGTTTTGTGAAGAAATCAAGCTTTGCCAGCGAAATCATCTTGACAGTCTCATTCCTCTGGTGCTAGGTTTCTTTCGGATTGGATGAACCAATAAGGATCATCAGTTTATTGATTTGCTCTGAGGACGAGGTGAATAGAACCATGGGTTACGTGAAAAGGGGTAGCATGCATCATCGGACTCGTACCTTCGCAGACTTTGTAATCTTTGGTTTGATCATGTTTGCGGTCCTGGGCGTTTGCTTTTCAGGCGTGGCTGCGGCGCAAAATACAGCCTCCGTCAACGGAACAGTCAAAGACGCAACCGGGGCAGTGGTCTCCAACACCACGATTCGATTGACGAATGTCAACACCGGCGTTGTGCAAGCCAAGACGACAAACGGCACGGGGGTATACAGCTTTGTGAACATACTTCCCGGGCACTACACCCTCAGCGCCTCCGGCCAAGGCTTTAGGACAGAGCTCCAGCCGGACTTCGTACTCGAAGTAAATCAAACGGCGACCATCGATTTCACCATGCAGGTTGGATCCACCACGACCGAGGTGAACGTGTCGTCGCAGGCGATCGAACTGCAAACCTCTACCTCGGAACTCGGAATGGTTGTTGAAACCAGGGAAGTATTGGATTTGCCCTTAAATGGACGAAATTTCAGCGAGTTGCTCCTCCTGACTCCCGGAGTAAGCGCCGTCGATCCGCTGCAAAACTCGAGAGGCGCGCCGGGCGGCATCGGCGCGTTCGTGATTCCGGCGGTGAACGGCCAATCGAACCGGAGCAACATGTTTTTGATGGATGGAGTGACGAACTTTGGGGCGGGTTCCGAGACCTATGCGCTGCAACCGACGATTGACGACGTCCTGGAATTCAAGGTTCAATCGCATAATGACGAAGCACAATTTGGACAGGTATTGGGCGGCATCGTAAACCTCGCAACCAAGTCCGGCACCAACAGCTTCCACGGAAGCTTGTGGGAGTTCTTCCGTAATGACGCGCTTGATTCCAACAATTACTTTAATCCCAGGACTGACTTGAAGCAGAACCAATTCGGAGGATCGCTGGGCGGTCCGGTCATTCTGCCTCATTATAACGGCCGCAACAAGACGTTTTTCTACGGTTCTTATGAGGGATTTCGCAAGCGCAGTTCTAATACTTTACTTTACTTGACACCCACGCCCGACCAACTGAACGGTAACTTCAGCGCGGTGTCAGGACAGATCTACAACCCGTACAGTGCGGTAGTCGCCCCTGACGGATCTTATACCAACAGTCCTTTTATGTGCGATGGTTCAGGCAATGCGCTGCCGACGGATAGCAACGGCCTTCAGGCAGCGGGCACGCCTTGCAATCAGATTCCTTCCAGTCTGTTCAACGCAAGCGCGCTTTATTATGCAAAGTCGCTATTTCCCGCGCCCATCAATACCGGACAACCCGGATTCAACGGGCTATCCAGCACGGAAAACACGGTTAGGAACGACCAGACAGAGGCTCGAGTAGATCAGCAGTTCGGGGACCGCGACCGTATTTTCTTCCGTTACAACGGCGCCTGGCAGCCCAGCGTCAGTTCCGGAGGCGTCGAAGGAAATACGGCAAATACCCAGGTCAATGCCTACAACATCGCGGTGAATTGGTCTCATAGCTTCAAAAGTGATGCGGTGACGCAGTTTACCTTCGGGCGAGTGAAAGGGATCGACACCAGCACACCGAGTTTTTCAAACGTGCCCGCGAATTTTCTGCAAAACGCCGGATTTTCTCCCAACCTCACCAATCACGGAAGCGCCGCCCCGGCACTATTTCCCACTTTCGCCGTGGATGGCTATCTGGGCAATGATAACTTCATTAGTGGTGGCAGTTACTCCAATATTTTCGAGTACAAAAGCGACACGTCCAAGATGATAGGACGTCATCTTCTTCGATTCGGCGCAAGCCTGGCAACGGACAACACCAACAACGTCACCTATGGAGCAGTGGATGTCTTCGATCCGTTTCAGACCTCCAGTGGCAGCGCCGGGGTAGGAGGGGATGGAGTGGCGTCCATGCTTCTTGGGGACCCCACTTATGCTGAACTCGATTCGGTGAATGCCTATCTTCACGGAGGCAAGATCTTTGGCACATATTTCGAAGACCAGTGGAAGGTAAACAACCGGCTCACGCTGAATTTGGGGTTGCGATATGACGTCACCGACTGGCCAAGGGAAGGGACACCATCCAATGGCAGCAACATCACTGGTAACATCGACTTGAATAACGGGACCTATGTACTGGAAAACCCCGCGCCGGCTTGCTCGGCAACTCAAGGAGCGCCTTGCGTTCCAGGGGGCACATTACCTGCGCACGTAACAGTCTCCCCGAACGGAAGGATCATTCAGAACACATATGACAACTTCCAGCCTCGCGTGGGATTGGCTTATCGCATCAATGACAAAACCGTTTTCCGCGCCGGCTATGGGAGGTTCTTCGATAACTGGGCGGCGGTAATCGGATTCGCAGAGAACTTCACCGAAAGCTGGCCGAATGTCGCCTACCTCGCCAGTAGCAACCTGAATAATCCGTACTTCACAGGCTTTGCCCAGGATCCCCTAAACCTGGGCAATGGACCGATACTTCCTGCGCCTACTCCGTTCGGTCAGGGCGATGGTTTTCTGGATCCCAAGCTCAAGAATCCGTATTCGGACCAGTACAATTTCGGCTTCCAACGCGGATGGGGGTCGAATTCGGTTTTGACGGTGAATTACGTAGGTTCGCAAAACCGTCGCGAGATGCTGCAGATGACGGGAAATGCGGCGACGACGCCGGGTCCCGGCGATCCGTCTCTACGCAGCCCCTATCCTTATATTCAGCCACAGATCGGGTACGTGAGCAGCGTTGGAAAGAGTAACTACAACAGCCTGCAAGTATCGTCGGAAGGGCGATCGGGACATGGCCTGACTCACAAACTCTCTTATACTTACTCTAAAGCCATTAACTTTGGTTGCGACACCTACTCAGGTTTCTGTGACGTGCAGGATCCCTACCACTTTGAAAAAGACAAAGGTGTAGCCGGTTACGATCAAACCCACATATTTTCCGCCAGCGTGGTCTATGAGCTCCCGTTCGGCAAAGGCAAGCGATGGAGCACAGGAAACGGGTTGGGTGATGCTGTGGTGGGTGGGTGGCAGCTGAATGGGATTCTGACGCTTTCGAGTGGTGTGCCCTATGACATTCAGGCCCCATATCAAATCGCAAATACCAACAATATCAGCGGCGCGGAACGGCCTAACGTGATCGCGAATCCCTATGTGGCGGGGCCGGTAGCGGCAAATCCAGATCCTGGGTGCGCTACTACGATTTCTCAAGGAGGCAAGGCAGCAGATCAAGTCCGGGTGGTCGGTAGCTGGGTCAATCCTTGTGCTTTCGCATTGCCGGACCAGTTTACTTTCGGTGACATGGCGCGAAATAGTCTGCGGTCTGACTGGAACAGGAACCTGGATCTGTCATTGTTCCGCGCGTTTCGCGTTGGTGAAACCAAAAAACTGGAGTTCCGCATGGAAGCGTTCAACGTTACCAACACCAAGGTGTTTGCCCCACCAGATAACAACATCACCGATTCTAATTTTGGCGCAGTGTCTGCGACTGCAAACACCGAGCGCCAACTACAGTTTGCAATGAAGTTCTACTTCTAGATGACCAACCCCCGTCGGGCGCCCTAGGATTACACGATCCTGGGGTGCCTATTTGTTTGTGCGGCGAGCGACACCATTGACAGACAATAGTGGCAGTCGAAGGGTTGTTTTTCTTGGGTGTGTCAATTTTATTTAACTCTTCTCAAGGGGACCGCCACTAAGGGCGAAACACAATTACAGCAGCGCCTTCTCCCGCTGGACCAGGTGCAGGTAGTTGCCTTCGACATCGCGAAAAAAGAACAGACGCATCCCCGGAACAACTACGGGAGCCGGTTCAAACTCGATGCCTGCCGCTCGCAATTCCGTGTAAGCCGTGTCCATGTCATCGACTGAGAACGCGATGTGACGAAGGCCTGCATCGCGGATCTGCGGTTTGGCTGGCACGGTTTCAGATTTCACGAACTCAAGCACGACCGAGTTCGCGGATTTTATGTAAACCGTGTTCCCAGTATCCAGAAGCGGAGAGAAATTCAGGTGATCGACATACCATTGAGCAAGGGTTTGCGGATCCATAGTAGCGATGGCGATATGCTCAACCCCTTTAATCCAAGGCTTCTCTTGCGAATGATCCATCTATTTCCTTTCTCTATAGCTCGATTACTGCTGCCGATCGCCTTTGAATATTCCGACAGTATTTCCGCCTTTGATCCAGCTTTTATCAAAGCGCACAACTTTGATCGTTTTGCGAAGGTAAGAAAACGCGACATCGATGTTTCCGTCTCGATCCTGGAGGATAGAGGGATAAGAGAATTCTTCGCCTTTTCGAGTATCTTCTCGACGATCGGGTTCTTCGGGGCTTGAATGTCCAGCTTCGATGTCGCGTACCCATGGCCAGGTGCTACCACCATCCTCGGAGAGCGCCACCGATAGCGGCTTGCGGGGGCCCGCCTGAGGTTTACCTTTTGTACCAACTGCCCTGATGTTGTTGAATGCCATCACGAGAGATCCGTCTTTCAAACTTGCAACCTGGATCGACGAGTTGTTGTTTGGCAAACGAGTAGAGACTGGGACAGTCCACGTGCATCCGTCATCGGAAGTATCACTGTAGATAAAGTCGGCGTAGCGGCTTCTAAAGAATCCGATGAAGTGCCCATTTGATAATTTCACGATACTTTGCTGTACCAGCCCGTTCGACTGGGGTACCTCACACTCTTTCCAGGTTCTTCCGCCGTCGTTCGTGACTTGTACGGCCGAGTAGTTCGACTCGGCGCCGTCCGTAATGCTGCGGCTGGGCGTGTAATACATTGGGAGCAACCAACGTTCGGCACTTATTGGGACGAGTGGCTGCCGGACGAAAGCGCCTGGCTTGGTAAACAGCGGCATAGGACCTTTCCAGACTTTTCCGTTGTCGTCAGATGTCAGGTACACGACCTCAGCGTTGGTCTGCCACTGTCCGGCAGGCTGCGAGGTGTGCAGCAACCAGAGGCGTCCGTCGGGAGCTTGAAAGGGAACCGGGTTCTGAAACGATCGTCCTTCTTGCTGGTCAACTTCGACCGTTTGAGTCCACTGTTTCGATCCTTTCGGAAGCCGCGCTTCTACGATGGCAACATTTGAAAGCCCTTCGTGAATCCCAGAGAACCAGAAGCAGAGTATGTCGTCGTTTTGCAGCTTAACCAGGTTTGCCGCGTGGGACGAGGGAAACAGTGAAGGCAAGTATGCTTCTTGCACTCCTTTTAAGGCTGACTTGCGGAATTTGCCGTCATAACTTGTAGCCGCCTCATGGCGAGGAGTTGTTGGCGTAGTCTGCGCCGCCGTGAAAGATGCGCAGAAGGACGCAAACACTGAGAGCAACAACCATGAGTTCCTGAACTTCACTGTACCTCCCAAACAAATTGATGTCGCCGCCGCTAACGGTTGTAGATGGGAACCGGCCCGTGCAGGTCTGCCCAGATCTCGTCGCACATTGATAGAACTTCGGGCGGCAGGTGCCCTTCTTTGCAGGCTGCAAGATTTTGATCGAGTTGTTCGAGCCGCGACGCTCCTAGAATCACGCAATCTGAAACGGTATGGTGTAACAGCCAGTTCAACGCAATGCTGATTAGCGAGCGTCCGGCTTTATCTGCGGCTGCTTTTAGTTCGGCTATCGCTGCGAAGTTTTGAGGATGCCAATACCGCTCTTGATACATGGGATTTTTGTCGAAACGCGTGCCCGGCGGGATCGCGGCCTCACTGTGCTTGCCGGTGAGCATTCCACCTGCGAGCGGGTTATAAGCAATGACGGAAACACCGTATTGTTTTGCCATCGGCAGGTATTCCTGCTCGATGCCTCGTGCCAGGATGTTGTACATAGGCTGTGAAATGTAGGCAGGTGCGTATCCAGCGCCCTCCGCGATCCGAATCATCTCGCAAACTTGCCAGCCGGCATAGTTCGAAGTGGCGGGATACCGAACTTTGCCTTGTTTTATAAGCTCGTCCATCGCAGCCAGAGTTTCTTCAATTGGAATTGCGGCGTCTGGTTGATGAAGGTAGTAAAGATCGACATAGTCAGTTTGCAGACGTTTCAAGCTATCTTCGATTGCACGAAAGATGGCGCGCTTGGAAAGTCCGCTCTCATCCGGGCCTTCGCCCATCTTGCCTCGAACTTTCGTCGCCACGATCAATTTGTCGCGCTTGCCACGCATGGCCTCTCCCAGCACACTTTCCGCGACGCCGGTCTGATAGACATTTGCTGTGTCGAAGAAATTGATGCCCTCCTCAATACAGTGGTCGACCATCCGCGTGGCAGTAGCCTGGTCGGCAGGTTTTCCAAAAGTCATGGTGCCAAAGCACAAGCGGGAAACTTTGATGTCGGTGTGCTTGAGTGTTCGGTAATCCATTCTGATTGTTCTCCGTTTTTTATTGGGTAATGATGGGCGTAGCAAAAGTGAAAATAGTTTCTTTTGATAAGACTACTTCGGAGTTTCGACTCCTTCCGCAGCTTGGGCAATGGCCTCACGGGCTTGTTGCAATACAACCTGCAGACCGATCCTGAGACAGGATGTATCGTTGGTGCAGAACAGGACATCCACTCCGGCCTTCACCCAAAACCTGAAATCCGCAGGCGCAGCTCCTACAGCCACGACCTTTCCATGCTTCTTAGCCGATCGAATTGCTAGTGTTGCTGCATCTTGAACCCGTGCATGTCCAGTCTGTCCGGGCACGCCAAGCGTCGCGGCAAGGTCCGCAGGCCCTATGAAGATATCTACTCCAGGGACACTGCAAATTTGTTCCAGATGGTCGATGGCGTGAGCCGTTTCGATCTGCGCCATCAAAGAGACTTCATGGTTGAGCTTCTGCTGCTCAGCGGGAACGTCCGGAACCAGCCCGTATTGTACGGCGCGAGAAACGCTGAAGAATCCGCGCTCGCCTTCCGGTGCGAACCGGGCATACTTTTTGAGTTCGTTGAGTTGCTGGGCGGACTCCGCCATGGGGAGATCGATAATGTCCGGGCCACATTCGGCGGCTTTCAATACCTGTTCCCGCGTCGAGTTGGGGATGCGAATCATGGTTAGCATTCCGCAGCCTTGGGAAATGCGGCAGAGGTTGGCGATCTCTGCAAAAGTCATGTGCGAGTGTTCCATTTCAAGCCACATTACTTTGAAGCCGAGATAGGCGCACATTTCGATGAAGATGGGATCATTAAAGTAGGCAGCCGCCCCAAACACCGGGCCTGGCGCCGATTCGCGCACAAGACGTTGTAACCGAGTCATTCTTTCTCCTTAATGCATTTCATTTCATAATTGCCAGAGGCTTGAGTAAGACTGATGAAGGATTCCTTTGCAGCCAGCCCCACAGTGTTAACTTTTTAGCGCTCGCATCTGGAGCACGAAAGAGGAAGCTCGCGAAATATCCCACGACCAGCAGGACGATGTGTCCAATCACGCCAATCATGTAATCGTGCAGCGGAAAGTTGTACCGTCCAAGATCTACAATGCTCCCGCCATTGAGGGTCAGCGTCGCCCAGAGAGTGAATGCCAGGCTTGCGATAATTCCGGCATAGGCTCCTTGGCGATTTGCGCGATCACTGAGGAAAGCGAGCAAGAACAATCCCGCCAGCCCACCCGCCACAATCGCTGAGATCGTGTACCACAACGAAAGCGCGGTTCCGTGCGTGTGCGCGAGGCGAATTGCGCATGCGATGGTCACCAAACCAAAGACTGCAACAGCTCGCTTCGCCACGAGTAGCTGCCGCTGATCGGTCGCCTGTGGCCGAAGCTTGCGGTAGAAATCTTCGACCGCGACTAGAGAAAGGCAATTTAAGTCGGATGACAGAGTTGCCATGGCAGCGCCGAATAGCGCCGCAACAAATAATCCGGCGATGCCCGCCGGAATGTGCGTACTGATGAAGTAGGGGAACACCTGATCGGCTTTGGTGATAGAGGCTGGTAGCGATTCTCTGGTGAGCTGGTAAAACACCCAGAGCTGTGTGCCAATCAACATGAACAGCATCCATGCCGGGATGCAGAGCAGGGCACCGAGAAGTACTCCCTTCAGCGCTTCTCTATCGCTCTTGGAGGCAAGATAGCGCTGCACCATGGTCTGGTCCGCCGTGTACTTCTGGAGGTACCAGAAAAATCCATATAGCGACAGCACGATGATTGTCGGTTTGGAAAACACAAAGGCCGTGCTTCCCAAGTCAAACTTGTGGGTTGCTGTTGCCAGGGACCAAAACGCCGAAGGTCCACCTGGGGTTCGGAAGAGTAGATATCCAACGCAAACCAGAATGCCGAACCATAGGATGAATCCTTGCACGACGTCAGCCCAGATCACGGCTTCCAGTCCTCCCAGCAGAGTGAAGAAGATCGTGATTGCACCGACGCCGACTACGATTGCATCTACATTCCACCCCGTCATGCCGGAGATGGTCAGTGCCAGCAGGTACACGATGAAGGCCATCTTGGAAAAAGTGCCAACAGCGAAGGCCAGCGAGGAATACGCGCGCGCGGGATATCCGAATCGATTTCCAAAATATTCATAGGCGCTCATGCCAACGGCCTGGCGATAAAACGGAATTACGATTTTCCCAACGATGGCCAACACCACGATGACCATAATTCCCGGGACCAGCATCGACCAATTCCCCGCATATCCCGACCCTGGATAGGCAATGAAGGTGACCGCGCTGATAATCGTAGCTAGCATGGACATGCCCATCGCCCAGGCGGGAATCGCCCGTTTGGCGACGAAATAAATCTCGGTGGTGGTCTGCCGGTTCGCAAAGCGCAACCCGACCGCGACGATTGTGGCCAGATAAACCGTAACCACCAGGGCATCGAGCCAGCGTAAGCGCATAGTCAATTCTTCTCTGGGAGAGACTGGGCCTGGCTTAGTTTCTTACGCGCCATCGAGGTGCCCAGCTTCAGGGCGGCAATCAGGTTGCGGGCGTCGGCTTTGTTCTTGCCGGCGATATCAAAGGCCGTGCCATGGTCCACGGAGGTTCGAATAATGGGAATTCCGAGCGATACATTTACCGTCTGCTCAAAATCAAGCAATTTCATCGCGATGTGCCCCTGGTCGTGATACATGGCCACTACCATGTCATACGCTCCGCGGGACGCCAGAAGGAAGATCGTGTCCGGAGCATGGGGCCCATCGACCAGAATGCCTTTTTGTTGAGCCGCTTTGATAGCTGGAATGATTTTTTCAGCGTCTTCATTACCGAACAGTCCATGCTCGCCGGCGTGAGGATTCAGTCCGCACATTGCCAGGCGTGGGCGTTCAAAGCCCAGCAACTTCATGGCTTCGTTTCCGATTTCGATCGTGCTCAGGATTCTTTCGGTCGACGATTCGATCGCTTTTCGTAAAGAAACATGGGTCGTGACATGGATCACGCTTAGCTTCGTGCTGGAGAGCAGCATGCGTGATTCGGTTGCTCCGCAAATCTCCGCAATGTATTCCGTATGTCCCGAGAACGGCATGCCCGACATGGTTACTGCTTCTTTGTTCAGCGGGGCCGTCACCATTGCATGGGCTTCTCCACTTAGACACATCTCGGTGGCAACCCTGACATACTCAACGGCAGCGTGGCCGCAGCCGGCGTTCAACTTGCCAAATTGAAATTGGTCGGCGTTCGTGATGATCTTCAAGTCGCGAATGGTTGCACTCAAACCGGCCGGGGAAACACCGCAGGTCGCCGCGGATTTCTCCAGCGCGCATTGGTCACCAACAATGATCCAGTCTGCGAGATGTTGAGTTCCGGGAACGGACAGCGCCTTCAATACAATCTCGGGGCCCACGCCGGCAGGATCACCGATGGTGACGGCAATCGTTGGCTTGCGCCGATCTACGGTCATCGCAACTCCTTTCTCGGAGAGGCAAAAAAGTCTGCGGAGCGTAATAGAGCGTCGTCATTTCCGAAGCCACCTGATTTACTTGCTATGGATAGCCCGGGAAATGCACCACCGCAAAGCGTCCCCCACGGTAATCCGGGGACAATTTCGTGTCTCAACTGAATTGTCTGCACGCCCAATACTTTGCAAACCAGCATCCCGGTATCGCCCCCGGTAAAAACAATGGCGGCTAAGGGAAGTCCCTCCAGACAACAGAAAACTTCCCGTACGGAGAATTCGGTAGCTTTGCCGCGTTCAACAATCACAACGAGATGGCGTTTTTCCCGAACGGCTTGACGTGCAGCCTTAATGTTCTTCGACTCCGCCTCTATTTCCACTACATCCGCGGCCGTCATCAGCATGGCCTTCTGGCGTACCGTCACAGGATGAGTTGATCCGATACAGAAAACCACGGAAGCGTCTTGTGCTTGAAGCGTTGCCTGTGCTGCTTCGGTCTGTCCCAGGTGATCGGCCAATGCAATCGCCAGCCCTGCTGACCCCACCCAGAGAATTCGCCGCCCCAATTTAGTGCCCGTCGTGACCACGGCCCGTAAATCGTCCTGGGAGATGGAGTCCACAACCACTAATCTTGCTCCGTTCGCAATATCAGTGTTGAGAGTAAACGCAAGCGTCGCCGGGTTCTGCACTCCCGGCTTTATCGACACAATCTGCTCGGAAGCGATTCCTTGCTGGGCAAGCAACTGGGGAATGTCGATCCGCTCAGCGCCGGAACAATCTGCCGATTCCAAAACACCATCTTGGACAGTTCTGTGCATTTCCGGATATGCCGGGGCAATGATCGCGCATTCACAATGGAAGTATTCCAGAGCGGCCGCGATCTCCTCTCCCACATTGCCGCGCATAGTGGAGTCGATCTTTTTGAAAAGCGCTCCGGTCTTGCGTCCGGAATGACTTTCCGCGATTGCCTTGATCTTACGGCGTGAATCGGAGAGATCATCATTGCGGCTGTTGGTGTTATAGGCCACGACATTGACTTGTGAAGATGTGTTAGTCGAGAGTTCAAACTGTACTTCACAGGACCACCCTCGTCGCGCAAACTGCACTCCGGTGTCGCAAGCGCCAGTGAGATCATCGGCGATCAGCAGGCAAACGGGATTTGTTTCAGGACGCATGTGGTGCTACGAAAGCGCGGAAATCAGATAGCCAGTTTAGGGGGTTGTGTGGTTGAAAACTCTTTGGAGAGGCCGGGTATTCATAGCTGGTAAGCCTCCTTGGCAGTGCCACTGAACACCTGTGCCTGTTCGTCCACGGACAGACCCGCGATGGCGTGTTGCACAGTCTCTGCCCAACGTCGGTAAGAACTTGCAACTAGAACTACGGGCCAGTCAGAGCCAAACATCAGCCGCCCCGGGCCGAAAGCCTCGATCGCAATGTCGAAGTAAGGTCGAAGATCTTCTTCTGTCCAGTCCGCCCAGCTTGCTTCGGTTGCCATGCCCGATAGTTTGCAATAAACATTCTCACGCCGCGCGAGTTCAATGATGTTCTCCCGCCACGGTGATAGCATTCCGTCCTTGATGCGAGGTTTAGCGATGTGGTCGATGACGAATACCTGTTGAGGATGGCGGTCGACAAATTCGATGGTCTGAGGCAAGTGGCGTTCGAAGATCAGAATGTCATAACGTAAGTTGATATCTTTGAGATGCGCAACGCCGCGGTTGAAATCCTCGCGCAGCATATAGAAGTCATCCGCTTCATCGTGTAATACGTGACGGACTGCCTTCAGTTTGGTGTGGAGCGATAACTTGTCGAGTTGATGACGTGCGTCCGCTTCCACTAGTGGTACCCATCCAACTACGCCTCGAATGAAATCGTTACCCTCAGCCAAATTGAGCAACCACTCCGTTTCCTCCAGCATCTGCCGTGCCTGGACAGTAACCGCTCCATGGATGCCTGCTTCCTGCATAACCTCATTGAGATCGTCTATCAGAAAGTCACGTCGCAACATGCCCATAGTGTCGGTCATCCACGGGTACTGCTCGCGGGAGTATTTCCAGAGGTGGTGGTGGGCATCAATGCGATTGACCGTCATGATGAGATTTTAGTTATTCTCGGACTTGCCGACGACCCAGGTCTGGTCCTTGATGCCGGCCAGCATCTCCTGAACCTTCGCCAGCAATTTGTTGTCGGCTGGGTCTGCAATCCATCTGACATTCTTCTCAATGTTTTCCGGATTTGCCGTACCCACGACAGTTGTGGCGATTCGCGGATTACTTAGAGCAAACTGCATGGCCAGCTTTGCAATATCCGCGCCCTGACTGCGGCAATAGGCAGCGACTTCGGCACATATCTTCTTAACTTTGTCCGGTGCCGGATGCCAGTCTGGCGTCCCTTGATTCGTGAGCAGTCCTTGCGAAACCGGCGAGGCGCTGATGATTCCCACGCCCTTGCTCTCAAGAAATGGAATGAGCTCAGTCAAAGTCGTGTCGTTGAGAGAGTAATGATTATAAGAAAGGATGGTATCAAGCTCGGCGCGAGCAGCGATGTAGCTGAAAATCTTCAGTGGATATCCAGTGATCCCGACAAACCGTACTTTCCCGGTTTGCTGAAGTTTCCTCAGCGCAGGGATGGTTTCCCCTACAACCTGATCGAGGTTGCCGTACTCGTTGTCGTGCGATTGAATAATGTCAACGTAGTCGACGCCTAAACGCGCGAGACTTTCGTCCACACTGGCAATGGTCCTCGCTGCGGAAAAATCAAACGCAGCATCGCCATAGCGGCCGACTTTGGTGGCGAGATAATAGCTGCTCCGTGGAATGCCCTTCAGTGCTTTGCCCAGGACCGTTTCCGCTTTCGTGTATCCATAAAATGGAGAAACATCGATGAAGTTGATGCCGAGATCCAGAGCGGTATGAACTGTGCGGATTGCGTCAGCTTCTTCCACTGGCCGGCCGAACATGCCGCCGCCTAAAGAGGAGGCTCCAAAACCCAAAGCCGATACCCGCAGACCCGTCTTACCGAGAACCCGGTACTCCACGAAAGAACCTCCTGATTTGAAAACTCCAGATCAGCGGAACACGTAATACAAAACGGCCATGGTTGTGAGCAGAAGGCCAGCAAGAACCCTGGGATCGGATATTCTTTGTACCTTCTCGCCGAGGATTACTGCCAGTGGGTTTTTCCACGTCAGGCCTTCAATTTGTTCGGGGGGAGGCGCTGGAGTGAACAGACTCACAATGACAAACAATACGCTACAGATGCAGAACATCCACCAGGCTTGCATCATGAACGAGATACCAAGCCGGTGAGTGATCATTTTTTCCGTGCCGAATACTGGCAGGTCGAGCACAAAAGAAACGGCGCCCATCAGGAAGCCTGAGATCAGCGTCACGATCGACGCCTCCTTGGTTCCACGTCGCCAAAAGACGCCAAATAAAAATACCGTGGTGATCGGTGGGGCGAGGTCTGCCGCAATCACATTGATGGCTTCGAAAATACTGGTGAATCTTCCGCCCTGGGTGGACCAAAGAATTGCCAGCAACATGACTACGACGGAACTGATGCGCCCGATCTGCACCATCGCCCGGTCGGTGGTTTCAGGACGAAGCCGCTTTACGATGTCGACCGCAACCAAAGTCCCCGAACTATTTAATGCAGCGGACACGGCACTCATGAGCGCGGCCAATACCGCAGCGGAGATCAAACCCTTGAGGCCGGTCGGGATTAACTGGTTAATGAGGACGGGGAGAGTCTGATTACTGGCTGAACCAATCTGATCTCTAAAAAGAACATAGGCAATCACGCCAGGAAGGACCAGGAAAAAAACCGGCAGGATCTTGAGAAAGCCTGCAAGTAGAGGGCCCAGTTGAGCGTCGCGCTCGGTGCGAGCTCCCAGCACTCGTTGCACGATGGTCTGATCGGTACACCAGTACCACACTCCAAGGACCGGGTATCCCAGAAATACCGCCCACCAATTCAAGCCTGCGGAGCTGTGGCTTTGCAGCATTTTCAACTGATCGGGTTTTACCGCCGCCCGGAACTGCGCAATGGTATGAATGCCGTGCGCCGGCAGGGCCAGCAGCGCAAATGCTGTGATGATGCAGGCCCCGACGAGCAGAAAAGCAGTATTGACAGTTTCTGTGACTACCACTGCTTTGAGTCCGCCAAGCACCGTATATAAGGACACGACAATCGAAACAATCAAGATGGAAGTGAACACATCAATGCCGAAGAACTGCTGAAAGACTTCCGCTCCGGCGTAGATGCTCATTCCAATATGAATGAACAGTGCGGCAACAATGGCCATGAATGCCAACAGGGAGCGCGATCCGGAGCTGTAACGCTTTTCAAGAAACTCCGGCAGCGTGGAAATGTGGCTGCGAAAGTAAAACGGCGCAAAAACCAACGAGAGCAGAATGAGGGTGAATGCTGCCATCCATTCAAAATTTCCCCACACCAGGCCTTCGTTATATCCGGATGCAGTCAGGCCCACCAGGTGAATGGTGGAGATGTTGGAAGCAAACAATGCGGCGCCTACCACGCCCCAGGGAAGGGAACGGCCAGCCAGGAAGAACACCTGTCCGGTCACCTTGGATTTGCGGGTGGATAGGATGCCAATCGCCAAAATCACGACGATATAAGCAACGATAATCCCCAGGTCTAGAACCGGAATTCGCAGGTGTGTCGCCATTTGGGATTCACCGATCCAGATGCTTACGAGTCAACGTCACCGATGTCCACGATTGCCTTGATCAACTCCGCATTGCCCGGAAGCTCTTTAAATCTTGCCGGCACTTCCGATAGTACAAGGCGATTTGTGATCCATGGCGAGGTGTCGATCTGGTGTTCCTCAATCATTCTAATGATGCGAGGGAACTGTCCGGAACTATTCCGGCTGGCGTATAGCGTCATCTCCCGCATGTGGAAAAGCGGGTTATCGATTGAAATGCTGTCTCGCGTGAGGCCCACGTAGACCACGCGTCCAGCCGGGGCCGCATGGCGTAGGCTCGCTCCCATCGAATTAGCATTGCCTGTAGCGTCAAAAACAACATCAGCCAGACGATCGTCGTGTTCGCTCTGGGCTTCGAAACCCAGCCGTGCGGCAAAGCTGCGCCGCGATTCGTTCTTTTCCATCACGCGAACGGTGGCTCCCGCAGCTTGGGCGAATTGGGCCGCCGCCAGGCCAATTGGCCCCACACCAATGACCAGAGCCTCTTCACCACCGCGCAATTGGCTTCGAACAACCGCATGGGCACCGATGCCAAGAGTCTCAATGAGTGCGAGTTGGTCCAGGGAAAGTTTGGTGGATTTATGAAGCAGCGTCAGCGGCACGGACAAAAAGGGCTGCATGCCCCCATCCACGTGGATTCCAATCACCCGGAGTTGTTCGCAGCAATTGGTGCGGCCGGCTTTGCAGGCACGGCATTTGCCACAACTGATGTAAGGCTCAATCGCGCAGCGATCGCCAATTTCTATTCCCTTATCGTTTTTGGGGATGTCGGCAATGATCCCGGAGAGTTCGTGTCCCAAAACTCGCGGGTAAGTGTACGCAGGATGCCTGCCCGCAAAGGCATGAAAATCGCTCCCGCACACTCCCACGGCACGGATCCGGACGAGCGCTTCTCCCCGGGACGCTTCCGGGGACGGCACTTGACGCTCGATAAATTCTCCTGGTCTTTGCAGCAGGATTTGTCTCATGGGTACGTTCTCAACTGGCCTACCCCGTTCGTATCCGGTGGCCACTAAATTGGTTCAGCCATATACCAGATGCAGCATTATAGGGAGGACCAATGGAGAGAGTCAAGGAAAACGATTTCCTGTAGCATCATTGCTGGCGAAAGAAGTTTATTCTTGCATAATTATAGTTGTTTAGCTGTTATTAGGCTCGCTGGAAATTGTGGCGGCTCTGATGCTTTGGCCAAATTAAGCCCGCACTCCCAAGGCAAGGCGGCGCGAGTAATTGGATGAGCCTATCGCCGATTGGCGGATCCGTTTCATCCTGGATATGGAAAGACGAAAGGGGCTGGTTGCTTCCTGCTGAATCCAGATCACCAGGTCCGTGCCATCCAGTCGATGTACAAATCCAATTCGGAGATTTGATCGTGGAACCGCTTTCCCATTCCATAACACTCTTACCGTCGAGTCTCCCCAATCCTGGATAACAAACGCGGGATCGACGATCGGAGACTCCTCGGTGGCTTCCACCATTAGCTCAAGCTTTCTTTCCCCAGATAGTTCTCCAACCTTGCTTGTCCCCAAAATGTACGCGCGTTGGCTGGCATCATAATGTTGAGTGAAACTTCCACGGGAAATGGTCAGTTTCGCCGGTTTTAGCCAGGATCGATCCAGCAAAGCTAACTCAGTGGCCGACTTCGTTGTAAGACCAAACAGGAAATATGTCGTCTTGGTCGGTCCTGGACCATCTGTGAACGCGTTCTTCGGGTTGGGAGACATGATTGCAGCGCTCCCATAGTGATCGGGAAACAACGCCCATCGACCATCCGAAGGAATTTGATTTACGGGCCAGTGGTCCCACACTGGAAAATGAGAATATTCGGGCCTTAATTCTGGCGGCCAACCGTATGGCCCTAGAATTGTGTCAGGCAGATAAATATAAAAAGGCTTATACGTAGACTTTACATTCAACAGCGCGATGTTCGCGTTGGTCGGTGGATTCGGGAAGGGAAACGGAGGGGACACTGGATCCCAAGAATAGGTATGGCTTTCGCCCTCGCTATTGGCAATGGTAGCTGCGTCCAGAGAGATATAGTCCTCAGGTTTTCGACCGGGCTCAAGTAAAAGGGTCGGCTCAGTGAAGCTGTATTTGTTCTTTGTGCCATGAACTGTTCCGCAACGCACGGCAGTTCCATCCGGATAGATGTAGAAAAACTCATCAGCCCAGTCTCCCCATCCGCTGACGGGATCGACATCGGCCAGATTTCCCAGGACGTCCGCCAGTGCATAGCGCCAGTGCAAAACGACTCGGGCTTCGGTGTTCTCGACAATGCTGATATGCGAATACACATCATGTTTATCATTCATGTGCTCGGCAGTGCCGATCTTCGTGCTGCTTTCAAAGCTCTGGTCGCCGATCCAAATCCCATTTTCGGTGACCATGCTCTCTCCATAATTATTCCCGCGCCAGAATACGTAGTGAAAAGGAGAGTTGGCGAAACTGACGACGACGTCAGAATCCGGGCCAGTCCGCCAGAGTGCATCCCACTCCGGATACAACTTCAACTCTGTATAGACAGCGCCAAACCGGGTTGCATGTTGTGGAAGTGAGGGCCAATGCCGAACGGCCAGGTTCGGTGTGTCCGGCGGTTTCATTAATCCATACTCGCGTGCAACATCAGCAGATGAAAGACTTCGGTTACGTATTTTGAGCTCATCGATAATGCCGTCGAATGAATAGGAAGCGGGGAACGACGCAGAAGGACGAACCAATGCCGTGGGAGGAAGATCCATAAAGTTTCTTCCTATTCGCAACCCGGTGTTCTTCGTGGGAGCCACACGCCCGGTGACGGGAAGTTTGCCAGCTAACCTGCCATCAACATAAAGTCTGATTCCGTCCAGCGAATCATACGTGCCGACGACGTGAAGCCACTTCTGTAGAGGCAGCTTTTCCTCAGACTGACATATTTCCCAATTGCCCCAAACGGAGACTTGCAGGCCCAGGCGCCCTTCTGCGTCGACCCCAAAAAAATAACCGGCTCGCTTTTCTTCTTCATGATCTACAAGAGCAACCCAGTTCCACGGATAGGACTGAATGGCGATCCACGCTTCGATGCTGAATCCCGGGCCTATCTCCGGAACATCCCCGGGGGCAAGGTCGATCAAGGTCGTAAACCCATCGAATTTCAGCCCTGTACCGGAGACACCTTTCGACCATGCATGATGATTCAAGATGTTGTCATTGCGTCCAGTAACGGAATCGGTCGCGATATTTCCGCTGCCTTCGTCAAACTTCCACCAGGCGACAACGCCGTCACTCGATTGCGAAAACGCGGAGATTGTGAGGATTGTCGCTGCGGCAAGTAAAAAGAATGCCTTTTTGGGCCAGGCCATCATGCGTAAGTCTCGCCGGTATTTTTCGTCCTAGCCATTTAGTTCCAGTGCAGCTTGCCAACCAACACCGATCATTTAAGGTCGAAGAGTAAGACTGTATCGATGTGGAACAGGCCGAGCGTCTTTCCGCTGTTGTTCCACGGCGTGGTCCTGAAACTCTGAAAGCTGGCTCGCGGCCGTGCGCGCAATCGCATTCATCTCCTGCTGGATCAAGCCGGCGCGGGCCTTGTCGATTTCGTTCGTGCGTTCGGTATCGAACGCAACCATCCGTGACTGTTCCAGCATTGGGGTATCGAGTAGCGCGAGATTAATGCCGGAGTCCAACTGATGGTGATCAAAAATACCAATACTCTTTCCGTCGATTTGCAATTCGTAGTTTCCGGGAACGAGCCCCTGGATCCTAAGCATCTCCTGATCGAGAGCTTCAATCAAATCGGAGGAGCGAACAACAAGATCCATGAACGGGTCCGATTCTTTCGCCGCAAGTGGAAGCGGTAGGGCTTGATCGAGCTCCAGCCAGATGAGGGAATTCCTGTCTTTACGCAGTTCCGTAATCCGCGCATCGAGAACCTCTGCGACAGCGGGTTTCGACGCGTCGATTGTCACAGAGGTAACCAGCGGAACTGCACCCCAAACCTTCAAAAGAGTTTCCGCCATGAGCCAATGCACACCTGCTCCCGGATGGACGCGGTCGGGAATGAGAGTAGTCGAGAATGCCGGGTCGAGCGCTTTGGCTTTGGTCAATGCTGCAACTACGGGCGCATTTAGGTCAGCTGATTGCAAGTGTTTGTCGGCTGCGAGTTGACTCATGTATTCACCAAAACGCTGCAACACCGCATTGTAGCCATTTTCGAATTGCGGTTCGCGCGTGACTTCGTCGTACGGCGATGGCTTAAGCAAAACCAAGCGTGTTCCAGGCAGCTTGGACTGGATGGCGTCAACGATGTGGCGGTATCCGTCGGCGTAACTTTCAAAAATCCCTGGATTATAAGGACGCGAGTAACCGTCATTCATGCCCAGCATGATAGTGACCACAGTTGGATGGTAAGCGAAGAGATCGCGCTCAAGGCGCAAATCAACGGTACCCGCGCGTCCCCCGCTGACCCTGTCTCCCCCCACACCTGCTTGAATGAAAGTAATCTTCGAGCCTGGAAAACGGGTCACCACAAATTCCTCTACGTCGCTGGTGTACAACCTCTGTTCCGTAATACTGTCGCCGTAAAAGACAACGCGGTCGCCATCTTTGAGCGCAAAGCCCTCAGCCGGTGAAGTCGGCTGCTGGGATCGGGCCATACCGCAAGTGAATAGTAAGCAGAGGACAACAGAGTAAGCATCGCGCATCTTGATCTTCCTCGTAAAAAGGCTGATACAGTCTTGCTTCAATGTCCATTCTTGCGCACATCTTGATGAAGCAGCCGGAAGACGTACGCGGGGGCACGTGGTCATCTCTTAAATCGGACAGAGTAATTAGTGGTTCATCCAATATCGCGACAAGCTAGCAGCAGAGATGGGCAAAGTCAAGACAGTGACCGACCGCACCGATCCAGTACTTCCTGGCTCACTAGACCCACGCGGAATTGTTCAAGGACGACCGCTTCGCTGTGGGGATTGTTGTGTACTCCTCAAGTATTGACGCAGAACATGCGCGGCACATAAAATCGGCCTGCATTGGATCATCCAATAAATACTACAAAAGTATAGAAGGTCTTTTCGCCAGGAGGGAAAGTGGACCGACGAGAGTTTCTACAAACAGGTCTGTTGTCACTCGCTGGCATAACATTTCCAGTGCTTCATCTTCTTCAACCCCGCCAATCCGCCCGCTTTCCACCAGGGATATGAAGGAAACCACGATAAATTTCGAAGAAATATTATTGTTACGGTCTCGACGGAAAATTACGGCAGCAAGTCGAGTCTGCCCGGCGATTTCTATCAGGTCCGTTTCCCCCCCGCTAAATGGCCCGATCGCGGCCGAGATAGATTGCAATCTCTTCTTCAATGACCTGGGGAGTTTTTCCGCGTCAATCACCCGGCGGCCTGAGAACCGCGTTCCTTGCACGATCGATGAGTGGAGAAAACTGGGATACGACAAGCAGTCCATCTATGCCGATCCAGAATTCGTTGATCCTGGGAAGGGGAATTATAGTTTGAAGCCCCAATCTCCGGCATTCCAGGTGGACTTCAAGGCGTTCGATCTCGGTGCCGTTGGGTTGCTGGGCGATTTCCCAAGACAATAGGCTCGATGAATGCCACGACGGTAGGCGTGCAGAGAAGGACAGACTGCCTATCTGGGATTCTAAGGCTGCGCCTGTACTGATCTGAATTCGGTCTGCTACAATTCAGCAGAGAGCATGGACAGATGCTCGGCGTCACGATAGCCTGCGGACAGTTTTTGACGGTTTTTCATACTGTCCTTTTCGTACCGAAAACTGGTTATATTCGGTGGAACGGATTGAAGCAGGCGAAACAGTGGACAGCAAGAGTAGACAGTAGCCATGCGGGTTTGGCCCTAACCGTATGAAAGCAAGTTGGGGACGTAGTTCAGTTGGTTAGAACGCTGCCCTGTCACGGCAGAGGCCGCGGGTTCGAGTCCCGTCGTCCCCGCCATTCTTTTCAATCATTTGCGATGAAAGAATGGCATCTTGTCCCGATTTTGTGTCGTAACCTACCGCTTTAACCCCCACCGACAGCGCGTCGAGTGCTTTTCTCTTCGCCTCGATCCGAACGTGAGAGTAGTGTGCCAACATTTGCTGGGAGACGTGTCCTGCAATAGACATGATCGTTCGGTCGCTGGCCTGGGATTCGGCTAATTCTGTGATGGTGGTGTCGCAGGTCGTGGAAACGCAGTCCAGCGGTTGAACTCTTGCCTTGCTGATGTCCGCACCACACTCTGTGTTGCAGCAAATTGCCGAAGGGTTCTGCTGCTGCTGACATGCGGGGCAGCTCACCGCTCGCGTCAGACTTCGCCGATGTCTTGAGGCGGAGATACTACCTAGTCACGAGCACTGGTGAGAGGCTTCTGACTTCCGTGATTGTGAATCCACAAACAGGCGAGTGCTCCCGGGCAGGCATTTTGGTTCCATTTTTCCGGTCGCTTAGACACTGGACGTCAGAGAATCAGGGTGCGATCAGGGTACCTCTTTGTACAGAACAATTCTTATAGGGCCTTTTAGCACTGAGCCGTCGCTGGATTGGGGGCATGCAGCAACCGTGCACGCAGGTTAGCGTTAGGTCTTGACATGCATCTCAGCCGGTTTTAGATTGATCGCCACATTTCGCCATGCGTCAGCGAGCATGATGTTGCCAAAGCTGTAGGTGTGAAATTTCCCCATGGCCCCGAGGTATTGGGTCAACACCTCACCGTGGCCAGCCTCCAGTGACGTAACCTCTCAATCCGGGACGGGATAGTAGACCATCACGTAGAACTGTTTGTTGAGCTTGTCGGTGTTTTCGAAGCCCTCTGCGAAATTGAAACTGTACATGTAATCGGGCACGGGAAAGAGGCTGAGATCGCAGGGAGACTGGCTGGTCAGGCCGGAATCGCGCTCGCACTGCCAGTAGAATCCGGGTTGAAGGTTGAGGAAAGGGCCGACGGAACCGCCCGCAGTGAGCGCTGGGCTGCCAGGCTGGAGGCCCAGGTGTTTGTTGAGCTTTTTGATCTCGGCAAGGAGGGGCATCTCCCAGGGGGTCGTCGATCCTGCGTAGGCGGCGGCATTCATTCCCGCGAGCCACGAAGCGGTTTCGGAGTACAGCATGGCTCCATCGGAATTAATCTTCGGCACGATGTAAGTGATGCAGTTGACTTTCGAAGTATCGCATTTTTTTTTCGGAGAAATGGTGGTGGTTCCGGTCTCGCCGAAGGTATCGACGGCGGCCAGATTTGCGTTGCTGGTCCAGGAGAAGCCGGTGGCCGTGTCGTACACGGCTAAGCCCGCGGCCGGACCCGTCGTGTAGGGCAAGACACCTGTGCCGGTGGGGGGTGTGCCGATTGCGCCGTGCGTCAAGGCCAGCACGTGTAAATAATTGTACTTGGTGGTGTTCGCTCCGTTCAGGCCGGTGTTGAAGGAGAAGGTGGTTTCTCCGCCGGTCGGAGCCGGGTTCGCCGTCCAGTAGAGGCCGGGTTGAAGGTTGTCAAAGGGCGAGATCGTGTCAGTGAAGTTCGGACTGATGCTGTCCGGGTAGGTGCTCGCCAAGCCTACGCTATAGAGGTTGCCAAGCCCGTTGCCCGTGCAGGAGACGCCGAAGTTGCCGTGGTTCAGTGAAGAGCAGGTGGCGTCGTCTAACGGATTGCTGGGGAGTTGCCAATTGTGCTGACCCAGGTAACCATGAGGGCTGTTGTAACTATTCAGCGCATTGACCCAGTTCAACGCAGTCGGGTAGTCCATGGTGCCATCCGGGTTAATTCCGGTTACGCCCAACATCTGCCGGGCAACCGGGTTTCCAGCCAAATTGGCATCGGCGAGCCAGCAGACACCCTGATTGGAGTCGTAAACGATCTGCCCCCTGCCCACCGGCGTTAAGCCGTTGGTCGTAATCGGTTGGGAAACCTCTTGGGAAGCAGCTGCGGACAACTGGTCGACCGTGGACTTCGGTACTTTGCACGGATTAGAATTCAATTCATTTTGGCCCACCGCGGTAGAGACCACCCCGGAAATAAATACAATTGCACATGCGAACGAGAAAGAACGCAACTTGGTTAGAAGGATCGTCATGGTTTGCTCCTTTTGGAATTGTTCGTCGTCCTGGTTTTGAATCTCGTGGATCGATTTCTTGGTAAGTCGTTCGCGGGATGGATCGGGGGCTGAATCCCGCGCTATGTGTAGATAAGCGGAAAGCGCGAGCGAAACGCCTCATCATTTACAAGAAATCTTTCGAATGAAGTCAAGGCAAAGGGAGAAATCAAAGGCGATTGACGACCGTCAAGCCAACGAATATGCTGTTGACCGAGTCGGAAAAGGGGCGACCAAGGCACGCATGACCGAAGGTCGTTCCGGCCAGTTCACCGAACTTTTGCAGCACTGGACACAGGGCGACGAAAAAGCCCTCGCTGCTCTAGTGCCCATGGTGTACAACGAGTTGCGGCGTCTGGCTCGCTACCATCTCCAATCTGAACGACCGGATCACACCCTACAGAGCACAGCCCTGGTTCATGAGGTTTATCTCAGATTGCTGGGAGGCGAGCCGCCGGAGTTGCAGAACCGTGCGCATTTCGTCGCTGTCGCTTCGCGGCTCATGCGGCAAGTCCTGGTGGATTACGCGCGCGAACGCCGGGCATCAAAACGTGACGGGGGATGCAGGATAGCCTTCGAGTATCTGGACGCTCTGCCTGTCAACGGAGATGCAGAACTCCTGGCTTTGGACGATGCCCTCGACGAGCTGTCTCGCATCGACGAACGCCAGGCAAAGATCGTGGAAATGAAGTTCTTTGGTGGCTTATCGGCTCCCGAGATATCCCAAGTGTTGGGACTCTCGCGCGCCACAGTAGACCGCGATTGGGCCACCGCTCGCATCTGGCTACATCGCCAAATGAGCAGGACGGCAGAGCTATGATTTCGGAGCCATGACTACCATACTATGACTACCGAGCAGTGACCGATTGAGTCATGAGCCATTGAGCAATGACTATCCACCCCTGGGAGCAAATCAAAGAACTGGTGCACCAAGCTCTGTCGCTTGCCCCGGAGGAGCGCACCCGCTTCCTCGATCAGGCCTGCTCGTCCGACCCCGCCCTGCGCACTGAAGTCGAATCGCTTCTATTGGCCGGCGACGATGTCCGCTCAAGTTTTATGCAGTCGCTGCCAGACGAACCAGCCAACTCTGCGAGTGTCCTGCAACTCGGCCAGATCTTTGCCGAGCGTTTTCAACTCGTCCGCAAGCTTGGTGAAGGCGGCATGGGACAAGTCTGGCTGGCGGATCAAACTTCTCCCGTGCGACGGCAAGTCGCCCTCAAGCTGATTAAGGCCGGAATGTATGACGAGGCGGTTGTGCAACGCTTCCAATCGGAGCGCCAATCGCTGGCGATCATGGATCATCCCGCGATTGCCAAGGTGTTTGAGGCTGGCACGACGCCACAAGGCCAACCCTACTTCGTGATGGAGTACGTACCCGGTCTGCCGATCACAGAATATTGCGATCGGAAGAAGCTAAAGATCGGGGATCGGCTCGAACTCTTCATCCAGGCCTGCGTGGGCGTGCAGCACGCGCACCAGAAAGCTATCATTCATCGCGATTTGAAACCGGCAAACATTCTTGTGCTCGAAGTGGATGGCAAACCAATGCCCCGAATCATCGACTTCGGACTGGCCAAGGCGACTACGCCTACCGTTTCGGGAGAGACCATATTTACTCAGCTAGGAAACTTTGTTGGAACGCCAGGGTACATGAGCCCGGAACAGGTGGATCCCGGTGTGCATGACATCGATACGCGCACCGACGTTTACTCTCTGGGGGTCGTTCTCTATGTATTGCTTGCTGGATTGCAACCGTTCCAGACCAAGCAGAAACAGAAGCCATCAATCGACGAGTTGCTGAGAAGATTACGCGAGGAAGAACCGCCACGCCCCAGCGCGAAAGTCAGCAGTGATAAGGACACGGCAACCACAACGGCTGAAGCGCGCGATACCGAGCCTGAGCAACTAGTAAAACAACTACGCGGCGATCTCGATTGGATCACGATGAAGGCGCTGGAAAAAGATCGCGACCGCCGGTACGGAGCAGCTTTCGAACTAGCCGCTGACGTTCAGCGTTATCTGGACCATGAAGCAGTAGTGGCTCGTCCGGCAAGCGCCGGTTACCGGTTGAGCAAGTACATGCGGCGGCACCGTGTGGCTGTGGGCGTAGCCGCTGGATTGGTACTGCTATTGGGAATTTTTTCCGTTTTACAAGCTGTACAGCTGCACCGAATCACGCGCGAACGAGATCGCGCTAACCGCATTACCGATTTCATGACCAGCATGTTCAAAGTCTCCGATCCGAGCCAGGCGCGCGGCAACAGCGTTACAGCGCGCGAGATCCTCGACAAAGCGTCGAACGATATGGGCACAGGCATGGCGAAGGATCCCGAAGTGCAATCGCAGATGATGTATGTGATGGCACTTACCTATGAGAACCTGGGCCTCTACCCTCGCGCTCATGAATTGGCGCAACGCGCCCTCGATTCTCGTCTGAGCCTGTTTGGGTCTAATGATCCGAGAACGCTGGAGTCAATGGCTCGTCTTGGTCGGATTCTGGATCGCGAAGGACACTATGCCGATTCCGAGAAACTGGAACGTCAGGCGCTGGCAGGCGAACGTCGCATCCTCGGAGCGGACGACCCGCATACGCTTGAGACCATGGATTACTTGGCCGTTAGCCTGGGAGACCAGGATCACTACGATGAAGAGGAGAGACTGGAGCGTGAGGTGCTCGAAGTTGGAACTCGCAGACTGGGCCTCGAGAACCAACAAATGTTGCGGGCGATGTCCAATCTGGGGGTCGCGCTTTGGAATCAGGCCCGCTATGCAGATGCGGAACCGGTGTATCGGCAAGTGATCGAAGTTGGGCGCCGCGTCTTGGGGCCAGATCATCCTCAAGTTCTGAAAGCGATGGGCAATCTCGGCTTGGTTCTCGAGCGGGAAGGTCGCTCGGCGGAAGCTGAGCAGCTCTTTCGTGAAGCTTTAGCAATCGATCGGCGCGTCTTAGGGTCCGAACACCCGGACACCACGACGGATATGGACCACCTTGCGAACTTACTCGCTGGGGAAGGCCATCTGGCAGACGCCGAAAAACTGTCCCGTGAAGAGTTGGCGGGTCGCACGCGAACCCTTGGCCCCGAACACCGCCGTACATTAATTTCCAAGCTAAACCTGTCGGACGAGCTTTTCAATGAAGGCCATATCCACGAAGCGGAAAAATTGCAAAGGGAAGTATTGGCGACTCAGATTAGCGTTCGCGGACCGGAGAATCTCGATACGTTTATTTTTGAAACCTACCTCGCCAGAACTCTGACCAAGGAAGGACACTACGCGGCGGCGGAAAAGCTCGCGCGTGAGTCTTACGATGCCCAGCGCCGGCTGGGGCCTCAATCTCCCAATACGCTGGACGCACTGCAACAACTTGGGAGAGCGATGGCCTACAGTCATCGATACGCCGAGGCCACCAAAATGTTTCGCGACGTGATTGAAGAAGATAGCAATTCTGTAGGACAAGGAAACAACTTCTCAGTGTGGTATTCCTTTGCCTGTGTGGCAGTGGCTGCGAACCGTAGCGATGACGCGCTTCAGTATCTTCACGAAGCCATCAATCGCGGTTATAAAGATGCCAACGGCCTGATGGCCAACGACGATCTTAAGAACCTCCGACCCAACCAAGAGTTTCAGAAACTGGTAGCAGAACTCAAGCACCAGCCCATCAAAAGTCAAACCCCATAGGAAGATGTTGCTAAACGGATGGAAGTAGTTTGGTTGCGTATAGCCCTCTGGGCCAAGGATTCCTTACCGGAAAGATGGACGAAAATACGAAGTTTGGGAGCACCGATTTCCGCAGCAAGCTGCCTCGCTTCACGCCAGAGGCTCTAAAGGCGAACCAGGCGGTTGTCGATTTGCTCGGCAGGATCGCCAGGTAAAAAGGAGCGACGCCGGCTCAGATCGCGCTGGCCTGGCTGCTGGCGCAGAAGCCGTGGATTGTTCCGATCCCGGGAACAACCAAATTGTCTCGTCTTGATGAGAACATCGGCTCGTCCGCAATCGAACTCACATCGGACGACTTGCGCGAAATCAATGTGGCGGCCGCGGAAATCACCGTGGAGGGTGATCGGTATCCCGAACACCTTCAGCGAATGACCGGTCTTTGATCGGACGGAGCTGGTGTTGGCGTGGTTTTTGCGAGCCTGCATAATCCGGTGATAGACTTCGGCTATGGCCAAACAGAAAACCAAGAAAAAACACAAGAAAACCAGTTCTGGCAACAGGGCCCCGGTCAAGAAGCGAATCACAAAGGTATCGGCAAAAAAGAGGCCTGCCGTCAAGAAGAAGGTAGCAAAGAAGAAATCCGCTTCGAAGAAGGCTCAGGGAAGAGCAAAGACCGTGCGTAAGAAGACCGCCGCCACGCCCAAGAATCGGATTCCCGCAAAGGGGAGTTTGGCTGGGGAGCCATTCAGAATCCAAGGTCTGGGATCGCGCTCGGCGGGGCAGTCCGGAGATTTGCAGGGACTATCCAACCGCGCAGGTGCGGATTCGGAGAGTGTGGATGAACTGCTTGAGGAAGGGAATGCCTTCGAAGCGGACGTCGTGGCGGGCGTGGAAAGCGCCGGAGGCGACGGCGAACCGAAAGAAGTTCGCACCCACGAGGTGCCAGAGGACGATGTTCCGGGCGAATATCTCGACAACGAGGATTGATGCCTGAGTACCTGCTTGCCCTGTGCGGATTTCAAGCCAATTCGTCAACTTTGTGAGGCGTGTCGTCCGGGCTCGCTTCCTCGGGCAGTTTTGGAGAAGGCAATTTGCTAGCTTTGGCACGCGGACGACCTTCGCCGTCCCGGCGCGTTTCCGGCGTCAGAGTATCGGAAACCGGAGAGGGCGCTCCCAGTCGCTCAGTGCTGAAATCATCCATGGAGTGTCCGCGGCCCGGGGTGGAAGCCCGTTCCCGAGCCCGATCGTTTCTGCGATCACCCAGGCTCTATCGACAATTTCATCAACCGGCTTTAACTGTAGGCGTGGTCGGGCCGTCCACATCCTCACTTTCAACGAATTTCCTCAAATGGCAGTGATCACCCGGTAACTCAGGTTGTCACCCTTCGTCCATCGTTCCGTTCGATCCGCGCATCCTATAATTTAGACGGCTATGTCTCGAATCCTTGAGGGTATCAATTCACCTGCGGATGTGAAGCGGCTCACCATCCCGGAACTGGAGCAACTCGCGGAGGAAATCCGCGAAGAGCTCATCACCGTGCTATCCAAAAACGGTGGCCACCTGGGCCCTAACCTGGGCGTGGTCGAACTAACCATTGCCCTGCATTACGTCTTCAACACTCCGCGAGATCACTTTATTTTCGACGTCAGCCATCAGGCCTACGTCCACAAGTTGCTCACCGGACGCCGCGAGCAGTTCCATACCATACGCACACCCGGCGGCTTGAATGGTTTTATGTTGCGCAGCGAGAGCCCGCACGATTGCTACGGGGCCGGGCATGCCGGGACCGCGCTCTCCGCTGCGCTGGGCATGGCCGTGGCTCGTGACCGGGAGGGTGGCAAGGAACATGTGGTGGCGTTGGCTGGCGATGCGGCCTTTACCTGCGGCATCACTTACGAAGCCCTCAACAATATTGCTCATCACACGCGCCGCATGCTGGTGGTGCTCAACGACAATGAGTGGTCGATTGACAAGAACGTCGGCGCCATCGCGAGCTATCTTCACAAGATCGTTACCAATCCCAAATATGACTATCTGCACAATCAGGCAGCCAAGTTTGTCGAAAAGCTGGGTGGCAAGATCGCGCTGCGCATGGCACGCAAGACTGAGGAAGCGGCCAAGAGCATTCTCTGGCCCAGCGTGATCTTCGAGGAACTGGGACTGAAGTATTTCGGGCCGATCGATGGGCATGACATCTCAACCCTGATCAAGACTTTCGAATTCCTCAAGACGCAGGACCGTCCCGTGTTGTTGCATGTGCTCACCCAGAAAGGCAAAGGCTTCGAGCCTGCCCTGCAAAAACAGAAGAAGTTTCATGGCTTGGGGCCTTACGATCCGGAGACTGGTGAAACCAAACCAGTCGTCCAGCGCACCTATTCTGAGATCTTCGCCGACACGCTGGTAAAGCTGGCCTACATGAACGACAAAGTTGTGGCGATCACCGCCGCCATGCCCAATGGCACGGGACTGGACCGTTTCCGTCCGCACCATCCCGACAAATATTTTGATGTCGGCATCGCCGAGGAACATGCCGTTCTGTTCGCCGCGGGCTTGGCAACCAAGGGCTTCAAACCATTCTGCGCCATCTACTCGACCTTCCTACAGCGCGCCTTCGATCCCATTGTGCATGATGTTTGCTTGCAGAATCTCCCAGTGGTTTTCTGCATGGACCGCGGCAGCCTATCCGGTGACGACGGTCCCACCCATCACGGTCTCTTCGACATTAGTTATCTGCGCGGGATTCCGAACATCGTGCACATGGTTCCCAAGGACGAAGACGAACTTGCCGACATGATGTTCACCGCCATGCAGCATAATGGGCCTATTGCTATTCGCTTCCCGCGCGGAGTGGGGCCCGGCACTCCGGTGAAAGACGTGCCCAAGGCCATCCCCATCGGCAAGGCCGAGCTATTGCAGCATGGAGAGAACGATCAGGTGGCGATCTTCGCGCTGGGCGCAATGGTGCCTATGGCGCAGGAAATTGCCCGCAAGCTGGAAGGGGAAGGTTACTCGGCAGCGGTCATCAATGCGCGCTTTGCTAAGCCGATCGACGTAGAAATGCTGGAGTTTTATGCGCGCAGCGTGCAGGTCATCCTCACTCTCGAGGACCACGTGCTGAAGGGCGGTTTCGGCAGCGCGGTGCTGGAAGAATTAAATAACCTGGGATTGAACACGCCGGTGGTGCGTATCGGCTGGCCCGACCAGTTCATCGAACACGGCAAACCGGAAGCGCTACGCGCCAAGTACGGAATCAGCGTGGAAGCCGCGTTGGGGAAACTTCGTGCGCAGTTAAGGACGTCCGCGCCGCAACCAGACTCAGTGCGCAAGATCTGAAACTTTCTAGTCACTATCCCGATTTATTACCGCTACCCGGAAAAGCGGCTTTGCCTTCTCGGACGGTTCCATTTCATAGATCTGTTCGGTCTTCGCCGGATCATAATCTCGCCAGAGCCACAACATCTCCTCGGGAAATTCAGCGGCGCCCTGGCCGGAGTTGTGCGTGCCCTTGCCTCGACTGAAGTGAAAATCGTAATCCTGCAACTTGAGGGCGTTGGCGAGGCGAAGGTTCGCCAGCGACCAACTGCCGTAGCGGATCTCCAGGTCTTCAGATCCGTCTTGCAGCCACACCCGAATATTGCGTTTCGGCTCCCGCAACACTTTTTCGGGATAGTCCTGACCACCATCCGGATTGGCCGGGTCCTCTTTCCACTGGATGCCGGCAAAGCTGCCGATCCAGGAAATCACGCGGCCGAATTGATCGGGCATTTGCCACGCCGCGTTGAATGCGCAGATGCCGCCAGACGAGAGTCCGGTAATGGCATGACTGTATGCGTCCTTGCGGAGGTTGTATTTGGCTCCGACCTCGGCCAGCACTTCATCGCGCAAAAAACGCGGATAGCGGTCGCTGACCGTGTCGTAGAGCGTGCTGCGCATGGAATCTTTGAGGTCCCGCTTCCACTTGTCCGAATAAGCCTTCACAAAGTTGTAAGTCGGTGTGCCGGGAGATTCGCTGATGTCTCCGGGATTGATGAACACTGCAATCATGACCGGAATCTTTTTCTGCGCGATCAGATTGTCGAGTACGTTGAGCGCGGGATTGTTGCCATTCCGATCGATGTACCAGCCGCCGTCTTGAAAGACCATCAGAGCGGCGGGGACCTTGGGGTCATATTGTGCGGGCACGTAAATCCAGTATTCGCTCTTCATCCCGTCATAAATCTTGCTGGTATGAATCATCTTCGCTGACAATGTTCCGGACGGAACTCCTGGCTGAAGATAGGAAAGTGGTCCGAAAGCGGGTAAATCAAGACGGCCGCCGAATTTGGCGCCATTGATCAGGTAGTGGAACGAATGCAACTTGCCCACGGGCTCGATGCGCGCGGGCGCGTACCAAAGATCTGAGCCCGTCAGATGCTGCATGGGCTGAGCCGGAGCGTCGTCGATGACGAGAGCTGGTGGAGTCGCGGCTTCCGTAGCGAAGAAGAAGTCGGGTCCATGGCCGGCCCAGGCCGTGCCTTCTTTCAGGTCTTTGGCATCGAAGCTGGCAGTAATTGCGTCCCGAAGGTTCGCTGGGTTGGACTTTGCAAGATCGATCAATTGCGGTGCTGACAACTTATCTGCGGCGTGTGCGGTGGCGATAAGACAAAGTGACAAGAGCGCAAGTTTCCACATAGAGCAGATACTATACCGCCAGACTCGCACAAAATTCTCAGGAACTTCAGTCCTTGAGCCCCGCGACTTTACCGCGCAACACAGTGATTGAGGCTTTCGGGAGGGTAAACATGGTTTGCGAGCTTGCCGCTATCGTGGAGGCGACCGGCGGATGGTCCGGATCAGGATGACTGTTGGGACCGTCGTTGATCCACACGTATTGTTCGCTGCCGAAAGTGACGAGAGTGACTGGCCCGGAAAAATATCTACTCTGCTTGCCTTTCGAATCGTCAAACTGCACTTGCACAGTGTGTGGATTCGTTTCGTCGCGATTAACCAGCATCAACGACCAGTTCCCATCGGGTCGATGCACTGCATAAGATGTGACCAGCACATTCCCTTCGGTGTCTTTTATATTGGTGGAAGAAGGGAACATGGAATGCATGCCGGCGCGGTGCTGCACCCATTCCAGATTAATCATGTGGGCCGCAAAATAGGGCGAAGTGTAGCCTTTGATATTGTAATTTTCGTCCGATACAAAGTTCGACCATGAAGCCCAGCCGAGACAACTGTTCTGGATACCCTGAGGCTGAATAGGCGAATGATAGAAAGCGGAGCCCCCGCCTTCGAAAAACGACCCAACGTTGTCAGCCAGCCACAAAGCCGCGAAAATCGTGGTCATGGGGCCGGTAAGATCGGCTGCAAGGTGGTTCTCAGTCACCATGAGCGGCACGTTTTTCGGCACACCATCGTCTCGCCACACTTGCAGGATGTGCTTCATCAATTGTGGTTCGGTGTAAAGCGTCTTCCAGGTGATGGTGCATGGTTCGAAGGGATAGTGTTCGAAGGATACAAAAGCCAAATCGGAGAGACCACCGTGAGCGGTGAGGTAAGCGATGAAGCGGCCCATCCAAGAAGTCTGACCCTGCGCGTTGGGCCAGACATGAATGTCCTCGTTGACCCCCTCGAAGACTGGACCGCCCAGCTTGAGGTTGGGATCGACTTTGTGAATGGCCGTGGCCCATTGCAGGTAGAGCGCGCCGTAATCTTCCGGCATGGCGTGTTTGCCGTCCGGCTCTTCACCCATTTCGATGTATCCGATGCGGTAGCCGCGACGCTCAATGTAGGCAATCTGCGCCGCGGCATCGTCCGGTGTGCCATAAAGCAGGGTGACCGGAATCATCGCCGGCAAGTTATTGGTGATTCCGCTGGTGAAGAAAATGTCGAATCCCGTGTGTTGATAGCCCCCACCATCGCTGACATCTTCGGCGGAATGCCAGGGATCGATCGACGAAACACAATACGTCGTGCTTTTCTCTTCGGGATCCTTTACTACCTCGACAAATAGTCCGCTCTTATCGACGGTGCCCAGAGCAATCTGCTGGATGGCATAGCCAACGCAATTGCGGACGTCGTCCGGACCGTGCTCGTCGCAAGTGTTCGACGATTGGGTCATCAAGACGCGCACAAATCGCGTAGGGACCGGCGTAGCGCTGAGCGTTAGGGTCGACGTGCCTCCCTGAGTGTTGGCTACTGCGCCAGACGGGAAAACTTTCCATTCCCCTTTGGGGCCGCCATCGAAGTCGAGCGCGTCGGCGCCAATCCAGTACTCCACTTGATAGGTGGTCGCGTAAGGGCTGGCCCACGCGATGCGGATCGCGTTCACCGGCTTTTCGGCTCTCAGGTCGACCACCACCCACTGTGGATGTAGCGCATCACTTTCGCCAGTGAATTTGGTGGTGAGATATGGATTGCTCTTCCAATAGGTGAGGTTCGGCCCCTCCACTGGACGATCCCCGCTGGTGGCGAAACCCCGGTGCGGCAATGCGTAGGCCAGGATCGCGCGGACCGGTTCTTTCAGTTCGGTGCTGCCCGTGAAGTATCCGCTGCGGTGGGCGGCGTCGCTCCACGTGCCATTTTCCGTCCAGTGCCAGGCGGCCATGCGGAGTTCGGTATTGTTGCGATAGGTGATCGGTCCCCATCCCGCCGAGAGAGATTCCTGGACGATATGTGGCGAGTAGACTCTTGAGATATCCATACGGGAAAGCACATCCATGGAACTGCCGAGAGCGCTGTCGGGATCGAACGAATTGATCACGTGGGCGGGCGTGGCGTCCACGCGAACGGTCCCGGGCTCCGCAGGAGCAGTTAGCTGCGAGAAGGATGGCAATGAAAGGGAAGTGAAGAGTACAAAGAATACGCCAAAGCGGGCCATGGTTCTGCCTCGTCAAATTGAGGATTAAATCGTTTTAATTCGCCAGTTTACTGTGAGGTCAGGTTTTATCAGCCATGGGCTGGCGCTGTCAAGAAGTCTGAACCGAGGTACAAAGAAAAAGGCACGGACGAAACGCCCGTGCCTCAAAATCCAACGCAACTAAATCTACGCGCCCACTAAAGCCGGCTCGGTGTCGTAAATCGAATGCCACGACGTCGCCGCCTTCAACCGGTCATTCACGTTGTTAATGTTCTTCACGCCCTCGGTCTCCAGCCACGATCGGAAAGCCGCCGCCCCCTGCTTGGCATAAATGGAGATGCCATCCTTCCAGGTGGCCCGTCCGCAGAGAACGCCGTTGTACTTCACACCGGTCTCTCCAACCAGATCGAGCGTCTCCGTGAACTCGTTGTTGCTGACCCCGGCCGAAAGATAAATGAACGGCTTGGTGGCCACACCGGCTGCCTGATGGAACAGATCGACAGCTTCTTTCTTGCTGTAGGCTTTCTGTCCGCCGAATGACTTCGTGCCTTCGACAAACTTCATGTTCACCGGCACTTCGACCTTCAGCACATCCACACTGTAACGATCTTTCGAGAACTCGCGCATGCTCTCGGTGACGATCTGCGGCTTCTTCTTCGCATACTCCAAGCCCTTTTCGTCCGCGCCTTCTTCGTAGCCAACGAATTCCAGGAAAAAGGGAATGTCGTTGGCGCGGCACTCATCGCCCAGTCGCTCCACCCATGCATGCTTTTTATTGTTGATGTCCTTGGAATCGAACGGCGTGTAATAGAGTAGGATCTTGATGCAATCCGCGCCGGCTTCTTTCAGCCGCCGAACCGACCAGAGATCCAGCAGATCGCCCAGACGTCCCGGAGTGTTGGCGTCGTATCCGGTCTTCTCATATGCCAGCAGCAAGCCGGCATTCTTGGCACGATGTTTCGAGGCCGGCAGTCCCCACTCGGGATCAAGCAAAATCGCGCTGGCATGGGGGGTCAGAACTTCGGTGACCAGCGTTTTGAACTCTTCCATCATGGCGTCGCCGACGGGGCCGCCTTTTTCCTTGGCGAGAGATTTCTGGAGCGAACCGCGCTGGTCCATGGCTGCAGCCGCGATCACGCCCTTCTCGTTTGAGACTTTCTTCAACCCGGCCAGTTTGCCAGGAGTGAGCTTCATTGTTTCCTCCAGGGTGATACAGAGTAGAGATGAGTGCTTGGGTGCATCAATTGTAACGCATTGTACGCACCAGTTTCAGGATAACCATTATCGAATAAACCGTTACAGAACCCAGCTCCGCAGGAGCGAAATAGGATAGCCCCGGACGTAAGTCCGGGGTAGGAGGAACTGGGGATCACGCCCAGCAGGACGCGAGAACCATCAATCATGTTGCCCAGTTCTGTATCTTCAGCCCGCGCACGCGCCGGAATTCCCGCTCATTGTTTGTCACCAGGACTAACCCGGAAGCCAGCGCGTGGGCCGCAATCCAAAGATCGTTGTTGCCGATCATCTCGCCCCTTGACTCCAGCTCGGCGCGAATGGTTCCATACTTTTCTCCCGCAGTCTCGGGCATAGCCAATGCTGGCAGGAAATGAACCAACTCCCTTAGACGCTCCAGCGCCGCTGTCCGTTGCGCGCTCTTGGCCGCGCCGTATAGCAACTCGCCATAGGTGATGACGGAAAGCGCCGCTTCTCCCTGGCGAAGCTTGCGGAAGCGGCGCAGCACTTCCTCCGGCCTTCTCCGGCGAATGTAGATGCAGATGTTGGTGTCCAGCAGATAGCGAGGCCCCATTACAGTCCCTTGCGTTTCTGCGGTCGGTCTTTCTCACGTCCGGGGAGTTCAAGATCGTCGGGCAGATCAGCCAGCAGATCGAAGGCGCGAACCAGGGTTCCGGGTTTTTCCCATAAAACTATCTCATCGCCCCGGCGAAAGATCTCAACTTCGTCGGTTTTCACGCGAAACTGCTTCGGCAGCCGGACTGCCTGGCTGTTCCCGGATTTGAATACCCGCGCCGTGCCCATGCGATTACCTCCGATGTATATACAATAAGTATATACAAATTAGTGCTAAATTGCAAAATCTAGCGACACTCAAATAGTGGGTGAATTTGAACTATCCCCAAACTGTCATCCCCAAGATCCGGCGCAGTTCAGCCGGGCGAGGGATCTTGCGCGGCCCCACCACTGTTCCCAGCCTCCAGCTCGATTTTGATGCAAGCAATTCAACTACAACTGGATAAAGCCATGGAAAAATCAATTTCAGCGTCCGATGCCAGCCGTAAATTCTTGCGATTGCTGCGGGATGTTCGGGAAGGGCAGAGCTATGTGGTGACGAGCCATGGCAGGCCGGTTGCCCACATCGCGCCCGTCAGAGATAGCAGAGTCATGCTGCCTGGTGCCCGAGATTCACTTCTTAGCCGATTGCGTTCGCAGCAGATTGTCAGGATTGGCCGCTGGAAAAGAGATGAGTTATACGACTAGAACGAACAGACGTTTTACTCCTGAGGGCTCTTGACGGTGATGATGACGGGATCCGATTCCACTCGAGTAGCAGGAGGGGTACATCCTATCGATTTGACGACTGCTATCTGTGACGAGTCCAGTTCGGGAGGGTAGTAGGTAGATTGCAATTCCCAAGCGCCTGGCTCTGTTAGTACTGCAACCTTGCCGAATCCTTTCGGCTGGTAAGGTTCAGACATTCCTAGCTTGATCCAGCTGTCTGGGACATCCGTACGTAGGCGTTCGACGGAGGGACTTTTTTCCCAAAAGCCTTCAAGAAAACGTGTTATGTCCTTCACACCAGGCGGCGTGGCAAAGGTAGAAAAATAACCGGTGAAGTGTTGGCTCACTTCTAGGTTGGGAGGCGGAAAACAAAGAGTTCCGTCGGTGAGGCTGGTGAGCTTGTACTTGACGAAAACAGTTTCCCCAACCTTGTAGACTTGTTTTAACGGGGTTATTTCGAGCTGGAGTTGTGGAGGCTTAATTTCCTTAGCAGCTGTTGGCCTCACCTGAGCTATAGCAGGAGATAGCGAAACTGCCAAAGAAAGAACGCTAAACCAAGCCGCTTTACTCATGATGCGAATGAGACTCATCGAAACCTTCTGTACAAAGCACCTTATGATTCTACCAATTCCTACTGCCGCAACGTGAGCTTCCTCAACACCGCCTGCTGCTTGGCAATTAGCGATTGCACGCCCTGACTGGCCAAAGCTGTCATCTTGTTGAGCTGCGCTTCGTCGAACACCTGATGCTCGGCAGTAGCCTGCACTTCGACGAACTTATGGCCGGCGGTCATCACGAAGTTCATGTCCACGTCGGCGCGGGAGTCTTCTTCGTAGCAGAGATCGAGCAGGATTTCGCCATCCACAATGCCCACGCTGACGGCAGCGACAAAATCGCGCAAGGGAGCTGAAGTCAGGGTGCCGGCCTCGACCAGTTTTTCCAGCGCCAACCCTAGAGCCACGAAAGCTCCGGTAATGGACGCAGTCCGCGTGCCTCCATCGGCTTGAATGACATCGCAGTCGATCCAGATGGTGCGCTCGCCGAGGCGTGCCATGTCGGTGACGGCCCGCAGTGAACGTCCGATCAGGCGCTGAATTTCGTGGGTGCGTCCACTCGGACGGCCCTTATTTACTTCGCGCGGAGTACGCGTGAGGGTCGCGCGCGGCAGCATGCTGTACTCGGCGCTGATCCATCCTTTGCCGCTGTTGCGCATAAACTGCGGCACCGATTCTTCAATCGACGCAGTACAAATCACCCGTGTATTACCAATTTCAATGAGAGCCGAGCCTTCGGCGGTTTGAATGAAGTCAGGAATAATATTTACCGGACGCAGTTGGTCAGGTGTGCGATTGTCGGAGCGATAATGCATGTCAGAGATTCTAACAGTGATAAATGGGCTCTAGGTTCCAGGCTCTAGGCTCTGGGCATTCGGCTCTAGGCTTTCGGCTCGGTAGTGGTGCAGTTGAAATAAGATTTGTATCAGGGCACGGCTTTTCAGCCGTGCCGAAAGAGAAACCAACAGAGACGGGCTTTAGCCCCTGTGCACGTGGCGTATCAAAGAGCAGGCGCTGCGCGCGTAATCGAATTGTCCGAGTTCGTCGGCACGCCTGAAGGCGATGCCCTGATACAAATCTTATTTCAACTGCACCACTACCTTCGGCTCTAGGCTTTGACAGCCCAGAGCCCAGCGCCTACAGCCCAGAGCCTATTTACTGCAGCTGCGCTGCCAGCTGATTCACTGCGGCGACATCATAGAAATTCGTCAGATCGGCATGTCCAGCCAGGGTGTCACGTTCTTTCCCGTCCACCAGAATCTTCACGCGAGTAATCCCGGAAATATTCGCAGACAGCGTCTGCACCAACGACGCCACGGTGAGCTCTTCCACCAGAATGCCGGAGCGGTGGCTGTTGGCAAAAGCTGAGTTGATGTCAATGACGGCGAGCCCTGGGTCCACCAGATAGACGTTCCGTACCTCGGAGCCAGCGCCCAGAGGGTGGGGCGAGGATTTGTCGAGATACACGCCCAGCACAGCGCGAAGCAATTCCTCGGCGCGTTGCTGGCGTCCTTCCGGCAAAGGGATGCGGGAGGCTTGTGCGCGTAGTACGCCGATGTCGTCGTAAGCGACATATAAGACCACCTGCTCGGTGGGGCCAGAAACCGGGGGTGCAAGGGAGCGAGGCGTGGCTTCGCCAAATTCCGTTCCGGAAAGACTTCGCATATGCCATACGTAGAGGCCCATGCCGAGTGCGACCAATAGCATGACCAACGCGCCGAAAAGCAAGGGGCGGGAAATCATGGGAGCGCCTCCAGCTTTGCGCGGGCGTCGGCGATTCCCGCAGCCACGGTGCTGGCGACGAGCTGCTCGTAATCCGGAGAGGACAAATCCGCGATCTTGCCGCTTGGTGGCGAGATCTCCAATGCAATTGCAGGCACGTTGATGTTATTCAAAGGGCGCAACGGCGCGGCCAGAGTCCGAACCGAAATCTGCTTCGTCCGCAACTCGACCGCCACGCTGGCTGCCGCAGCCTGACTCGCGGGAATGGAAGCGGCTTGAGCAGTGTCCCACGAGATAAACGGGCCATGGGATTCACCGCCTGCCGGAATCAGCGCGGTGTAGATGCGAACGCCCGTGCCCTGCGAAGCCGCGTGAACGCAGAGGTAGATGGCGGGGTGCGCGGAATTTGTCTGGCTGGCACGCTGGTCGAGGCTGAGATTGATGTCGCCATCGCGCAAAAGGAGGGTGATGATTCCTCGACTCTCCAGTTGTTGTCGTAATTGCCGGGCGAAGGCCAGAGTGATGTCTTTTTCCGCGAGTTGATCGCTGAGAGTGGCGCCGCGATCATCGCCTCCATGGCTGGCGTCGATGACGGCAAAATACTTTCGTTGTCCGGATGTACTGCCTGCTGAAGCACCTGAAAAAAAGCCGCTCGACGAAGGTAGCCCTGTAGATGTGGAACCTGGAGCCGGAGCGCCGGGTGTTGCTGGTGCGGATTGTGTTTGTGCCGCGGTTTGCGGGGCGGCGGTGATGGTGATCGTCTTGCGATCACTGCTGAAGGTGGCAAACAAAGGCGCGGTGCCGTTTACGGTGATGTCTGCCGCACCGTTGCTCTGCTCATAACTGGCCGAAGGGATGGTCTTGCTATCGAAGGTGAGCACGGGTGAAGCGGGGGATTCCAGCGCCTCATGGCTGAAATGCATGTGCAGCTTGCCGGGCTCGGTGGCGATGGAAGGGTTTACGGGAGCGGTAAAGTTGAGCACCAGCGCGGGATTCGCTGTCTTGCTCACTTGCGCGGTGAAGTGCACACCGGCGTTGCCGATAATGAGACGGCGAGAGTTTTCGTTGAATGTGACGGGGCCGCCGAGAATGCGGGAGAGGATTTGTGGCAGCGAGGAAAGAGGGACCATGCCGCGGCCATTTTCCAGCAGAAAATTGAACGGCAAATCGAATCCCGTGCGACGGATGCGGGCGCGCTTCTTGCCGGCGACGAATTCCGCATCTCCATCGTTAAAGCGGACCTTCCAGTGATTGCCCTCGGTCCTGGCGGTGACTTTTCCCAGAGGGTCGAGCACATCGAGCAGGCTGACGTAGTCCTGGCCAAAGCGCTGGCTCAGCGGCAGGGAATAGTTGGCGGCGTTGGAATAAATTGATAACAGCCTATTGTTGTCTGGCGGGGCGACAGCAGCGGAAAAACCGCGGACGGAAAAAAATAGTACAGCCGAGGTGAGAACCACTCCGACGATCAGGACTAGCGACAGGTTGGGCTTCTGGCGCAGCCTGCCACCGAGCCTGTCGCTACTCCAGGGCATAAATGGTCAGGCCGCTGAGGAGCTTGGGATAGAAGTCGGTCGATTTTTGGGGAAGGACTTCATTGCCGAAGGCGATGTCTCGAATCTGCTGCATGCGGGCCGAGTTCATGAGAAACGCCACATTGGCTGCGCCGCTGCGGACTTTGGCGATGGCCTCGGCGGCGTCGCGAATGTAGCTGAGATTTTCCTGGTTGCGGATCGATTCTTCGGACAGGCCCAGCACGCCTTCCAGCAAGCACTTGTGCAGTTGGACGACGTCGAGTGATTGCTGGCGGAGGGAAAGAGAGCCGAAGACGTTGGTGCCTTCTCCTTTTGGGCGGTCGAAGAGAAAGGCACGGTTCGACGTGATGCCCAACAGAGCCGAGCCGGTGTGGCCGGCTTCGCGCAGGATGGCATGGGCGCGGATGGCATCGAGCGAGGGATCGACTTCTTCGACGCTAAAGTAGGAGCGCGCTCCCTCGCGCAATGCGTCCGACGAAAACGAAGGCAACCCGTGCACCACACGATGCGTGGGCAGGATGACCAGGCCGGGGCTGTCCATGTTGACGAAGGTCATCATGGCCAGTTCGTAGGGAGCAATTTCTGCCTCGCCCGTGCCGACCAGGTCATTTTCTGCCGAGTGCTGGCGGGGAACGGCGCCGGGGTTTGATGATGCGGCTGCCGCCCGCCGTTCGTTGCGATAGTTCAGAGCGGTTTCGTAGCGGTGATGGCCATCGGCGATGATCAACTTTTTGTCCCGCATCTTGCCGCGAACTAAATCAATGAGATGGGGATCAGAAACCTTCCAGACCTGATGCAAGACATCATATTCGTCACGCATTTCCATGTCTGGTTTGGTGTTGGTGGCGAGCAGGCCTTCGATTTCGCTGGCGGGATCGCTATAGAGCATGAAAATCTGCCCAAAATGGGCGCGGGTGTGCCGTAAAAGATCCAGGCGATCGGCCTTGGGCTTGGCCAGGGTCTGTTCGTGGCGGTGGACCACGCCGGCGGAGTAATCTTCGAGGCGGCCTAGCGCGATAAAACCACGGCGTTCGTGTTCGGTCTTGCCGCCGGGAGCGGTAAACCGTTCAAGGTAGGCATAGATCGAGGGTTGGGAGTCCTGCAAAAAGACGCCCTGGCGGCGCCAGTCGCCAAAGAATCCGGCAGCCCGGGTATATACGTTCTCATTGGTATGGTCTGCGGGTTCGGGCTTGCCTAAGATAATGCGCACCAGATTGTAAGGGCTGGAGGCGTAATAGCCTTCCCGCATGGGGGGAGAAATCTTGTCATAAGGCTGAGTGGCAACCTGGGACAACGAGACCCGGGCAGGGTCATAACGGAGGGCACGAAACGCTGAAATGTGGGCCATGGTTTGGAGGTAAAGATTGTAACAAGAGAGGGCCGCGATTTGGGGGTTGAGTTGCAAGTGGATTTAGAAGTTGCAGCTGGGATGGGCAAATGTTTGCGCATCCGATTCCGGCGGAAGCAAACTTTGACAAAAGACTGACATCTTCGATTGCGCGCTATGTTAGGATCAAATTCTAGAGCGAGGTTTTTTATGGCCCGCCTGCTTGGGCGCTGGTCATTCGGCCCGTCGATTTCAGTACGGCACGTCCACTCGGTTTCATCCCCGAACCAGAGAAACTTAGCTGCGCGCTCCTTCGGGCGCGTTTTCGTTTTTTGCGCTGGTCTGGCTTTGGCAGTGAGCTGCGGTTTCACAGTTTCGGCTTGGGCACAGACTCCGGCGAGCGTGGATGATGTGCATATCAGCCCGAGAATTCAGCCAGACAAGCCCAATCCCGACGCAATTATCGATCCTTCGCTGAAAACCCATACCAAGCCGATCAAGGTGGATGTCAGCCTGGTGCTGGTGCCGGTCACGATTACCGACCCCATGAACCGCCTGGTGACTGGACTGGACAAGGAGAATTTTCAGCTCTTTGAGGGTAAGGACGCGCAGGAGATCAAGCATTTCTCGAACGAAGACGCTCCCGTATCGCTGGGCGTGATTTTCGACATGAGCGGCAGCATGAGCAGCAAGATCGAACGCGCCCGGGAAGCGGTGGTGGAGTTTTTCAAGACCGCCAATCCGCAGGATGAGTTCTTCATGATTACCTTTGCCGACCAGCCGGAGGAGATTTCCGACTTCACGCAGTCGGTGGAAGATATTCAAGGCAAGTTGGTGTACACCGTCCCCAAAGGGAGAACGGCCCTGCTGGATGCGATTTATCTGGGTGTCAGCAAGATGCGGCAGGCAAAATATCCGAAGAAGGCACTACTCATCATCTCCGACGGTGGCGACAATCACAGCCGCTATACCGAGGGCGAGATCAAGTCCCTGGTGAAGGAAGCGGATGTAATGATTTATGCCATCGGCCTGTATGACCATTATTTCCAGAGCCAGGAAGAACAGTTGGGGCCGGCCTTGTTGAGCGACATCACCGAATTGACCGGCGGGCGGGCTTTTACCATCGATAATCCAAACGATTTGGGAGATGTTGCCACAAAAATAGGAATTGAGCTGCGCAACCAATATGTGCTGGGATACCGTCCAATGAAACCTGGACACGACGGCAAATGGCGTAAGATAAAAGTGAAATTGATTCCGCCGAAGGGACTGCCGCCGCTCAAGGTTTACGCCAAAACGGGATACTATGCGCCTACGGAATAGCCGAGTTCTTTTTCTGCTGCTTGCATTCCTTTTCATTCACATAGCTGGAGGAGCACAGGAGCCAACAACTTCGGCTCCCGGCAGTGCTGCTCAACAGCCGCCTGCAACCTCTTCCCAGCCAGCTCCTCAACCTGTTCCCCCGGCGATCACCACACCTGCTCCGGCACAGGATTCAGCGCCTCCGCCTCAGTCGGTCCCGGCTGGGTCGTCCGGAACTCCGCAAGACGCGACCCAGGCGCCGCCTCCGGCCGACGATAGCGGGGTTTTCGTGTTCAAGAAACAGGTCGAGGAGGTTGTGCTTCACGCTGTGGTGGTGGACAGCAAGATGCACCTGATCACAAACCTCACCAAAGGCGACTTTACGGTGATGGAGAATGGCAAGCCCCAGCCCATTACCTCCTTCCGGCAGGAAGATGTTCCCGTCGACATGGGGATCGTGATCGATAACTCTGGTTCCATGCGGGAAAAGCGCGACCAGGTGAACAAGGCAGCGCTGAATTTGGTACGAGCCAGCAACCCGCAGGACCAGGTTTTCGTGGTGAACTTCAACGATGAGTTTTATCTGGACCAGGACTTCACTAGTGACATCAACAAGCTCCGCCAGGCATTGGAGAAAGTCGAATCCCGCGGCGGCACGGCGCTTTACGATGCGCTGGTCGCCTCCTGGGCCGATTACCTGAAGAAAGACACCAAATTACCCAAGAAAATTCTATTTGTTGTGACCGACGGGGAAGACAATTCCAGCCGTTCGACGCTGGAAGAGACAATCAAGGACTTGTCGGAAGAAAATGGACCCACCGTCTATGCCATCGGCTTGCTGGGCGAGGAAAAAGAGAGACGAGCCCGCCGGGCTTTGCAAACCATCGCGGAACGGACCGGCGGAATTGCGTTCCTGCCGAAAACCCTCGGTGAAGTCGACGACATCAGCAAGAGCGTGGCCCACGATATTCGCAGCCAGTACACCATTGGCTACAAACCCACTACCCCGAAAAGCGTGGGGGGGTATCGTGCCATCCATGTCGAGGCCCAGAAAAAAGGGGATGGCAAGCTTACCGTCCGGACCCGGAGCGGCTACTATGCCGGCCAGGATGCTGGACCGGGCGGGAAACCATAAGTAAGTTTTTCTTTTGGGCGGCGCAGCGCTTATGGCACTGCGATAAAAAGAGCCGCTCTGAAAGCGCTTCAGCGCCTGAGGTATCTTCAGTAACCGCTTATCCCGATTGACCATTCCTCGATTCCTTCCGTAGTCTGTAGGGTGACCACCAAAACTATCCCCGGCACCCGTCTGCGCGTCTCCGACGACATCACCCAACTGGTCGGCGAAACTCCCATACTTCGACTCAAGCGATTGGTTCCAGAAGGTTCGGCGGAGGTGTATGCCAAGCTGGAGTATCTGAATCCCGGAGGCAGTGTGAAGGACCGGGCCGCCATCGGAATCATCAAGCGTGCCGAGGAACAAGGGCGGCTCAAGCCGGGTGGCACGATTGTAGAGGCGACGGCTGGGAACACGGGCATTGGGCTGGCGCTGATCGGGGTAAATCGTGGTTACAAGGTGGCGTTATTTGTGCCGGAGCGTTTTTCTGAAGAAAAAGTAATCATCATGCGGGCACTTGGTGCGGTAGTCACCCGCACTCCCGATGCTGAAGGGATGCAGGGGGCCATCAGTCGCGCGAAAGAACTGGTGGCGCAGGATCCGAAAGCGTTCATGGCGGGGCAATTCGATAATCCGGCAAATCCCGATTTTCATTACGCGACCACCGCCCAGGAAATGTTTGAGCAGATGGAAGGACGCATCGATGCCGTGGTTATCGGTTCGGGAACAGCCGGCACTTTCACCGGAGTCGCACGCTACATGAAGGAACATTTGCCAAATGTGCTCACGGTTGCGGTGACTACGCAAGGGTCAGTTTTGAACGGTGGCAGTCCGGGGCCCCATAAGGTGGAAGGAATTGGGTCCGCATTCATCCCGCAGAACTTTGACGCTTCCGTGTGCGACGAAATCCTGGTGGCGAACGATGTTGAAGCTTTCGGTATGGTGAAAGAATTGGCGGCGCAGGAAGGTGTGCTGGCGGGTTCAAGCGGCGGCGCCAATGTGTTTGTGTCCTTGCAGATCGCACGCCGGTTGGGGACGGGGAAGCGGGTCATAACCATTATTCCGGATTCGGCGGAACGCTATTTGTCGAAGAAGATTTTCGAGGGCGGAATTTAGTTGATTGCTGATTGCTGATTGCTGAGTGCTCTGATGCGTTTATGAACAAGAACCCCAATAATTCCGGTTTTGCCACCCGCGCCATCCATGCCGGACAAGAGCCCGACCTCGAGACCGGAGCGGTGTCACCGCCCATCTATCCGACTTCTACTTATGTGCAGCAAGCGATTGGCAAAAATAAGGGATACGAGTACGCCCGCGTATCGAATCCCACTCGGACCCGGCTGGAAGAGAATCTGGCGGCGCTAGAAGGCGGGATTGGATCTCGAGTTTTTGCCAGCGGCATGGCCGCGATCAGCGCCATCACCACGATGTACAAGTCAGGCGATCACGTGGTATGCGGCAATAATCTGTACGGAGGCACGCCGCGACTGTTCAACCAGGTGCTGACCGGCTATGGCATCGAATTCACTTATGTGGATACGTCCGACGCGCAGAATGTTGAGCGCGCCATCCGTAAGAACACCCGCATGGTGTTTTTGGAAACGCCGACCAATCCCCTGATGACGCTAAGCGATATTCCGGCTGTGAGTCGAATTTGCCGCCGTAAGAAAGTCGAGCTGGTGGTGGACAACACTTTCATGTCTCCCTACTTCCAGCAGCCGCTTGCGATGGGCGCGGACATGGTGGTGCATTCAACCACGAAATTCCTAAATGGCCACAGTGACGGCCTGGGTGGGGTTGTGGTGTGCACCAAGCCGGAGCAGGTGGAGCAGTTGAGTTTTGTGCAGAAAGCTGCCGGAGCGATTCTATCCCCCTTCGAATGCTGGTTGATCCTGCGCGGGGTCAAGACTCTTGCGGTCCGTATGGAACAGCATGACCGCAGCGGCAGAATCGTGGCGAAGTTTTTGGCGGGGCACAAGAAGGTGAAGAGAGTTTTCTATCCTGGATTACCAGATCATCCACAATATGCGCTGGCCAAGCGGCAGATGAGTGGTTTTGGTTCCATGATTTCGTTCGAGACCGGCTCTCTCGCGAATGCCAATAGAATGTTGAAGAAAGTGCGCATCTGCTCACTGGCAGAATCTCTGGGCGGCGTGGAAACGCTGATCTCGCATCCCGCAACCATGACTCATGCCGGGGTGGGTGTGAAGGGAAGAAAAGAAATCGGCATCACCGATGGCATGGTGCGGATCTCGGTGGGTATCGAGAACGTGGAAGACATCATCGCCGATCTGGACCAGGCATTGGCCGCGATCTGAATCAGGTAGGCGACGTTCTACGCTGGTTTACGCAGTTACCCTACCGACTCCCCGATCCACTTCAAATATTCCGGACTGCCGTCCTCTATTTCGAAGCAAATGCACTCCGGCAATTCGTAGGAATGCAATTCTTTGATCGCGGCTTTCACCTCAGTGAATGCTTCGGAGGTGGTTTTGATCACCAGCATCCACTCCTGCGCTTGTTCCACTTTTTCCTTCCAGCGATAAACGGACTGCACCTCAGGAATGATGTTTACGCAAGCTGCCAGCCTGCGTTCGACCAGGGCATGGGCAATCTTGCGCGCTTCATCCGGCGACCCGGCCGTGGTGAGAAGGATTTTCTTGCCAGTCATGGGATCGGGCTTCCTCACGCTCACTTTATCAGCGAAGCAGACCAGAGGCGAGGCGCCAGAGGCCGATTGCACCATCCATTTGCCGAAGTTGGTTCCTTCCATCCCCAACGCGACAACTTCCGCTTGACCTTGAGGTCAAAGCGAAGTTCACTGGAAAGTGACAGCAGAGCCATGGATCTTCGAGTAGGCCCACTTCCTAAAATTCGAGTGCTGCCCCGTCCGGAAGAAAGCTTGCGCACGTTGGTGGAGCGCGCCCCTGAGGCGGAAGCCTTTGCCGAACGCATGCTGGAGAAGTGCCGTCCCTCGTTGGCCTGGTTCTATTCCGTACGGCGCCGCGGGGCAACTGCCGCGGTGACAGTGCTCGCGGTTTGGCTGTTTGTGCACGTGACGTTCGGAGCCAACGGCATGGTGGTCTACCGGCAGAAACGCGCCGAATATAAGAGCTTGCAGGCGGAAATCGGTGGACTGCAAAAAGAAAACGACGGCTACAGCAAACAGATCAACGCATTGAAAACAGATCCCAAGACCATTGAAAGGGAAGCGCGCGAAAAATTGCATTACACGCGGCCCGGAGAAGTTGTCTACGTCGCGCCCACGCCACTCACTCCGCAACCGCCCGAGAGTAAAGCCGCCGAAAAGTAGACTTTCCGCAGACAACCAGCCTTCGCATTCATGGTATAGTTGCGTCGTTTGTGGCCACGGAAGCGCGTCCAGGCGCTACGGATCATTCATAATTCAAAATCGGCCAGAATCCAAAATCGGCGGCTTGGGCCGCTCAATTCGAGGAGAATTTTCGCTATGAAAAAAATATTGCTGGTTTGTCTGGGCCTTTCAGTGTTGTTCTTCATGATCGTCAGCGTGTCTGCCGCCGCCGACAAGACCACGGTCAATGGCTGGGTCAGCGACTCCAAGTGCGGTGCCAAGGGCGCCAACGCGGGAGCCGAGGCTTGCACCAAGAAGTGCCTGGAAGCCGGGGCAAAGGTGGTCGTAGTGACAGATAGCGATCAGAAGGTGTTAATGGTGGACAATCCTGAAGCGCTCAAGGGGCATGAAGGACATCACATCGCGGTCACCGGAGAAATAACGGGAGATTCCATCCACGTGGACAGCATGAAGATGCTCTGAAGGCTTAGCTGGTGATGAAGAATTGAAGGGCGGCTGATAGCCGCCCTTCTTTCTTTGCAGGAGATTTTATCGCACCACGCCTTCGAGCGGGGAACTGGCCGTCGCATAGAGTTTTCTTGGCATACGGCCTGCCAGATAAGCTTCGCGGCCCGCAAGAACGCCATGCTTCATGGCTTCCGCCATGAGGACTGGATCTTGGGCGGCAGCGATACCCGTGTTCATGAGCACGGCATCCACGCCGAGTTCCATGGCAATGGTGGCGTCGGACGCTGTCCCTACCCCGGCATCCAGGATCAGCGGCACCCCGGTAATCATCTCGCGCAGGATGCGAATATTGGCAGCATTCTGAATGCCCAGCCCGCTGCCGATGGGTGCGCCCAAAGGCATGATCGCGCTCGCACCGGCATCAATCAGGCGCTTGGCAAATACAATGTCATCAGAGGTATAAGGGAGAACAGTAAAGCCTTCTTTTACCAATACGGCAGTCGCTTCGACCGTACCTTGCACATCGGGATACAGCGTTGCCTGGTCGCCGATGACTTCAATTTTCACCCAATCAGAAAGTCCGACCTCGCGTCCCAACCGCGCCGCACGAATGGCCTCATCGGCGGTGTAACATCCAGCGGTGTTGGGGAGCATGAAGTATTTTTTGGGATCAATGTAATCGAGCAGCGACTCTTTGCTGCGATCCAGATTCACGCGACGTACCGCAACGGTGACCATCTCCGCACCGCTGGCTTCGAGGGCGCGCGCCGTCTCCTGAAAAGACTTGTATTTTCCCGTGCCCACGATGAGCCGGGAGCGGAACTCCCGGCCGGCAATGATGAGTGAGTCATGCATGGATGCATTGTAATCCCAAGGTATGACGAAAGTAATATTTCATCCTCGGTCAGGCGAACGTACAGTTAGGTTAGAAGAGTCTAAGAAAATCGCCCGAGCGATTGAGGATGAGGTTGGCAATGAGAAGCTATCTGGCCCAAGTCCTATTAGTTTGCACAACTGTTGCAGTGTCGGGAGCGCAGACTCCGGCGGCTGTTCCTGCCCCGGCCAACGCAGCCACGGTTTCCCGCACCACCAAAGCCATGCACTACCGACAGCAGGGAGGCACCGCCAAGGTTGACTTCAAGGGAACGGAGTTAATGTCGGCTGCTTTTGGGGACGCCAAAGTAGAAGGCAAAAAAAGCAACATTGAGATTGAGGCAAAATTTCAGGGGCTAGACGATGCCACAAAGTTTGGCTTCGAATATCTGACCTACGTACTCTGGGCGGTTTCTCCGCAAGGGCGCGCCGTCAATCTGGGCGAGGTTACATTGGATCATGGCAAAGGCCATGTAAAAGCTTTCACCGACATGCAAACGTTTGGGATGATCGTGACCGCCGAGCCTTATTCCGCGGTATCGCAACCGGGCAATACGGTGGTTTTGGAAAACGTGGTCATGGCCGGCGCTGCGGAAGAAGACATCACCGCCAAATATGAATTGCTGGGCAGTGGCACATACTCTTCGACCAACACGCATATTCAAGACGCCATTTTCGGCATTGATCCCAACACTCCGTTGGAACTGTTCGAGGCCCGCAATGCGGTGAGAATTGCGCACATTGCCGCCGCGGACAAATACGCGCCGTCCATTATGGCGAAAGCCGATGCGCAGCTCAAGCTGGCGGAGACCGCCTACCGCCAAAAACAGAATAAAAGCACCATCGAAGCCAGTTCGCGCGAAGCCGCGCAGACCGCCGAAGAATCGCGGGTGATGGCGGTGAAGCAGAAGGCGGAAGAAGAAGCTCAAGCCCAGGCAGCCGCGGAAAAGAAAGCGGCCGAGGACCGGGCCCTCAAAGCTCGCGCCGACGCAGACGCACAAGCCAAGGCCCGCGCCGATGCCGAGGCAGCACGCGTCCAGGCGGAGGCCGCGAAAGCGGAAGCGGAGCGCATGAAGCTGGAAGCGCAACAGGCCGCGGCCGAGGCCGCCCGTCAACAGCAGGAAGCGGAGAAAGCGAAAGCCGAGGCGGTCGCTCAGCAACAAGTTCTCGCAGGAGAAGCCGACAAAGCGCGGCAAGCGGCAGCGCAGTCGGAACAACTTCGCCAGCAAGCGGAAAAGGAAAAGCAGGATCTCCGCGCCCGGCTCTTGCAGCAGCTCAACACCGTCCTCGCCACTCGCGACACGGCAAAGGGCCTGATCGCCAACATGTCGGATGTGCTGTTTAAGACCGGCAGCTTCGAACTGTTGTCCGGCGCCCGCGAGCGGCTGGCAAAAGTTTCGGGGATCGTATTGGCTTATCCCAGCTTGCATCTGGACATCGAAGGCTACACCGACAGCATTGGCACCGACGAATACAACCAGAGACTGTCGGAAAAGCGCGCCGGGGCGGTGCGTGATTATCTGGTGCAGCAGGGAATCGCCTCAGACTCGGTAACGTCCGCCGGCATGGGGAAAAGCGATCCAGTCGCGTCCAATGACACGGCCGAAGGCCGGCAACAAAATCGCCGGGTTGAGCTTGTGCTTTCTGGAGATGCAATCGGTAACGTAGCTGACGCCAAGCCCTAACGATCCACTGGGTGCCGTGTCCTTCCTACGGTTTTTGCGGAGGGCGGGCTTTTGACTTTACTTCCAATCTCACCTGGAACTGCCGTCCCCTCACGTCCGAAGACTTCTCGCCTTGCAACTCGCACCTAACCAAGTGGTATCCTAGCTACCTTCAAGCAGCCATCAAGGCCGTCGAAACTTTTATCCAGAGGAGAGATACATGTCTAGTCCTAAATCTGTAGAGAACGAAAAAGAAATTACCCGCGACCAGCTTGCGGACTTATTGAATGAAGATCTATCCCGCGAATATCAAGCCATCATTGCCTACACGGTGTATTCGCAGGTGTTGAAAGGAGCCGCGTTCATGAACATTGCCGACCAGCTCCAGATTCATGCCAAGCAGGAGTTGGACCATGCGTTGATCCTGTCGCGGCAGATCGACTATCTGGGCAAGATGCCGACGGTCAATCCCAAGCCTGTCAGGGTCTCAAATGATTCCAAGGAGATGCTGCGCTTTGATCTGGAGAACGAAAACGAGACGATTCGAAATTACCGCGTGCGAATACGTCAATGCGAAGCTCTTGGCGAATTTGCGCTTGCCGAACAGATTCGTCAAATATTAGTCCAAGAGCAGGACCATCAGATTGACCTGGCAACCGCTCTTGGCGAAGACGTTCCTGATGTCGGCGGTGTAAGTGGCGGCGCGCGCCGTAAGTAAACTTGAGCGCGATTGAAAACGAGAAAGATCTCGGAATGATTCCGTCGGAGCAACCCCGGCTCGTGGAGCACAAGCCGAGGCCGCCTGAGATGGAGATGGGTTAGTTGCTGGGCGGGGGCGGGTCCTGATGCCCCATATGATCGTGGTGCTCCTTTTGCATCTCGTCAAACTTCTTTTGCTGGTCCGGGGTGAGCAGGGCCTTGATCTGGGTGCTCGAATTCTCATGGATTTCGCGCATCTTGACGAACTTGTCTTGCATTTCCACGGACGAGTCGTTGTGCAGCGCTTCCATCTTCGCGTGCTGATCGTCCAGAATGGCCTTTACCTTGGGTTGCTGCTCGTCGGTCAGGTTCAACTTCTTGGTCATGTGCTTGAGTTGATCGTCCACGCTGGGCATCTGGTGGTGGCCACCCGGGCCGCCCATCTGACCACCCATATCTGAACCCTGCGGTGGAGGGCCCTGCTGGCCTTGGGCATCCTGGCTGAATGCGGTTCCGGTGCAGACGGCCAGCCCCAGAACGATTACAAATGCAGCCACGGCGAACCGCGGCCAGAATCTATTGGCCGGTCCATTTGCTTCATGATTGGTTCTTGGATTGAACATTTAGATATTGCCTCCAAACTCTGATTTGGCTCCAGACGCAAAAGAGATTCTTGCGCCGCGGATCCCACTCTTCATACAAACACCTTCGATGGCCGCTACGCGTAAAGAGTTGGTAAAGTCGCGTAAAACTTCGTAAACCCTGCGGCGGAAACTATGCAATCAAGAACGACCCAAACAGGCTGTAGAGTAGCACCACCAGCACGATCAGGGTAAACCCAACGTACATCCAGTCGCGTTCCCTGGCAAATCCAAACACTGAAAATGTGACACGCGCTACCGGGGTCGCGATTAGCAGGAGCAGCCCCAGTTGAATCAAGCCCCGGCCGTGCCTTTGCAAAGCATAGCCGATAATGCCCTGCACACTTTTCAATTCCCTGGGCTCTCCCCGGAACACCCGATAGTCGGCAGGCGAAAAACCATGCCGGGCCAGATACAGAATCGCGCCCAACAACACCACAGTGGCGGAGAGCAGCACGCCGGTGCGTAACAAGTTAGCGATCAGTTCTTCAAATCTTTGATCGGTCCAGTCGGGTAAAGTCTTCATATTCGTTTAAATCTTTCCGGCGATTCCCTGGTAAATCATTTGCAGTCCCAGCAGCACGATCACAATGCTGAACACCAGCCGCAACTGTTTGGTTTCTGTTTTCACCAGAAGGCGGGTACCGATCAGCGAGCCCGCCAGCACACCCAGCATCACCGGCATGGCGAGGCCGGGGTCGATGTAACCACGGCTTAAGTAAATTCCCGCGCTGGCTGCGGCCGTGACCCCGATCATAAAGTTGCTGGTCGTGGTGGAAACCTTGAAGGGCACCCGCATGGCTTGGTCCATGGCCAGCACTTTCACCGCCCCCGAGCCAATGCCGAGCAATCCCGACAAAGCGCCGGCCCCGAACATCAGACTGAAGCCTGCCGGCACTCGATACACGTTGTAATGCCGGATGCCTTCGGTGGTCGGGAAATCGCCATTCAGCCGCAAGCGGGTCGCCAGCGCATCAGGCGGATCGTCGCCGAGAGACCGGGGCCGCGTGCGCCGTGAAATGTAGGCAGAGTATAGAAGCACAGCCCCGAAAATCATTGCGATCGCACTGGTCGGGACTTTGGCGGTCAGAAACGCTCCGAGTAGCGCGCCCAGCGTGGTGGCAATCTCCAGAAACATGCCAATACGGATGTTGGAGAAGCCTTCCTTTACATAAGCGGCGGCCGCGCCCGAGGACGTGGCGATCACGGAAACCAGAGAGGCTCCGATGGCGTAATGCAGGTCCACTTTAAAGAAGATGGTAAGCAGAGGGACGAGAACCACTCCGCCTCCGAGTCCTGTCAGCGCTCCCAGCAGGCCCGCGAGCATGGACCCGATGCACACCAGGAAAGTGAACTCGAGCACGTTCATTCCGATTCCGCCATGATCACAGTGTGCCACAGCGCACACATGTCGTGTGGGACGATGGGAGGATGCGCTGTTTACTATACGAAATCATCCGATGGAACAGAATCGCTGGCACGAAGTCGATTTTCCGGCGACAATGATCAGTCGAAATGAATGCCATGGTTTCCATTCCCGCCTTGTCCACCAGGAAAAGCGTTCGCAAGAAAGCCGGCTTGGCTTTGTGGATGGCACGTGTGCTCGAGGAGTGTGATCGTGCCGGCGTGGATTTGGCGGCTGACCCGGTGCATGATTTGCGTGTGGCCCTGCGTCGCTGTCGATCAGTTGCGGACGGTCTCATGGCACTGGATCCTGATCCCAACTGGAAGCAGATGAAGAAGGCGGGCAAGCGCCTATTCAGCAGCCTCGGGGAACTGCGCGATGGACACGTCATGCAGGAATGGGTGCAGCGTCTGGGCGCCGTGGACGATCCGGTGACAACCACGCTGATGCAATTTCTGGGAAACCGCGAGCTTCAGTTCAAGCTGGAAGCGGCGAAGGCCTTGCAGGAATTCGATCGCAAACAGTGGAGACGATGGGGCGTCCTGCTGCCTCGGCGGGCCACCAGATTGCGGCCGGGGAGCGTGCTGTTCAAACACCTGGCGCTGGAACATTGGAGTAATGCCTATGATTTGCATCGCAGGGCGCTGCGCAATCGTTCCCAGGTCGCTTTTCACAGCCTGCGCATTGGATTGAAGCGCTTCCGCTACATTGTGGAGAACTTTCTCCCTGAACAACACGCGGCCTGGAAGGATGACCTTAAACAGCTGCAAGATCTCTTGGGCGAAGTTCACGACCTGGACGTCCTCTGGGCAACTCTGCTGCAAGTGAACTCATTTCCAGATGAAGACGCACGGTCTCGCTGGCATGAGCGAGTCATCGAAGAACGGGCCAATCGAATCGAGCAATATCGCGCCAAAATGCTCGGCGCAGCTTCGCTCTGGCAGGTGTGGCGCGCCCAATTGCCTCATGGCAAGGAAATTGAGTCCATTGCTCTGCGCCGTTTGAAGCAGTGGGCTTCGTTTCTCGATCCTGATTTTCAACATTCCCAGCATGTGTCTCACTTAGCGCTCCAACTCTACGATGCCCTGCCCATGCCTGCTGGACGCGGGAGTTCATCGAGGGAAGAAAGTCGCGCCATTCTGCAAGTCGCTGCCTGGCTTCATGGTGTGGGACGCTCAACCAAGGAAAAGAAGCCGGAGAAAGCCACCTACCGCCTGATCCAGCGGCTTAAACCGCCTCTGGGATGGAGTGCTGCGAATCTGCGACTGGCCGGTGCGGTTGCCCGCTATCATCGCGGCGCTTTGCCGAGAGCGGGACAAAAAGCATTGCAGGGTCTCGATCTGGCCCAGCGGCAGTCTGTTGGGCATCTCTCCGGAATCCTTCGTCTCGCGGACGCCTTCAACGCCGACCGCACCGGGCCAGTGGGGCGGATGGAAATTGCCCAGAAAAACGGGTTCATCGTCATTGCCGTACAAGGCTACTCTGCGCGTGATCGCAACGCCCAGGAAGTTGCCGCGGCTCGGCATCTGATTGAACTGGTCTATCGACGGCCAGTGATGGTGAAGCCGTTGAGAATTCCGAAACCGGGGCCCCGTCTGGTGAAAGCTAGAAACTAGTCGGTCACTTCCGTCTTCCTCCTTGGACGAGTAGAAATTATCTGTTCGAAGGCTAGTGATTTCATGACCCATGCTCAATTAGTCGCCCGAGCAGTTGCCTGGTTGCGGAGGTATCGCTGTGGTGTAGTGCTTTCCGAACAGGCCTGTGCCAGCGGCGAGATGCCCGACGCCATAGGATGGAAGAAGGCTTCCCATTCCGTGCTGGTCGAGTGCAAGATTTCGCGCCCGGATTTCCTGGCTGACCGGAGCAAGCCCTTCCGCCAAAAGCCAGAAATCGGGGTCGGCTGCGAGCGCTTTTATCTGGCCCCTGCGGGACTTATCCGCCGGGAAGAACTGCCTGCCGGGTGGGGACTGCTGGAATGCCGGGATCGAAAAATTGAGGTTATCCAGCGATCCGCGAAGAACTTTCGTACGGCTGTGGGGTTCAACTATGAGATGAATCTGTTGCTGGCCAGCCTGCGCCGGGTGGAAATCCGCATCGAGCCGCAGACCATTACGGACTTCCTGAAATGGAAGAACCGCATGGCCGAGTACAACCGTGGTTCTTTGCCGGAAGGCATTCAGCCGAGGGAACAAGAAGCAAACTTTTTTCTGGACGCCGAATTGGAACCAGTGAGTGGGGATTGATCCCGCGAAATGAGTCGCGAGTTCAGTAAGATGGACATGAGAAGGAGAATTACCTTGGGAAAGAAATCAATAACGATGTTCGGAAAACAAATACTGTTTGCGGCCATACTTCTAACCTGCACCGCAGCGCTATCAGCCTACGCCCAGGATGCACCGAAACCCGCGCCCGTAAACGCTGGTGGCAAATGGCTGGAAATTGATGCGCAAGACCAGATGACACTGGCCAAGAAGACCCGATTCGAACTGGAGGCAGACAATTTTCTGCGCGATAGCTCGTATAACAAGCCGAAAATCGAGATTTTCTGCGAGAACGGAAAATACAAATTCGCCGACCTGGTTCCTAACGTGAAACTCGGCCCGCCGAACCGCCCTGGGTTTTGGGGACAGCCGCAGTTGGAGGTCCTGGTTCGAGTGGACGAGAGCCACAGCCGTCATGGCTGGAATTGGCTGGGAGGCCGGTCGCTTTCCATGGACAAAGGAACCGTTCGCGAACTGATTGGTGCGAAAGTGTTCAAAGTGGAATTCCGAACTCCCGATGGGCCCGAAATCGCAGGATTCACCCCGGCAGACTTCAGTCTGGACCGCATCGGCAAGGCCTGCGACCTGACTCCCAAAAAGCCGAGCAACGACGACTAGTCGTGGTCCAAAACATCTCCTAAAGAAAGAAAACCGGGCTGGTTGGCCCGGTTTTTCTTATGGCGTCGGTTGAGATGCGGTTACATCACAGCGCGCCGCGAGCTGTCGTCGAAAGTACTTCCTGGCGTCAGCTCAAACTCAAAAAACTCAACGAGAAGAGAGGAAACACTTGCCTGAAAGACGTGCAAGTTCAGGGCCACGGTGCGATCCGAGCAACAATGAATCTTCGACTTCTGGTAATCCGTATAACATTATGTATTTAAACAATTTATTGCTTCATCGATAAGGCAAATTGACCTCATCAGTGTAATTGCTGACGCAAATGAGCAAGTTCTTGCATATCTTGGCCACGGGGGTTCGACTGAGGAGGGAATCTGCGATGAAAAGGGAGTTAAAGCTCCCGGCGGCCTTCCATGGCCTTCAGCATGGTGATCTCGTCGGCGTATTCGATGTCGCTGCCGACCGGAACCCCCATGGCGATCCTGGTGACTCGAAGTCCGGCGCGACGCAGTTGTCCGGAAAGATAGGTTGCCGTGGCTTCGCCTTCGACGGTGGGATTGGTGGCAAGGATGACCTCATCGACCTGGTCTTTCTCGACCCGGCTCAGCAGATTTGAAATCCTCAGTTGCTCCGGCCCAACCCCATGCAGTGGTGAAATCGTGCCGTGAAGCACGTGATAGACGCCGTTGAAATTCCTGGTCTTTTCAATGGCGGCAATGTTGGTGGGTTCTTCCACCACGCAAACCAGGCGCTGATTGCGAGTTGCACTGCTGCAATAAACGCAGGGATCAACATCCGTGATGTTGTTGCAGATGGAACACAATCGCAAGTTGGCTTTGACGTCGCGCACGGCGACCGCCAGGGCCTCGGCATCGTCGTCGCTGGAACGCAGGATATGAAACGCCAGCCGCTGGGCGGTCTTGCCGCCAATGCCCGGCAGTTTTTTCAATTCGTCGATCAACCGCACCATCGGTTCCGCAAATTTAGACATGAGCTTGAAAGGTCCCTGAATAAAACGAGTTGAGCAATGCGAGTGAAAAAATCTGAAATCTAAAATCGGGCAATCTAAAATGTGGGCTACAGTCCCGGAATTCCCATTCCACCGAGCATGCCGCCCATGGTGGATTGCATGGCGTCGTCTACTTTGTGCCCGGCGCCATTGATCGCCGCCGTGATCAAATCCTGCAACATTTCCAGGTCGCCGTCTTTCACGACCTCGGGATCGATCTTGACGCTGAGCACTTGCTTGCGGCCATCCATTTTGACCGTAACGCTGCCACCGCCCGAAGTTCCCTCGACCACCGTCTCCTGCAATTTCTTTTGCAGGACTTCGTACTGCTTTTTGGCCTGCGACATGAGTTCCTGAAGGTTGAGTCCGTCCATGGGGTTCCTTCCGGTCAAACTTTCTTGGAATAATCAATCACGGTCCTGATTTTCGCGCCGAACTTCTCTTCCATGCGGCGGACAATGGGGTCCTGTTCGGCCCGGCTGCGGCCACTGCCGGGGCTTCCGCCATTGGGAGATGGCGAGCGATTTTCCGCGCCACTTGGCACGGTCCCTCCGGAAATCACCTTCAGCTTCACTGCCCGGCCCAGCACTCCGCTTGCGGTGGCGATGGCCAGGCGCCGGGCGTCTGCTCCCAGCGACATCTCAATCACGGTGGCAGATGTCGCTACTTTAATTACGACATCATTTCCTTCGACTTTCCATTCCCCGGTCTCGAGCATCGCAACTAGCATGCGATGGCCCGCACTGGTCAGTGCATTGAGCACTGCCGTTTGCATACTATCCGGCTCGACGGCCAGCCGTTCTGGCTCAGGCTGCGGTACTTCCGTTAAGCCCTGTGGTTCCGGATCATTCACCGTCGCCGGAGCCGCAGAACCCATGACCACTTGCGCCATTGTTGGATTTCCTGCATCGCGCGAACTGGCCGCAGGGATATTCTCGGTGGAGAGCTGCGGTTTCGATCCGCTTTTGCGCGCTGAATCGGCGGCAAATGGCGATACCGAACTGGAACGTGAAGTCGAAGGCAACTCCGGTTTGCGATTGTCGGGAACCACTGACGGTTTTCCCAGGGCCCGCGGAGTGCTCGCGCCCACGCCGGCGTCGCTTAGCAGCTGCTCAATCGGCAACAAACGTTGGGCGTGTGCCAGCTTAAGAAGTCCCAACTCAAGATGGAAGCGCTGTTCCTGCCGGTATCCCAGTTCGCTATGGGTGCGCAACATAATTTGCAGATGCCGCGCCAAATCTTCTTCACTGAACAGTTCCGCCACCCGTGCTACTCGATTGCGCTCGTCGCCGGAAATCTGGAGCAGGGAAGACTCGCCTCCGGCAATCTTGGCGACAACAGCGTTCCGCAAGAACCGCACCATTTGCCGCGCGAAGTGGGTAGGATTCTGGCCATCGCTGATGAGCTTGTCCACCTGCCGCAAGACCTCTTCACTCGATCCCTGGGCCACGGCCAGCATCACTTCTTCCAAGACTCCAGACGGCGCCGCACCCACCAACTGCCTGACGCCTTCGGCGGTGAGACGGCCGTCGCAGGAAGCGATCGCCTGGTCAAGGATCGAAAGCGCATCGCGCATGGAGCCGTCCCCGGCTTCCGCGAGCAGAGCCAATGCATCTTCATCGGCGTCAATGTTCTCGCGCGACGACAGATCTTTCAGCTGACCAAGAATTTCCTCGAAACGCACTGCCCGGAAGCTGAAGTGCTGGCAGCGCGAGCGAATCGTCTGTGGAATGTCTTCCGGCTGCGTGGTTGCCAGCATAAAAACCACGTGGCCGGGCGGTTCTTCCAAAGTCTTCAAGAGCGCGTTAAAGGCCGCGTCGGTGATCTGGTGGGCTTCGTCCAGGATGTAAATCTTGAAGCGGTCGCGCGCGGGACGATAGCGGGCGGCTTCGCGTAATTCGCGGATTTCGTCGATGCCGCGGTTGGTGGCGGCGTCAATTTCAATCACATCGACGGAATTTCCGGCGCGAATCTCGAGGCACGAATCGCATACTCCGCAAGGCTCGGCCACTGGATTGTCGGACGACCGGCAATTAAGCGCCATGGCCAAAATGCGGGCTACCGTGGTCTTTCCGATGCCGCGATGCCCACTGAAAATGTAGCCATGCGCCGTGCGGCCCTGCTCAATGGCATTTTTCAGGGTGCGGGTGACATGCTCCTGTCCAATGACTTCGGAGAACTTTTGCGGACGATATTTGCGGGCGAGGACCTGATAGCTCATGGGAGAGACCTTCCGATTATACGTGATGGAAAGCAGTGGACCCCGAAATGGCGTAGTGTGATTCCCAAAATCGCTTTTGATCCCACTCTCGGATTGTTCCCGCCGCCAACTGGTAACGAAGTCCTTGCGAAAATCGTGCCGGACACGATAGGCTCTTCCCTTGAGCTGGCCTTCCTGCCGGCGGAAGGAGTGTTTGCATGCAGTTGAAAATGAGCATCAAGCCCACTAGCGATGCCATCCTGGTGGTGAATTGCTCGGGCCGCATTGTCTTCGGGGAGGAGTCTGCAAGCCTGCGAGACACCATAAAGAAGCTGCTTACCTCGAACAAACGCATCGTGCTGAACCTGGCCGAAGTTACGTACATAGACAGCGGCGGCCTGGGCACGCTAGTGGCGCTCTATATCACGGCGAAGAGCAACGAGGGTTCGATCAAGCTGGCGAACCTGACGCCACGTGTCGGAGACCTGTTGCAAGTCACCAAGCTGCTCACCGTGTTTGAGGTCTATGACAGCGAGGAACAGGCGATCGAGTCATTTCGAAAGGCAGCTTAAGGCGCGGTGCTTTGATCCTTGAAGGGCTGCCCGTTGGCAGTTCGCATTTCAACAACTCCGTCTTGCCAAGTCTGTCCTCGTCGACTCGAATGACCATGCAGAGGCGTATTCTGGCTACGATCCGCCGAATCCCACGCGGCAAGGTTTCCAGTTATGGCGCTGTCGCCAGGGCCGCTGGATATCCGGGTTCAGCCCGGCAAGTGGTCGGAGTGTTGCGCCGGTCCGTTGGATTGCCCTGGCATCGAGTGTTGGGTGCTGGTGGAGCGATCAAGTTGCAAGGCGATCATGCGATGGAGCAGCGATTCCGGCTGGAAGCGGAGGGAGTGGGGTTTCGCGGCCGGCGCGTGGATATGAAGCAGTTTGAGTTCCGCTTCCCAGGCGCGAGGTCAACTCACAAGAAGTCCATCCGGAAGAAATCGCGGAAAACTGCTTAGCGCTGGCTGATTTCCTTCGCCAAAACCCTCTGATTGAATTCGGCTGATCGGTTCCGCGGCACGCTCAACGACTTCCATTCGCGTCCTTTAAAATGTTTCGCCAGCAACACAATTTGCCCGCAATGATAGGAGTAGTGTGCGATCTGGCGGTTGATCGCCTGCATCACGGAATGGGCTTCTCCGCGGATCGGCACCGTTCGGCCCATGTCTGCTTCGCTCAGCGGTTCCAGAGCGGAGAAAACGCGATGCCAGCCTTCCTCCCAAATCTCTAGCAGTTCCTGGCGTGACGAAGGAGGCTGCTCGAATTCGGTGTCGCGATTGCGGTCCGGCTTTTCGCCATCGCTGGTCAGGAAGTCGGTCCAGCGCGAGCGCATATTGCCCGTCATGTGCTTGACGATAATGGCGATCGAGTTCATTTCTTCATCCAGCGTGGCGAAAAGGTGTTCATCGTTGACCTGTTCGATCGCGCCCTCAACCATTTTTTTATAGTGGTGGAACAGGGCGATGGAGTCTTCCAGATAAGAATCACTAAATTTGTGGGCCATGATCTATACCTTGAACTGCGGGTCAATTTCAACCTGATATCCAGCGACCAGGCGATTGGTTTCATTCGCCATGCCGACAACGGCCATTAATTCCTTGAACATTTCATCGGTCATGCCCTTTTTTCTCGCTGAAGCAGTGTGAGAAGCGATGCAGTAATTGCACTGGTTGCTGACGCTGACGGCAACGTAGAGCAATTCCTTGGTGAGCGGGTCGAGTGCGCCGGGGGCCATGATCTGCTTAATGTCTTCCCAAGTTCGCTTGAGCGTGACGGGATCGTGGGCAATGGCTTTCCAAAAATTATTGATCCAGTCGGTCTTGCGAGTGGCCATGATGTCGTCATAGACCGCGCGGACGGCGGGGCTGGCGTCTTTGTATTCGATGAGTCCGAGGGTTGCCATTTTGTCTCCGACCAAAAAACTTTTCACCACGGAGGCACGGAGTCACAGAGAAAATCTAAATTCTTTCTGGTTTCTCCGTGCCTCCGTGCCTCCGTGGTGAAAGCCTTTAGTTCTTTTCTTCTTCCAATGCAGTCTTTTCTTCGTCCTCATCCAGCTTTTGGTTATGGAACCAGCTCATGTGCGGCAAGGCTCGTTCGCAGTGGCGCCGCGCCGCAATTAATTCAGCCGTGATGGAGACGGCAATCTCTTCCGGCGTGACCGCGCCAATATCGAGGCCCACCGGAGCATGTACCCGTTCGAAGAGATGCGCAGGAATGCCTTCTTTGGTCAGCTCGCGGAAGATCGTAATGGTCTTTCGTTTGGAGCCAATCATGCCCACGTAGCGCGCCTGGGTTTGCACGGCCCAACGGAGCACGCGCATATCGTCGCGATGGCCGCGGGTTACGATCACAATCGAGGACGACTGATTCGGCGTGATCCCAGCCATGGCCTGCGCAAAGTCTTTGGCGATGATGGTTTTCGCCTCGGGGAAACGCTCGTGGCTGGCGTAACTTTTCCGGTCATCCACGATGGTGACATCGAATCCGGCATTGGTTGCGACTTTGGAGAGGCTCAACGAAACATGCCCTGCGCCAAAAATATAAAGTACCGCCGGCGGCAAGACTGGCTCGAGGAAAATATCAAGCGTTCCGCCGCAGACCAGCCCGGAATCGTACTTTGGATCATGATTCAGCTGGAAAGTCAGGCTGCGAGGTTTTTCACTCTCCATGACTTCGCGAGCGGCTTGCCACACCTCCGCTTCCACGCAGCCGCCGCCGATCGTACCCACGATGGAGCCATCGTCACGCACCAGCATTTTCGCCGTTTCGAAGGATGGAATCGATCCGCGCACGTTGACAATGGTCGCCACCGCGCCCCGGCGGCCTTCCTGGCGAAGCTTGACGATCTCTTCGTAGATGTCCATCTGCTGCTGATTATCAGTGGGTGATCAGAGCAAGTCAATTCGGGGAGTTTCATGACCAGCAAAGCAAAAGCCCCGGATCATCACTCCGGGGCTACTGGCGTAAAAACCAGTGGTACTGCGGACACGACCTGCCAGAATTATCGTCTCGCCAGACGGGTGCAAAGTCAAGTTAACTTAGGGTAATGGCCCAATTTGAAAATTGAGCCACTACCTAATTCAGGTGAGTGGACACCGCGGAGGGCGGCGGAGTCGAACCGCAGTGGCTGATGGGCCATTCACCGACGTGGCAGGTCGTGTCCAGTACCCACTGGCAACGCCCTCCAAACACGATCTGTCCTTAGCAACTTACGAGATTAGGACCACGCTCGTATGTGATATCCATCACAGACGCCGATTTCGTGTACCGAATTGGGACTGGCAGAATGATTCTGCATTGCTCCTGTGATAGTTTGATTTGCGTCAAGGGGTTGGCATGAAAGCGGTTCGCATTCACGAATTCGGTGGACCGGAAGTTCTTCGTTACGAAGATGCCCCCGATCCAGTCCCACGCAAAGATCAGGTACTTGTCCGGGTGAAAGCCTGTGCGATGAATCATCTGGATATTTGGGTGCGCAAGGGACTCCCGGGAGTGAAGCTTCCTCATATTCTTGGTAGCGACATCGCCGGCGAAATCGTCGAAATTGGCGAGTATGTCACGGGTTTCAATCCCGGCCAGCGGGTACTGCTCGCGCCAATGCATTTTTGCAATCACTGCGCGAAGTGTACGGCCGGGTTACAGAACCAGTGCCGTGAGTTCACGGTGCGCGGCAACGGCGTGGACGGCGGCAATTGCGAGTTGGTTGCAGTTCCTGCTGTCAGTGTGATCCCGATTCCGGATCAGCTCGATTTCAACCAGGCGGCGAGTGTGCCGCTGGTCTTCCTGACCGCCTGGCACATGCTGGTGGGCCGGGCAGGGATTCGTCCCGGACAAACTGTCTTGATTTTAGGTGCGAGTTCCGGCGTCGGGATTGCCGCCATTCAAATTGCCAAGCTATTTCAGGCCCGCGTGATCACGACCGCAGGCGATGAGAACAAACTGGTGCGAGGCCGCGCGTTGGGCGCGGACTACGGCATCAACCACTACACGCAGAAGATTTCCGAGGAAGTGAAGAAGATCACCAACCGGGAAGGTGTGGACATTGTGGTCGAGCACGTGGGCGCTGCCACCTGGGAAGAGAGTGTGAAATCGCTCAAGCCTGCGGGAACGCTGGTGACCTGCGGCGCAACCACGGGAGCAGCCGCCGCAATCGATTTGCGTTTTCTCTATTCCCGCCAGCTTTCGATCCTTGGTTCTTACATGGGCACCATGGGCGAGCTGCATGAAGTGTTGCAGCACGTTTTCGCGGGACGGCTGAAGCCAGTAGTGGACCGGGTGTTCCCGCTGAAAGAAGCTCGAGCGGCCCATGAGCACATGGAAAAGAGCCAAATGTTCGGGAAGATCGTGCTCAATCCTTGAGAGAGCCCCCTGGAGTGTGAGTAGGTCATTGGATCCAAATTCGCCCTCGCGTTGATCGCTTCGGCGAAGGCGAATTTGCGTTTCGACGGAGAAGGCTAATTCAGTGCTTCTTCTTTTTTTTCGGCTTCTTTGGCCGTGGTCCCGGTTTGGGCCTCGGTGGTTTGGGGGGCTTCGGCCCAGGTGCGGGCTTTCCACCGCTGGGAACAGTCGTAACCGTTTTCTTGACCAGATCGACCACGAAACTTTCCAGCACGCTGGCGGCAGACGCGCCGCCACTCGCATAAGGAGCCGAAAGATACGTTCCTACAATTTGGGTTTTGCTTACTTCCAGACGGAGAAACCCGAAATTATCCTGATCGTACTGCTCGAGGGTGAGACCGTTTGCCAGCGTCAACGGTGCCGGGGGCTTGGCGCCATTAATCGGGTGGAGCGTCCCCAGTTTCGTATAGCCGCCGCCCCCAGCCACTACGTATGGAATCTCAAGCTTGCCCTTGGGCCCCTGGATCACATTGGTGAAACGCTGATAGTTATGGACATGCCCCGATAAAATTAGATCGGGATAGCGTTTCACCGCTGCAAAGCTAGCAGAAAGTACGTTATCCACTACGCTGCTGCCCGAGTGCTCCTCATCACCAGAAAATGGCGGGTGGTGAACGGCAACGATCAAGGCAAGGTTCGGATCTGCGGCCGCCAGTTCGCTGCGGAACCAGGCAACCTGGTCCGGGTGGATCTCGCCTTCGGTCTCACCTACATTGGAAAACAGCCCAATGATGGTCGCGAGCGGCGTCGTGAAAGTCCAATATACATATGGCAAATCCATCTGAGTTCGGTTCGCCCCGGTCTTAAGGGAGCCAAGATGACCGGGATTGGCCGACATGAAGTTCTGGACCCAACCATCGAGCGGAACCTTGGCCGGATTGACCGGACCATCATTCGGGTCGTCCGGCTGACAGTCGTGGTTGCCCGGAATGGCAACGATGAAACCCGGATAGTCTTTATAGGTTTCATAAAAATTGGCGCCGTATTTGTCGATATCGCCGGCAAAATAAACCACATCTCCGAGGTGGTAATAGAATGCGGGCTGTTTCCCGTCCGGCGAACTTTGCGCATCCTGGGTCATAATTTTCGCGACCAGATCCTGCGGCCCGGAGTCCCGGTAATCCCCGGTGTCTCCCACGGTGTGAAACACCAAAACCCCGGCGCTCTTAATTTTTGCGATGTCGTCGGCAGAGAGCAACTGGGACAAATCAAACCTGTAGGGAAGTGGGCGAGCCGGAGGAAGAGGCTGGAAGGGATAATGGGGAAGCGGGGCGCCGCGGGAGGCTTGGACAGGGAAATTGGCCGCTGCAATCGGAGGGGTGTGGCTTTGCCGCTTGTTGGCGCCCATGCCGGTGTTGAAAAAACGAAATTGACTCATAACAGCTCCTTAGAAAATCAGAGCCCGCTCCCGCCTCGTGACGAAGCTGGTGCGCGGAGCTCACAATTCGTGATCCAGGAAAATTAAAGGGGCCTAAAACCGGAGAGGGAAGACGGCAACAGCTTACAGGAAAGAGTTGGCTTGTCAAGCGCGTTTTGCGAATTTACACCTTCGGATCAGAGGGATTGCGTGTCTTGAATCTGGATTCTGCGTCGAACTGCAAGTAGAATAAAGCCATGTCCCGCGATCTGAACTTCGGCCCTTACGTCGCCGTCGAGGACGGCAAGAAAGTCGTCCATGACCTCACCTTTGGCAATCCCACGCCGGAGGGTGTGGTCCTCACCACGGTGGACAACGTGGTTAACTGGATGCGCAAGAATTCCATCTGGCCGATGACGTTCGGACTCGCGTGCTGCGCCATCGAGATGATGTCTATGGGCGCGTCGCGTTTCGATATTGCCCGTTTCGGCGCGGAAGTGTTCCGGCCATCGCCTCGGCAATCAGACCTGATGATCATTGCCGGCCGGGTGTCGAACAAAATGGCGCCGGTGATCCGCCAGCTCTGGGAGCAGATGCCGGAACCCAAATGGGTGATCTCGATGGGAGCCTGTGCGACCTCGGGCGGTGTGTTCAACAATTACGCGTTGGTGCAGAGTGTCAACCAGGTCATTCCCGTGGATATCTATGTGCCCGGCTGCCCCCCGCGTCCCGAGCAATTGATCTACGCCATTACCCTGCTCCAGGAAAAAATCCAGAAGGAACGCGGAACCATGAAGCGCGCATTGAATCTTACCTAGGCCAGTCATTTTCTCGCCCGTCCACTCTTTGTGTCATAATTCCGCGGCTGAATGACTTCCATTCATAAACCCGCCTACGTGGTGAACGGGCCCAGCATTTCTGCGCAAGCGCCCTGCCGCGCCGATCTTGCCGGTGGGACCATCGATTTGTGGCCGCTCTACCTGTTTCATCCCGGCGCGCTCACTTTGAATTTCGCGGTCAACATTCTCACGACCTGCCGGGTGACGCCACTCAAGGGCAAGCAAATCCATCTGCATTCGCTGGACACGAAAAAAGACGAGCACTTCGAAAGCTTGGAACAGTTGCGTGCCACGAAGAAATTTCGGCTGCCCCTCGCGGCCCGGCTGCTTCAGTTCTTTGCGCCCAAAGAGGGATTGTTGATTGAGACCAACTCTGAATCGCCTGCCGGCGCGGGCATTTCGGGGTCGTCCGCGCTGATGATTGCCACCACCGCGGCACTGGCGCGTTTTACCGACCGGAATCTCACCCTCGAACAGATGCGCGTGATCGCCCAAAACGTCGAAGCCCAGATCATCAACGTTCCCACCGGCTGCCAGGATTACTACCCGGCGCTTTACGGCGGGGTGAGTGCAATCCATCTCGATGCTGACGGTATCCATCGCGAGGCTGTGCCTATCATGCCGGAGGAGATCGAGTCCCGATTTGTGCTGGCCTACACCGGCGCTCCCCGGCAATCCGGTATTAATAATTGGGAAGTGTTCCAGGCCCATATCAACGGCGATAAACGAGTGTTCCGCAACTTCGAGCGCATTGCCGAAATCGCCCGAGCCATGCATTCCGCTCTCGCCCGCGGCGAATGGGACGAAATGGCGCGGCTGCTGCGCGAAGAGTGGAAACTGCGCCGCACCAACGCCCCCCGCATCACCACTCCGCTGATTGACAAGCTCATCTCGCTGGCCGCGAGGAATGGGGGCCGGGCCGCCAAGGCCTGCGGCGCGGGTGGCGGAGGCTGCGTGATCTTTCTGGTGGAAAAGGGCGCTGCTAGCCGCGTAGCCACGGTCATCGGGGAAAACGGCGGCCATGTGCTGCCCTTGCAAGTGGCCAGAGATGGCCTTCGATTTTTGTGATCCCGGCGCTATAATTGGGGTGGTCATCGGCTCCGGGGTGTTTTATGAAGTCACGCTACCTTCCGGCGATTTTCACTTTCCTATTGGTTTGCGTGGTCGCCGCTGCTGACGACTCCAAGTCCCCACCTCATCTTTCCCAACAGACCCGCAGAGACCTCATCCACACCTTCAGCGACGAACTGGTTTACATCCGTACCACTTTCCCCATGGGAAAGAAGGGACTGGCCCTCAAAGACGGCAAGCTCTCGCCCGACGGCCAGGAACTTCAAAAGGACCTCGGCATGTATGGCCCGTCGGTCAAAGCCGGCGAGCTGGCGCGAATCAGCGCCATTTTCATTAAGAGCGATCGGATTTACTTTGAGATCAACGGCGGCCCCATCAAACGGCAGAAGTGGTATCAGCGCATTACTGTTTCTGGCGGGGAGGGGACGTGCCGCTCGCGCCCAACGATTCGCAAGCCAACGCGCGGGGAACGTTTGTGAACCTGGTGTTTGATCATTACGTTCCTGACTTGACCCCGCAACAGCTCAAGGATTTGCTGCGGCCCGTCTTCGACTTTAATTCCAAGTCCGCTTTAGAGGCTTATCTGGAGACCGTCCCGCCCAAAGTCAAAGAAGCGATCAACAACCATCAGGTACTGGTGGGAATGAACCGGGAGATGGTGATCTATTCCAAAGGCCGCGCGCCCAAGAAAATCCGTGAGAAAGATGGCGACATCGAATACGAAGACTGGATCTACGGTGATCCGCCGCAGGATGTAGATTTTGTCCGCCTCGTGGGCGACGAAGTGGTGCGAGTCGAAACCATGAAAGTGGATGGCGAGAAGGTCGTTCGCACCGAAAGAGAAGTGGATCTCGACCGGCCTACCGTCGCCAAAGGGCCGGAGCCAGCCGCCACCCGGCCCGCCAATGCGCCCACCCTGCGCCGGCCGGGGGAAGACATGCCGGGAGCTCCGCCGACGGGCAATCCCAATACCCGACAACCGATGCCCATGCCCGGCGGGCCCGATACCAGCCCCGGAGCGCCTCCAGGACCGAACTACGTGAATAGCTTTCGGTGAGAACTGCCCGCCTCCCCTCTGACTTGGCTGCCCGGCTCCCCGCCTTTACACTGGAAGGGTGAAGATTGCGTTAGGCCAGATCAATCCCACGGTTGGTGATTTCACCGGCAATGCCGGCAAGATCATCGACTTCGCCCGCCGCGCGCAAGCTGCGGGAGCAGGCCTGATCATGTTTCCGGAGCTCTCCGTCTGCGGCTATCCGCCGCGCGATCTTGTGGAGCGGGCTTCCTTTGTTGACCACAACCGCGAAACCGTCGAGCGCATCGCTGCCGAAACTTCCGGAATCGCCGTCATCTGTGGATTGGTGACTCCCGCCCAGGCCGAAACCGGCAAGTCGGTGATGAACTCGGCGGCGCTGCTCAAAGACGGCCGGGTCGCGTTTTTGCAGTCCAAGATGCTCCTGCCCACATACGATGTTTTCGATGAAATGCGGAACTTTGCTCCCGCCAAGAGCCAGGAACTTTTCCAGTTCTGCGGGAAACAGATGGCCCTCACGATCTGCGAAGACGCATGGAACGACAAGCACTTCTGGAATAAGCGTCTTTATACATTTGATCCGGTCGAAGCCCTGATCCAGGCCGGCGGCAATTTCCTGCTGAACATTTCCGCGTCCCCATTCTGGATGGGCAAGCGTGAATTGCGGCGCGATATGTTAGCGTCCATCGCCCGCAACCGGAAAGTGCCGGTGGTCATGGTGAATCAGGTTGGCGGGAACGACAGTCTGGTTTTCGATGGCTCGAGCCTGGTGCTGGATCGCGCTGGAAACGTCATCGCACAAGGCAAGTCGTTCGAGGAAGATCTCATCTATTTCGATTCTGACCAGCTCACCGGCGAAATGCATCCTCAGATCGAAGGGGAAGAAGCCAGCGTCTTTGCCGCGCTGGTGCTGGGCACGCGTGACTACGTACGCAAATGCGGCTTCCGGCAAGTGATCGTTGGCCTCAGCGGAGGCATTGACTCCGCCCTCACCGCAGTCATCGCCGCCGATGCCGTGGGGCCGGAAAATGTGATCGGGGTGGGCATGCCGGGACCGTATTCCTCGGAAGGTTCGATCGCCGATGCGCGCTCGCTGGCGGAAAATCTTGGTATCCGCTTTGAGATCCTCCCCATTACCGATATGGTTGCGGCCTCTCGCAAAACCTTGCAGGAAGTATTTGCCGGTCTTGCGGAAGATGCGACAGAAGAGAATGTTCAGGCGCGCTCGCGTGGGATTCTACTCATGGCGCTATCCAATAAATTCGGTGCGATTGTTCTCAGCACAGGCAATAAGAGCGAACTGGGTGTCGGCTATTGCACGTTATACGGCGATATGGCCGGCGGCCTGGCGGTGATCTCCGATGTGCCTAAGACTCTGGTCTACCGCCTCAGCCATTACGTGAATTCGCGGCGTGCCGTGATTCCCCAGGCCAGCATCGAAAAGCCGCCTTCGGCGGAGCTGCGAGCCGATCAAAAAGATAGCGATAGCCTGCCGCCCTATGAAGTCCTCGATGCTATTCTTGAAGATTACGTGGAAGACTCACGCACCGCGGAGTGGATTGCCACGCATCGCAGCATTGATCTTGATTTGGTGAGGAAAGTCGTGCGCATGGTCGATAAAAGCGAATATAAGCGTCAGCAGGCTGCGCCAGGACTTAAAATCTCGGCCAAAGCTTTTGGCTACGGCCGCCGCTTTCCCATTGCCGCCAAGTCGGATGTATAGAAGCTCCCGTCATCATAGGAAAGGAAACACATGCACCGTAAATCGACCTGTCTGTTGATCGTTCTGATGTCCGCCTTGTTCGCCGGCGCTCAACAGAAACCTGCCGCCAAACCGGCTTCCACCGCCTCGACTGCTGCGAAAGCAAAGGCCTCTCCGGGCCTTCCCTCCGAAGATACGGTGAACGCGTTTATGCAACAGACCTTCGGTTACAACCCGCAATTGAGCTGGAAAATCCAGGAAATCAAGCCGGCCGCGGCGCAGGGACTCGCCGAAGTTGACGTGTTGATCGTCAGTCCGGAAGGCCAGCAAATCGATAAATTTTATGTTTCGCCGGATGGTGAGCATGCCCTGGTGGGCGACGTCATCCCCTTCGGAGCCCACCCTTTCGTGGCCGACTTCAAGAAGCTGAAGAAGGGAATTGACGGGCCCACGCGCGGCCCAGCTGATGCCCCGGTGACTATTGTCGAATTCAGCGATTTGCAGTGCCCGCATTGCAAAGAAGCGCAGCCCACTATTGAAAAGCTTCTTGCGGACGAGAAAAACGTCCGCCTGGTGTTCCAGAATTTCCCTTTGCCGATGCACAATTGGGCCGCCAAAGCCGCTGCTTACGCCGACTGCGTGGCCAGCACCTCGAACGATGCGGCCTGGAAATTTATTCAGGGAACCTACGACGCGCAAGCAGATATCACGGAAGCCAATGCCGATGAGAAATTAAACGCGATTGCCGACGCAGCCGGCGCGAAGAGCGCGGATATCGCCGCGTGCGCTGCCAAATCCGAAACCATAGGACGGGTGGAGCGTTCCGTGGAATTGGGTAAATCACTAAACGTCAACAGCACCCCCACTCTATTCATCAATGGCCGGCAGGTGGGGGGCAGCGTACCTTACGACGCCCTGAAGAGTCTGGTGGACTTCGCCGCCCAGCAGCCAAAATAAGGCGGCTATTTGGTCAACCAAATTTCGCTACTCTCGTCATGATTGCGGCCCTGAAGCACGTGCGGCGTGATCACCATCAATAATTCGTCGTCGTCCACTTCCTTGCTGACACCGTCCACCACCGGAATGACTCCCAGCACCGGAACCCCGTTCAGGCTGCTTATGTCGGTGTGGGAAACCGCTCCCGCCACCACCGCGGGTTCGCCATCCTGTAGCGTAATGCTGCCCTTGTATTCGCGGTTGGCGATGATGGGCACGCCATTGATGGATTGACCCACCAGCGACCGGATTTGCATTTCCAGGTCCAGACTTATATCGGAATTTCCATTCACCGTTGGCTTGGCCTTAATATCGAGTCCGAGGTCCTCGTAACTGAAAGATGGGAATGGCGCCTGGTAGCTGTTGTTTTGCAGGACCTTCGAAATCGCCGCGGAGTTGAAAATCGGTGCAAAACTGGCATTGGTGACGGGATAACGTGATCCCATCTTGAAAGTCGCAGCGTCGCCCTGGGCCGCGCGCAGCGAGGCGTGGTCCAGCGACTTGACCCAACTCTGGTTCAAAGATAACTGGGCCTGCAAAGTTCCCAGGCTCAGCCCTTCCAGCGTCAATCCACCGCCAAAGGTTGCCAGCGGCTGGCTGAATAGCGAACTCACTTGACTCTGGAGCTGCGCCAGCAGCCCTGAGATGGCTTGATTGTTGCCTTGGTTAATACCGCCGCCGGAGATCAACTGGTTGATCAGTTGTTGTATGTTCTGGCCGCCCAATGCCGCCAGCGCGCCAACCGGAATGTTGAACAGGTTGAATTGGTTGGGGACCTGCAAGCCGAGGTTGCGCGTGAAAGTGTGGCTGATCTGATAGATATTGATGTCCAGCATCACCTGCGGACGCGAATCCCCCAGGGTTTCGAGGAATTGCGTGGCCGCATCGAGCGTGTTTTGTGGCGCACGCACCACGATGGTTGAGTTCTCGGGATGGGCAACCACGAGCCGCATATCAAATAGATTACGCAGGAGATTTACGATATCGGTCAGGTCCGCCGGCGCCGCGGCTCCGGGGACATAAAACGTGCGCAATCCCATGCGGTCGAACTGACGATGATTCTCCGGCGACTGGTACGCGAAAAGGACTTGCTTCTCGCCCATTGGCGTCCAGAATGTTTTGGTGACGTCCCCAGCCGCTCGCAAGGCCGTGTAAAAATCTACCTGATCGATATCAAACCAAACTCGCCGGGAGAGCACCGAGTCGTCAATCTGAGCAGTGATCCCATAGGAATTCGCAATTTGTGTCAGCAACTCGCGTGAGTCGCCACGGAAATGAAAATCGTGCAGTTCCGTGCCCGGAGATACCCGTACCTCTCCAGAGTCTTCGATGACCCGTGGCGGCCCCGAGTCTTTCGGGATCCCTGCGCCCACAGCGTCTCGCAGACGCTGTTGAGCGAAGTCATTCTGGGGATCGAGCTGGACTGCGCTGCGAAAATCAGCCAGAGCTTCTATGTCTTCCCCCCCTAGCAAGGCAGCATTTCCTTTTTTCAGGTAATCCGACACCATCTGCTGGCGAGTCAGCTCGCGGGCGGTCACGTACTCCACATTCGTCGGAGCCAGGCGGGCGGCAGTTTCAAAGTTGTCCAACGCTTCTTCCGCATGGTTTGTTTTCCTCAGCTTAAGGCCCTTGGAAAAAGCCGCACCGGCCTCTTTTGATTCCTTCTTCGAAGGCGTGCATGAAGGATGGGCGGGATCCCCCTGAGGGCAGGGTAAAACCAGCAGATTCTGCGGCTGGTCGGCACAAAAACCCGCCGTCACCATCGCAGTAATAGCGACTATGGACCATACCCAACGCATGCAACGATTGTAACCGGGAACAGGAGTCATTCGAAGCCGTTTCGGGAGGGCTGAGACCTTTGGTGTTTAGAGAACGCGGTTCCATCGTTCGCTTGCACGACAAAAGTAACCTGGTGGGCCCGAGGCGATAGTTGGAAAACTCACCGGAATGGCGTATAAAAGCTAGTTGGGACAGCACTTCCATCCTGTGCAGCCACAACAAAATCCAGGCGATTGAGCGAGGTTTTATGTCCACCACCATGCAAGCTCCCAAGGGGCTGGAGGGAGTGGTTGCCACAACTTCCGGCATCTGCTACATCGATGGGGAGCAAGGCGTTTTGGCCTATCGTGGCATCGACATCCACGAACTGGCGGACAAGTCCAACTTCGAGGAAACCTGCTATCTGCTCTGGAATGGAAAACTTCCCACTGCCGACGAATTGAAAAAGCTGCGTACTCGCCTCGGCGAAGAGCGCAAGTTGGATCCCGCAATCATCAATCTTCTGCGTAACGCTCCCAAACATGTTCCGCCCATGGACGTTCTGCGCACCGCGGTTTCCGCTCTGTCCTTCTACGATCCCGAAGAAAAAAAGAACGATCACGAAGCCAATATCAACAAAGCGATTCGGCTGACCTCGCAAATCGCCATGATCGTTGCCGCCTATGACCGTATCCGTAAAGGCAAGAGTGTTGTGGAGCCGGATCGCTCGCTTTCCCACGCGGCCAATTTTCTGCTCTTGTTGAATGGAACTCGTCCCACAGAAACCGCCGAGCGCGCCCTGGACATCGCCTTAATCCTGCACGCGGATCACGAGCTGAACGCTTCCACCTTCGCCGCCCGGGTTACAGCGGCCACGCTCTCGGACATGCATTCCGCTGTCACCTCAGCCATTGGCACACTGAAAGGCCCGTTACACGGTGGTGCAAACGAAGCTGTATTCCATATTTTGGAAGCCATTGACGCAGCCAAAGCTGATCCGGTGGAATTCATCAAGAAAATGCTGGCGGAAAAGAAGAAAGTCCCTGGCTTTGGCCACCGCGTTTATCACACCGAAGATCCCCGCGCCACCCACCTGCGCAAAATGTCCCACGATCTCTGCCATTCCAGTGGCCAGGACAAGTGGTACGAAATGTCGCACCAAATCGAGGAGTTCATCAAAAAAGAAAAGAAGCTGAACGCCAACGTGGATTTCTATTCCGCTTCGACCTACCACACGCTGGGGATCGACGTTGACCTGTTCACTCCGATTTTTGCCGTCTCCCGCGTCAGCGGCTGGACAGCCCACGTCATCGAGCAGCTCGACGACAACCGCCTGATCCGTCCCCGAGCCGACTACATTGGCCCCGCTTATCCCAACCACTACGTACCCATAGACCAGCGGTAGGGAAAAGGTCTATGCTCGCTCTGGCCCTCGGACGTAACTTGGATGCCATGAAAGTCTATTATTAAGCTGCTTGAACAGATGGCTGGTATCTGAAGGCTACGAAAGGCAGTCATCGACAGTATAAGCATCCAAGTTAGTCGGGCCGTGTGACGTTACCGGGACATCCTAAAGACGATCTACCACCTGGTACGCTAAACAGTGTTTTGAAGCAGGCAGGTTTGAAATGATCAACTACGTGGTTGTTTACGAAAAATCGAATACCGGCTGGGGTGCCTATGTTCCTGACCTGCCGGGAGTGATTACGATAGGGAAGACGAAGCAAGAAGCGCAGCAGCTCATCCGGGAAGCGATTGAGTTTCATCTGGACGGTTTGCGAGAAGATAAACTGCCGATTCCAGAACCCACCGCTGAAGCCGAAGTTGTGACAGTCGCATAGCTAGGTATCCCACCTCTCTCAACTCCATCAAGCGTAAAATAGAGGCAGTCCCATGCGCCGCGTCTACCTCGACAATAACGCCAGCACCCCGGTGCTCCCCGAGGTCCTGGCTGCCATGCTGCCTTACTTCAGTGAGCACGCCGGCAACGCCTCGTCCATCCACCATCATGGACAGGAAACCCGAGCGGCGGTCGAACGTGCCCGCGAGTCGATAGCAGCGCTTCTGGGGTGCCGCGCCTCGGAAATCGTCTTTACCAGCGGGGGCACCGAGTCCGATAACTTGGCCATTTTCGGCCTGGCTCGTCCCGGCGATCATGTCATCTCTTCGACCATCGAGCATCACGCGGTCCTGAACTCCTGCAAGCAACTTGAAGCGATGGGATGCGAAGTCACTTATGTTCCAGTCGATGCCCGATGCTTGGTCGACCCCGATGACGTCCGCCGAGCCCTGCGCCCCAATACACGCCTAGTCACCATCATCATGGCCAACAACGAAACTGGCGTCTTGCAGCCGGTCGAGGAAATCGGCAAGGTTGCTGCCGAAGCCGATGTTTATTTTCATACCGACGGAGTGCAGGCAGCCGGGAAAGTGGCAATCGACGTAAAAACTATAGCCTGCGATCTGCTATCTATCTCGGGGCACAAGATTAACGCTCCGCAGGGAGTGGGGGCGCTTTACGTCCGCAAGGGAACTCTGCTCCAGCCCATGCTCCACGGCGGCCGTCACGAACGCTCCCGTCGTGCCGGTACGGAGAATGTTCCAGGAATCGTTGGTCTAGGCAAGGCGGCAGAGTTGGCCATTGCAGCCTTCCAACGCGGCGATGACAAGAAAATGGCCGATATGCGCGATCACATCGAGCAGACCATCCTCCATGAGGTCGAAGCCACCGGCGTAAACGGCGCGGGCGCTCCCCGTGTCCCCAACACCACCAACATTTATTTCGACTACATCGAAGGCGAGGCCCTGGTGATCGCCCTAGATCTTAAGGGACTGGCTGTTTCTACAGGCGCAGCCTGCTCGTCTGGAGCCCTGGAGCCTTCGCATGTTCTCATGGCGATGGGACTTCAGCCAGATCGCGCCCGAGCCAGCCTCCGCTTCAGCCTGGGCAAGCAAAACACGCCCGAAGACGTGGATTTCGCTCTTTCCCTCATTCCCCAGACCGTTGCCCGCCTGCGGGAGCTGTCGCCGGTTTACAATAAGACAGCTTCTAGCTACTAGCTTCTAGCCACATCCTCTTTGCATGAGCCGGTGGATCTGGCTAGAAGCTAGGAGCTAGAAGCTGATCCACAAGCGCAGAAAGCGTACATGCCGCAAGCCCGAACCATCGCCGTCGCCATGTCCGGAGGAGTTGACTCCTCCGCTGTCGCGGCCATGCTGCGTTCGGAGGGTCATAATGTCATTGGCTTGACTATGCAGCTCTGGAACCAGCGCCGCTTGGCTGGGCACGAGGGCATGCCAGAGGCGGTACACGGCCGCTGCTGTTCGCTTGATGACGTTTACGACGCCCGCCGTGTGGCTGAGACCATCGGCATCCCCTATTACGTGGTCAATCAGGAAGACCGCTTTGAGCAGGACGTGGTGCGTCCCTTCGTGGCCGAGTATCTTTCCGGGCGCACGCCCATTCCGTGCAGTCTCTGCAACAATCACTTGAAGTTTGACCAGCTACTCATTACAGCCCAGCAGATTGGCGCTGATGCCCTAGCAACCGGCCACTATGCGCGTGTGGAGTTCAATGAGGAGCGAGGCCGCTGGCTGCTCAAGCGCCCGACCGACTCCGCCAAGGACCAAACCTATTTTCTGTTCGGATTAACTCAAGATCAGCTCAGCAGGACCTTATTTCCACTCGGAGAAATGACCAAGCCGGAAGTCCGCGAACTGGCACGCCGTTCCGGGCTAGCTTTGGCCGAAAAGCGCGATTCGCAGGAGATTTGTTTTGTTCCCGGCGGTGACTACAAGAATTTCATCGATGCCTATCTAGGAGAACAGGGAGAGTCCCTCCCCGACACCGCCGGAGAACTTGTCACCACCGACGGGGAAGTGGTGGGAGAGCACGGAGGCATTCACAACTTCACAGTCGGGCAGCGTAAGGGATTAGGCGTGGCCACTGGCTCGCCTCTGTATGTGCTCCAGATCAAGGGAGATACTCACCAGGTCGTGGTCGGCAAGCAGGAAGATCTCTATTCGAAGACTCTTCACGCACACCGTATAAATTTGATTTCGGTCGAAGATCTGACCGCTCCCATGCGCGTCACCGTGAAGATTCGCCATCGCCACGAAGGCGCTCCTGCCGTAATCGAGAAGTCTGGCAATGACGAGATTACCGCCACCTTCGACCAGCCCCAGCGCGCCATCACCCCCGGCCAGGCCGCCGTATTCTATGACGGCGACATCGTGGTCGGCGGCGGCTGGATCAAGTAGCCCGTTCCACCCCTCAGGTCATCCCGAAGACCCGGCGCAGTTCAGCCGGGCGAGGGATCTCGCGTGTATCCTGTACCAACTGTACTGAGCGCAACGGCTCCACGCAGGATTCTTCGCAAGCTCAGGATGACCATCTTCAGGAGATTGATAAATTTCAAACTGACCCGCGTCCGGAGTCTCCTGCCAAAAACAAAAGGCAGCGCTAAAGCGCCGCCTTCTCTAAATAAATCCAAAACCTAAATAAACATCTCGTCCTGCGGCACCGTCACATCGTCGCGATGACGCCGTCTCGACCCGATCAAAAATTCCAGTCCAGCCGTCACCCCCTGGATCAACCCAGAAACTTGCCGAATAGGCGAGATCACGGTTTTATGCACCACATCTCGCGTCTCTTCCAATCGATCCATCGTCCCGTTCACCAGCTCGTCGGCTCGAATTACTTGCAGCCGCGTGCGGTCAATCACATCGCTGACAGTCGCATCGATGCGCTCAATCTGCGCCCGAATCATGGTGCTCGATTCGCTGACGTTCTCCACCATGGTCTCAATCTTCGGACGCAAATCCACCAGCATGGAATTGGCGATCTCAACCGTCGGCAAAACTTTGGTGGTTACTTCGTTCGCCAACGCTTCTACACGCGCCGTCGTCTTGCGGACGGCCAGAAACAGGCCCACCAGAATCCCCGCTTGTATCACGACCGCGACTGCGGTCACGCCGACGAAATAAGGTAGATAGTCCATAACGGTTTCTCCGCCTCCCAGCGCCTTACCACCTGCGCTTTGGAGACAGATCCACTACAGATTCTTCGCGCTGCTTTCCGTGGTGGTTTCGCGATAAGCCTGCTTGCCGGCCTCGAAAGCTGACCGGAATTGTTCCTTCTGTTGGCTCAGCACATCCTTGCCGCGTTCCGTCCACTCCGCCGCCTGTTCGCGGGCCTGGCGCGCTCGTGCCTTCACCAACTCCCGGCCTTCTTCCGCCTTGGCGCGAATCGCTTCGCGGGTCTCGCTGCCGGATTGGGGCGCGTACAAAACTCCCGCCAATGCGCCAATGCCTAGTCCCGCCAGAAACCACAGGAACCCATTGCTATCTCGATCTGACATAAAAATCGGCCTCCGCCAATGACTGCAACTGAGATGCTGCAACTAATCGGATGGTAGCATCGGCCCTCATGAAATACAATTCACCCCGCCATTCTTTGGTGCCAATTTGCAGCCTTGGCAGCCAGCTGCGGCTGGACTTGTAAGGACTGCGTACTAGCGAGACAATGTCATCCGAATGCGGAGGGCTTGAGTGTCAGAGCAGAAGTACCGTCAGCACGGCTATCAGGACAGCGGCCAGAAAAGCGAGCGCCAGAGAGAGTCCAGAGATTCAAGCGACCGGCCGGTCAAAAAAGAAACCTTCGGGCCGCGGGCGCTTCAGATGCCGGGCACGCACAACGTCTCGCGCTGCGCTCAATGCGGTACTTTGCTGAACTCGCTCCCCGATCCAGTAGGGAAATGCCCTAAGTGCGGATTCGAACTTCATTCTTGCAAGCAGTGTACTTATTTCGATACTTCCGCCCGCTTTGAATGCACCCAGCCTATTCCCGAGAGAATTCCCCGCAAAGACGAAATCAATCAATGTAAGTTTTATTCCACCAGCGTACGGGTTGAGAAACAAACCTCTACGCCGGCTGCGGCCCGTCCCACCGATGCCCGGCAGGCCTTCGAAAATCTCTTCAAGAAATAAATTTACTTAAATGTGGCGCGTGCGCCCTCGCGCGTGAGCCTGTCAAGGCTTTAACGTCGGCCTAAGCAATACTTCGCTCACAAACGACTGCGGCGCCTGCGTGACCAGCATCGCGACCACGTGGGCCACATCCTCGGGTTGCAGCATTTTTCTGGGATCTTTGCCGTCATGCGGACTCAGCTCGGTATGCACCGATCCTGGGCAAACCACGGATACGCGAATGTTGTAGGCGCGTAGTTCCTCAGCCACAGAATAGCTCAAGCCATTCAATCCCCACTTGGAAGCCGCATAGGCCGCGCCATTGGGCAGCGCATTTTTTCCGGCGAGAGAAGAAATGTTCACGATATGTCCACTGCCGGCTTTGATCATCATGGGAGCGAAGCTGCGGATGCAGTAATAAACTCCGCGCAGATTTGTATTTAAGATTTTGTCCCAGGCATCCGGCGGCAGCTGGTGCAAAGGGTCCCGAAACCCGCCAATCCCCGCATTGTTTACCAGAATGTCAATATGGCCAAAACTTCGCTCCACGTGAGCCGCCAGGGCCTCGACCGAATGTACGTCCATCAAGTCGCACTCGACCACTTCAGCCTTTCCGCCAGTTCCAAGAATCTCGGCGGCTGTCGAATCCAGCGGCCCCCGAGAGCGTCCACACAGCACCACCGTGGTCCCCATGGTGGCCAGTTTGCGGGCGATGGCCGCACCAATGCCTCGTCCCGCCCCGGTGACCACGGTAACTTGTCCAATGAGGTTCTTTTCGTCCGTTTCTGACATTGGTGAACCATCCCGGACGCGCCAATTTCTCGCTGGAAACTACCGTGCGCATCCCATTCAGCATCTTACTAAACAGGGAAGGAGATACGGGAAAGCTTGCCTTAGAGGAAGGACATACTTATAATCCCGCTCACCGGAGATGTTGGTGCGCTCGGGTGAATTAGAACTCTAAGTCGTGCTTGGGCAGTGTGTTGTAATCGTTTTCCCCGAAAATCTGATTTCCTCAAATTTCAAGGAGCCATCCGAATGAAGACCAGTTTAGTGGCGTTTGTGATTGCATTTGCTGGGATTGCGTCCAGCCAGGCCGCATCGCCGCAATCGCAGCCGGCGGCATCACCGCAACCGGCAGCCCCCGCCGCAGCACCCGCTGCGGCCGCTCAACCGCAGAAAAAGGAAATCAAAGATCCTGCGGAATACAACGCCTACGTCAACGCCTTACAGCAGAAAGAAGCGCCCGCCAAGATCAGCGGGCTGGAAGCTTTCCTGGTCACTTATCCCAACAGCGTCATGAAGCAGGACGCACTGGAATTGCTCATGGGGACTTACCAGCAGACTCTGGCCGTAACTCCAACCAACCAGCCCAAGGTCATTGACACGGCCAACCGCTTGCTGGCCATTGACCCGAATAATGTTAGCGCGCTGGTTTTGTTGTCCTACAACGAACGCACTTCCCAAAAATGGGCGGACGCTGAACAACATGCCGAAAAGGGTTTGCAGGCACTTCCCAACATGCCCAAGCCAGATGGCATGTCTGACGCCGATTTCGCCAAGCAAAAGACCCTATGGGGTGGCCTTCTGAACGCCGTGGCTGGCTTCTCTGCGCTGCAATTGAAGGATTATCCATCGGCCCAGAAATATCTGCGGGCCGCGGTCGAGGCGGATCCGAACAATGCCGACAACGTTTACCCTCTGGCATTTTCCTATCTGACCGCGACTCCGGAAACCCCGGACGATGACGTGAATGGCCTTTTCTTCATCGCCCGTGTTGTGAATTTGGTCAACGACGCAACCTTCAAGGCCCAGACCATAAAGTTTGGCCACAGCAAGTACGTGAAGTACCACGGCACGGAAGAAGGTTGGAATGAACTGATCGCCCAAACGGCCACCACCCAACTGCCCCCAGCCGGGTTCACGATCACCCAATACGTGCCCCCCACGCCAGCCCAACAGGCGCACGATCTGGTGAAGGACAAGACCCCCGATGACATCAAGAAACTGAGTTTCGCGGAATGGGAATTGGTGCTATCCGCCGGTTCACCTGAGGACGCCGACAAAGTTTGGAGCGTAATCAAGGGCATCGCTTTGCAGATGGAAGGTACGGTCATCACGGTGACGCCAACCGAGATGGGCATTGCCGAGAGCGAGGACGACATCGGGGCCAAAAAAGCGGACATCACGCTTACTATGGCTGGCCCCGTTCCTGCCAAGCTGATGCCGATCGAAGGCGGTACGCTTGATTTCCAGGGTACCCCGACGGCTTTCACTGCGAATCCTTTCATGATGAATATGGAGAACGGTACCCTGCTGACGAAAGCCAAGCCGGTGCCGGCCAAGAAGCCCGTCGTCCATCACAAACCGGCCGCTCAGTAGCTATTGGTAGAAAGGCCAAAGAAAAGGGCAGCCCGCATAGGCTGCCCTTCTTATTTTGCTAGCAGGAAAGAAGAATCTAGCGCACGGCCTTCTTCTCGTAAGGAATCGGGCGCGCGCTGCGGGGAGGGCGTTTGCTACCGTCACGCAGCTGGCGTACATCAATCTTTAGCTCGGTAATCGTCCGGCTTAGCGTATTGCGGTGCATGCCGAGCTGACGGGCGGCGCGGCACTGGTTCCCCTTGTTCTCTTGCAGGACAGTCAGAATAAAACGTTTCTTAAATTCGCGAACAGCCTCGGAATAGAGGATGTTGCTTTTGTACATCTGCATGATGAGTGCTTCGAGCTGATCTCTCACGATGTCTCTCTTTCTTCCTCAATCTTCGTGAAAACTTATTTACAAAGAAAGCTGAGCTCCAGCTACTTCGCAGAGCTTGCCGCCGGCTGATGACGCAGCAAATCCAACCCCTGATAGAAGCGCGTCCGCAACTCTGAAGGCGCAACCCAAATGGCGGCCCGCCCAGCCACCAGAAAGTACGGAGCTAAAGCCGAATTCTCCAGCCATTTCGAGGTCGGAGTAAATGCGGCCGTGCCCACCAGGACTACCGCCGTGACTAACGAACCTCGCAGCAGACCCAGCGCTCCGCCCAAAACCCGGTCGAAGAAGCTTAGGCCAGCTTCCTTTACCGCCCAGTGGGTAATCCGACCCGCAATCCCGGCCAGGATCATGACTCCAAAGAAAATGATCAGGAACCCGGCGATTTCTCCCAGCCACATCGACTTCAGGTAAGGCTCAAAGTGCTCAGCCACGCGGTGATATTGCCACGCTGCTAGCAAGTATCCGAACACCAGCCCGGCGATCCCGAAAGCTTCTTTGAAAAAGCCCGAGCTTACGGCATGGACCACGGACAGCACAATGACCGCGATGATTAACCAATCCGCGACGTTCATCGGGACCTCCCGCGAACGGCGTCCCCACTAAACATCCAGGTCACGTCCCGTGAGCTGGCGATACGCTTCGAGATACTTTTCGCTGGTCTTGCGGGCCACTTCCACGGGAAGAGCAGGAGCCGGCGGCTTTTTGTCCCAGTGAATTTCCTCGAGATAATCACGTACGTACTGCTTGTCGAACGACTCCTGCGCCATGCCCGGATGGTATTTATCGGCTGGCCAAAAACGTGACGAGTCGGGAGTCAAAACTTCGTCGGCCAAGGTGATGCCGGCGGGCGTCAGTCCGAACTCAAATTTCGTATCGGCCAGGATGATGCCTTTGCCGCGCGCGTAGTCGGAGGCCTTCTGGTAAATCGCGATGCTGGTATCGCGGAGCTTCTGGCTCAACTCAAGGCCTAACAGCTTAACCATTTCCTCGAACGAAATATTCTCGTCGTGTCCCGTGGTCGCCTTGGTTGCAGGGGTGAAGATCGGCTCAGGCAACTGGTCGGATTCTTTGAGTCCAGCGGGTAGCTTGATGCCGCAGACGGCGCCACTGGCTTTGTATTCCTTCCACGCAGATCCCGAAATGTAGCCCCGCACCACGCATTCCACTGGGAACATGTCCGCGCGGCGTACCAGCATGGAGCGGCCCTGCAATTGGTCGGCGTATTTCTGAACTGATTTGGGATATTGCGTTACGTCCGCCGTGACCAGATGATTGGGCACGACCTGGCTCAAGAAATCAAACCAGAAAAGTGATATCTGGGTCAGCACCCGGCCTTTGTGCGGGATGCCAGTGGCCAGCACGTAGTCGAAGGCAGAGATGCGATCGGTGGCGACAAACAGGAGGTGATCTTTATCAACGATGTACACGTCGCGGACTTTGCCGCTGGCGTGCAGTTCTAATTCCGGGAAGTCAGTCCGCAACAAAACCGTGTCTAAAAGTTCGGGGCTCATAATTGGAATTCTACAGGCAGGAAACGTTGCGTATTCTAGCGCGGCGAAAATATTTGTCAACGGTTTAAGTCACAGTTCACAGAAAAGCATGCATCCTGTTCGAGGGAAAACAGTTGACAAGCTCAAGGTGCCCATAAAACGGGCACCCGGCAAGGCTTTCGGGGTAGATACCTTGTGGAAAAACTGAGGAGAAAGTGGACGACAGGATATGCCGACAAAATGCGCGATTGGTGCGATCGCGCATCATCCTATCGAAATGGGTTACGCCGTAGCCCCGAAACGCACCGAAACCAATTTTGAAACGCCGGGCTCCTGCATGGTCACGCCGTAGAGAACTGGCGCAATGCTCATGGTCTTTTTGCTGTGAGTGATGAGCACAAACTGGGTCTGCACGCTCATCTCCTTCACCAGCTCGGTGAAGCGGGCAATGTTGGCTTCGTCGAGCGGTGCGTCCACTTCGTCAAGTATGCAGAATGGGCTGGGCTGATACTGGAAAATTCCCACCAGCAGGGAGAGCGCGGTCAGGGCTTTCTCGCCGCCGGACAGCAACAGTACATTCTGAAGCTTTTTCCCCGGAGGCGACGCCACCACGTCAATGCCGCTCTCCGCGCTGTTTTCTTCGTCGGTAAGCCGCATGAAGGCGTGCCCGCCGCCGAACAGCTTCTTGAACGTAGCCTGGAAATTCTCGTTAATTCGAGCGAAGGCCTCTTCAAACTTTTGCCGCGAGAAAACGTCGATTTCCTTGATCGTGGCCTGAGTGTTCTCGATGGAGTCGAGCAAATCTTTTCTCTGTACATCGAGGAACGTGTGGCGTTCAGCCGTTTCCTTGTATTCATCGAGCGCCATCATATTGACCGGGCCCATGGCATCGAGCCGGATCCGCATCTCGCGGTAGATCTGGTCTTCCACAGTCAGCAGATCGCCGGTCATGATCGGAATGGCGCTGTCGGCCAACAATTCGTGGCGCTGGACGCCAAGATCGTTCAGGCAGGTCTCCGCCATGTACTGCGCATCGGACTGGAGCTTGGCCGCCGCCGCGGAAAGCTCGCCGCGCCGGTCACGCGCCTGATCCAGCAAGAGCCGCGCATTGCGCAGCGCCACGTCAATTTCTGCCAGGCGCATACGCACCTGGTCTGATTCCATTTGCAGCAAGCCGTCCCTTGCCTCGCCGGCATTGTGTTCGGTTCCGAACTCCACTAATTGATTGGCAATCAGCTCGTTCTCATTCTCGCGGCGCGTCTTTTCCGCCGCCGCCGCTTCGATCTGCGAATGAAGGGCGTTTTCGCGCTGCCGCATTTCGCCGACCAGCAATTCAATTCTTTCCAGTACGGGGCGGCGGAGCGATGGCGTTCTTCCAGAGTGGCCGCGCGTGCAACATGCAGCGAGGCATTCTGTGCAGCAACATCGCGCCGGTCACGCAGAATTGCCAATTGCTCATGCGCACTGGCCGCCAGCGTTTCAAGTTCGTCACGTTTCTGCTGCAGCGCGGCAATATCGGCCTGTCGTCCGGCAATCAAAGCTTCCTGTTCTGCCCGCTCGGCGGCTAAACGCTGCAGTTCGCTCTGGCAAGTGGTCAAGCCGCTCGCTCACTCGGTCCATCTCGGAGTCAAGCTGCTTCAGCAGATGTCCCGACGTCATCGCCTGATTGTCGGCTTCGCGCTTTTCGTTTTCGAATTGTTCCAGCAGGGAAGCGAACTCTTTGATTTCGCGTCCTAGCGTCAGAGCGCGGGTTTCTTCATGACGCAACGCTTGCTTCGAGTTCGCTCGAGCAGCCGCGTCACATCCCGCAGCTCGCGCTTCATGGAAAGCGGGCCTTCGGAACGCTGCTTGCCGCCGGTTACGGTCACATTGTGAAAGCACTCGCCGGATTGCGAGAGAAAGAATGCATCCGGATTCTCCAGCGCGAGTTCCCGGCCCAATGGCCTGGATCGGGCACGATGTATCCATCGCGCAGCTTGGGCAGAATGACTTCCAGCGATTTGCCAAACCCATTCAGCACCCGGATGGTGCTCTTCAGCGGCACAATGGAATGGCTCGGCGGAGCATGGTGAGCGGCTTCGTCCACGATAAACGAAAATTTGGCCTGCGAATCTTCCGGATGTACCAGGAACGTCGCGCGCCCATCGACGTCGGTGCGCAACAACCGCAGACCTTCGTCGGCAGCGTCCCACGACTTCACTACAATGTAATTCAATTCATCGCGCAGGAAATCTTCCACCACGCCCTCGTAGCGGCCTTCAACTTCAAGGAAGTCCGCGAGCACGCCCACTGGGGCCAATCCGCTCTCCATCACGCCCGATTGAAAAAGGCGGCGCACCGATTCGGTCGAATAGCCATGCTCGGCGATGACTGCTTCGAGCGATCCGCGTTTTCCTAACGCTGTCGCGAATTCAGCGCGCAGACCGTCGAGATGGTGCTTGCATTCGGTTTCCGTCCGTCGTTTGGACTCAATCAACTGCCGCGTCTGGGAAATCTCTTCACTCAATCCGGCCAGCTTTTGCGAGAGGGTCTCAAACTCAATCGCGATCTGCCCACGCTGTCCGCCGAAGGTTTCGACCTGCGAATTTGCCGACGCCATTTCCGTTTGCAAACGCTGGGCCTCACGATCCACCGCAGCCATGCGCTCTTCCGCCTGCGTGAGCTGATTGCGCAGGTTGGCGGTCAGAAGCCACCGCTTCCATAATCGCAACGCGAGATTCTTCCTGTTGCTGTTCCAGCGCCACCAAAGCATTAGTGGCGTCGAGCGCCTCTTGCTGACAGCGTGTCAGCTCTGCCTGCGCGACGGCAACATCGGAGGCTGCCGAATCCAGGATCTGGCGATTCGCATCGCGTTCCGCGATCAACGTGGTCAGGCGAAGCCGCGCCTGCTCCAACTCGACTTCAGAGGAAGCCGCGCGTGTCGTTAATTCCGCGCACCGTTCGTCATTATGACGGCGCTGTGCAATCGCCCGGTCGGAATCGAGCTTGATCTGGTTTAACCGTTCCCGGTTCTCTCGAATCTCGGACTCAATGGCGTAACCACGCTGCGTCCGGTCGCCATGTTCAGTCTCCAAAAGCTGAACGGACTCAGTCTGTGCCCTCATCGCTTCTGAAAGAGAGACGATCTGCGCATCGATTTGAGCGCTCTCCATTTCCAGTTGAGTAAACTTGCCGGCCAGCACGATGCGCAGCTTGGCGCGCATCTCTTCGCGCAGCTTGGCATAGCGTTCCGCTTTCGATGCCTGCCGCTTGAGAGAATTCATTTGCCGCGTGACTTCTTCAAAAATGTCATTTACGCGCGCCAAGTTCTGCTTTGCATCTTCCAGGCGAGCTTCCGCCAGCCGTTTCTTGGTCTTGAATTTGGTAATGCCCGCTGCTTCTTCGATGATGGCCCGGCGGTCCGTCGGACGGCTGCTGAGAATTTGCCCAATGCGCCCCTGCTCAATCAGCGCATAAGACTCAGGTCCAAGCCCCGTACCCATGAACAATTCCTGAATATCGCGCAGGCGGCACAGCTTTCCGTTCAACAAGTATTCGCTGTCTCCGGAGCGGAACAAACGGCGAGTAACAACAATCTCACCAGCTTTGAAGTTCTGCTGAAACTTGCGGCGGCGAATCTTCAACACGACTTGACCCGGAGCGGCGGTCACCAAAACCGGCCCAGCGCTCGGCGTCATCATGCCGCGAGCAAAAAATGGCTCGTCTTCTTCCTCCAGGTCAGCGCTTCCTTCCATCGCACCGGGCTGCGCTTCTTCTGTCAGCCTTTCCGTTTCCTCGGCGGCAGTTGCGCGGACTCCGGCTTCGTCCCAATCGGAGACCGGGCCAGTGGGAAACTCCTCCTGAACTTCAATCTCGGTCGGGTTCCCGGCGTCCGGCCCGTCGTAAATTTCGGGATCGATCAGCGTGAGCGCCACTTCAGCCATGCCCGTCGGCTTGCGATCCCGCGTTCCGGCAAAGATCACATCTTCCATGCGCGAGCCGCGCAGGGTTTTGGCCGACTGCTCGCCCAGCACCCAGGAAATGGCATCCGCGATGTTGGATTTGCCGCAACCGTTGGGGCCGATGATGGCTGCAATGCCGTCCCCGTGAAACTTGAGTTCGGTCCGGTCGCAAAACGACTTGAACCCGAGAATGTGGAGCTTCTTCAGTTTGAGCAACTTCTACTCCTTCTGGCAACCGATCTGTCCCAAAACTTGTCATCCCGAGCGAAGTCGAGGAACCTGCTGTTTTCTTGCGAGGTTACTAACTAGATTCCGTCAGCGTGTACTCGATGCAACACCGACCAAGGCTGGGTAGGGCGGGCACAAGTTAGACCTACTCTACCGATGAAATTGCGCCGGGGTCAAGTAAGAAAACACTATATCTGGTATGACCTTATGCTCAACCCCGTCAGATTGCACACGCAATGCAGCAGTCGGTCAGAAAATTGATAGTGAGGGAAGAAGGAAGGGAGATCGCGAGAGCAGAATCAGGCTAGCGCAACGCGGAGCCGGAATCAAACCCAAAGGTGCATTCGCGATCTGGTATTAACCATGGTATATACTAGCAAAATGAGTTCAGAGCGAAGCATTGAGTTGCCAAGTTTTACGTGCATCCGCTGTGGACATACGTGGCATCCGCGGAATCCCGAGAAACCCCGATGCTGCGCAAAGTGTAAGAGTCCATATTGGGAGGTTCCTTCAATGATGGAAAAGAGGGCAATACAGGCTATTGACGACGCATTCCAACCCGCTGGAATTGAGAGTTTTCTTGTGTGCCTAAATAATCGCCGGGCGCAGATAAACTCGATTCAAGAGGTTTCTTCAGATCTAACGGAATGGATCGCGGGCGGGGCGTTCCGGCGCGGTGATAAATTTATTACAAGTTTTTGGGAGGTCTATCAGACTCTTGAAGAGGATGAGCGCAGTCGCGTGACGGCCCATTACAAATCTAAGGTTGAATCATTACGGGATACATATAGAAAGAAATATCCGAAGATTCGCTAGGCAAGATCTAAGGACGCCCACTTAGAAACAGAATCAGTGGGCACGGGGTAGCTTCGCTAAATTGCGCTTCCGTACTTCCGCCCAGGAAGTAGTTTTGGCCTTACCCGAATCCAGTTCAGCGATTCGTTTTCCGATCTCAGTTTCCCAAGCTGCTTGTACTCCTTCGTCCACCTTGCCGCCGAGATTGGAGATCAGCGAATCCGCCAACGCTTCCTGTTCCTCCACCGATAGCGACAATGCTTGTTCCAGCAACTTGGAAACTTCCGGTGTCATCTGGGCCATGTTGACCTCGCTTGGGGTATTTTATCGCAGTGGCAGCCGTAGCGGCCTTTCTTGCCATCTACCTAACGAGTACATCCCCTAGACATCAGAACCCTGGTGAGCAGACAATATGCCGAGCGATTCCAGCTTAGAAGTCCGAGTGCGTTGCAGGAGGGTTGTGTCATGAAGTTCAGAAAGCAGTTTCAAGCGAAAGGTTTTTTCTTCCGGGCCGCGTTCTTGACGTTGAGCATGATCGCCATCGGGCAGGATGCAAGCCAAAAGTCCGATGCCGCGCCAGCAACGGCCGCGCCAGCACAGCCTGTGACCACCTTCAAAGCCAACGCCAATATGGTGACGATCGAAGTCGTGGTCCGCGACAAGCAGGGACATCCCGTGCCCGGCCTGACCGCCAAAGACTTCGAGGTCTCGGAGCAGATCCCGCCCAAGAAAGACCAGAAGCCGGAATCGATTGCCTCTTTTCAGGCAGTGAGCATGGCGGACTTAAGGACTCGCAGCCGCAAGGCCACGCAGATGCCTCCCGGCGTTTTCACCAATCTGGTGACTCTTCAGAACATGACGGTGCCGCCCACGATCCTGCTAATCGACGGGATCAACACCAGCTTCACGGCACAAATGCAGATGCACCGGCAAATGATTAAGCTGTTGGGCTCGATTCCTGACGACGTGCCGTCCGCCATCTTCCTGATGGACCAGCGTCTGCATCTCTTACAGAATTTCACCACCGATCCAAAACTGCTGCGTGCGGCTGCGCTCAAGGCTTCGTCGCTGGAGTCTGCCGGAAACGCGGATGTCGATCCCCGCGACGATCCCAACGCACTGTCGGCGTTGCTGGCCGATGCCCAGTCGGCCCAGGGCGACAGCGGGGCCATGGCCTCCATGCAGCGCTTCGAATCGGAGACTTTCTCCTTCGACACCGACACGAAAGTGCGGGAAACCCTGGACGCACTGCGCGGAATTGCCCGTTTTCTCGCTGGCTATCCGGGACGCAAAAACCTGCTCTGGGTATCGTCGTCATTTCCCTTGCTGATCGGCCCCGACACCGACAACAAGTTCACCTCCATGCGCATGTATCAACCGCAAATGGATGAAGTTGCCACGGCGCTCGCCGACGCCCAGGTCGCGGTCTATCCCATGGATCCGGCCGGACTGGAAACGCAGCACTATTTTGACGCCTCGACGCGGGTCACCAACCCAGGCTTGACAGGCGGTGTCGCCAGCCGGTCAGTACAACGCGAGGACGTTAGCCGTTTCTCCAAGCAAGCCTCCATGGAGTTGCTGGCCGAGGAGACGGGTGGGCGCATCTGTGTCAATAACAACGATCTCAGCGATTGCGTAAGAACTGCGGTGAACGACGGCACGTCCTACTATGAGCTTGGCTATTATCCCGACGCCAGCAACTGGCACGGCGAGTTCCACAAAATCGTGGTGAAGACCGGCCAGTCCGGGGTTCACCTCGCCTACCGCGAGGGTTATTTTGCCCGGCCGCAAGGCCCTCCCGCCGGCGATGATGCGGCTAAACAGGATGCGGCTCTGCAACAGGCCGCCTGTCAGGACATGTTGAGCGCGACCTCGATCCTGGTCATAACCCGCGCCGTTCCCGCCGACCAGCCCAATCAGGCGAAATATTTCCTGGCAATTGATCCCAGCAGCCTTACCTTCACCGCGACCGGCGATGGCGCTCGCGACCTGCGCCTGGGGTTTGCCATTTGCACGTTTGATAAGGCAGGGAAGCCGTTGCAATACTTCCACGATAGTTCGGAACAGAAACTCACGGAGCAGCAGTATGCGGCGATCCTCGCCCGTCACGGGATTCCACACCCCGTGTCGTTTGTACCGGATGCTGCCACCAAACGCGTCCGTTTACTGGTGCTCGATAAAGACAGCGGACGCATGGGAGCGCTGGATGTTCCGTTTGGAGCCGACGCCAGTCCGGCGGCCACTCCCGCGAACAATGCACCCGGGGCTTCTGGCACGGCAGGTTCACCACCGGCGGCGCACTGAGTTGCAAGCTGGATTTGACTGAGAGTTAAGACGACAGCCCTAGTTCGGCGAGTCTCCGTAGATGATCCCGAGCCCGTTGGTCCCGATATAAACCCGGCCAAAGATTCGCGGATCGCCGATGATCAAGTTAGCGTTGCCGAACTCGTGGGCAGCATCGTTGATTTGCACCCAGACGGTACCTGCGTCAATCGATCGGAAAAATCCCTGGGTTCCGCCGACCTGGCCCAGCAAATAAATTGCCGGATACGGTTCGCCGCTGGCGGCCATACCAAAGCCCACGGCATAGGCCTGTTGCACATTGGAAAGCAGGGAGAAGCTGGTGCCGGAGTTGGTGGAGTGATAAAGGCCGTTATTGGAGGCCAGCCAGAGATCTCCCTCGGCCGCGAAGGAAGCCACCAGCGTTCCTTGATTGGGCAAGCTCGCGGCCGATTGCGCAAACGTCTTGCCACCGTCCGTGCTCTCCCAAAGCGCATTCGCGCCGGGATTAAAGACGTAGAACTTCTTGGCATTGAAACGGTCGGCAACCACTGTCTGATTTGCGGGAGCGCCGGTGGAAGCCGTCCAGGTTGTGCCTTGGTTGGTGGTATACGCAACCCCGGCTCCGGAATCGCCCGGGGCCCAGACGAAAGTGCTGCCATCGGCTGAAACCGCAATCGATCCCGCACCGGTCGTAGTGACCCCAGCGGGCTGGCTGGGGAAAGGCGTCCAACTGGTCCCGCCATTGGTGGAATACGCACCAAACGGACCTGCTGAGCCGTTGTAGCCCACTCTTGCCATGGTTGCGGGAGCACTCTGGGCGAAATCCAGGCCTGAAGTCGTGCTGAACTGCGGATTTACCATCATGCCCGCCGGGGGTGAAGCGGTAAGCGTAGTGTGTACAAAGCCGCAAATGTCACCCAACCCGCTTACCAGATTCGCGCCAGAAGGTGGGCTGATCAACTGTGTGACCGCGGTCTCTTCGAGCCCCAGTGCGCCCACGCTCCAATTTGTAGCCCTTCCGGAATCCGCATTAGTTGCATCCGTGGTTGCCCAAATCGTCGCGCCGGTGCCGTATAGAACGTGATTGGAATTAAACGGATCAATCACCATCGCGCCAATCCACCAGCCGGGATACTGATTTGCTCCCCCATCGAGTTGGAGCGCGGTGATCCAGGGGGAAAGCGAACCGTCAAAAGTGGAATTCGCGCCTGTTTCTGGACTGTCCCACGTGCTGCCGCCATTGGTCGAGCGCCAGATGTCATCGTGCAGGTACCACAAATCCAAGCTGCTGACCATGATCACGCCCGGCTGCTCGGGATCCACCACAACAATGCCGTAACCATACGAGCCGTTGTTGGTATAGGACGGCGCCGGCGGAGTGATGTTGGTCCAGGTTCCGTTGCCGTTGGGGCTGCGATTGGCCGGCGGAGTGTATTTCCACACCGCACCGGCGCTCAAGCCATTGGGGCCTATGTCATCTCCGTAGGAAAGATACAAATTGCCATCCGGGCCGAAGACTCCATGGTTCGGGTAAAGTCCCGTGGGCTGGCCGGGCACGGCGGTCCAGGTGTTGCCGCTGTCAATGCTTCGGTACAGGCTGTAGACCGGCGTCGCTTCGGTGCCGGTATCGGAGACGCCCACGTAGATCACCGGAGTCGCGGTTCCTGAGCTTCCGCTGCTGGCAATGAAATCAACGAAAATCACGCCGACGCCATCGCCCTTGGCGCCGGTTGTTGGGCCAGTGACGGGGAATGTGCCGACCTGGTTCCAGGTCGAACCGTGGTCCGTGCTCTTCCAAAGTCCGTTGAGGCGCGATCCAAAATACACAATGCTGCCCAGGTTCGGGTCCACGGCGAGGCGCTCACCGGCCTCGCGACCATCGTCGTTGCTGCCCATCTTGATGGTCATCGGCACGGTTTGAAAGGTATTGCCCTGATCGCTCGAAACCAGGATCGCGCCAGTGCCACCCCAGGATTGATCGTAGGTTCCCGCCGCGAGATATAGGCGTTGCGGATCGGAAGGGTCAAGACCAATACTTTCGATGCCAATGTAATTCGAGTTCGCGCGAGTGATCCAATCGGTTAACGGGATCCAACTGCTGGTCGCTGCGTTCCAGCGATAGGCCCCGCCGATGTCGGTTCTCACGTAGAAAAGATTTTGCTGGGTGGGATGCGCGACAAATCCGGTGATAAAGCCTCCGGCCACGATTTGTGCATTCTTCCATGTGTATGAAGGCGTGGTCGCCATCGTGATGGTGTAGGCCGCGCTCGCGATGGCGCTGTTGGTGTAACCGCTGGCCACTGCGATGGCGCTCAAGGTTTCGGAGGCTGAAACCATGACGGCTGCCGTGTATTGGGTTGAAGATGTGGTCGGCGCACTGCCGTCGGTGGTGTAGTAGATCGTGGCGCCTGCTGTGGAATCGGTGAGGTTGACCGTTTGTGCAGAGGTATAAGAGCCAGCAGGAAGACTGAATGAAGGCGTTGCGGTCTGCGGGGCCGGGCCGGGGCCGCTGGAACTGGAACCACCGCATGCGGTTAGAACCGCCAGGAACACAACTGCCGGCAAGGAGAATCCCACTTGTTTTGCAAACGTTTTCATTTATGGTAAATCCTATCTCAAGCCCGCTATTGCAGCATTAACCAATCGGGACAATCAAGATTACCGCCGAGTGTTACTTTCCCAGCTTCTCAAAAAACAGGCAGATGGACTCAATCCCCCGGTAGAAGTTCGGGATATGGAACTTCTCGTTGGGGGCGTGGAGATTGTCGTCGGGCAGGCCGAAGCCCATCATCACGCTGGGAATCTTCAGAACATCCTGGAAATCGGTCACGATGGGAATCGATCCGCCGGAGCGAATGAATACCGTATTTTTCTTGAACACCTCGTGCATGGCTTCGGTAGACGCCTTCACGTAGGGATTGTCCGTACCCACCACACATGCCGGGCCTTTGCTCCACACTTTAATCTTGATTTGAATTCCCTTGGGCGTGAGCTTCTTCACAAACCTGGTGTACTTCTTGAAGACGTCGTCCGCGTCCTGGTTGGGCACCAGCCGCATGGAAACTTTCGCCGAGGCCTTGGCAGGGATGACCGTTTTTGCGCCGGGAGCAGTGAATCCTCCCGGCATGCCGTGGACTTCGAGCGTGGGCCGCGCCCAGGTGCGATACAGCACGGAAAAACCCGGTTCGCCCGTCAGCACGGTTGAGCCGACTTCGGTTTTGCGGTAGTGCTCTTCGCTGAAGGGAAGTTTTTTCCAGGCTTTCAACTCATCTTTGCTGGGAGCTTTCACGCCTTTGTAGAATCCAGGGATCAGCACCTTGCCTTTGGAGTCTTTTAATTTGCTGATGATCTCTATCAATGCAAAGAAAGGATTCGGCGCCGCCCCACCATACATGCCGGAGTGCAGATCGGTTTTCGCTCCCACCGCTTCGATTTCGGTATAAACCAATCCGCGCAATCCCACGCACAGGGTGGGAAGATCAGGGGCGAACAGCTCGGTGTCGCATACCAGCGCGAAGTCGGCTTTGAGCTTGGCTTTTTCTTTCCGCACATAGGCTGCAATTGATTCGCCGCCCACTTCTTCTTCACCCTCGATCAGGATCTTTACGTTGATTGGCAGTTTGCCGCCGTGGCCTTTCATCAGCGATTCCAGCGCCTTGATCTCCATCCAGAGCTGGCCTTTGTCATCCACCGCGCCGCGCGCATAGAGATTATTGTTGCGCTCGGTCGGCGCGAATGGCGGGCTGATCCATTCATTCAGCGGTTCGGCGGGCTGCACGTCGTAGTGCGCATAGCAGAGCGCCGTCGGCTTTCCCGGAGCGTGCAGCCAATCCGCATACACCAGCGGATGCCCTTTGGTGGGAATGATTTCGACGTTTTCCATGCCAATGCGTCGCAGATCATTGGCTACGAACTCAGCCGCCTTCTGTACATCACCCTTGTGCTGATCAAGGGTGCTGACGCTGGGAATGCGCAGTAGGTCTTTCAATTCACTTAAAAAGCGCTGTTGATTCTGGCGGGCGTAATCGATTGCTGGGGAAGCCATAGCTGTAAACCTTTCGTGTCTTGCAAGAAGTCGACCCCCTTGTCATTCTGGGTGCCGATTTGGATGCGCTCGCGAATCGGAACTCGGAATCGAAGGGTTCCGACTAAGAATGTAGGAACTGAGCGCTAAAACCATCCAGTATACCTAAAGCTGGAGCGCGTTCAGGCGCTGCCACCAATGCGGATCGTGACAGAATTCGGAGCTTGGTGCTTCGAGCGGCAACCAATTCTTTCCCCGAACCGTCCTATACCCATGACTCGGATCAGGCTGTGATCGTCTATTTGGGTGTCAGCTCCGGATCATTCGCGGCACTGTATTCTTCGCTGTGCCGCGGGGCCGCAGCAGCCATTTTACTGTTAATGTTGGGTCCTTATCTATCCGCGCAATCGCCTCAGCCCGCCCCATCATCGCCAGCGTCAACCTCGGACGACGATTCACAAGGCCAGCAGACCAAACGCATTCTGGGAATCATGCCGAACTTCCAGGCAGTCAGCGCCAACGTCCATCTTCCTCCTATGTCTCGCAAGCAAAAATTCTGGCTGGCGACCGAGGGCAGTTTCGATTATTCGTCGTTCATCTCGATCGGAATTCAGGCCGGTATTGAGCAGGCGACGAAAACCTATCCGGAATTCCATCAAGGAGCGGCTGGGTATGGCCGCTACTACTGGCACACTTTCGCCGATGCCGGGGTGGAAAACTATCTCACCGGCGCGATCCTGCCGGTGATCACCCACGAAGACCCGCGCTATTACACGCTTTATCGCGGAGGGTTCTTCCACCGCGCCGGCTATGCCTCAAGTCGCTTGTTGATCACCAGAAGTGACGCGGGTGCGGCACGGTTTAATTTTTCTGAGATTATTGGCAGCGGTGTGTCCACTGTAATTTCCAGCCGTTACTACCCGATCGAGGAACGCCACGCCGACGAAATACTCGAGAGATGGGGAAGCCAGATGCTGAACGATGGTGTGGGCATCGTCTTTCAGGAATTCTGGCCCGATATTCATCACAAGTTTTTCCATCGGCACTAGGATCACAGCTTTGAACGAGAATCGAACGACTCACCACGAAATCTCTGCGGTGAAAAAGCCGAAAGATCGTAATCCGCTTTTTCCCCGCTTACTACCTGCGCCATCAAGTGCGCGGTGACCGGGGCCAGCAAAATCCCATCGCGAAAATGTCCCGTTGCCACAAAATACCCCGGCGTCGAAGTCGCGCCCAAGATTGGCAAATCGTCTGGAGTTCCTGGCCGCAATCCGGCCCAGATTTCCTGCCTTCGTGCCTGTGCCAAAGCCGGGACCAATCGCACTGCCGCCTCAAACATGTGTTGGATGCTTTCCGCGTTAGTTCGCTTGTCGTATCCGGATTCTTCGACCGTGGCCCCGATCAGAAGTCGTCCATCACTGCGCGGTACCAAATAAATTTCGGAAGAGCGGACCACATGTTCGATCGCTGGCCCCCCCACGATTGACAGCATTTGGCCTTTTACAGGTCGAGTAGGGAAGTGATGAGGCGGGAGTTGTCCCGCCCAGGCTCCTGCGCAGTTCACTACAACCGGAGCGTTGTAAATTGTTTTGTCTGTGCGTACCCCGGTCGCCCGCCCATCCGATGCAAGCACTCCCGTCACGGCCGTTCCGGAAGCAATGTCCACCTCGCGATGCTTGGCCGCTTTGAGCGCAGCCAGCGTTAAAGCCCGCGGGTCAACACTACGCTCCTCCAAATAAATCGCGGGGCGATTTGTCTCCGCCAGCGCAGGCTCGAGCTCACTCAGTTGTTCCTGGCGCAATTGTGCAATCGAAAAATCCGCGGTGTCTTTAGAGGGTAAGAATAAAATCGTTCCTTGATCACGCAGATCCACACGGATTCCAGATTCCTGTAGCTCATGCGCGAACTCTGGATACATGCGAGCGCTGGCTGTAGCCAGAGTTTGTAAGGCAGCGGGAATCTCCAACCCGCAGTCCGCCAGCATTCCCGCCGCGGCATGAGAAGCTTCCCGCCCCGGTTGGCCACGCTCGACCACCAAAACTTGTGCGCCATGTTTGCGTAATTCAATCGCCAACGACAGCCCAATAATCCCGCCGCCGATCACGATGACGTCCCAGGTCTTCACCTATGCATTGTAAAGGGCGGGGCTTTTCCCGTCAGAGCTTGCTCAGGAAGTCCACGATCTCGGGCTGGTTCCAGTCCACTGCACCAATAAATTTCCGGCGTACAATCCCGTTGCGATCAATGATGTAGGTTTCCGGAAACTTAAAAGTTCCGTAGAGGTTGTTACTTTTCTTGCTGGCGTCGCGCACCGTGATCAGGTCGAAATGATAGTCCTTCAAAAACTGGTGGTAGGCATTGTCATCATCATCAATGCTGACCGCGACCACAGTCACGCCTTTGTTTTTCAGCCCCTGTTGCATTTGTAGAAGGGATGGTGTTTCCTCCACGCATGGCGGACACCAGGTCGCCCAAAAGTTCAACACCACCACCTGCCCGCGGAAGTCGCTGAGAGTAACTTTGCGGTCGGCATCTTGCACCGTAAAATCGGGCGCCGCGTTGCCAATAAGCGTTGGCTGGGATCCCCGATAGCATCCACACCACAGAAAAGTCAGGAGCCCAATGGGCAATAGGACGCGTCGCACAAAGCTATAATACAGAATTGGCCCTATGGTTACGCCAGATCCAGTGCGGGATAGCATTTCCGGCCAGCTTGGCGTGTCGGTCATTGTGCCGGCACGCAACGAAGAAGTGAGTGTCGCCGCTTGCCTGGCGTCGCTGGTCTCGCAAACCGGCGTGAACTTTGAAGTCATTCTGGTCGACGACGGCTCTACCGACCGCACCTTGGAAATTGCACAATCTTTTTCCGGAGTGAGGGTCATTCATCCCGGGCCCCTGCCCGCGAATTGGACCGGCAAGAACAACGCAGTCTTCGCGGGCGTCCAGCACGCCCAAGGGGATTGGTTGCTTTTCACCGATGCCGATACAGTTCATCTTCCCGGATCGCTGGCTCGCGCCCTCGCGGAAGCCCATCAACACGGGGCGTCTCTACTTTCCTATTCGCCGGAGCAGGAGGTCCGTGGATTCTGGGAAAAGGCCATCATGCCCGTGATCTTTGCCGAGTTGGCCGCCGCTTATAGTCCATCGGAAGTCAGCGATCCGTCTTCTCCGGCCGCGGCTGCCAACGGTCAATACATTCTGATATCACGCGAGGTCTATGATGCCGTCGGCGGTCATGCTGCCATCGCCACCAGCCTGCTCGAAGACGTTGAACTCGCCCGCGCCGTTAAGGCATCCGGGAGAAAGATTTTCTTTCGCTATGGCGGGGACGCGGTGCGCACTCGCATGTATCACAGCTTCGCCCAGCTCCGCGAAGGCTGGACTAAGAATCTGGCGCTGTTATTTCCATCCCCGTTCCGGATGGCCGTTGTGCGACTCATGGAATTTCTGTTGATCGTCGGCGCCAGTGCTTTGGCGATTGTGGCTGCCATCTTCAAACAGCCGGAAGTGGCTGGGATCGCTGCTCTTCCCGCCGCGATTCTGTTTGGTTTTCTTTTCAGGAGAATTCGCCGCGCCCATTTTGCCTGGGACGCAAATGCATTGTCTTTACTCGGCTTGCCAATATTTTCTTATCTTCTATTGCGCTCGAAACTCTCCTATAAGGGGAACAAGGTAAGCTGGAAGGGAAGGAAGTACACGACAACCAGGCAAGTTCCGGCCGGGGAGTCAGGCAAACTCCACGCAGCGCCAGCCGCGCAAAGTTCTACAGGCATTGTCCAGCACTGAGGAATGAATGGTTTATCTCACTCGCAAAGCCGAATTCGCCGCATCGCACTACTATCACAATCCGGATTTCACTGCGGAAGAGAACCGGCGCATTTTCGGTAAGTGCAACAACCCTAACGGCCACGGGCACAATTACACCTTGGAAGTCACCGTAAAGGGCGAAGTGGATCCGCGTTCTGGTTTTGTCGTCGATCTGAAGCAGTTGAAGGAAACCATGCACCACGAGGTGCTTGATGCCATGGACCATCGTTTTCTGAACAAGGAAGTCCCCGAATTCTCCAGGCTCATCCCGACGACCGAGAATCTCGCCATTGCCATCTGGCAGCGGCTTGCCCCGAAGTTGAAGGCAGCACAGTTGCATCGCGTGCGGGTGTATGAGACGTCGGATTTGTTCGTAGATTTCTACGGTGAAGCATGAAGGCCTATCTGACTCGCCGTTACAGGTTCTCGGCGTCGCATCGCCTGCATAGCGACGCCATGTCTGCTGCCGAGAACATCGCGACCTACGGCAAGTGCAACAATCCGCACGGGCATGGCCACAACTACGCGCTGGAAGTTACAGTTAGCGGGCAGGTCGATCAAGCTACCGGCATGGTCTGCAATCTGGTGGATCTCGATGCTGTTGTGAACCGTGAAATCATCGAACACGTCGACATCGAGAACCTGAATACGCTGCCGGAATTCGCCGACACGATCCCTACCACAGAGAATCTTTGCACTGCGATTTATAAAATTTTGCAGCGCGGATTCACTTTGGCTCATCTGGAGAAGGTGCGAATAGAAGAGACCATGATGAATTCATTCGAGTACGCCGGGACAACGGGGACACGGCCGTAAGAACACGAATCGCGTAGAGCGCTTCCCGCGCGGTTGACCAGGATCCAGATTGGATGGATTAAAGGAAAAGCAGGAAACCATGACAATCTCCACGGAACCCACCACCGTAACCAGCGCTACCTTCGAGGATTTGGTGCGCGAGATGATAGTCCGCCTGGGCGAGGACCCCGAACGCGAAGGTCTGGTGCGTACTCCCGATCGCGTGCATCGCGCCTATCAACATCTGGTCAAGGGCTACAAGGAAGATCCCGAGGCCATGTTGAAGAAAGCCCTGTTCACCGTCACCTACGACGAGATGGTCATCGTCAAGGACGTAGAAATGTTCAGTCTGTGCGAGCACCACATGCTGCCATTTTTCGGCAAAGTGCACGTGGCTTATATTCCGAATGGCAAGGTCATCGGCTTAAGCAAGATTCCGCGGCTGATCGAAATCTTTTCCCGCCGCCTGCAAATCCAGGAACGGCTTACCACGCAGATTGCGGAAACCATCCAAAAGGCCATCGAGCCGCAAGGGGTGGGCGTAGTGATCGAGGCACGGCACTTATGCATGATGATGCGGGGCGTCGAGAAGCAGCATTCCGCGGCTGTGACCTCGTCGATGCTGGGCTGTTTCCGTGACGAACAGGAGACGCGGACAGAATTCCTGTCGCTGATCCATAGCCGTCCGAACGGGGTTTAGGAACCAGTAAACACTCAGAAAAATACTTCTGGCGACACATTGAATCTGCCGCTGAGTCTGCGGATGTGCTCAGTGGTGAGTTTGCGCTTGCGGTGCAGGACTTCCGACACAATGCTTGGTGTGCCGAAGACATCGGTCAAATCCTTTTGCTTGAGTCGATTCGATTCCATGAGTTCCGTTAGCACGGTGATGGGATCGACAGGTTTGAGCGCATAGTGCCGTTCCTCGAAATCTTCAATAAGCAAGGTCAACAACTCAGCTAAGCGTCGTTCCGCTTTGGTGACACGACTACCTTTACTGTCCAGTTGCTCAAGCAGACGTATGTAACGTTCGTTTTCTGCCTCACTTTGAATTACGGTGGGCAGGCTGCTCGAAAGCAGGGCGGCATACTCAGCTTTAACGGCACTTGTGCTCATTGTTGCTCCTTAACGTTACTTCCCATTCTCTAAGGTCGTTTCCAGCTTCCTTTGCTATATTCGGCATGGGACAGTACATGCCGAAGGTAAATGCGCTGGGACCGGTAATTAATCTCGGTAATGAGGCGATACTGATTGCCCTTGATGTTGAAAACAGTCCACTTATCCACCGCATCAGCACTAGAGAATGTTTTGTGAACCTCTGCAAGGTTCTGCCATACAGCCCTTTTTGCAATGCGAAACCAGACATTCAGCGGCATTTCCAACTCAGCATGCCGGATAGCGGCTTCCTTTAGTTTCTTTCGGCTAATGACATGCAAGAAGCGCTCCGTGCAGAACTTCGCATTATGCGAATATAATAATTCGCAAGATGCGAAGTTGTCAAGAAGGTAGTTTTTGAGGCTGGGCTCTTAGAACGCGTCAATCCCAGTGATCGACTGCCCAATGATCAACGTATGAATGTCCTGCGTCCCTTCATACGTCTTCACCGATTCCAGATTCATCATGTGGCGCATGATCGGATAATCATCGGCCACGCCGTTTGCTCCTAGAATGTCGCGGGACAGCCGGGCGCATTCCAATGCCATCCAGACATTGTTCCGCTTCGCCATGGAAATGTGCTGGTGCTGCACTTTGTCCGCATCTTTCAATCGGCCGACTTGCAGCACCAGGAGCTGAGCTTTGGTGATCTCCGTGATCATCCAGGCCAGTTTTTCCTGCACCATCTGATGCGAAGCGATGGGCGCATCGCGAAACTGTTTGCGCAACTGGGAATACTGCAAGGCGCAGTCGTAACAGGCCATCGCAGCACCTATTGCACCCCATGAAATTCCGTAGCGCGCCTGGTTCAAACACATTAGAGGCGACTTTAATCCGCCAGTCCCCGGTAGCAGATTCGCTTCCGGCACATGCACATCCTGCAAGGAAAGCCCGGAAGTCACGGAAGCCCGCAGCGACCATTTCCCATGAATGTCTTCTGCTTTGAACCCGGGCCGATTGGTCTCGACCAGAAATCCGCGAATCTTGTTGTCTTCGTTTTCGACCTTCGCCCAGATAATTGCCACGTCGGCGATCGAGCCGGAAGTGATCCACATCTTCTCGCCGTTCAGGACATATTCCTTACCAACCTTGCGCGCCCGCGTTCTCATGCCGCCGGGATTCGATCCGAAGTCAGGCTCGGTTAGCCCGAAGCAGCCCAACTTCTCGCCCTGTTGTAGTGCAGGCAGCCAGGTTTGCTTGTGCTCATCGCTGCCGAAGGCATAAATGGGATACATCACCAGCGCCGACTGCACGCTGACGAAAGATCGCACGCCGGAATCGCCCCGTTCCAGTTCCTGCGTGACCAGGCCATATTCCACATTCGACATGCCCGCGCAGCCGTATCCCTTAAGGCTCGCGCCGAAGAAGCCCATCTCGGCCATGGGCTTCACCAATTCGCGGGGAAAACGCCCGGCGCGGTTGCATTCTTCAATAATTGGAATCAGGTTGTCTTCAATGAATTTACGGGCGGTATCGCGGACCAGGCGCTCGTCATCGTTGAGCAGTGAGTCAAAGCCGATGAAGTCCACTCCGCGGAATTTAATGGCCATGCCGATCTCATTTCTGTTTCTTCGCTGCGACAGGCGCAGACCGTGAGGAAGAGGAAACTCTTTAAGCTAACAAAGCGCAGGAGTCGGGTCAAACTGGGATACGCGAACGATTCCGTTCGTCTTGCGTCCAGCCGCATCAATGCTTGTAAATCACCGCCACACCCAGCCCCAGCACCAGCGTCATGACCAATTCATATCCAATCTGCAACCACACCACATGCGCGGGCCAGGGCTGAATGGCGTAGTAGATCGAATAACGGCTGACGGTCGCGATCAGCCAGACTGCGATCCCATAGCGGATGCCCTGTCCAGCCCAGGGTTTCGCTTCTACTCCCCTGGCATAGATCCATACAAAACCCAGACTGAAGAAGAGAAAGCCCACCATCAGGAACATGGCATGCGCGCCGGCGTCGGCATCCCCTCGCATTAACTGCGAAGTCTGGTGGTATAAGGGCTTCAGCAGAAATCCGTGGATGACAAAATTGAGCAGCGTGGACAGCACGAAGACGAGCGCAAAAGCTGCTAGAAACTTCTTCATAAGGTTCTCCTTAGCAGTGACGGCCACGCATTTTACCCACTTTTTGCTCGCATTGTCTCGGGTAATCGTCCCGCGCAGTTGTTACAATCTTTTGACATAACTCCTTTTCTCCTAAGCCTCTGCATGCAACTAAATCTTGGTAAGCCCCATCTGAGACTTAGGTCATTTGCCTTGGCCCGCAGACACAGGGCACAATAGCTCCCGGCATGATGGCACTTCGCCGAAATCGAGTTCGGTACCTCCTGTTGCTTACGATGTTGTATCTCGTTTCGGCGCGCGAGCTTGCAGCCGCTGCCAGTCCGCTTGTTCCAGCGCTAACCTTGGAACAGGGTTTTCATCTGCTCTACAATCTCGACTTCGATCACGCCCATCAGGTGTTTCTTGCCTGGGAACAGGCCCACCCAGAGGACCCGCTGGGCCCGGCCTGCGATGCGGCGGGATCGCTGTTTTCCGAATTTAACCGCCTGGGGGTGCTGGAAGGGCAGTTTTATGCGGACGACCACACTTTTGACAATCGCCAGAAACTCGACCCCGATCCCGTTGTCCACGACCGATTCAATGCTGCAATCGGACTGGCGGAAACGCGCGCCCACCTCCGGCTCACCATCGATCCCAAAGATCAGAATGCCCTTTTCGCACTCACCATGGCTTCGGGACTACAGGCCGACTACGCCGCCATGATCGAAAAACGCAACCTGGCTTCGCTGCATTTCACCAAGGAAGCGAACCTCTGGGCGGAACAACTGCTCGCGCTTGATCCTCATTGCGACGACGCGCGCGTGGCCACCGGCTTCAGCAAGTACATCATCGGCAGCATGTCGGCCCCGGTGCGCTGGCTGGTGCGGCTCGGCGGCGTGCCCGGAGACAAGGCTGCGGGAATTTCTGAACTACAACAAACTGCCCAACATGGCCACTATCTCGCGCCCTTTGCCCGCATCCTGCTGGCCATTGCTTACGTTCGCGACAAAGACAAGCCGCGCGCCCGCGAACTGCTGGCGGGGTTGCGGGCCGAATTTCCCAGCAATCCATTATTCGGACGGGAAATCGCCCGTCTGGATTCCGGGCACTGACACCTTCCCGAGTTATCTTAAACATCCGAGTTTCGCAGCGTGCAGCTTGCTAAGTTGTTGCCAAATCTAACGCCGTTTCCGGCTATTCATAATAAATTCACTGCTTTGTAACCCTACTGTAACAATAGGAAAGTAGAACCAAGCTACCAAGATATTCATCAAGGAGGCACCAGTGATCCGAAGACTTGCGCTTTTGTGTCTAGCTCTGGCGGTACCCGCTTTGGGGCAGACCACGTTAAATGGGGCGGGCGCAACTTTCCCTTATCCGATGTATTCCAAGTGGTTTAGCGAATACCACAAAGCTCATCCCGAAGTTGAAATTAATTATCAGTCTATCGGGAGCGGTGGTGGAATCCGCCAGGTGCTGGCTGGGACCGTCGATTTCGGAGCCAGCGATGGCCCCATGTCGGACGAACAACTATCCCAGTCAAAGACAAAGATTCTGCATATTCCCACCGTGCTGGGCGCGGTTGTTCCGGCTTACAACGTTCCCGGCGTTACCGTAGAAGTGAAGTTCACGCCCCAGGCACTGGCCGACATTTTTCTGGGCAAGGTGACTTCATGGAATGACAAAGAAATCACCAGCGCTAATCCGGGAGTGAATTTCCCCAACCAGGAAATCATTGTGCTTCACCGCTCCGATGGCAGCGGCACAACCTACATTTTCACCGACTATCTCTCCAAGATCAGTTCCGAGTGGCAGAACGGCCCGAGCAAGGGAACATCGGTTAAGTGGCCGAAGGGTCTCGGTGGCAAGGGCAATGAAGGGGTGGCCGGCATGATCCGCCAGATGCCGGGCTCCATCGGCTATATCGAACTGATTTATGCGGTTCAGAACAAGATTCCCTACGGAATCATGAAGAACGGCTCCGGCAATTTCATCAAGGCCAGCCTGGAGAGCGTTACCGCGGCTGCCGCCTCCGCCCCCAAAATGCCGGCGGACTTCCGTGTTTCCATCACCAATGCGCCGGGTAAAGATGCCTACCCAATTTCCAGCTTCACCTGGCTCCTGATTCCGGCCCAGTCGAAAGATGCGGCCAAGGGAAAAATCCTGGCTGACTTTTTGTCTTGGATGGTAAACGACGGGCAAAAAATGACCGCTGATTTGACCTACGCGCCGTTGCCAGACAACGTCGCGGCCAAGGTCAAGGATGCAATCAAACAAGTACATTAAAGCCAACGGGCTCCGGGTTTCTTATTCCGGAGCCCATCTTCTATCCAAGTGGGCGCTTTGAATTCTCTCGGGCCAGCAGCCACGGAACCTCCCGCCATCCCCAAGCCCCGTCTGCTTTATACTGGCAGTTCTTATGCAGCCCAGAGCCCGCTTTATCCCGGTAGCTTTTCTCCTGCTCATTTCCACTTTATTTGCTGCCGAGAATCCGAACTTGACCGGGGTGATCGTGGATGTCGAGGAGAAAGTGCATACTCGCGTTCTTTACTACGTTGTCGACACTCCGATCACTCGGGACGACCCTTACTACGAAGTTTCCGTGCAGATCAAAGACAAGATTTATGCCGGCGAGCATGCACCCAGGCACGTTGCGGATACGTTGCCCGCAGATTGGAAACCGGGAACAGACGTGAAGGTCCGGCTCGAGAAACACACCATGTTTCTAAAGCGCCCCAACGGCGAAGAAATGGAATTCATAATTACCAGACATACCGCGGCGTCTGCGCCCTTCGAGGCCCCGCACCCCACACCTCCGCAGAAGTAACAGGCAGGTGTGAGTCTGAGCGTTCTGCCTTGCATTATGGTTCGAATAGCACTCGATAGTCCGTCCTGCTACATCAACCGCGAGACCTCCTGGCTCGCGTTCAACCGCCGTGTGTTGGAGGAAGCCCAGGACGAAAACAATCCGCTGCTGGAGCGCCTGAAGTTCCTTTCGATTACCGCCAGCAACCTCGACGAATTTTTCGAAGTCCGCATTGCCGCGCTGGTGCAACAGATTGAAGATGGACACACCGAAGCCGGGCCGGACGGCCTCTCCATGCTCGAAGAGCGCGACCTGGCCTCGCAAATCATGCACGAATTCGTGGGAGATCAATATCGCTGCTGGAACGACGAGCTGCGCCCATCACTCAAGAAGAACGGAATTCGAGTGCTTGGCATCCACGAATTGGACGCCAAGGCGAAGGCCTTTATCGACGAGTATTGCGAACGCGAACTTGATCTTCTGCTCACCCCGGTCACCATCGATCCCTCGCATCCCTTTCCCCGCGTGATTAACAAAGCTTTATGCGTGGCCTTTCTATTGCGCCGCCGCCGCCGTTCGGCGCTCACCTACACCGGTGTGGTCACCGTGCCCCGCGCTTTGCCCCGGCTGGTGCGACTGCCGTCGGAAGGCACCACCGATTTCATTTTTCTTGCCGACCTTGTCACCTACCATGCCTCCCGCATGTATCACGGCTACGATATTGTTTCCTCTGCTGCTTTTCGGGTCACGCGCAACAGCAATCTATATCTGGCGGAAGAAGAATCCCGCAGCCTGCTCGAGTCTGTGCGGACGGAATTGCACAATCGACGCAAAGGCGACGCGGTCCGCCTGGAAATTGATGCCGACGCCGATCCTGAAATCATCGAGCGTTTGCGCATAAACTTCGACCTGGATCCGTGGCAGGTATTTCCCGTGCACGGGCCGGTGAATCTTTCGCGTCTGTTCAATATTTATGAGCAAACGGAACATCCAGAGCTCAAGTTCAAACCCTTCGCTCCACGCGAACTGCGGCTCACCGCGAAATCGCAGGACTTGTTCGAAGAACTTCGCCGTCACGACGTGCTGCTGCATCACCCTTTCGATTCTTATGACGCGGTCGTTTCCTTCATTGAATCCGCTGCCGAAGATCCCCGGATATTGTCGATCAAACAAACCCTTTATCGCACCAACGAGCATTCGTTGATTGTTCCCGCGCTCATCGCAGCCGGCGAAAAAAAGGAAGTGACGGCGGTGGTGGAACTGAAGGCCCGCTTTGACGAGGCCTCCAACATCCGCTGGGCGCGCGATCTCGAGGATGCGGGAGTGCAGGTATTCCACGGTCTGGTCGGGTTGAAAACTCATTGCAAACTCTCGCTTCTGGTTCGTCAGGATCCCGACGGAGTCACCCGCAGCTATGCCCACCTCGGCACCGGCAACTACAACGCGACCACAGCCCGCTTCTACACTGACTTGAGTTTGCTCACCGCCGACCCGGCGATTACGGGGGCCGTCCATGATGTTTTCAGCTTCTTGACCGCATACGCCGAACATCCCAGCTATGAGCCGCTGTTCGTGGCGCCGCTCGACGTTGCCGAGCACTGCCTAGCTTTGATTGCCCGTGAGACCGAACATGCCCGTCATGGCCGTCCGGCGCACATCATCGCCAAGATGAATGCATTGCTCGACAAGAACATCATCACCGCTCTTTATCGTGCGTCGCAGGCCGGGGTGGAGGTCGACCTCATCGTTCGTGGCATGTGCGCTCTCCGCCCCGGCATAAAGGGCGTGAGCGACCACATCCGCGTGCGCAGCATTGTGGGCCGTTTCCTCGAGCACAGCCGCATTTTTTATTTCCTGAACGGTGGCGAAGAGCAAATTTACCTGGGCAGCGCCGATTGGATGCCGCGAAATCTATACGAACGCGTCGAAGTATTGTTTCCACTTAAAGACGAGATTCTGCGGGAGCGGGTGCGCCGCGAAATTCTGAACGCGTACTTGGCCGACACCCAGAAGTCTCGCCTGCTGCAAAAAGATGGGACTTACATTCGAACCTGGCAAGCCCAGGGCAAACGGAAGCCGGCCGCGACCACTGGTTTTAGCGCGCAGGACTTTCTCATCGGTCTGGCGGAAGGGAAGCAGTCGCCGGAGAGCATTCCGGCCGCTTCACCCCGCAAAACGAAAAAAACACTGGTTCGAAAGGATCGATAAGACGAAATGGTCATTTACTTTTTGCGTCATGCCAATGCCGGTGAGCGTTTGTCCAACCTTAAAAAGGACGAACAGCGTGCTCTCGACAAGGCCGGGATCGAGCAATGTGGCTATGTGGGACGGGCCCTCGCCGCGCTCGAGGTCCAGGTGGACGTCGTCATTTCCAGCCCTTTGAAGCGCGCCGCACAGACCGCATCGCTGGTTGGCAACGAACTTAGCTACGAAGGCAAGTTGCAGTTTGAAGACGCCCTGCGGCCTTCGGCTTCCTTTGCTGACTTCCGCAAATTACTCGATAAATACGCGAAATATGATTCGCTCATGGTGGTCGGGCACAATCCAAATCTGAGCGAATTTCTGGGGCGTTCGATTAGCGAAGCAGGATGCGAAGCCGTCGTTGAACTGAAGAAAGGCGCTGTGGCGAAGGTGGAAATGGGCCGCCACCTGGCTGCATTGCAATGGTGTTTGACTCCGCGGGTCCTGCGCGAACTCTACGACGCCGCAGCCACCAGTTCCCGCCCAAAGACTTCGCGGAAGTAAGTGTTTTCCTTCGCCACCGCCCACAATTCGAGGTCCACGCTGGCGCGCGGCTTCGGCACCAGGGTCAGCCGCACTTCTCCATCACGGGCGCGGATCCGCGTCGTGCGGATGGCGCCGCTGCGCCCCAGGTTTAAGGCCCTGGCCAACCGCAGCAAGACCGACGCCTTGGGCAAACACTGCTGGTCCTCCGGGGACAACAGTCTGACCGTGTTGTCCTCTGGCACCGGCCGGGACTTGCCAAGATAGCGCGCGATCGCGGCGATGATCTGCCTCTGTTGCGGCGTGTAACCTAATATCTCGGAATGCGAAATGATGTAGTAGGTGTGGCGATGCCTTCCGTTGCGGTTGACGTAGTCCCCGACCTCGTACAGCATGGCCGCCGCCGCCAGCCATTCAGCGTAATCGACGGGCAACCGGTGCACAGACTTCAATCCCGCAAACAGTTCCATGGCCGACGCTCGCACCTGTAGAGCATGTTGCAGGTCGACCCGATAATGCTCAACCGCAACCCGAATCGAATCCCATCGTTCCGACTCGATCTGCTTTCCGGAACGCGTGCCGCGGTCGTACTCCGCAGCCATCTGCGCCAGCAGCCCATCGCGCAGACCGAGTGGAGAGTAACGGAATCCTTGCAAGCGGCAGCTTTCCAGCAACTCCGCATACACGGCTGCGCCGGCCACAATGATCTCTGCCCGGCGTGGCCCCACTCCCGAGAGCTTTCTTCTTGCCTCGAGCGGCGAGCGCGCCAATAGTTTCGCGATGCGCTGCATCTGGGTGCGGGAAACCGACGCGGCCCGCGCCCCTTTGGTCTTATACATCCCGTGGCAAACCGCGGCCAGAGATTCGGCTGTCCCCGAAGTTGCGATGGCAATGTTGGGACGAGTCCGCATAATTCGCTGGGTGATGCGGCCAATTTCACGGGAAATGAATCCGCGCATTTGCAGTAATTCTGGTTTGCGCGGCGGATCGTGTTGCAGGAATTCGTTGGTGAGCCGCACCGCGCCTAGTGGCAAACTGACCGTGTCGCGGATATGCCCTTTATGCGAAATCGTGACTTCGCAACTTCCACCACCGAGGTCAATCATCAGTACAGGAGATGTGGTGACTCGCAGGGTCGAAACCAGGCCCAGGTGAATCAGCCGCGCTTCTTCCAGTCCGGAAATGATTTCCACATTCCAGCCCGTGGTCGAGCGCACCCACTCCAGAAACGCCCGCGAATTGCGCGCATCGCGCAGGGCACTGGTGGCCACCACGCGGACCGAATCCACGCCTGCGTTCTGCACCGCCCGATGAAAACGTCGCAGGACCTTGACCGTATTTGCGATTGCCTCGGGAGAAAGAAACCCGTTGCGGAATACCGATTCTCCCAGCCGGGTCACCTCGCGGTCTTCAAGAATTTCGTGCAGCCGGTGTCCGCTCAAGCGGGAAATCTTCAAGCGGACAGAATTGGAACCGATATCAACAGCGGCAAGAGTCGGCATAGCGGACGCAAGATAGTTTACAGCGGGAAGAGGATCGAGCTACGAAAAATGTCGCGCATGAGAAACGAACTCTTATGCGACCGATGCTGTAGCGTCCTGAGCGGGTGGTTTGCGATTCTGGATGCTTTCCATCTTCATCGGTTTCTTGCCAGCAATATTCGCCCGCATTTCCACCACGGCGTCCACCCCCTGCCGGAATTTTGCCCGGGTCAGGTTACGCAAGGCGGCCACCAGGGCGGAATCGCGCACTCCGCCAAATAATTCTTCCGCCCGTACGGTGAGTTTCAACCAATCGTGCCAGTCGCCGATAACATCTTGCATGCCTTTGAGCTGTTCGATGACGCGTTGCGCATCGGGATCTTTGCCGGCAAACTCCGCCAAATAGCGGGCCCGCTTGCCCGCAATTCTGTATTGGTGCAAGGTCTTTTCGGTCAGCGGACCCTGACTTCGGCCCAGTTGAGCAAACTCGCGCGTGGTAACACTCAACGGGTTTGTGCTCTCCGGAATTTCCAGATCTCTTGCCGCGCGCCTCAGCCGTTTCCGTAGTTCCCGGATTTTCTCTTTATTGAGAGATTGCGCCAGTTTCTTTTCTTGTTTCCCACGTTCTTGCGCAAGCGTGCGTTGCAATTGCGATTTCTGTCCAACTTCCCGCGCGATCTTCAGACTTCGCAGGTTGGACATCTGCACGTCCAGGTCACGCACTCGTCCCGCCTTCTTGCGTAGACGAGCCAGAAGCTTCAACAGTTTCCTGTCATTGCGGCTCGACTCGGGGACTAGACACCCCAGCAATGCTTCCACCCGGCGGCTGTAAGTGCGAAATTTGTGCACGCTCGCGGGATCCAGTTGCTTCGCCGCCTTGGTGAGCTGACGATCCAATTTCTGGAAAACACTGCGGCACTGGGCGTGGTCAAGCGGCATAGACATCCATTCAAGGGTATAAAAAATATAGAACTATCCTGGGAAATACAACTGGTGTAGATTGTTTCCGGCAGACTCACTTACACACAGCAGCCGAAACAAGGGCCCTATTTTAACACTGCTGTAACACGATTCTGCTAGCTTGATTACGATGGCCAATCAAGCACTAGGAGCGCCACCATTGCCAGGGCCGCAACCTGTTATAAATAAAGAAGTTGCGGTCGATGGGAAAGCTGACGCTGGTCTTCTTGCCAACGCCGGCAACAGCCAGTTTGCCGATCGCGTTTTTTCTTTTGCAATGCTTTGCTGTGCGCTCTGTGTCTTGTCCCTGGTCGGCTTGATCATTTATGAACTCGCCGGTAAGTCCAGCCTTTCCTGGCACGCTTCCGGACTCAAGTTCTTCTGGCGAAGTGATTGGGACCCGGTAAACGAACAATTTGGGGCACTGCCCTTCATCTTCGGTACGGTCCTCTCGTCCATCCTTGCCCTGCTGCTTGCAGTCCCGCTGGCCGTTGGGGTTGCGGTATTCATCACCGAAATGTGTCCCCGCAAGCTGCGCGGAGCTTTGGCTTTCACCACTGAGCTGCTGGCCGCCATTCCCAGCGTCGTCTACGGGGTGTGGGCCATGTTCGTGCTGGTTCCTTTTTTGCGAGAGGATGTGGAACCCTGGCTGGCACATTATTTCGGATGGACTTCGAATTTCACCCACAGATTTGGTTTCCAGGGCCCGTTTGAAGGTCAACCATTCGGCATCGGGATGCTTGCCGCCGCAATCATCCTTGCCATTATGGTGGTACCCATTGTTTCCTCAATCACGCGCGAAGTGATGACGGCCGTTCCTCAGCAGCAGCGCGAGGCGGTTCTCGCGCTCGGTGCAACCCGCTGGGAAATGATCCGCACGGGAGTCTTGCGCAATGCCCGGGCGGGCATTTTTGGCGGAGTGATCTTGGGCCTGGGCCGGGCCTTGGGCGAAACCATGGCGGTCACCATGGTGATTGGCAACACTCCGCAAATAGCTGCTTCGCTTTTTGCTCCGGGCTACACCATGGCCAGCGTGATCGCCAACGAATTCAACGAAGCTCCAGGAGACACCTATCGCAGTGCATTGATTGAAATCGGACTGGCACTTTTCTTCGTCACCATCATCGTCAACATTTTGGCGCAGCTCCTGGTCTGGACTGTAACTCGAGGTACCCCGGCGAGGGCCAATGGCTGACACTTTAACCTCCAAGTTTGTATCAGCCCCGGTCAGCCTCTCCCGGCGTGGTATGAATCTCCTCGTTACCTGCGCGGCCGCCGGTGCGGTGATTCTGGTTCTGGCCCCACTCATCATCATCTTCGGTTACCTGGTCTTCAAAGGCATTGCCTCCATTAACTGGGCTTTTCTCACTCAGATCCCAAAACCGCCGGGTGAAGTTGGCGGCGGCATGGCCAATGCGATTGCCGGTTCGGCATTAATTTTGTTTCTGGGAAGTCTCGCTGGTGTTCCTATCGGCATTGGCGCCGGCATCTACCTGGCCGAGTACGGACGCAATCGCTTCGGCAATCTGATTCGCTTTACCGCCGATGTGTTGAATGGAGTGCCGTCGATTATTGTCGGCATGGTCGCCTACGGTCTAGTCGTGGTGACCATGGGCAATTTCTCAGCCATCGCGGGCGGAGTCGCGCTGGCCATCATGATGATCCCCACCATCGCCCGCACCACCGAGGAAATGCTTTTGCTGGTGCCCAATGCCGTGCGCGAAGCCGCCTACGGTCTGGGAGTTTCGCGCTGGCGGACCACGCTTTCCATCACCTTGCGCACCGCGACATCCGGCGTGATCACCGGAGTCATGCTGGCCTTCGCCCGTGTCGCCGGCGAGACCGCCCCGCTTCTGTTTACCGCGCTCGGCAACACCTATTGGAACTGGAAAATCAGCCAGCCGACTGCTGCCTTGTCTCTGCAAATCTACACTTACGCCAATTCACCGTATGATGACTGGCACCGGCAAGCGTGGGCAGGTGCGCTGATTCTTATCGTGCTGATCGTGGCCTCGGTAAGCGCTGTCCGTCTGGTGGCCAGCCGCGGTATGCTCAAGGGAGCAAACTAACTCATGGGTGTGGGGATCAAAGTCGAAAAGCTGAACGCCTGGTTTGGCAAGACCCAAGCCTTGTACGACATCACGATGGAAGCGTTCGCCAACCATGCTACCGCCATCATTGGCCCATCCGGATGCGGCAAATCCACTTTCGTGCGCTGCCTCAATCGCATGCACGAGACCGTTCCTGACGCGCGCGCCACCGGCTCGGTTCGGATCGGTGATTTGAATGTTTACAACGGAACCGCTGCGGTACAGATCCGCCGCCGTATCGGGATGGTCTTCCAGAAGCCGAATCCATTTCCCACCATGTCGATCTACGACAATGTGGCCGCCGGCCTTAGACTGAACGGGTTCAGCGATCGCAAACGTTTGGCGGAGATTGTCGAACGCTCCTTGAAGCTCTCCGCTTTATGGGATGAAGTCAAAGACCAGATGCACAAGAAGTCCGGCGCCAGCCTCTCCGGAGGCCAACAGCAGCGCCTGTGCATCGCCCGCGCCCTCGCCGTAGAACCAGAAGTCCTGCTCATGGACGAGCCTTGCTCTGCCCTTGATCCCATTTCCACCGGCAAGATCGAAGAATTGATCTTCGAACTCAAAGAGCGTTTTACCATTGTCATCGTGACCCACAACATGCAGCAAGCCTCACGCGTGGCCGAGTTCACCGGGTTCTTTCTGTTGGGCAAGCTGGTAGAGTTTGATAAGACCGAAAAGATCTTCACGACTCCTTCCGACAAACGGACGGAGGACTACATCACTGGAAGGTTTGGGTGATAAAGTTTCGATAAGGCAGGTTTGAATGCGTAGCCGTTTTCACCAAGGACTCGACGAACTTCGGGCACGTTTGCTCCGCATGGGCGGACTAGCCGAGCAGGCCGTGGATCGCGCCTGCCAGGCCTACATCGACCGCGATCTGGCACGTTGCCATGCTGTACTCGAGGGCGAAACCCTCATCAACGCCACCGAGCGCGAAATCGACGAGCTGGCTTTCGATCTTCTGGCCATGCAGCAGCCCATGGCGGTCGATCTGCGCTTCATTCTCGCCGTTACCAAAATTAACTCCGACCTGGAACGCGTCGGCGATCAGGCAGTCAACATCGCCGAGCGCGTGATGGATCTGGTAGAACTGCCCAAGGTAGAGCTCCCGGTTGATATTCCACGGATGGCCGCCGCCGTCGCTGCCATGGTGCGCCGCTCGCTGGAGTCCTTTATCGAAGGCAAAGCCGAGCTAGCCCAGGCCGTTCTCGAAATGGACAACGTCGTCGACCGGATGAAGGACGAAGCTTTCATCACTCTGGTCAAAGCTATGAATGAGCATCCTGACGTGACCCGGCAGGCGCTCGATGCGCTGCTGGTGGCACGCAACCTGGAGCGCGTAGCCGACCACGCCACCAATATCGCCGAAGACGTGATTTTCTGGGTCCGCGGGGCGGATGTCCGCCATGGCGCGAACCCAGAATCATCTGCCCGTCAGGAAGTTAGCGACACTCATTAAAGCCAAGCTTTATGAGTTCTTTGCCCCATCCCAACTCACGTAGGGACAGCCGCCTCGGCTGTCCAGCCAAGCGCAGCGAGGCAATCGGCAATGCCCTGTTTGATTGGCTCTGATTTTGGGTGGCGCAGCGCTTAAGCGCTGCGATAAGAGTTGCCATGTTGAGCACGCGTTTTAGCGCCTGAGGCCGATACTCACTCCATCACTTTACCTATAAAATCACACCAGCACATCACCATTCCCCAGCGAGGAAACCGTGAACCGTTTCTTTCTTACTGCTCTGCTCTTCTGTGCTCTCGGATCCACTGTCCTCGCCCAGTCCCCTAAGCAGATCCCACTCCCCACCAGCAAGCAACTCACCGTCCCCTCGCCCGGGCACCTCGGATCCCTCAATGGATTTCCCGGCACCATCGCCCTAAGTCCAGACCAGCACTATGCCGCGCTCCTCAACGACGGCTACGGTGCCCAGGCCAACGGGGCTCATCAATCCATCGCCATCCTTGATCTCAAGACCAACCAACTCACCGATTTCCCTGAGTCTCGCCTCGCCGAATCCGCGCCCCAAAGTTATTTCATCGGACTGGCCTTCAGCTCTGATGGCAATCATCTCTACGCTTCCATGGGATCGATCACCGATCCCACCGGAGTGAAGCCCGGTGCCACTGGCAATGGAATCGTTATTTATAGTTTTCATGAAGGAAAAGTCAGTCCCGAGCGTTTCCTGAACATTCCGCCACAAAAACTTGCCGCCGGAAAAAAAGTAGCGTACGGAGTGCGCAAGACCGCACCCGGTACGGCAATCCCATATCCCGCAGGTCTCGCGGTGATCACGACTCAAAATGCTCCCGACAAAATCCTAGTCGCCAATAATTTTTCCGACAACGTCGTCCTTCTCGATTCCGCCACTGGACACATCCTCCAGCAAATTGATCTCAGCACCCACGCCATCGTTCCGTCTTCGTATCCGTACACGGTGGTCGCATCGCGCGATGGACGCCGCGCCTGGTGCAGCCTGTGGAATGCCTCGCGCGTAGCCGAACTCGATTTGGAGAAGGGAACTGTCGTCCGCTGGATTCCTCTGCTCGAACCGAGCGACCCGATCGCTCCAGGCTCTCATCCCACGGCATTGCTCCTCAGCCCAGACGAGAAGCAGCTTTACGTCGCATTGTCGAACGCCGACCAGGTGATGGTCGTGCCGGTAGATTCCAACGGTCCCATCCGGCCACTGGGCACGAAGCCGATCCCGCAATTGAAATATGGCGGCACCTGTCCCGACGCGTTGGCTCTGTCCCCGGCCGGCAAGCGATTGTTCGTTGCCGATGCCTGCATCAATGCTGTCGCCGTGTTCGACATCCCCAGCATCCTGAAAAATCCGACTACAATTCTGCCCATCTACCAGCCGCTGGGGTTCATTCCTACGGACTGGTATCCCAGCGCCTTGGCGACGGTCGGCGACGACCTGCTCATCGCCACAGCCAAAGGCCAGGGCACCGGCCCCAACAATTTTCCCGGACACACCGGATACGAGCGCCACCATCGCGAGAACGCTTATATACCCACTCTACTTTATGGTTCTCTGGCCCGCGTGAACATTCCCAAAGCCGAAGCCCATCTTGAAGAACTGACCCGGCGTGTGGAAAAGGACAATCTTTTCCTCAACGATCCCGGACTGATCCAGTTCGCGCAGGGTACAAACCCGATCCATCACGTCATCTACATCCTCAAAGAGAACCGCACCTACGATCAGATTTTCGGCGACCTCAAAGCAGGTGGCCAGAAAATCGGCAACGGTGATCCTTCGCTCACCATGTATGGTGCCGACGTCACGCCCAATCTGCACAAGCTGGCATTGCAATTCGGTGTGCTCGACAATTTCTACGACAGCGGCGAAGTTTCCGGCGACGGCCACGAGTGGTCGATGGCCGCCATCACCACCGACTACAACGAGAAAAATTGGACGATCGGCTATCGTGGCCACGAGCGTACCTATGATTCCGGCGGCACCATCGCTGACGAAATCCCCATGGAGAACGGCGAACCTGACGTCGATGCTCCATCCACCGGCTACCTCTGGGACAACGCCGCCAGCCATGGCATAACCTATCGCGATTATGGAGAATTTATACAAGGAGTGTGGTGCAAAGCGGCCAGGAAGGGCTCTGCTTCTCCGAAAGAAGGCACACCTTCGCCACTGACCGCCGGATGCTCGCGCCCGGTCGTAAATCGAGGCGAAGTGCTCCCGGAGAACGTTGGCCAGCCGCGCGGATCGGCCAGTCCCTGGCCGTGGGCGGTTCCGCTACTCGCCCGCACCAAAGCCACCAAGGCAGTTCTACGTGGCCACTTTGACCCCAATTTCCCCGACTTCAATACCGAGTATCCCGACCAGCTCCGGGCCGACGAATTCCTCAACGAGTTCGATGGATTCGTGACTGCTCACAATAACAAAGCAAACAAAGAAACTGAGCTCCCGGCTTTTGTCCTGCTCTATCTTCCCGACGATCACACTCATGGCACCCAAGCCGGCAAGCCGCGCCCAGCCGCTTCCGTCGCCGATAACGACCTCGCCGTAGGCCGCGTCGTCGAGGCCGTCTCGCACAGTCCTTATTGGGATGACACCGCCATCTTCATCGTCGAAGATGACGCCCAGGACGGCGCTGACCACGTCGATGCTCACCGGTCGATAGCATTCGCCATCAGCAAGTATTCCCCTGGTTCGTCCGATCATCCGTTTGTGGACAGCCGCTTCTACACCACCGTGAACATGATTCACACCATGGAGTCCCTGATTGGCTTGCCGCCCATGAATCAAAACGACGCCTACGCGCCGGTGATGGCCCCACTGTTTTCAGGCCCAGGCAATCAGCCGTCATTCACCGCCGACTGGAGCAACCGCGATAACGGCCTGATCTACGAAACCAATCCTGCTCACAGCCAGGGCGCGGACGAATCTGCGAAAATGGATTTCACCCATCCCGACGCCAACAATCCAGCCATCCTGAATGCCATCCTCTGGCACGATCGCAAAGGCAACACACCCATGCCCGCCCCCATCCACGCAGTCTTCCCCGCAAAATCGAAACCAGACAACGACTAGATCGCGGAACTGCTCGAGGTATCGTTGTTCCGGCTTTTGGAAACGTGTGATTTGTGGAAAGTGTGCAGTATTGAGCAGTCGTCGCGTTACAAATCACTCTACAATTATTCACTTTTCGCGGAAATATCTGAGGAGATTCCTGATTTGTGATCCAAATCACAATGCGGCGTGACAACCTCCACTGCGGTCATGCAGCTTGGCGCGCAAGAATCATGGCGAACCAGTGGTAGATGCCCAAAAACTTGAGGAGGTACCAATGTTTCGCACGCACTCCGGTTGTTCTTTTGACGGCATTTTCTCGAAGCTTCTTGCGGTCCTGGGGCTCGTTGCTCTCTCCCTGACCAGCGCGCACGCCGTCCCCAGTTATTCACGGCAAACCGGGCTTCCCTGTGCGTCCTGCCATTACGCTCCCCCGGAGCTGAATGCGTTCGGAAGACAATTCAAGCTCGAAGGCTACACCTTCAGCACCAAGGCGCAGGTGAGCGACGATAAGAAAGACCACAACGCCGCGCTGCAACTGCTGGAGGCATTTCCGCTCTCTGCCATTCTGGATGTGTCGCTCAGCGCGACCAAGTCTCCGCAGCCGGGAACCCAGAATGGCAATTTCCAGCTACCCCAGGATGCATCTCTGTTCCTGGCCGGTGCCTGGACAAACCACATTGGTAGCTTTGTGCAAGTCACCTACGACAGCCAGGCGGACCATTTTTCATGGGACAACACTGACATCCGCTATGCCAATCACGGTGGCAAACTATTCGACAAGCCCATCACTTTTGGATTGACACTCAACAACAATCCCTCGGTTGAGGATCTTTGGAACAGCACGCCGGCTTGGGGATTTCCCTGGGTGGGGAGCAGTTCGGCTCCCGGACCTTCCGCCGGCGCGTTGATCAATGGAGGCCTGGCTCAGGATGTGGCGGGGGCCGGCGGATACGTCATGTGGAACGATCACTGGTACCTGGCGAGTACGATGTACCGGTCAGAACATATTGGAGGCGGTCAGCCCAATGACGGAGTGGGTTTCGGAATCAATATCCGGGGAATTGCGCCGTATTGGCGGGCGGCCTGGCAGACTTCCAGCAAGAATAACTATCTGGAAATCGGCAGCTACGGCATGCACGTGAAGACCACCCCGAACGGAATCACCGGTCTCATGGACGGCTACACGGATTTTGCCGGCGACTTCCAATATGATCGAACGATTCCTCAACTTAAGAACGACGTACTCTCCTTCCGCGGCAGCTTTATCCGCGAAAACTCGTCCCTTCTGGCGACCTTTTATACCGGAGGTGCGTCGCAGATTTATCACCATCTGAACACCGCCCAGGCGAACGTCGAATACCATTACGGCACGAAGCTTTCCGGGACGGCGGGATTGTTTGACATCACCGGCACCCGCGATCCGCTCCTCTTTGCTCCGGCTGCGGTGTCGGGAAGCGCCAACGGATCCCCGCAGAGCAATGGATACCTGCTGAATGTTTCGTGGTGGCCCATCCAGAACGTCGATCTGGCAGTTCAGTACACCGGGTATCTCCGGTTCAACGGCGCACAGACGAACTATGACGGCGCAGGACGGGACGCGTCGGCGAATAATACGGTCTATTTACTGGCACGATTTGTTTTCTGAGTAACTCGCAAATACTGTAGACTCCTGGCCTGAAAGACGGTGCAACATCAAACCGGCCAGGAGTCTACAGCACGAAACAGAACAATTTCGGATCGCTATCGCGATTCAAGTAAGTCGATTAAGGAGAGAACATGCGAGAGCTTTTTTCGCGCTTCATCGCTGCGGCCATCCTGTGTTTCCTGGTTCTTTCCACCGCGGCCCAGGCGCAATCGGATCCCGCCAAGATTTTCGCTTCTAATTGCACCCTCTGCCACGCCGCCAATGGCAGTGGAGACAGCCCGACCGGCCGAGCGATGCACGCCAAGGACCTCCGATCCGACGAGGTCCAGAAGCAAAGCGATGCCGCGCTGATAGAGGTAATCACCAAAGGCCGGGGAAAGATGCCGGTGTTTGGCGCGAAGATCAAGCCTGACGATGTTGTGAAACTGGTCGCGTACATCCGGCAATTGGCAAAACAAAAGTAAGCACCCCCTGTGGCGCGGGAGATGTTCGCGGTTCTGCATTTGCCTGGAGATTGCATGGTCGAAGATACGGGATATTTAGAAAACGGAACTGCTAAACCTGTAAATCCGGGATTGCCTTCCGAGAGCCGGCGCTCTTTTCTCGGCGTGTTGCTCGGCCTTGGTGCGCTGTTCGTAGGAGCGTTGCTTTCGGTGCCGCTCATCCGGTTTGCTCTGTTTCCGCTCCTGCGCCGCACCACCGAACTCAAAGAATCTCCGGTCGGAGCGATGACCGAGTTTTCCTCCCTGACTGAGCCAGTCATGCGCACCATTCAGATCGAACAGGTGGATGGCTGGCGCAAAGCCATATCGGAGAAGGCCGTTTACGTAACCAAAGACAGTCAGGGACAATTGCGCGTACTCACTTCGATTTGCCCTCACCTGGGATGCACCGTGCCCTGGAACAAGGACAAGGGCCAGTTCATCTGCCCTTGTCACGGCGCCATCTATGCCGCGGATGGAAGTCGCATCAGCGGACCGTCGCTCCGAGGAATGGACACGCTGGAAACATCGATCGAAGACGGTCAATTGCAGGTACGATTCCAATATTTCCGGCAACTGGTCTCGGACAAGGAAGCCATCGGTTAGGGAATGCAGCCGACAGATAAAAAAGAAAACGGCACTCCCCCGAATCCCCGCTCAGGGTTGTGGGGTTGGATCAACCACCGCACCGGCGTCGATGATGTGCTCCGCAGCGCTCTCTACGAGCCTATTCCTGGTGGCGCACGGTTCGCTTATATATTCGGCTCCGGGCTCCTGTTCATATTCCTGTCGCAAATCATCACCGGCGTTTTTCTCGCGTTGTACTACGTTCCGTCCGCCGATCACGCCCATACCACGGTGGCTTACATCACGAAAGCGGTCACCGCCGGGTCCTTTCTTCGCAGCTTGCACGCCTATGGCGCCAGCGCCATGGTCATCGTCTTATTCCTGCATCTTTCACAAACCTATCTCTACGGAGCTTACAAAGGACGCCGCGAGCTCCTTTGGCTGTCCGGATGCGTACTCTTCGGCCTGGTTATGGCAATGGCTTTCACCGGATACCTGCTGCCCTGGGACCAGCGAGCTTATTTTGCCACCGCCGTGGGCACCAACGCCGTCAGCGAGGTTCCCTGGGTTGGCGAGAGCATTAAACGCCTGATGCGCGGCGGAACGGAGATGGGTACCCTTACCATCTCGCGTTTTTTCGTCGCTCATGTTTTCTTAATTCCCGCCTGTATTTTCGCGCTGGTCGCATCACACATTTTTCTGTTCCGCAAAGCGGGAGCCGCCGGGCCGGTCAACGAAGATCCTTACCATCCAAAACAGAAGACGGAACTCTTCTACCCGCGGCAAGTGCTGATGGATCTCTCGCTGACCGCCCTGCTCATTGTAGGACTCGGCCTGCTGTGCTTTTTTGTCCCCATGCAACTGGGCCCCTCGGCCAACCCAGCCGATGCGCAATACATACCGCGGCCCGAGTGGTATTACCTGCCCATATTTCAATGGTTGAAGTATTGGCATGGGTCAGCGGCCATCATTGGCGTACTGGTCATTCCGGCGCTCATTGCCCTGGCGGTGCTTGCGCTTCCGTTCCTGGACCGCAGCCTCGAACGGCGTCCCTGGAAGCGGCCGATTGCCATGGGAGCCTACGCATTCCTGCTACTTTCGCTGGTCGGGCTCGCGCTCCGCAGCCAGTATTTGGATCGGCACGACTCAGGCGTCGCCCAACAATTAGCCAAGCAGAAGGCAGAGGAAAACGAATACTCGCAGCAACCGTTCGAGCCGGAGCTTTCTTCCGCCTCCCTGGCCGCGGCAAATGTGACGCTCGCAGATCCGCTGGCCGCGAAAGGAAAAACTATTTTCGAAGGACTGTCCTGCAATGCCTGCCATGGGGATGGCGGCGTGGGCACGGCCGCGGCGCCTGCGCTTATCGGCCTGAGCACAAAATTGTCTCCCGGCCAGCTGGCGGAGCTTTTCAAACATCCCACCACAAAGATGACCGCCGGCGGCATGCCGCCCATCGAACTTTCTCCAGAGGATGTGAAATCGCTCATAGCCTACGTAGAGAGTCTCAAATAGCGCGATCGGTGGCCGCATGTGGCCTCTCCGGCTGGTTGAAATCGCCCGGCGCGGAAATATTGTAAAGCGCTGATTCTGCAACGCCTGGCGTATCCCAGACCTCAACGCGGAATGTATGTTCTGTGTCGGTTCGGATGTTCACCTCCTCCTGAAATCCCCCGTAACCTATTACTTTCGTGCCATATCTCTGGCACCATCGGTTCATTGACCCAGTGGTGTCTGCTTGTTAATTTCGACTCAATCGGTTGCAGCTGAAGCCTCTCCCCAAGGTTCGGTGGATTCTGGAGCGTGGGGTGGCCTATATGAAGTTAGTTCACGTTTGTTATGCGGCTTTGGGTTTCGCGGTGGCACGCTGGATTTTCAAGCGGGAACCGGTACCGGCAACGGATCCGGTAACGTATTTCCGCACTTCTGGCCTGTTGTAACCGATTGGCCGGCTTTGGGCGTGCGGCGCCTCGTTGCGTACCTGCTTCGTCACGCGCGCCCGGCTTCGGCTAAGTTCCCGTTGGTTCTACGACTTAGGTTTGTCCTGCCCTCGTCCTTCCTGCCACGCTTCTGACTACAATTTCAACAGAAGTCTTTTGGCCACGGCTGCGCATCGGCAGCTAGTGATCAACTGAATGCCGTTACCGTGGTGTCCTATCCGGATGCCTGCGGTTACGCCAAAATGATCCCAGCCCCAAACGGGCGGTTCATGCCATGAAGCGCAAGTTTTATTTCGCCGTCGTTGTTTTTATCGCGATCCTGGGATTGCTCCTCCCGCTGGCCGCATCTGCGCAGTCGGACGACGCTCCCGTTCCACTCGGCGATCTGGCCCGCTCTCTGCGCAAGAGCAAAGCCCCCGAACCCGCGGCCCCCACGGTCATTGATAACGATAATCTCACCCAGTTGATGCAGCAGGTCGAGACCAAGCGGCTCGATGGATCGCCTTTGTTTTCCATCGACAGCGCGGGCAAGGATTTCAAGATGACCTCGCCCGACGGCAGTTGTAGCCTGTCTTTTAATGCTAACTCGACGGCGCTGCTCTCGGTCCCCTACGTGGCGCAGGACATGCCGGAAAGTGAAATTGCCAAACTCGACGGCCCGGCCACCATTGATGGCAACAGTTTGCAGGTAGCGGTTTATAACGGGTCGGCCTGGAATGTGAAAGAAATCACCGTGGGTCTCACCCTGGTGCGCCATGACGATGCAGCGGCTGAACCGTTTGGCCCTGCCAAGTTGATTCAGGCCTCCACCGGCCTCACCGATCCGGCCCCGCCCGCCGAAAAACATTCTGACGTCACTGTGCTCTATCACTTGAAGGGATCGGCCGCGCCCTCGGCGACCATCGTCTTCCGCTCCGCCCTGGACGCGACTTTGGCGCCGGACCAGGAATGGCATTGGGCCATCGTGCAAGCTAAAGGCGTTCCGCCCACTCCAGCTCTTCCTGCAAGTGCCGTGCTTTCAACCGTTCCATCACTTTCGACCGCTCCAGCGCTTTCGACCAGCCCGGACGTCTCTCTGCTGCCGCTGCCGGTGTCCTCAACTCCAGCTTCTACCTCTCCCTGATAAATATAGCTTCGAGATAATATTTTGCGACGCTTCCGCTACGCGCACAGAAATGTCGGCAACCAGGGGAAGGCCGCCCCGGTCCTCGATCGCTCGCGTATGGGGCTGCAAATGCCATTAAACGCCATTCTCGGAGAGAGTCTAAGGCGTTTATAGAGTGATGTTTATGGCCTCAACGGGGAATCAATGAGTTAGCCAGAAGTGAATCAAAATGAGATGCGTGGAACGTCTTCACTCTTCCCGCTCTTGATGCTGCGGTAGGCCGCGTCCAGAATTTCCTGGTTCTGCCAGCCCTGTTCGGCGGGAGCGGGAAACTTTGCTTTGCCTTCAACCGCATCCGCAAAGCTATCCACCATGCGCGCGTAAGCCAGCTGATTGGAAACGGTTTCGCTCTCGACCACATCGCCGCTGCGGCAGAGTTGCACTTCGATGGGGTGCTCGACATTCAATCCGTCATTGGCACGAAGGACGCCGCTCGATCCAACAAATTCCAGAGGGGTGCGATATTCGGCGCGATAGGAAACCAACACCGTTCCCAAAGTCCCGCGCGAAAACTCGAGCGTGAGAGCCGCCGCCGCTTCCAACTCGCCGGAAATCTGATCGGAGATCCCTTGGGCGCTCACCCGCAGCACTTCATCCTGTAAAACGAAGCGCAACGTATCCACACAATGTACCCCCACATCGGCAATGGGCCCTCCGCCTGCGATTTTCGGATCATAGAGCCAGGCGCGAGGGTGACCGGGGCCTCCGGGGAAGGAAAACTCAGAGCGGGCAAAAACCGGCTGGCCGATTTGTCCGGCGGCGATCCGTTCCCGAAGCCGCATCGTGCTTTCTTCGAAACGGAAAACATGTGCCACTCCGAAAAGAACGCCGGCCTGGCGCGCGGCTTCCACCATTTGCCGGCATTCCCCCGCGTTCATCCCCAGCGGTTTTTCGCATAGCACGGGCTTGCCGCTTGCGACCACTGTGAGCACGTCTTGTAGATGGCAGGAGTTTGGGGTGGTGACAAACACCGCGTCCACTTCCGGAGAACGCGATAATTCCTCAACCGAAGCAAAGGCCAGGGGAATGTTGTGTTCCCGGGCGGACTCGCGCGCGTTGGCCAGGTCGCGGCGCGACAACGCGGAGACGCTGCAATTCTTCGACCAGTGAAAACCCGGCATCATGCGCTTCACTGCATGCAGACCAAAGCCGGCTATTCCGAATCGAATCATGGCTGTGCCCGAGTCACTACTGGATCGCGTCTACTCCATTATTTGCCGAAAGCCATCGCGGTCGGTGGGTCGGTGGTGGACAAAGTATTGATGGCCGTCAGTTTGCCAATTTGCAACGCGCCGGTGGTTAGATTCACTGTGAATTCAGTTACGTTGTTGCTGGCCTGATTGCCCACGTCCACAAAACCGCTGACGGGATCGTAGGTGATAAACACAGGACTGGTCCCTGCGGATACGGTGGGGTTGTTCAGTTCGGTTAGCACCCCGGTGGTGGAATCAATGCTGAACTCGGAGACGTTGTCCCCACCATTGTTGGCCACGTAAAGATAGTTTCCGGACGGATGTACCAGCGCGCCGATGGGGTTTGTCCCCGTGGTATAGGAAGAATCCGGAATCGTAGCCAGAGCTCCGGTGGTGGAATTAATGGTGAACACAGAAACCGTGCCGGTGCTGGTTATGCTGGCTCCGGCGTTGGTCACAAACATAAAATGCTCGGCGGGATCGCTGGCCAGCGAAAAAGGAGCAGTTCCCACCGAGGATGGTGAACCGCTGGCTTCCTGCAAGACGCCGGAAGTGATGGTGTAAGTGGCCACCAGCCCAAGATTGGTATCCAGAACGAAAAGGAAGTCACCTTTGGGAGATACCGTGATGTAGTTCGGGTGGGTGTAGGTCGCGAACGGGGAATTGGCTATTTCGGTGAGGACTCCGCTGCTGGGATTGATGGAATAAACCGAGATATTGTTCGATCCGTTATTCACCACATACAGAAAACCACCTGCGCTATCCATACTGAGAAATTCAGGATTTAGCCCGGTGGCCGTGCGGGGCATCACTTCCGTGAGCGCGCCGGAACTGTTGTCGATCGTAAACAGTGAAATAGTGTTATCGGCGGCATTGGAGACGTATAAGAACTGTTTCGAAGGATGCACCTGGATGGAGAACGGCGAATTTCCGGTTTGGAAGGGCGAGCCCAGGATGCTAGTAGAAGCTCCCGTCGTATTATCAACGCGATATGCGGCGATTCCGGTCGTGGGCACGGCGACGTAGACGACATGGGAAGCGCCCGGTGTAGTGAAGAAAGAATTACAGCTGACCAAACCCGCCAGCGCGATACCGACTGCCAGCAGAGCCATTGCCTTCTTTTGCATCATTAAACCCTTTCGGAAAAAGCGGGCGTCATCCAAAATTTTGCCGCGAATCATTTGCCGCCAAACTGAAAGACCACGCCGGTAGAGATTCTCAGATTATGTTGGGTGACGCTGAAATCACTATTGTTCACGTAATCCAATTGAAAGATGCGAACCGCAAGCTTGGGGCGCCAGTTCTTTTGCACTCCACCCCCGAAGGCGAAGGCGCGGCCCAGGCTGGAATAGCCGGGGAAGGACTGTGCTTGCGGGATGCCAAATCGCTCTCTGCCTTTGCCGAGGAGTCCGTGGGCAAAAAAAGTGTAGCCTTTCTTGTCGAAGGTGAGCTGCGGCCCGACCATAAAGTTGTACGCGGTCAAATGGGAGCCGTAGTTACCGCTGACGTCCGCCACCACCCCCAAGGCGTGGTATTGGCCTGAGCGCAACAGGTGCGGCACGCTGAGCGACAGGTTTCCGCCATTCAGGTTCGAATAATCCGCGAAGCCTATGGTGGTGCTGTCGAAATGCATGTAGGAATAGCCGCCGAAGAGCTCCATATGAACTGGAATCTCCTGGGCGGAGGAAGACGAACCACCCACGAAAACCAGGAAAATCAGGCCTAGCAGGGCCTTCGCTACGGTCTTCGGGCGTATAGCTTGTCGGATTGTCATCAGAATGGAGTTACCAGCTTTCCCCCAGCATGGGAGCGGCGCAGGAAGCAATATAGCAGTTCGATTTCTTTTCATGCTTGTTTATGGACTTCGACTAAGCTTTCAGCACTTTTAGACAAGCCAGTCTTGATTTCGCCTACTAGCTCTGTCGCAAGGGCTTTTTCTCATGGCTTAGATGCAAAGTGCTGAATGGTTCGGTAAGTCCAATTTAAACACGATTTTACCGGAAGTTGGAGGCGGGAGTCCGCAGGCCCGGCGGAATTGTTGGTGAATGTTGTGCCATGGTGCCTGTTTTTGAATCCAATCCTGGTCAAGCCATTGTTTCATATTGACTTGGGGCATTTAGGGTCCTAACATGTGGCGACTAAACGCACGACGGGCCCCCTCCACAGAATAACAAACAATGATTGGACGAACTCTGGACCACTATCGGGTGTTGGAAGAGATAGGCTCCGGGGGAATGGGCGAGGTTTATCGCGCTTCCGATGATCGTTTGGGGCGCGACGTTGCCATCAAAGTGTTGAAGCCCGCGCTGGCCCAGGATCGCGACCGCCTGCGCCGTTTTGAATTGGAAGCCCGCTCGGCAGCTCTCCTGAATCATCCCAACATCGTGGCCATTTACGACATCGGGATGCACGACGGGGCACCTTATATCGTTTCCGAATTGCTGCGAGGGAAGACCTTGCGGCAATGTCTGTTCACGGGGCCTCTCCCGCTGCGGCAGGCCGCCGATTATGCCACGCAGATCGCACAGGGACTGGCAGCGGCCCATGAAAAGGGGATCGTGCATCGCGATCTCAAGCCGGAAAACCTGTTTGTGACCAGCGATGGGCGGTTGAAAATCCTGGACTTCGGCATCGCTAAGCTCACCCTGCGGGAACAAGACGACGAGCCGACTGCCGCCAGCATGGCGACCCAGACCAAGTCAGGTTCTCTGCTGGGGACGCTGGCCTACATGTCACCGGAACAGCTTCGTGCCCAGACGGTGGACCAGCGCAGCGATATCTTCAGTTTCGGCGCAATTCTCTATGAAATGCTCACCGGGAAACGGGCCTTCTCCGGGCAGACCGAAGTGGACACGATCACGGCGGTCCTGAAGGAGGAACCACCGGAGATTGCGCTGGTGCGACAGAGTGTTCCAAGCGCTTTTGAGCGAATCGTGCGGCATTGTCTGGAAAAGAACCCGGAGGAAAGGTTCCAATCGGCGCGGGAGCTGGTTTTCGCACTGAGTACGCTTTCTGATACATCGATCAGCCGGTCGGTGACGCCTTTCCGCACGTGGCGTTGGCGGAAATGGCTGCCGTGGGCCATAGCGGCGGTTTTGTTGGTGACGGCGGGCATTTTTGCCGGGTTCGGTCTCAAGCCGGCGGCAAAGCCGGTGTATCGCCGGCTTACGTTTGAGCGCGGCACAATTTATTCGGCCCGCTTTACGCCGGATAGTGGAAGCATTGTTTATGGTGCGGCCTGGAACGGGCGTCCCATTGAGATTTTCTCCACCCTGGCGGACTCGCCATTGGAACATCCTTTAGGCCTGACTGCGGCCCACCTGTTGTCACTCTCGCGGACGAATGAACTGGCGCTCTCCCTGCATGGGAGCAGCGGGGGACGGCTGGACTTTGTCAATGGCATGCTGGCCAGTGCGCCACTGGCAGGAGGAACGCCGCGCGAGATCCAGCAAGATACCACCTGGGCGGACTGGAGCCCGGAAGGCAAACTGGCGATCGTGCATCATTTGAACGGGCGTGACCAGTTGGAATACCCGATTGGCACAATTCTCTATTCGACGAACGGGTACATCAGCAATATTCGGTTTTCTCCGCAAGGCGACAGGATTGCATTTATGGACCACCCCGACCCCTGGGACAATCGCGGGTCAGTCTGCGTTACCGATCTGAGTGGGCAGCGGACGACGCTGTCTTCGGGATGGGAATCGGAGGACGGCTTAGCGTGGTCGGCGAGCGGTGCGGAAGTCTGGTTTACGGCATCGCAGAATGGCTCCAACCAAGCCATTTGGGCAGTGAGCCAGTCCGGGCGGCAGCGCCAAGTTCTGGGTGTACCAGGCGGAGTTACATTACAGGACATTACCCGGGATGGCCGGGTTCTGGTCACTGCCGGCAGTGAACGGCTGGCCATGAACTGGACGGGCAAGGGCAAACAAACCGAAGAGGCACGCGATCTTTCCTGGTACGACTGGACCATTGCCAAAGATATTTCCCCTGATGGTCAGTGGGTGTTGTTTGAAGAAAGCAGTGAGCCCGCCGGCGGGAACTATGCCGTGGCCATTCGCAAGATTGATGGTTCTCCGCCGATTCGATTGGGAGATGGAACCGGAGGTGGGCTGTCTCCGGATGGAAAATGGGCCGCGTCGGTGTTCACGGGTAATCCCAAGCATCTGACTCTGCTTCCCATTGGGCCGGGGCAGCCACGCGAAATTCCGCTGCCCAGCCTCGAGAGCTTGCAGAACGGCGCCGCCCGCTTTCTGCCGGATGGCAAACGACTGGTCATCGATGGCAACGAACCTGGGCGGCCGGGGCGAAGCTACGTGGTAGACATCTCCGGGGGCCAGCTGCATCCAGTTACGCCGGAGGGGAGCTTTGCGATTCTGCCGTCTCCGGATGGAAAGTACCTGGCAGGCTGGGTCCGGGGCCGGGGAGCCACTCTGTTTCCCGTGGATGGCGGGCCCGCCCGAGCGATTCCGGGATCGGAGGTCAATGACATGCCCACGCAGTGGTCCGCCGATAGCCGGGCATTATATGTGTATCAGCAGACGGGAGCGCCGTTGAAGGTTTACCGTCTGGACATTGCGACCGGGAAAAAAGATCTGGTCCGGGAACTCGTTCCGGACGACCGCGATGGTGTGGTGTCCATTGGCCCGGTGGTGACCAACCCCAGCGCCTCGGAGTTTGCCTACAGCGACTACCAGATGCTCTCGGTGATGTACGTGGTTTCGGGACTGCGCTAAGTTTCTGAGAGGTTAGCAAGAGCTTTTAACCACGAACGCCGCGAAGAAAAACAGCTAAGGTCGCCAAGAAAAGCGACGAATATTTTCTAGGTCAGCTTTCCCGCAAAACTTTCCCGGACATAGTGGAAGAAAAGGGAAGTCGAAGTGTTTCCTCGAGGCAATGGGTCACGGGCATGGGGCAGTTCACATCCGCAATAAATCAACGCGTCTCCGATTCCCTGAAACACCGTGGTCGTTCCCGTGGCCGTGTGCAAGCGGAGTGGCCAGGGAGTTTCGCGCAGCGGCTCCGGCGAGTAATCCACACAAAGACTGATGGTGAACTGGCATTGCTCGCGGTCAACGTGAGCTTCCAGTTCGGCTCCGCTTTGATAGGAAGCGAAATAAACGTAGGAGGGCTTGACCGGTTCTTCCACGATAAGGCTGACGGCGGTCGTCAGTTGCTGGTGGAAAAAACGGGCCACAGCTTCGTTTTGCACCCAATAACGGCGGGGGCTCTGCGAGTCGCCTAAAGGGATGGTCCCGCTGCGAATCAAATGCCGGTAATAACGGCGCAAAGCGGAAATATGAAAGGGATGAATCAACTGGGCGACCGGAGCGTAATGCTTTTCTCGAAATTCCGCGGCACAGCGGGAAAGGCGGCGGTCCCAGAGCCGGCTGAGGTTGGCGGCTTGGTCGCGTGATACCAGCACTTCCGCCATGGCGAGAAAGCGTCTGGCGTCGGAAGACAGCGAGGAAGGGGCTCGATCTCCCGGTTGCAAGCCAGCCAGAGCCGCGCTGAATTGAGGTCCAAGCCAGAAGGGGAGCAGGGAGTCGCGGACTGGATCCTTGATCCAGACCATGTGTGCGCTTAATGCGAAGCTATCCAGGCATCCGGCCCGGTCAGTAATTGTAGTGGGCAAAGCGCCGTTCGGCGCGAAAACACAATCAGGATTAATAAAAAGTGGACGATCAGATAGATCCTCCCAGTCCCGGCTCCGGAGGTTGCGCTCCGGAACCAGGTGATCCGGCTGATCGTCCAGGCGGCAATGGAAAAGCCGCCGGGGAAGGTCGGCGCCATTGGTCAGCGCGAAACCTTCCTCAAGCGATCCCGTCCAGGCCTCGTTATTTAGCGATGAAACCATCCATTGACCGTGAAGCGGCTGTCGGCGAATGCCTTGGAAGGACATTCCACCGGGGTGATTTCGTGGGTCAGCGAGCTGGCAAATAGAACCACCTGGTTCTGCCGGGGCACGATGGCGCGATAGTTTTCCGTGGGAAAGCAGGCGCCGTTCTCCCAGCGTGAATCGTAGATCCGCAGCTCGCCGCCGCGGAACTGTTTCGGTTCCCGATGGAAGAAGTACACGAAGGTGATCTCGCGCGAGGCAATGGTTTCATCGGCGTTGTCGCTGTGCCAGTGAAAGAAATCACCGTCATTGCTGGCGGTAATTTGCATTTCCGCGTGCGAGGGACGGAACGAATCCTGCCCAAGTTTGCGCAGAACTCCGGGCAAACAGCCTTGCAGCCGGCCCAGAAGGACTTCGCGGGCCCGGCCCAGGTCCATGAGCACGCGGGAGCGGCGATGGTCAAAATCCGCGACTCCACCCGGCACGCCGGGAGCAATGACTTCACTGATCTGAAATTCCATTTCCCGCTTCAGGGTATCGCGCATGAGTTCCTGGAGCTCTTCGGGGGCGAGGAATTCATCCAGAAGCACGCATGGTGCGGGCAAAATGGAAAGCTCCTCCGGAGAAGTAACCACGCTGGCTGTGGCTTCTAAATCCAGTATGGTGACCTTCCCCGGAGTGGGTCCGGGCGGACGGGGTGATTGTGGGCTCGGTCCCGGAGGCAGAACGGGAGGCGGACCGCCGAGTTTCATGGGTTTCTCGGTCCGGGCAATCCCGACGGATGCAGTTTCTAAATCCAGGATGGCGGTCTTGCCTGGAGTGGGGCCGGGTGGCCGGGGTGATTGGGGGCTCGGTCCCGGAGGCAGGACGGGAGGCGGGCCACCGAGCTTCATGGGAGTCGTCCGATTGCTGGTGGGGCGAGTGAGCTGTTTCAACAATTGTTGGGTGATGCAGCTTCCCAAGACTTGATGGGCCCGTTCCGAGACGATCTCTCCGACCAGGCGTGCGATGGCGTCAGGAACGATGTTGTCTTCAGGGTTGTGGTTGGCGCGCTGAATGAGATTGGCGAGAAGATCGCGCTCGGATGGGTTGAGGACGCGGTCGTCGCTGATCAATGCGCTGGAAAGAGTTGCAATTGTTTCGTGTGCCGACATCACGTGGTACCTCCGGGTGAGAGACACCTATCCACGCGCAGACAGCAGACGAAAGCGAACGGGGAACACAGCGTAGCAAAGAAACCGCTGTGGAAAAATAAAATTAACGGTTAGGACTAGCCGGGAGGGTTCGGAGTTTACTTTTCCGCCATCGCGCCAATCAGGGATTCGAATACTTTGAAGCCTTCAGTGCAGCCCAGTTCGGGTTCGCTGGCGCGTTCGGGGTGCGGCATCATGCCGAGTACGTTCCGTCCGGGGCTGCAAATGCCGGCAATGTTGTCGAGGGAGCCGTTGGGATTGGCGGCCTGGGTGATTTGTCCATCGAGGTCCGCGTAGCGGAAGACAATGCGATTGTCCCGTCGCAGCTCTGCGAGAGTGGCATCGTCGCAAAAATAATTTCCGTCCATGTGGCCAATGGGAATGGTGAGGACCTCGCCGGTGCGGCAGGCGTTGGTGAAAGGAGTGTCGGCGTTTTCCACGCGAACATGGACTGGTTTGCAGACGTACTTGAGGCCAACGTTGCGAGTCAAGGCCCCGGGTAAGAGCCCGGATTCGCAAAGAATCTGGAAGCCGTTGCAGATGCCCAGCACCAATCCGCCGCCGTCGGCGAATTTGCGGACGGATTCCATGACCGGAGAAAACTTGGCGATGGCGCCGGTGCGCAGATAGTCGCCGTAGGCAAATCCGCCGGGCACGATGATGGCGTCGCAGTTTTCCAGGTCGTGAGAGTCGTGCCAGAGAAAAGTGACGGGCTGTTTGGCTACCTGTTGAATGGTCCAATATGCGTCGTGATCGCAATTCGATCCGGGGAAGATGAGGACGCCAAATTTCATCGCAGCTTCCTTGGGTGATGGGGATGAATAAAGTCTAGCATGACAGCGGGATAACAACTGACTCGGGGCCTGCCTGGTAAAGCTGCTGAGCGGAGTCGAAGGACCCCTAGCACCATCAAGTCTGTATGCGGTAGGGGTCCTTCGACTATGAGGAAACTTCGTTCCGAAGTTTCCTCTCCGCTCAGGATGACAAGGCTTCCGGAAGTCCATGTGCTGACCCGTTACGTTGGTTACCTATTGTCCGAACGAACATCTGGCTACACTCTCCAGAGCGTGATGATCAAGCGAATACTGACGGTGTTGGTTTGTGTGACGGGACTGTCGTTGGCCGCGCAGGCCAAGCAGCTGGCGCTGATCGCCGACAAAACGAACACCACGGCCAGCATCAGCAGTTCTGACCTGGTGAAAATGTTTAACGCGCACAGCCACACCTGGCCGGATGGAAAGACCGTCCGAATCGTGATGCGGGACCCATCCGCAGCGGACATGCAACTGGTGCTGCGCAAACTCTTAAATATGACGTCCGACCAGGCGCATGCATTTATTCAGGCGCATCGCGACGTCATCGTGATCGCCGATTCCGACGATGCGGTGCTGCGGTTTGTTTCGACTTCTCCGGGGGCCATCGGCTTGGTGGACTTGTATTCGCTCACGAAGGATGTGAACGTGGTGAAAATTGACGGCAAGCTGCCAGTCGAGCAGGGCTACTTACTAAGGGGAAACTAGCATGTTTAGCAGAATCGTCACATCCATGATTGGCAGTGGCTTGCTGCTGACTGCGGCCGCCGCGATGGCGCAACAGGCGCCTCCGGCCCCCAATGCCGCGCAAACTGCCGCGTTCCCACTGACGACTAAATCTCCCAAGGCCCGCCGCATGGTGGAGGAGGCTTTGACGTTATATCTCGACCGGGTGGAGCAGGAAAAGGCGAGCGAAATTCTGCGCAAAGCGGTCAAGATCGATCCTGATTTTGCCATGGGACACGAATTGCTTGCCCAAATCAGCCTGGAGTCCGCCGAGCAGGTGAGTGAGCAGGAAAAGGCATTCGCCACCCGCAGCCACGCCAGCCCGCCGGAGCAAACCCTGATCGAGTGGTACCAGGATGCCGGCGACGCCAAGTTGATCTCCGCCATCACCAAGATGAATGACGTGCTTAGCCAGTATCCGCACGACAAGTGGGTGGTATGGATGGCGACGTGGTGGCTGATGATGCAGACCCAGTACGAACGCTCGATTGCGATCTATGAGCATTCGGGGATCACCGATTCGGCCGGCCTGATGAACAACATGGGCTACAACTACGCCGGCATCCGCCAGTTCGACAAGGCATTCGCGCAAATGGACAAGTATGTGGCGGCGATGCCGGGCGACCCCAATCCTCTGGATTCCTACGCGGAGATCCTTCGTATGGCGGGACAATTTGATCAGTCCGTGCAACATTACCGCGCGGCTTTGGCCATTGATCCCAAATTTTATTCTTCACAATTTGGCATAGCCGATACCTACTCGCTGATGGGAGATCAGGTGCGCGCGCGCAAAGAGTATGAAATCGGGTTCCAGGAGTTTTCCCTTCCGCAACAGCATTGGATTTTGTGGAAATCAAGAGAAGCGGCCACCTTTGTTCGAGCCGGGGATTACGCCGGGGCAGATGAGGCATTTCAGTCCATTGCCGACTATGCCGACTCGCAGCATCTGGACCAGGTGGAGGCCGATACTTACCGGCAGATGGCAATGTATCAAGCCAAGCCCAAGCAGGCGTTGGCATACCTCGACAAAGCCGACGCCGCTGTGAAAGAGGGCAAGAATGCCACCAAGTCCGCGATCCTGGAAGAATCCGCACAGCTATTACGGCTGCGCGCCGAACTGGCAGTCAAGGCCGGCAAACTGAAAGAGGCAGCCACCATCGCGGCCCGGCTCGGCGAAATGTCCGACAGCTCGGCGGACAAGCTGGTGGAGACGGCCTATCACGGCGCCCAGGGCGCAGTTCTATACTCCGAGGGTAAGTACGACGATGCGATATCGCATCTCGAAGAAGATGTGAACAGCCCGCTCTCCTTGAAATTGCTGGCTGAAGCGTATAAGAAGATCGGATATAGCGCCGGGGTAAAGCGCATTGGTGAGACGCTTTCCAATTTGAACGATCCTACGCTGGAGCAGGCTCTGGTGGTGCCAGAATTCCGCGAGTGCTACCAGGACGCGGCCTGCAATGGGAGCATGAATGCCAGCGCACCCCAGGTTTCGCCTACACCGTAATTCTCATGCGCAAAGACGTGAGTTTTCTTTGCGTCCTTGGCGCTGCCTTTGCGACCTTCGCGGTTAAGAGCTTTTTAACCGCAAAGAACGCTAAGAACTCGCCAAGTACGCAAAGCACACCTTTTGAATTCCAGGTCTTCCCGCTAGTCCTCCGTGCTATAATTTCGGTTCGTCTGCATAGGTTTCGAGGCAATTCTGAGGTAATGCAGTGAGTCCTCTAATCTCCTCCCTGGGCGAATCCAACGAAGCTTTGATAAGCGCAATCAACGTCTATTGAGCGAGGTATCGTCATGTCCGGCCATTCAAAATGGGCGACAATTAAGCACAAGAAGGGCGCGCTGGACGCCAAGCGCGGCAAGATTTTTACCCGCCTGATCAAGGAAATCAGCATTGCGGCCAAGAATGGCGGCGACCCGGATACCAATCCGCGACTGCGTGGCGCTATTCTCGCCGCGAAAGCCGAGAACATGCCGCAGGACAACATCAAGCGCGCCATTCAGCGCGGTACCGGTGAATTGCCGGGCGCGACTTACGAAGAGTTTTCTCTTGAAGGCTACGGGCCGGGCGGCGTGGCTGTTCTGCTGGACATCAATACCGATAATCGCAACCGCACGGTGAGCGAAATCCGCCACTGCTTTGGCAAGAATGGCGGCAACATGGCGGAAGCGGGCGCGGTGTCCTGGATGTTCCACAAGAAGGGCGACATTGTGATTCCAAAGGCCGCCGCTAAGGAAGACGACTTGATGAATATTGTTCTCGAAGCGGGCGGGGAAGACCTGAACGACGATGGGGAAAACTGGGAGATCCTCACCGAGCCTTCGGCGTATGAAACCGTGCTGGAAGCGGTGAAGAAGGCTGGGATTGAAGTTGCGTCGTCGAGCGTGGCGATGATTCCTCAGAACTACATTAAGCTGGAAGGCCAAGCGGCGAATACGATGATCCGGTTGATGGAAGCGCTGGAAGATCAGGACGACGTGCAGAACGTGCATTCGAACTTCGATATTGATCAGAAGTTGCTGGAGGAAGTCGCCGGGTAGTTCCAGTACCCATTGTTACTTCGTTCGTGGCGAAGAGTTTGCCTTTTCCTGAGTGCCGGCCCGACAGCAGATTCCTCGGCGCTTCGCTTCTCGCAATGACAAGGTTTTAAGAGTTCTAGAAAGGTTTAGAGTTTAGATATGAAGCCGCCTGGCCTTGGGCGGCTTCGTTGTTGGATCATCCCGCCAAGCAAATCGATTGCCAAAAAATCACGAGTGCACAAAGACAGGGCAGAATCTGTGTAAAACTTAGTAAATTTATTACTGACTGGTTCTGAACTGGCTGATTCGGCTGCGAAAATTGCGGAGAGAAATTTACAAGTGAAGGTCCGGCTCGACAAATTGTTGCTGGAACGCGGATTGGTGCCGTCACGAGAGCGTGGGCAATCGCTGATCCTGGCAGGGAAAGTTCTGGTTGATGGACAGAAGATAGAAAAATCTGGCACAGGCGTGGACGGTTCAGCGGACATCCGGTTGCTCGGCGAAGACTTGAAGTATGTGGGCCGCGGCGGACTCAAGCTGGAGCGGGCGTTGGAGCATTGGCAGATTGATGTGAGTGGGAAAGTTTGTCTGGATGTCGGCGTTTCTACCGGCGGATTCACGGATTGTTTGTTGCAGAATGGCGCGGCGCGAGTGATCGGAGTGGATACGGGGCATGGGCAAATTGATTTCAGGCTTCGTCAGGATAGCCGTGTACGGCTGCTGGAAAAGACCAATGCCCGGTATTTGACTCGGGAACAGCTTGGCGAAGTCACGGAATTTATATGCATGGACGTGTCATTTATTTCCGCGACGCTGGTTTTGCCGGCGGTGATTGCGGCGGCGTTTCCAGAATCTTCTGCGGGAAGGCAGATTGTTGTGCTGGTGAAGCCGCAGTTTGAAGTTGGGCGCGAACAGGTTGGGAAGGGCGGCATTGTGCGCGATGAAGGTTTGCAGCTGGCCGCCGTCGAGAAAGTTCGAGGTGCATTGGTGGAGTTGGGGATCTCTCAGACGGATGTGATTGATTCGCCGATTCTGGGTGCGGAAGGGAATCGGGAGTTTTTGTTGCGCGGAAGGTTTTAGGTCTCCCGGCGGGTGCGTGGTCTTGTCTGTCTCTACCCCGGACTTCCGTCCGGGGCTATCGCATGCCGCTCCTTCGGAGCTGGTTTGGAGGAGTGCATACGTGAGGCGTGTACAATTTCATTTCTCATGGCTATGACGAACGATTCATCGCAAATGAAAGCTGCTGCCATCATCTCCAAGCCGGGCAAGCCGGAATTAGCGGGCATTCTGCCTGGCCTGCTCAAGTGGTTTCGGGAGCATCAGTACAAAGTTGTGGTGGACCCTGAGACTGCGGCTCATGCTGATGGCATTGAGGTGCTGCCGCGGGAGGAGATGGCTTCCCGGCCGTTGAAGTTTGTGGTGGTGCTGGGCGGGGACGGAACTCTGCTGGCTGCCTCGCGAGCCGTGGCCAAGGCTGGCATTCCGGTGCTCGGAGTAAATTTAGGTTCTCTGGGATTTTTGACCGAAGTGCCGCTGGACGAGCTGTATCCCACGCTACAGGCCATTGAGGAGAATCGCAGCGAGATTCAGACCCGCTCCATGGTGCATTGCGAGGTCATCCGCAAGGGCGCGCCGATTGCCAACTATGACGCGCTGAATGACATCGTGGTGGGCAAAGGCACAGTGGCGCGATTGAATCATTGCGATGTCTATGTCGATCGTGTTTTTGTTTCCCGATATCAGATGGACAGTTTAATCGTGGCCACGCCGACCGGTTCGACGGCTTATTCGCTGGCTGCGGGTGGGCCTATCATGATGCCGACCGTAAAGGCGTTTGCGGTCACGCCAGTGGCGGTGCATTCGCTCACCCATCGTCCGCTGGTGGTGCCGGATACCTCGGAGATTGAGATCGTGGTCAAGACTGGCGAAGACGAAGCCTACCTGAGCATTGACGGCCAGATTGGCATGCCGATGCAGGACGGCGATGTCATTCGCTGTCGGAAGTCGGATTACCAGGTGAAGCTGCTGCACTTTAAAGGGACGTTTTTTGATGTGCTGCGGGCGAAGCTGAAATGGGGACAGGGGTAAAGCGTCGCTGAATTTTCTGCGCTCGCTGTGACGGGTGGTTCATAGCCACCCGCGTGCGGATCTGAACCGGCGCTTAGCAATTGGCACTTGGCCTTTGGGCTTTCTCCATGACACCCGGCATAAGCCCAAACCGGCCAAATGCTAAGTGCCAAATGCTAGTTCGCTTCCGCTGCCTTATCGCCAGGAGACAGCGCACCTAGGCTTCATTTCGAAGCTGATCGGCAGTGGTTTCGCGGCGGCGGATGAGCCTGGCGGATTTTCCATCCACCAGCACTTCCGCCGGTCGCGGCCGGGTGTTGTAGTTGGAGGCCAACACCATTCCGTAAGCCCCGGCATCGAGGATGGCCAGCAGATCACCTTCATTTGCGGTTGGCAGCTGGCGATCGCGCGCGAAAAAATCTCCGGTCTCGCATACTGGGCCTACGATGTCCACGGTCTCGGTGGCGGGCGAAGGCGATTCCATCCGGGCGGGAACAATCTCGTGATGGGCCTGGTAGAGGGAAGGCCGGATCAAGTCGTTCATGGCCGCGTCTACCACCAGGAACTTCTTAGCGCCATTGCTTTTCTTGTAAATTACCCGGGTTAGTAAAGCTCCTGCCGAAGCAATGATAGAGCGCCCAGGCTCAAGTAACAGATGAACTTTCAATCGGCGCAACGGCCCGAGCAGGGCCGCGGCGTAATCAGAAACATGGGCGTCAAAGTCAGGCGGGTGGGCAGTTGGTTCAGAGGATTGGTAGTTGATGCCAAGGCCGCCGCCCGCATCAACGTACTGGATGGTGTGGCTGTCGGAGCGCAGCTCGCCGACCAGTTCCGCGACCCGCTCCATGGTGGCCGCGAAGGGTTTCACATCGGTGATTTGCGAGCCGATGTGCACACTCACCCCGGAAACTTTTAGATATTTGGATTGCGCAGCCAGAGCATATAAACGCCGGGCTTCGCCGATGGGAACGCCAAATTTGTGTTTATGCAGTCCGGTGGAAATGTAAGGGTGGGTTTCGGCGGGAACGTCGGGATTCACGCGCAGAGCCATGGGGGCGACCCGCTTTAGCTGGGTGGCGCATTCGGCCAGGGCTTGCAACTCGGATTCGCTTTCCACATTGAACAGCAGAATGCCAGCTTTAAGTGCTGCCCGCATTTCTGACTTGGTCTTTCCGACGCCGGAGAAAACGACTTTCTTCGCCGCGCGACGGTCTACCCGCAAGACTCGTTCCAGCTCTCCGCCGGAAACTACATCGAAACCGCATCCCATTCTTGCCAGGAGACGGAGAACGCTGAGATTGGAATTGGCTTTGACCGAGTAGCAAACCGTATGGGGAACTTTGCGAAAGGCGCCGGTGAAGGCTTCCACACGCTCGCGGACGGCCGACGCGGAATAAACATACAGAGGGGTGTCGAAACGCTCGGCGAGCCGTGATAGCGGGACCTCTTCACAAAAAAGAATGGAACCGGGAGCGTTCTTGACGGGTCGATACGAAAATCCGGGCGGGCGCACGGAAACGCGGGTTCGGTCGTTCACTTGCGTTTCCCGGATGGGCCTTTGACGCGGATGGCCACGACGGTCTGATCGTCGAAGGTTTCGACGCCCGACGCGTGCTCGGCGACCGCCTTGAATAAAGACTTCACGGCGCAATCGGCGGAAATCGAGGCGCACTTGGCGACAATTTCTTCGGTTCTTCGGCGACCGAACATTTCGCCGGCTTTGTTGCTGGCGTCCAGAATGCCGTCACTAAAGAAAACGAACATATCGCCGGGCTTGGCCTGGAAGGTAAATTCTTCGTAATCGGCCTCCTCGAATAATCCCAGAGGCAGTCCGGTCGCTTCGATGAGCTCGATCTTGCCATCATGGCAATAAATGGGGCGCGGCAAGCCGGAATTGGCCACTTGCAGGGTGCGGTTGGCATCGTCCCACACGGCATATATCAGGGAGACAAATTGGGCTTCGATTTTGCGTTCGCCCAGAGAATAGTTGAGCGCAGAGAGCATTTCCGACGGGCCCGGCTCGATGGGAGCGTGCGAACGAAGGATCCCGCTGACCAGCGCGGCATAAATCGCTGCGGGAGCACCCTTGCCGCTCACGTCGCCGATCACGATGGCCGTGCGCGACTGCGAATAGGTGACGAAATCATATAGGTCACCACCGATCGCCCGGGCCGGCGCGAACTTGGCCGCTACCTCCAAATTGGGGAGCTTGGGCAGGGACGGCGGCAGAAGCCGGAACTGAAGCTCGCGCGCCATGGCGAGGTCGCGCTCGAGACGGCTTTCCTGTTTGGCGATCTCTTCGTAGAGCCTGGCATTTTCAATGGCAATCGCAACCTGCGCCGCCAGCGTGGTAATGGTGCGTTGATGATCGTCGGTGAAGAAATTGCGTTTGGTGTGTTCGAGATCAAGAACGCCAATCACCTTATCTTTGTAGATAAGCGGCACCGCCAGCTCGGAACGGGTCTCGGGATTGGCTGCGATATAGCGCGCGTCCTTGCTCACGTCGCGGGCCAGTACCGCATGTTTATGCTGGGCGGCGTGGCCCACAATTCCCAGGCCCAACGGGACATCGTGCTTGAGATGGATGTTTTCCTGGAAGCGCAGGGAGAACCGGTGTTGGAGTTTTTCTCCCGTAGCGTCCAGAAGCAAAATGCTGAACATCTGGTAGTCGATGATGCGGTTGAGAAGTTCGGCGATGCGTTTGAGCAATTCGTCCAGATTCAAAATGGAGGTGAGCTCTTGCGCGATTTCGTTGAGTAAGAGCAGGGTTCGCGTCTGCCGGGTGGTTTGGGTGTAGAGGCGTGCATTCTCGATGCCGACGGCCATGCGTGAGGCGATCAGCGTCAACAAGCGCTTGTGCTCTTCGGTGAAATTGTTCGGCTTCTGCGACTCAATATCGATAACGCCAATCAGCCGGTTCTTAATGATGAGCGGGACCGCCAGCTCGGAACGGACGTTGGGCACGGCTGAAATGTACTCGGGATGCTGGGTGACGTCATCGACCAGAACTGCCTCACGGCGTTGGGCCGCGACGCCGGTTACGCCTTCGCCGACTTTGATGCGCATGCGTTCGGCGGTTTCTTTGGTGTGACCCACACTGAAACGGAAGCGCAACTCTTGAGTTTTCTCATTGAGCAGCAGAATTCCAAAAATTTCATAGTCAATGACTTTGCGGACGAGCTCCGCCACGCGCTTGAGAGTGGTGTCCAGATCGAGCGTGGTGTTGACCACATCCGCCACTTCGAGCAGCAGGGGATCAACTTTAGACTGAATATCTGTTTGAACGGCTGTCATGGGGACGTGTATCAATCATACCAGCCGCTCCAATCCGCGCTGGCTCAGTGGGATAATGCGGGGCTCAGACACCCCGGGGCACAATGCAAATGTCCGGCAGATTGCGGTAGCGCTCGGCATAATCGAGGCCGTAGCCAACCACAAACTCATCGGGGATGCTGAAGCCAATGTAATCACCAACGATTGGCATTTTCCGCCGGGAAGGCTTGTCGAGCAGAGCCGCCACGCGCAGACTCTTGGGCTGGCGCGTACTCAGCATCTTTTTCAGGTAAGTGAGGGTGAGGCCGGTGTCGAGGATGTCTTCCACCAGAATGACGTTCTTGTCTTTGATGGGCTGGTCCATGTCCTTGGTGAGCTGGACTTCGCCGGTGGAGTCCCATCCGTGCTTCAACTCCTGAGCGGGGCTGGGGCGATTGCCGTAACTTGAGACTCCAATGAAATCGAAAGTGGCATCGAGTTTCAGTTGCCGGGCGAGATCGCCTAAAAAAATGGCTGCGCCTTTCAGGACGCCCACGAGGATTACGGACTCGCCGGCGAAATCGCGCGTGATCGCGGCACCCATGGCAGCAACCCGCTGGGCAATTTGCTCCTGCGAAATCAGGACTTTTAGCTCGGTCATAGCGATCCATATTAAACTAGGAATCAGCATTCAGCACTTAGCACTCAGCCATCGGCGGCTAGTGCTAGTGGCTAGCAACAAATCAGAGGGGCCAAATGCCAATTGCTAAGTGGCAAGTGCTGCTACTGGAAATCTTATGAATCTGAACGGAATCAAACTTACCTGGCTCGGCCATGCGACGTTTCGGATCGAAACTCCCGGAGGCAAGACTGTGATTGTGGATCCCTGGATCATGGGCAATCCTGCGTGTCCCGCGAAGGACAAAGACGTCAAGAAGGTGGATGTCCTGCTCTGTACCCACGGGCATGGCGACCACATCGGAGATGCGGTCGAAATCGTGAAGAAGCATGACCCGGTTGTCGTGGGCATCTACGAACTGTGTTTGTGGATGCAAAAAAAAGGCGCAAAACAAATTTCGCCCATGAACAAAGGCGGAACGCAAACCGTCGGCGATATAAAAGTAACCATGGTGCATGCCGACCACTCCTGCGGTATTCAGGATGGCGACGAGATCGTCTACGGCGGCGAAGCTTGCGGCTACGTCATCGAGTTTGCCAATGGCGTGAAGATTTATCACGCTGGCGATACCAACGTGTTTGGCGATATGCAAATCATTCGCGAACTTTATGCGCCGGAGATTGTGATGTTGCCGATCGGCGATGTTTATACTATGGGGCCGCGCGAGGCCGCGTATGCGTGTAATTTACTGAAGCCGAAAACGGTGATTCCCATGCATTTTGGAACTTTTCCATTGCTGACGGGCACGCCGAGTGCTTTGCAAAAGCTGGTGACAGGAGTAGAGGTTGTGGAGTTGAAACCCGGCTTGACCATCTCTTAGTTGCGATGGTCACGTAGGATAGACGCCCTCGTCTGTCCGCCCGAGAAAACCTTGAAGACAGAGGAGCCGCAATTGCCAACCGATCCCAAACCTTCGTGGCGTCACGGAGAAATCACTCAACCCGACGTCGATGACTATCTCTACTCGATACTTCCGCCTCGCGATGAAGTGCTGGCGGAGATGGAAGCTGAAGCCGGCAAACGAAAAATCCCCATCGTCGGGCCGGCCGTGGGCCGCGTGCTGCATCAACTCGCCTTAATAACCAATGCCAAAACTGTCTTCGAGATGGGTTCGGCCATTGGTTATTCGACCATCTGGTGGGCGCGTGCACTTGGAAAAGACGGACGCGTGTTCTACACCGATGGCGACCGCAAGAACGCCGATGAAGCCCGCGGCTATTTCGAACGGGCCGGCGTGAGCGACCGCATCACGGTGAGAGTCGGCGACGCGCTGGAAATCCTCTCCGAGCAGAAGCAGGAATTCGACATCATCTTTAACGACATTGATAAAGACGACTACCCACGCGCTTTCCGGGTGGCGATCCCTCGCCTGCGAAAAGGAGGATTGTTTGTGACTGACAATGTGCTGTGGAGCGGGAGGGTTACACAGAAAAATCCGACGGAAGCTACTACCAAAGGAATCCTGGAATTCAACCGCCTGCTCTATGATGCAAAAGACTTGTTTACGACGATTCTGCCGATCAGGGATGGAGTTGCGATCGCGATCAAGAAGTAATCCCACACTTATTATGGCTGCTGGTTGCGCTCCAGTTGGCGCAGAAGCTTGCGTCCGCGGGCTCTCATAGCAGCTGTTCCAGTTGTTGTGAGTCCGGTCAGCAGCACTTTTACTTCCGGCATAAACGCATCATCGATGCTTGCAATGTCCGCCATGGCCTGCATGGCGCTGGTCTTCACAATAGAGCTTCGATCGTCCAAGTAACGCCGGAACACTGCGGCTGCACGTTCACGGTCTCTTTTCGATAGGCGCAACCTGGGTATCATCTGGGCCAAATGCCAGCGCAATTCCTGCTGAGTGGCTTCGTCCAAAAGCCGCAGTAGCTTCGTTTTGAACGGCTTCAGAAGATTGGGTTTGAGCAGCGACACCTTTTCGGTGGCATCCGCTGCGCGCATTCGAACCAGAGGATCAGAATCCCAAAGCCCCTGCATCAGTTGGGGAAACAGTTTGGGCCGTCTGAGGACAAGCGACGCGATCTCATTCGACCGACCAATGGAACGGCGGTCGCGCCCTCCCAGTTGGCTCAGTAGCTTTCTTGAAGAGGTCATGGGTTCAAGCATACGAGCAGCGGTCAGATTGACTTCACCGGAATGAGAGTCAGGTCTTCCACCAGCCCGATTTCCTTCTGAAGAAATGGTTCCGCGTAGGTGACGCCTCCCAGCATGCCGTAGAAGCGGGCCATGGCTTCCATACGAGAGCGGATTTCGGATTGAGCAGGGAAGATGCCTTTGCCGGCTTCCTGATCGCTGAATTGCGATTTGTAGGCCATCAGCGATTGGAAGCGGGCTTCGAACTGGTCGGTGATGTCTACCACGAATGTGGGGCGGATGTCGTAGTAGATGGTGGCGTAGACAATTTTGTACGGGCGGTGGGGAGGCAGTTCCTCAGCACCGGCAGTCACGGGCGAGGGCGCCCGCGCCACATTGGCTAGGTCCAGCTTTGCCAGCCCCGCTAGGAAGCATGCTTCGTATCCCAAAGTGGACGCGATGTAGTGATCGGGATGTCGTCCCTGCCAATAGGGAAGGATGACGACGCGCGGCCGCCGCTCGCGGATCACGCGCGCGACTTTCAGACGGTTCTCCCAGGTGTTCTCGACGCGTCCGTCGGGAATGTCGAGAGCATGGCGCCAGCTGACTTGCAGAATCTTTGCTGCGTCAGCCGCTTCCCGGGCACGGTCTTCGGCAGTGCCGCGGGTTCCCATTTCTCCCTGCGTGAGATCGAGGATGCCAGTGCGATGGCCGCGCTGCGCCATTTTCAGCATGGTGCCACCGCAGGTTTGTTCTACGTCGTCGCGGTGGGCGGCAATGGCCAGGATGTCGAGAGGCGCAGACATAGTAGTTTTATTCTCGTGGCGACAAAGTTCTAATCACCGATTCCGACATAGGAGATTGGATTCTGAGCGCCTTTCGTGAAATGGTGGCGCACATCCCGGTTGATGTAACGGCGTCGGAGGCGCTCGGGCGCTAAACGGCCGACAAACTCCCACCGATCTCGGGGCTGAGCATCACGCGCGTGTGCCGAGTTGAAGGTCGAGCCCGCCTCTAACCATAACTCGATTTCGTAAACCTCGCGAACAATGCCTTCGAACACCGCGAAGGCATACTTCGCGAGGTTGCGTTTACGTCCCACCTTCCAACTAGCCCGTGTTGCGTCGTATAACTCTGACGGCGTCATCTTTGGCCTATAGAGACTCGTTGAGGCGAATCAAGATCGATGGCTCTCGGATTTGAGCTGGTTTCCGACGGTAAATTGCAACCAGCTCCTCGAGAGGAGTGCGGCCATAGAGAGAGCTTCGCCAACCGCGCACTTGGTTAGTTAGAGTGGAGAGGCCTAACGCGTCGATAACCGCCGCTTCTACCTGAAGCGCGGCTTCTGCGCCGCCGAGACCATGCGCCAGGATTTCGAGCTTCGGCTGCTTTCCTGCGGAGCGAATTTGATTGAGAGTTGTAACCTTCCGTGTTTCGCCACTATCTTTGAGGTGGCTGAGAACGCGTTGCCCTTTACCCTTGCCCACGTAGAAAATCCGATCGTCTAGCGGATTCACGAGGGCATAGACGTAGTGACCAAGCTTACGAGCCACGTCGGACGGAATATTTCGACTTAACTCCATGAAGTTTTCTAAGGTATCAATCCAAGTTGCCTTGTTCCAGCACCACGTTCTCGCGCACGATCAGGCGATGGGCAGCCATTTCTTTTAGAGTCGGGAGGACGCGGCTCACGTGTTCATCGGTGTCCACGAAGATGATAATTACCGGCAACTTGCCCCCGGCATCGACCAGATGGCTGGTCTCGACCTGATGCCGTCCCAGAAATCCGGAGACGGCGTGGATGGCCGTCGCGGCATAGACATTTTCCCGCCGCAGATAGTTCAGAATCTCCATGTGCAGCGGACGTTTTTGCCACTTGTCCGATTCGTTGAGGTAGATGGTGACCTGTACTGCCATGGCAGTTGGCATTTTATATCACCCTCGCCAGCGCCATGCCGGCCAAAGCTCCGCCCAGGCACAGAAGATTGTTGCTGAGGATGTTGCCGGCCATGAGCAGCCATTGTCCGCGCTCGAAGTAGCCCATGGTTTCGAAGGCGTAGCTGGAGAAAGTGGTAAACGATCCGCAGAAGCCGACGACTACCAGGAGACGCCAGCGGGCGTCGGCGAGGACGCGTTCCGTGGTCCAGATCACAAAGAAGCCCACGATGATGCTGCCCACTATGTTGATGAACAGCGTGCCATAAGGAAAAACGGGGCCGAATTCCTTGACTGCGAAACGGCTGATGAGATAACGGGCGTTGGCGCCGACGATCGCGCCCAGGGATATGACGAGCAACTCGTTGAGCAGAGCGTTCACGATGGAGTTCTCCCTACAAAGTTTGTAGGAGTTATCAGCCGAATCCGTTCACAACTGAACCAGGCGGTTATGGCGAACTCCATCGCCTAGTTCTTTTTACCACAGAGGGCACAGAGGAGCACAGAGGGTTTTGTGCACTCGCGCAATCCGAGGTAACAAACTATTACTTTTTCCGTTCTACTAGGAACCTTGCCAAGGATTTTAGCGTCTCTGCTCGCGAGCCGAATCCTTCGAGCGATGCGAAAGCGGATTCTACTAGCGCGTCCGCTTTTTCCAGTGACCCGTCAATTCCGAATAGTGCTGGATAAGTTGCCTTCTCGGCCGCTGTGTCTTTGCCTGCGGTTTTGCCGAGTTGTTCGGAGGTTTGAGTAACGTCGAGCACGTCGTCTACGATCTGGAATGCCAGGCCGATTGATTGTCCAAACGCTCTTAGTTTCTCGACATCGTCATGGCTGCCACCAGCATAGATCCCACCGCTTACGACGCTGGCGGTTATCAACGCGGCAGTCTTTGCGCGATGAATGTACTCGAGCATTTTGATGTCCGGCTTGGTGCGCTCTGCTTCGAGGTCGACGACTTGGCCGCCGATCATGCCGTCCACGGTGCCGGTGCCGCGGGCGATCTCTTCGATGATGCGGACCCTGGCTTCTGCTGGGCAGCGCAGACGTGCCATGACTTCATATGCTTGGGTTTGCAGGGCGTCTCCGGCCAGAATTGCGATGGCTTCGCCGAAAACCTTGTGGCATGTGGGACGGCCGCGGCGCAGATCGTCATTGTCGAGCGCGGGCAGGTCGTCGTGGATGAGGGAATAGGTGTGCAGCATTTCCAGCGCCGCGCCCAAGTCCTCAATTCCTGTGGGAAGGGAAGTGGCGATCATGCGGCCCGCTTCCATGCAAAGAATGGGGCGGATGCGCTTGCCTCCGGCAAACACGCTGTGCCGCATGGCCTGGTGGATGGAAGCAGGCTGCTGCGTCGCGGGCGGCAGCAGACGCTCCAAGGCGGCATCGGTGAGGATTCGTCCTTGCTCCAGAGTGTCCTTGAGCATGACGGTGAGTATAACAAGTGCGCCGTGTCATCCTGAGCGGAGTGACTGTTTCGCAAAGCGAAGCAGTCACGGAGTCGAAGGACCCCTATAGCTGAGAGTCTGCCGGGTATAGGGGTGCTTCGACTCCCTCGTCGTTCACTTCGTGAACGACTCACTCGCTCAGCATGACAAGGGTTTGAGGTTACTTACGCGAAGGCATTGTTTCGGAGAGAGGCTCGAACGCTTCGGCTTGTAGCTTGCCATTCTGCTTCAGCAGAATTTCTACTTTGCCTTCGGCTTCTTCCAGTTCTTTGCGGCAGGTGGCGGAGAGTTTCATGCCTTCTTCAAAAAGCGTCAGAGACTTTTCCAAGGGCACGTCGCCCTTTTCCAGTTCCTGCACGATTTTCTCCAGACGCTGGAGGCATTCTTCAAACTTTGGCACGGGAAACTCCTCTGCGTATTCTAATCCAGTTTCTTGAGGTTTGACTGCCTAGGATCTATACCGCCGCCGTCGGCTTCGAAGTTCCCAGCGCTTCCAGCACATCCACCGCTGAGGTGTACCGGCCCTGCGGCGCGCTGATCTGCGCACCTTGCACCATGTGGCGGACGGCGATCAGCATTTCACGCGCGATCGCGATCCCTTCTTCTCTTGCAGCCTCCGGACTTGGAGCTTTGGTCATGCGCTCCAGAATGGAATCGGGCACCGAAACCCGAAGCTCGTTCTTCATGAACTCGGCGTTGCGGGCGCTGACCAAGGGCCAAATGCCCGCAACCACAGGAATGCGGAATTGCTCGATGCGGCGCAGGAAAGTCTCCAGTAGCGAAAGATCAAATACCGGCTGGGTGACGGCATATTCCGCTCCGGCTTCTACCTTGTATTCGAAACGACGGATTTCTTCATCCAGGTCGGATATGCCAGGGTTGGCGCCGACGCCGATGGCAAAAGCTGTGCCGGCCCCAATCGGATTGCCGCCGATATCCTGACCGCGATTGAGATTGTGAACAATATTTACCAGGCCGATCGCGTCCACGTCGAACACAGCAGTGGCGTCGGGATAGTTGCCCATCTTCGGAGGATCTCCGGTGATGCAGATCAGATTGTGAATGCCGGTTGCCGCCGCACCGAGCAAGTCGGATTGAATGCCGAGCACGTTGCGATCACGGCAGGTGTAGTGCAGGATGGCCTCGATGCCAACTTCCTGCTGCATCAGCAGAGAAAGCGCCTGGTTGCTCATCCGTGCCGAGGCCCGGGGACTGTCTGGGATATTGATACCATCCACGCCAACTGACTTCAGGAAACGCGCGCCTTCGATTTCCTTTTTGATGTCAGTGCCCTTGGGAGGAACGATTTCCACCATGGTCAGAAATTCGCCGGCGACGAGTTTCGCGCCCAGCCGGGAACGCTTTTCCAGAGGAACCGCCGGAGCGGTGGTGGGAGCGGTTTCGCCCTTCACGTGGACGGAGGCAGTCTTGGATCGGGCCTCGCCTACACGTAAAGCCGACTTCATCACGCGGATGTGGTCGGGAGTTGTCCCACAGCATCCGCCGATCAGCTGTGCGCCGGCGGCAACGAACTTACGGGCATAGCTCGCCATGTATTCTGGCGAGCAAAGATAAATGTTGCGTCCCTCGACCGAGCGCGGCATACCTGCATTAGGTTGAGCCGCGAGAGGCAGAGAAGTGACAGCGCGCATGCGCTCGATCGCGTCCAGCATGGCCACGGGACCAATGCTGCAATTGCATCCAATGACATCCGCTCCCCATTCTTCCAGACGTGGCGTGAAGGTCTCAGGCGTGGAACCGTCGAGGCAATTGCTGTCTTCGTCGATCGTCACCAGTGCGACGACCGGGATATTGGGATTGACGTCTCGCGCCGCCAGAATTGCCTGATGAAGTTCTTCGAGATAGCCAAAGGTCTCCATGATCAGCAGATCCACGCCGCCTTCTACCAGGGCTGTGATCTGGTCGCGAAATGCGGCCCGAGTTTCCTCAAGGGAGGTCTTTCCAAGGGGTTCAATGCGAATGCCGATAGGGCCAACCGAACCGGCCACCCACACATCGAAACTCTTGGCGGCTTCCCGGGCCAAGCGGGCCCCAGCAAAGTTGATTTCATGTACTTTATCCGCCAGACTGTGGCGTCCCAGACGGAAGGAGTTGCCGCCAAAGGTGTTGGTTTCAATGATTTCCGCGCCCGCCTGCAAGTATTCATGGTGGATGCCACGAATCAAGTCGGGTTGGGAAATATTGAGTTCGTCATAGCAGCGATTGATGAAAATCCCCTTGCTGTACAGCAGCGTTCCCATGGCGCCATCACACAGGATGGGGGATTTTTTCAGGCGGGCTAAGAAATCAGATGCCATCCTATTGAGAATACAAGATGACTGTGGGTTTTGCACGATTTACGCCGGGTTCGGCGGGAGCAATAAAATCCTTGCGTGTAGCTCTGTTATAATCCGCTCCTTTGCATCTAAATTGCTATCCTTCATGCTCTTCGGAGTCCCAAGTTTGAAAAGAGTCTTAGGCGGTATGGCTGTCCTCATTCTTGCCAGTGTGTTTTTTGTCTCCTGCGGCAGTTCCAGTTCCAAGACCGACCGTAGCGGCTTCGGGTTCAGGGCTTTTGTGTCCAACCCCTTACATCCGTCGGTTGGCGGAAATTTTCCGGTCTTGAGCATCGTGGATGCGGCGAAAGACTCTTACACCGGCTTTTCCGTGGATTTGTCGGGTACGAGCACGTATCCGGGGCTGATGGCGCTGACACCGAACTTGAGAAACACTCTGGTTTACAGTAGTACCGGCAACACCATCGCGGTCGTTGAAAACGCCGACGAAGCAGTCGCCCAAACTACCAACGGGCCGTTCCCGCCCATTCCCCTGCTCGGACCCACCGAAAGCATGTCGATTTGGATCGACAACGCGACCGCCTATGTCGCCGTTCCCAGCGCTCCCGTGACCGGACATCCGCCAGGGGCGGTGGAAGTGCTGGCGTTCCTTACGGACACGACTATGCCGGAAGCAGTGATTCCCATTGCCACTGCACATTATTTGGTGCAAAGCCACAATGGCAACCGCATTTTGGTGTTTAGCGATAACCCGCAGAATCCCCAGGATTCCCCGCCTGAATGTTCAACGGCGAATTGCATCACCATGATTTCTCCCGGTCTGATCAGCTCGGAGCCGCGCACGGCCATCTCCAGTTCTACTTTTGATCATCCAGTCTGGGGGGTTTTCAGCAGCGACGATTCAACGGCATACATCTTTAATTGCGGTCCCGAGTGTGGCGGCACAACCGCCAGCATTTCCGTCCTCGATTTCACCCAGAGCCCACCGGCGGTTACCTCGAATATTCCCGTTCCGGCTGCGACTTACGGCCTGTTGAGCGGCACGACTCTTTATGTGGTGGGAACCCCGTCCATGCCTACTGTTCCCTGTCCCTCGGGAGTGATCGACGCGACCTGCGGCCAGCTGACCATGATTGACACCGGATCGCTTACTGCATCAGCCCCGATCACGATTACTGAGGGATACCATGACCGCATGGCGATGGCCGCAAACGGCCAGCTTTTCATCGGTGCCAGCGGGACCAGAAGCTCTTGCAGCAGCTGCCTGACCATTTTCAATACGACGACTTCCAGCGTCGTCTTCCCAACCGATAACGGTGATGTAACCGGGATCGAGCCAATTACGGACCGCAATGTGGTTTACGTTTGCCAAGCCGGGCGTTTGCGGATCTACGACACGACGACCGACGCCCTCCAGACCCAGCAGGTGGATATTGTTGGGCAGGCAATTGACGTGAAGCTGGTTGACCCCCCGGGCAATTTCAACTGAACCGCGCCTATTTCGCCGGTTCCAGCTTCAGTTCATGGGCTCGGTTCTTCTCGAGCGCCTGCGGAGAGAACGGCCACGGGAACGTATATCCCTCATACCACGCGCCCCACTGGTCCATGTAATACGGGCTGAGAAAGTTCCCCGCCTCGCCGGTCACCAGGTTCAGGGTGGATTGATCGAGATTGGAAAGATCCACGGTGATTCTCTCCGATGGGCCTACATATTTCGTCGATGCTTTCACGGTGTAGCCGCTGCCGGACTGTTCTCGCAGTCCGGGACCGGTCCAGCGCTGCAACATTGGAATCTGACCCAAGACCGGGTTCTGAATTTCCACTGGATTCTGCTGACCCCATTTCCACGAGTTCAAATCCTTGGGTGAATTCGGGTCGCTGACGACCGCTTCGACCGCAGCTGTCAGCAGCTCCTGGTAATTCGGGTAGGTTTCCGGCAGCCAGCGCTGGGGCTGGTGTTCCAGCACATTTTCCAGCCATGTGGACTGCATGGACCAGCTATAGCTCTTCCAACTAATGGTGTCCTGTTCGTACTGAGGATGGTTTGGGGCCGCGCCCAGCTTGGGTTCTAGCAGGAGGCTGGTCAATTCTTGCCGGGCCCGAACGGACAGAGTGGGTGCAGCCGCATCGGCACTCATTCGGCCGTCCCATTGACGCATGATTTCCGCTGCCGCCTTGGCGCGGGCCGAGGGATTTTTCGCGTGGTCCACGGCATAAACAAATCGCTCGGCAAAAAACCGGTCAGGTTCGGAAAAAATGTCGGTCTGCAACGCAAGCATGTCGGCCGGCGCGAATTTTTTGCCCGAACTCAATACGCGATAAATACGGTCGGTGCGCCACGGCGCTTCCCACTCGGTGCTGATGGAATAGGAATATCCATCGGGCGTAATGCGGCCGTTGGCGCTGGCCAGGATTCCTGACGGCGGATTGAAAATGCTGGGCATCTTTTCAAACGGAATATAGCCGGTCCACTCATGGGAGTTGTCGCTGCCATTCTCGGGTAGGCTGCCGTCGCCCGAGGCGCGGATGGGGATCTTTCCCGTGGCCTGATATCCAATGTTTCCATCCACATCGGCATAGACGACATTCTGTCCCGGCGCGTCGAACTGGGAAAACGCGTGGCGGAACTCTTGCCAGTTTTGGGCGGAATCCACATCAAAGAAGGGATTGCGAATGCCGTCATACAGAGTCCAGCGCAGCGCGATCTTGCGGGTTTCTCCCGGGGACAATTCGGAAACAATGGGACCGTGCCGGGTGAGGGTGACGTCCACGGTCACGTCCGGCTTGCCTTTGATGTGGATCACCTCGCGGCGATGGTCCGGCTGCTTCCAGCCATCCGGAGTCAAATATTGTCCGTCGGCGTTGAAGGTTTCGATGTAAGCGTCTTCCACAGTTGGCCCGACATTGGTAAATCCCCAGGCCAGCCGCTGATTGTGACCAACGACAACATAGGGCATCCCGGGCAGGGTGACGCCGGCCACATCAAAATTCCCGCAGCGTAGATGAGCTTCGTACCACAGGTTGGGCATTTGATGGCCGAGATGCATGTCATTCGAAAGCAGCGGCTTTCCGGAAACCGTGTGCGCTCCAGAGATTACCCAGTTATTCGAGCCCAGCCGTGGCTGGAATTCTTCGGGCGGTAATCCGGACGATTGCGAAAATGTTCGCGAGCCGGGGACACCGGTTTGATCGGCCACGGAGTTGTCGGGCCCGGAATCATCATCGTCGTCATCATCTGCATCTTTGCCGGGGGTTTGTTCGAGGCTGGGATGAGACGCCGTAGGAGGATGATCGTGCCACGACGAGTTCACATAAAGATCGGCGGTAAGCTCGGGGCCAAGCCTGGCCAGAATTTTCTCCCGGACGAGCGCGTTCTCGGGGCTGATGCTGAGATCTTCAACCATCTGGGCGGCGACCAGCATGGAATCTTCCGGCGTCCACAGCTGCGGGGAGTAATGCAGAAGGCGAAATTCCAGGGGCAGCCGGGTGCGATGGGACTCAATATAAGCGTTCACTCCTCGCGCGTAGTTTTGGAAACGGGCGCGGTCTTCGGCTGAAATTAAATCGATGGTTTTGCGGGCCGCCTCTCGCAATCCCAGAATTCGCTGCTGGCGGTCATGTTCGAGCTGGCCTTCCCCGACGATTTCGGAAAGGTCTCCGGCGGCAAAGCGGCGCATGCCATCCATTTGGAACAGCCGGTCCTGCGCGGTCACATACCCCTGTGCGAAAAAAAGATCGGGGAAATTTGCGGCTTCGATGGTGGGCGCCCCGTGGGCATCACGCGTTACCCTGACCGGCGCCGACAATCCTTGCACTTGCAGAGTGCCATCCAGTTGAGGCAGGGCCGAGCGCGCCACGGAGTAAAGCCAAGCCACCGCTCCCAGTAAGGCGAGCAATAACAGCGATCCCAGAACAAGGCCAATGACACGTCCGATCGGTCGGCGGGAACGCGAAGAAGAAATCGGAGTGCTGGCGGTGACCATGCGGCCTCTCGATTCTAGGGCGTGAGCCAGCGGAACACAAATAGCAGAGCAGCAAGCCGGTTGGCGGGTTCAACAAAGGCCAGTATGATTCAAAGGAACGGCGGCGACCATCACGCTGCGGCGGGGATCCACTGTAACGTATGCTGCAAAAGCGCATTGACGATCAGCCCAGCATCTCGCGCGAGATGGTCCGCGAGGCGGAAGACATTCTGCACCGTCATTTGAAAAAGGTGGGCCTGAAACAGACCGCCCAGCGCAATACCATCCTGCGCACATTCCTGGAGACCAGGGAACACCTCTCCACCAACGAACTGCATCGCCTGGTGCAGAAGAAAGATGCGAAGATCGGATTCACCACGGTGTATCGCACGCTGAAGTTGCTGGCCGAATGCGGACTGGCCAGCGAAGTGGCTTTCCACGATGGCATCGCCCGTTACGAACATCAATACAACCGCCGCAGCCACCATCACATGGTTTGTACGGAGTGTGGCAGTTCGGTGGAGTTCTTTTCTCCCGAGGTGGATGGCCTGGAACTAGAAATCGGACGCAAACATCACTACACGACCACCCGCCATACTTTCCAGATCTACGGAGTTTGTGAGGACTGCCGCAAGAAGGACCATTCGCAGCGCCTGGTCTAAGATCATGGGCGCCGTGAACTTATTTAGTGCAGTCCCAGCCTAGCTCCTGGCGTCAACAGCGAAAACGGATACACCGGGATATTCCGCACAATTCCAAACACAACGATGGCCACACATAGCGCTCTGATCCACACAGCAGGCAGAAATATTCGAGGCAGGTAGCGTCCCCATATCACAAACGAGGCATAGGAGGCAGCGCCATAGGCCAGGAACGGCAAGGCGAGAACGGCCAGGGGATTCAGCGCGAAGGCGTTCCCCACATTCCCGTGTAGAAGCTGATGAAGGGCACGCAGAGAGCCGCATCCCGGACAATACCATCCAGTTAATGCGTGTACTGGGCAGGGCGGGAAAACACCGGCAGTGGCAGGATCGAAAATGCGAAGGGCGGCAATTCCCAGCGTTGCCAGGATTACCCCCAGCAGAAGAAAGACCGGATCCCGCCGGAGTGACATTGGCTCTCTCATGTCTAGTGGCGACTCATCACGCCGATCAAGGCCAGAAATACCCAGGCGACGCAGACGAACAGTCCTGCTCCAAATGAAATCCAGCACCACATTTTCGCGTTCTTGGAGGATTCTTTCGCGCCAGCGACATCGCCCGCTTGCAGTTTTCCGTTAACTTGCGCGGCATAGACAATCGCAGGGATGCCAAATGGCAAACAGCACAGCACCGTGACCAGAATGGCCGGGACGAGATAGTTGGGCACATTCACCGCAGGAATGATCCCTGGCTGCGCCACTGGCTGGGTTGCGGTGGGAAGCGCGCGGCCGCACTGGCTGCAAACTTGTGCGCCGTCTACATTACTTGCTCCACATTGAGAACAGAACATTCCCGACTTCCTCCTTGAAGGTTTCTTACTGTAACGCGCCGCCGTTTTCGAGACAGTTTTCCGCGGAGCCATTGGCATCAAAGCGGATGACGGCGGATTCATCCGAGCAAAAGGCCCGCCCGCCGGTTTGATTATGTTGCTCTGGGTATCCGGATACCTGATATTTGGAGTTGGGTCCGCCTGTGGTGTCCGAGGCACAGTTTTGCAGGGCAAATACATACCCATGCTTTTTGCCGCCGGCCAGACTCGGATCCATCCAACCGTACTCTCCGCCCGATCCGACGAGATCATCCAGTCTGCATGTGAACCCAGTTTCTGGATGGGCCCGCGCGAATCCTATTTCCGACGCATTGAGAGATCGTATCGAAGCCACCGCGGAGGCTTCATTCGCCGCAATGCGGGCCCGCAGCAGGTTGGGGATGGCGATGGCGGCAATGATGAGAAATGGAATGAAAGACACGCCCAGGTATCCCAGGACCAGGCCGGCGATGGCCATGCCTCTGCCTGTGATCCGGCCTGCGCTCTTGTTGATCTCGGAGAGCGATATATGTCCCATGACAATGGCGACAACCGCTGCCGGAAACAAAAAAGAGAAGAGCCCAAAAATCAAACTGGCAATCGATTTACCGCTGGTCTGGGGCGCTGCAACAGGTGGAGGGCTCGGAGCGGACGTAGACGACGAAACCATCGCGGGTGCAATTGCGGTTCCGCAAACATTACAGAAGCTGTTGCCATCCGGCACGCTGTTGCCGCATCCGGGACAGAACATGGGTAATCCTCCAGCACTCGCGACAATTCACAATAGGCTCGCCAAATTGCTCGAAACATTACTCCTGCAAGCCTATCCAGTCAATCAGTTCTTCTTCCGAACATGCCGAACTGTAAGGGTCAAGGCCTGCTCACGGCGCAGATTCCGTTTGCCTTAACTGTCTAATTCTGATAACTTTCGCGCGATCTTATTACAGGTTTCTAAAACAGTGCGGGGGGACGTTATGGCATTTTGCAGCGCATGTGGCGGGCAGATGCCCGAAGGAGCGGCGGCCTGTCCGGCGTGCCATCACCCGGTGGCTCCGGCGTCAGGAACAACCCAAACCGCAGGCGCGGGACTCACCGACAACGTCGCCGGCTTGCTGGCTTACGTTACGATCATCCCTGCCATCGTTTTTCTGCTGACAGAGCCTTATAACAAGAATCGCTTCATCCGTTTTCATTCATTTCAGAGTATTTTCTTTGCCGTGGCCTGGATCGTGATCTGGATTGGCTTGATGATCATTTCTGCGGTTCTTGTGGTCATCCCGATTCTTGGACATCTGGTGGGTTTTCTTCTATGGATGGTTTTCGCCATGGGATATTTTGTGGTATGGATCATTCTCCTGATCAAAGCCAATCAGGGTGTGATGTATAAGCTGCCGGTCATCGGCGATCTGGCAGAGAAGCAGGCCAACACGTAGTTTGCCGGCAGCCCTTGCAGCATCGTTTGCGCTCTTTTCCCCGCTTGACCGGCCCCGCTCCGGAATTGCATTCCTAGTTACTTTTCGTTTTTTGCTGGTTTCCGGTAGTCTTGTGGATCGTTCGTAAACAGGAGAGACGCTTGCGAGTTCGGGTTTTCTACCACGACAAATGTTTTGACGGGGCCTGTTCGGCTGCGCTCTTCTCCCGCTTTTATCGCGAGCGAATTCGCAACGACGTGGAGTTCGTGTTTTCCGGGCTGCTGCATCGGGCCGGCTCGCTTTTCAACGAGAGCGATTTTGACGGCGACGAAAACGCGATTGTGGACTTCAAGTACTCCAGTTCACCGAAGATCACCTGGTGGTTCGACCATCATGAGAGCGCTTTTCTTTCCCCGGCGGACGCGGCAAACTTCGAGCAAGACCAGAGCAACCGCAAGTTTTATGATCCCGATTTCAAGTCCTGCACCAGCTTTATTGCCACCATCGCGGAACAACGCTTTGGCTTCAATCCCGCTCCGATGGCAGATCTTGTCCACTGGGCCGATGTGATTGACGGCGCGCTCTATCCCGATGCGCGTACCGCGGTTGAAATGAAAGCTCCTGCTATGAAGTTGACCATGGTGATTGAGTCGGCGAAGGATTCGGCTTTTGCGCCACGGCTCATTCCGTTACTGGCTACAAAGTCGCTATCGGAGGTTCTCGAGGAGCCTTTTGTGGCACAGACTTTGCCGGCACTTCTCGAACGCCACCAACGTTCCATCGCCATTTTGAAGGAACGCACCGAGTTGAAGGATGGCACGCTTTTCTTCGACGTCACCGATCTCGAACTCGAAGGCTACAACAAGTTTGTGCCTTATTATTTGCAACCCGAATCCATCTATAGCGTGGGTTTGAGCAAGAGCAGTTTCCGGGTGAAAGTGTCGGTGGGATCGAATCCCTGGGCGCCTTCGGAGCCGGTGGTCAATCTGGCCAAGATCTGCGAGCGCTACGGCGGTGGCGGGCATGCCCGTGTGGGCGCTATTTCCTTCGACGTGACCCAAAATGATGCCGCCCATAAGGCCGCGCAGGAAATCGTTCAGGAGCTTCGCGCCAGCGTGCGTGGTTAGCCATCGTTACCCATTGAGTTGGACTATTCCTGTGAGCACGTTTGCAACTTCCGATGCGGTCATCGTGCGGTGCGAACATTTGCGGCGGGTCATCAAGAGTAAAGATCACGAAAAAGTTCTAATTGGAGATGCCACCTTCGAGGTGCGAACCGGCGAAGTGTTGGCCATCGTCGGCCCCAGTGGATCGGGGAAGAGTTCATTGCTGAGGTTGCTAAACCGGCTGGATGAACCCACCAGTGGAACAGTTTTTGTGAAAGGCGTTGACTACCGGCAGATTGCCCCGCAGGAGCTGCGCAGAAAACTCGGCATGGTCACGCAGCGTCCCTACTTATTTCCCGGCACGGTGGAACAGAACGTTCGCTTTGGTCCCATGCAGCGTGGCGTAGACATGGCGCGAGAATCGGTGGACGAGATTCTTACCCAGGTTGGCCTGAAAGATTATGCTGGCCGGGACGTGGCCAAGCTTTCGGGTGGGGAAGCGCAGCGGGTATCGCTTGCCCGCACTCTGGCCAATTCGCCGGCGGTGCTTTTGCTCGATGAGCCAACCTCGGCGCTGGATGAAGTATCCAAGCTCGAGATCGAATTACTGATCCAGAAAATCGTGCGCGCAGAAAAACTCACTTGCGTACTCGTGACTCACGATAAAGCCCAAGCCCTGCGTCTGGCCCAGCGCGCCATGCTTCTCGAATTGGGACAAATTTCCCGAATTGGGCCGATCGATGAGGTGCTGCATGCTTAGCTCGCTGTTCAGCAACCAACTATACTTGGGACTGGCGCAGGCTGGAGTGGCCAGCCTGGCGGCGATGGTGGTAGTGTTACTCGCCCGCAAACGTGGGATTCATTTGGAAAGCGAAGCTTTGATCGCCATGGTTCGCGGGATGGTGCAGATTGTGGCCGTGGGATCGATTCTGGTGTTGTTGCTTCGCGGTCCGCGCTGGACCAGCGGTTTTTGCCTGGCGGGCATGATGATCGCAGCCGGTGCAATTTCTGCCCGTCGCGCCAAAGGGATACCTGGTGCGTTCAAGGTTTCCGCATGGGCCATTGTATGCGGGGCGGGATCGGTGATTGCGCTAATGACTTGGCTGGGCGTTATCGGCACGGCCATTACTTCTCTGGTCCCCGTCGGCAGTATGTTGATCGCGAATGCCATGAACACGAATGGGTTGGCGTTGAATCGCTTTCGTTCGGACGTGATGGCCCATGCGGGGGAGATTGAGACCGCTTTGGCCTTGGGGGCCGATGCGAACCACAGTGTGGCGCCCTTTATTCAGGCTTCTTTTGAGGCCAGCCTGATTCCCGCCATCGATTCGCTGCGTTCGCTGGGGATTGTCTGGATTCCCGGTCTCATGGCGGGGATGTTGCTTTCGGGGGCCCGTCCGGTGTACGCCGCGATTTATCAGTTCGTGGTTTTGGCCATGATTTTCGCGGCCTCCGGATTGACGTCCCTGGTGAGTACGATGTTGATTCGGGGGCAGATTTTTACTTCGGCGGAACAATTGCTGCTGCAAGCGGGAGGATAATGCTAGCGATGAGTGGCTCCTTGCACATGAGAATCCCGCACGCGGAACTCGATCGGGAAGCCCAGCTCAAATTGCTGCGCGCGGTGGCATCATTTGAGCTGGCAAAGGGCCTGATTGTTCTGCTCGCCGGTTGCAGCGTGCTTTTCCTGATCGACAAGGACACGGGAGATGTCGCCGATACGTTTTTGCGGCTTCTGCATATCAGTCCCGACCACCACTTCGCCCAGGTCTTCCTGAATTGGGCTGATACTTTGACTGATGCCAAGTTGTGGATGGTGGCGGGGGGCGCTCTGGTGTACGCGGTCCTGCGCTTTGTTGAGGCCTACGGTCTTTGGAAAGCGCGGGCCTGGGCAGAGTGGATTGCGCTGGTGTCGGGAGCGCTTTATCTGCCGTTCGAAGTGTATAAGTTGGTCGAACATGTAAGCCCCCTGCACCTCAGCATTCTCATCGTAAATTTGGCGGTTGTACTGTTTATGGGGTACCTGCGTCTGGCTGCCCACAAGGCGCGCATGGAACGGCAAGCCCGACGGAATCCGGCTCATTCCTAGAACCTGCCTGGATTCAATAGCTTACGGGGGAGTAACTCTCGGCGGGTCACCCCGCCGATACCCATCAGGTGTTACCAAAGGGAGCGCTAACAGCACTTTTAGGCCATGTACTTCAAGGGTTGCCTGCACTACCCTCCACTTAGCCAAACCCATACAGAGTTTTTGAGGATTTCGGGAGACAGAATGAAATCTGCATTTTGTGCCACTTTGTTGTTACTGGTCGGGGTAGCCAATGCACAGCAGACGCTGGTGGCGGAAAACGCCGCTCCGTCCTCTTCCGCATTCGTAGAAAACAGCTCTCGACAAAGCTTCGTGGCTACTCAGGCGCCCGAGGCACCGACTCCCAAGTTCTGGAACCTGGAAAACAAGATTGATTTCTCGGTATTTGCCGGGCAAGTGGCCGCCGACGCCATTACCACGCAGCGTGGACTGGGCAACGGCTTTCGGGAAGCGAACCCTATTGCCGCCCCGTTTGTAAGCCGTGGCGCTCCGGGAGCCGCCGCCGCCTCGGCATTGAGTTTTGGAGCTGGCGTGGGCGTGGCTTATGTGTTGCATCGGACCCACCACTACAAGGCCGAGCGCATTACGGTACGCCTGATGCTCGCGGGCGAAGGCGCCGTCGTCGGACACAACATCGCGCTGTTGAGATAGGCGATTAAGCCTGTTGGGATTACGCGCAGTGCCCGCAAGCTGAAGTCGAAACAGAAGGCTTGCCAGCCCTACCCGGGCCTGCGTATCATGCAAAGGCCATGGCAACTGTGAACGCTCTCCGAAAAACCAGCCTCCGCGAGAAGTCCCAACTGATGTCGGCGTCCGAAATCGAACGCACCCTGGTCCGGGTGGCGCACGAAATCGTGGAAAAGAACGGTGGCGTCCAAGGTCTGGGACTGGTCGGTGTCCGGCGGCGCGGAGTACCGCTTGCGGAACGGCTTGCCAAGTTGATCGGACGCATCGAGCACACGCCGGTTCCGGTGGGAACACTAGATATCACTTTTTATCGCGATGACCTATCCACTCTCGGGCCCAAGCCGGTGGTCCAGCACTCGGAAATCGGGTTCTCGATCCAGGACAAGAATATCGTTCTGGTCGATGATGTGCTTTTCACAGGCCGTACCATCCGCGCAGCTCTGGACGCTCTTTTTTCGCACGGCCGGCCCAGCCGGGTGCAGTTGTGTGTACTTATTGACCGCGGTCACCGCGAATTGCCCATCGAAGCCGCGTTTGTCGGTCGCAAAGTGCAGACTTCGATGAACGAAGTAATCGAGGTTAAGTTGACCGAGATCGACGGCGCGGAAAAAGTTCTTCTGATGGAAAAGTAATCCTAAGATCAGGGCGCTACTTTTTCGCTCGATTCCTGTCGCAATTCCCGAATGATGCTTACGCCGTTGCTGGTCCCGATGCGGTCGGCGCCGGCTGCAATCATGGCGCGAAAATCGGCGGCGGTTCGTATCCCTCCTGAAGCTTTCACTCCACATCTGCTTCCTACCGTGCTGCGCATGAGCATAATGTCTGCGATCGTCGCGCCACCACCCAGAAAGCCGGTGGAAGTCTTCACAAAATCCGCGCCTGCGTCCACGCTGATGTCGCAGGCCGATACTTTCTCGTCATCGGTAAGCAAAACAGTTTCGAGAATCACCTTCAAAAGAGCGTTTTGTTTGTGAGTCACTTCGGCTACCGCTCGAATGTCGGCCGCGACCTGGTCTCGTTGTCCCGCTTTGAGTGCTCCAATATTCAAGACCATGTCGATTTCGCGAGCGCCCAATCGCAGGGCTTCGGCAGCTTCAAACCGTTTCGCGCTGGTTAGTGTGGCCCCCAGAGGGAACCCAATCACCGCTCCCACTAGGACTCCAGAATCTTGCAACTGCGAACTGGCTAGTTCGACGTAACACCCATTCACCATCACCGCCACAAACCCAAACTCTCGGGCTTCCTGGCAGAGCCGCACGATCCGATCTGGCGTTGCTTCAGGACGCAGATTGGTATGGTCAATCATCCGGGCGGCTGACTGCCAGGTGAGATTCTCAGGGTTTGGTCTCTCCGGCACTTGAAATGTACGTTGCTGCATAAACTTGAGTTTACTATGCACCATTCTGGTCGGCTACAGATCGCTGGTTGATGCAGCCTCGAAAAACCTACCGCAAAGCGGAATTGAGGTTGTAGAATCGGGCGCAATTGTTCCGAGGATTTCTGTTCGATGAGTGCAGCCAAAAAAAATCCTTCCAGCGGGCAGCGCGAGCGCTTGCTGCGAGCTGCGCGCAAAGCCATGAAAAATGCCCATGCGCCCTACTCCCACTTTCGAGTAGGCGCGGCGCTATTGACTGCGAAGGGAGAGTTGTTCACCGGCTGCAACGTGGAGAACGCGTCCTACGGCCTTTCGAACTGCGCCGAGCGCACCGCGATCTTCACGGCTGTGGCCCACTCCGGCCCTGGGCTGGATATTCGCGCCATCGCGGTAGTGAATGACCAAAGGGCTCCGTGCTCCCCGTGCGGGGCCTGTCGTCAGGTAATTTACGAATTCGGACCTGAAGCGACCATCTTTTTCCAGGGTGCGAAGGGCTGGAAGCACAGCCATATCACGGAACTCCTGCCGGAAGGATTTCGCCTCAAGTGAGCTCCCCGCCAGCAATCGAACCTTCCGTCACGATTTCCATGGTTGATGTCATTCGCAAGAAACGTGATGGGAAAGAGCTCTCGCGCGCTGAAATCGAATACTTAGTCCATGCCTATACCGTCGGCGAGATTCCTGATTATCAGGTATCGGCATGGCTGATGGCGGTGGTCCTGCGCGGAATAACGCGGGCCGAAACCTCGGCGCTGACCGACGCCATGTTGCGTTCTGGCGAAGTGCTCGATCTGGCAGAACTCCCCGCGCGAAAAGTAGACAAGCATTCTACCGGGGGGGTGGGCGACAAGACGTCGCTTGTGCTGGCCCCACTGGTAGCGGCTGGAGGCGTGTTTGTTCCCATGATCAGCGGGCGCGGGTTGGGGCATACCGGCGGCACTCTGGACAAACTCGAATCCATCCCCGGATTCAACGTAAACCTATCTGTCCCCCAGTTTCGGCATGTCCTGAACAAATGCGGGTGCGCCATGATTGGCCAGACTTCCGAGATCGCTCCTGCCGATCGCAAACTCTACGCACTGCGCGATGTGACCGGGACCGTCGAAAGCCCTTATTTAATTTGCGCGTCCATCATGAGCAAGAAACTTGCCGAGGGCATTGATGCTCTGGTTCTCGATGTCAAGACCGGTTCCGGCGCTTTCATGAAACAGGAACAAGATGCTGTCTTTCTCGCCGAGTTGATGGTCGAAACCGGCGAGCGCATGGGCAAAAACATGGTCGCATTGATCACCAGCATGGATCAGCCCCTGGGATTAAAAGTAGGGAACTCTCTCGAGGTGGAAGAAGCGCTTGAGGTTTTGCGCGGCAAGGGACCAGAAGACCTCAGAGAATTGTGCCTCGAACTCGCAGGCTGGATGCTGCACCTGGGCGGGGTTGCCGACACTATAGCGGAAGGTCGAACCATCTCTGAAAAGCTCATAACCTCCGGCAAAGCGCTGGAAAAGTTCCGGCAAATGGTGGCACTGCAAGGTGGCGATGTGCGCGTGATCGATAATCCTGACCTGCTGCCTCATGCACAGTTTAAGTTGGACGTGGCCAGCGCAAAGACCGGGAACATCATGGCGATCAACTGCGAAGCCATCGGCATTGCCTGTGTTGCGCTCGGCGGAGGGACGCGAGAAGAAAGAAGACAGCGTCGACCCAGCGGTGGGGATCGTCTTGCATCGCAAACTTGGCGATCGAGTCGCCGCCGGAGAACCGCTTTGCACCGTCCACTATAATTCCGAAGCCCGGGCAAAGCGGGCAGCTCAGTTGCTTCTGGAGAGCTACCAAATCTCAGATGAGCCTGCTGCCTCGAAAAAGCCGCTGGTCCATCGCGTCATTCGAGGAACGGGAGAAAAATAATATGGGGCGATTCACCGGCATTCTCGGTTTGCTCACCATGTTAGGGCTGGCGTTCATATTTTCCACGGACCGGCGTGCCATCCGCCTGAAAACTGTAGCCTGGGGATTGGGCCTGCAATTTGCTCTGGCCGTATTCGTACTGCGGGTTAAGTTTGGAGCGTCGCTTTTTCAGTGGGCCGGGAATGGTGCAAAGAGATTGCTCGACTTCTCTTATGACGGTTCTGCTTTCGTCTTCGGCGAACTCGGAAAGCAGCACTCCTCTTTGGGTTTGATTTTTGCTTTTCAGGTGCTGCCGACCATCATTTTCATCGCGGCATTCTTTGCCGTGCTCTATCACTTGGGAGTGATGCAGCTCTTCATTCGCGCCGGTGCATGGGTGATGACCAAGGTGATGGGAGCAAGTGGCGCAGAGTCACTCAATCTTGCCGCCAGTATTTTTATGGGCCAGACTGAGGCCCCGCTCACCATCCGGCCGTTCCTCCCTGACCTTACTCAATCCGAGTTGATGTGCGTGATGACCAGTGGTATGGCCCATATTTCCGGCGGCATGATGGCGGCCTACATCGCGGTGGGCGGCGCGGATGCCAAACATCTTCTGACGGCTGTGATCATGACCGCTCCGGGGACATTGTTGATGGCCAAGATGCTGGTTCCGGAGACCGGCAAACCGCTCACTGCCGGCCACGTCGAAATGCCGCCGATGGAGAAGGAATCGAATATCCTGGGCGCGATTGCCCGCGGCACAATTGACGGCCTGCACTTGGCTCTCAACGTAGGCGCGATGCTCATCACCTTTCTCGCATTGCTGGCTCTCGTCAACGCCTTGATGGGATGGGTCCACATGCACATTGGTTGGTTTCCGTATAACTTGCAAGAAGTTCTGGGCTGGATTTTCTCTCCGGTGGCGTGGCTCATCGGAGTCCCATGGCATGATGCTGCCAAAATTGGGGGACTGCTCGGCACGCGAATGACTATCAATGAGTTCGTCGCATTTGCACAGCTCGGCACCATGAAAGGCGCACTTGATCCGCGTACATTCACGATCGCGACGTTTGCCCTGTGCGGTTTTGCCAACTTCAGTTCGATTGGGATTCAGATCGGCGGCATCGGCGCGCTGGCGCCGAATCGACGAGGAGATTTGGCCCGGCTCGGCATCCGCGCTATGTTGGCGGGAACGATGGCCAATCTGATGTCGGCTTCGATCGCCGGCATGCTGATTTCATAATCAGAAAGCCACAGCAATTATTGCGGGGAATAGAGCGCTCGCTTGAGAAACTCGCCCGCGCCGGGACGTCCCACAAATTTCTCAGCTTCTACGACTACGCGGCCACGCGACAGCACTACGTCGGGCATGCCCGTGACTTGTATGCCTTCAAACATCGAGTAGTCCACGCGCATGTGATGGGTCTTCGCGCTGATGGTGTGCTTGCGGTTGGGATCAAAGATCACCAGGTCGGCATCGCTGCCCACCGCAATCGTGCCCTTGCGCGGATAAAGGCCGAAAAGCTTCGCCGGAGTCGTGGAAACCAGTTCCACAAAACGGTTCACGCTGAAGCGGCCCTGGGCAACTCCGCCAGAATAAATGAGGCTCATGCGGTGCTCGATTCCCGGCCCCCCGTTGGGAATCTTGGTGAAATCATCGCGTCCCAGTTCCTTTTGTTCTTTGAAGCAGAACGGGCAATGGTCGGTTGAAACCACTTGCAGATGGTCTCGCTTCAATCCATTCCACAGTTTTTCCTGGTTCCACTTCTCGCGCAGGGGAGGCGTGAAAACGTACTTCGCTCCTTCGAAATCTGGCACATCCATATTTTCGAGAGAAAGATACAAATATTGCGGACAGGTCTCAGCATAAACGGGAAGTCCGCGATCGCGGGCCTCGCGGACCTTTTCCAGAGCGTCATTGCAGCTCAAATGCACGATATAGACAGGCGCTCCCGCCATCTCCGCAAGGGCAATGGCGCGAGACACGGCTTCAGCTTCTGCCGTGGTCGGCCGCGTCAATGCGTGATACTTCGGCGCTTTCTTCCCATCGGCCAGGGCCTGCTGCACGATCACGTCAATGGCGCTGCCGTTTTCGGCGTGCATGCAAACGAGGCCACCATTCTTTGCCGTCGCCCGGAGGGCTTTGAAAATGCTGGCATCGTCCAGCATGAAAACGCCGGGATAAGCCATGAACAGCTTGAAGCTGGAAACCCCTTCGCGCACCAGGGCGTTCATCTCTTCGAGCTGCGCGTCCGCCAAATCGGTGATGATGCAATGAAACGAATAATCGCAGACGGCTTTGCCGGAAGCTTTTTCCATCCAGGCGTCGAAAGCCGTGCGCAATGTTTGGCCTTTGTATTGGATGGCGAAGTCGATCAGGGTCGTGGTTCCGCCGAAAGCGGCGGCGCGGGTGCCGGTTTCGAAATCATCCGAACTTTTTGTGCCTCCGAAGGGCATGTCGAGGTGGGTATGGACGTCAATACCGCCGGGGAACACATATTTTCCAGCCGCATCGATGATTTTTGTCGCGTTCTCGCGAGGAAGGTTTTGCCCGAGCGCGGTGATCTTGCCTGCGCTGATGGCGACGTCGCTGGCGTAGGTGTCGGTGGCGGTGACCACGCGCCCGTTTGCGATAATCGTGTCAAAGCCCATGCCTGTTTCCTCCGGCTGGTTGAGCAGGCATTTTATGCTAAACTGCGACACCTTCGGGCGTCGATTTAGCGTCGGCATGATTGCGGTGCAGCGGAAGGAGAGCTCATGCAGTTCGGTTTCACCATCAAGCCTGACATGCCAGAGATGCCGGTGGAGCGCATCGTCGCGCTCACCCGCCAGGCCGAAGCCGCTGGTTTTCAATACGGCTGGACTTTCGACTCGCACATTCTATGGCTGGAGCCTTATCCACTGCTCACACTGATGGCAAGTAATACTAAGAAAATGCGCTTCGGCACCTGCGTTACCAATCCTGCGGTCCGCGACATCACCGTGACCTCCAGCCTGTTCGCCACACTAAATTTAATTTCCGAAGGACGCATGCAGCTTGGCATTGGCCGCGGCGACAGCTCACGGCGGGTGCTGGGCAAAAAGCCGGTTGGGGCGGGCGATCTGGAACGGGCGGTCAAGACTTTTCGCGAGCTTACTGCGGGACATGAAATCGAATATGAAGGGCAACCCACGCGGATTTCCTGGGCTAACGGTTCTCCTCCGGTGTGGATTGCGGGATATGGACCTAAGGTGCTGGACCTCGCTGGCCGGATCGCGGACGGTGTCATTCTGCAATTCGCCGATCCGGATTTGATCGCATGGTGCGTTGGTTTCGTCAAGAAGGGCGCGGAGGCCGTGGGCCGGGACCCGAAGAGTATCCAAATCATGTCGGCCGCGCCGGTGTGGATTTCCGATGATCTCAAGCTGGCGCGGGAACGAGTGCGCTGGTTTCCCGCGTTGGTTTCGAACCACGTTGTGGACCTGATCTCGCGTTACAAGCCGGAGGAACTCCCGCCCGCGTTGACTTCCTATGTGAGCAATCGCGGCAAGTACGATTATCAGGAACATTGCGAAGTGGAAAGCGACAATTCAAAATTCGTATCGGATGAAGTCGTAGACCGCTTTTGCCTGGTCGGGCCCGCCGAGGCGCATCGGGAAAAACTCCGCAAACTCGCCAGTGTGGGAGTGACGCAGTTCAATGTGTACCTGATGTGCGGCGAGGAAGAAGAAACGCTGGAAGCGTACAAGAGAGAAGTCTTGCCAGTCTTTCAGAAGTAGATCGGGTGGTTGTTGGCGTAATTGTGATTTTTCGACAGATACGTCGGGTGAGGCATAATCCATTCAACATGAAGCGCTTATTTAGTTCGCTTATCTTCGTGACGAGCACCGTAGTGGCCGCCCAGAATATCCCGCAGGAACTGGTCGGCAAATGGGTTAATCAGCGTGAACTCCCGACCCAGACGATTTCTTGTTGGGGTGAAAAAGTAGCCAAAGCAATTATAGGAACTGAAATCACCTATACGACTGATTCCTTCCGATGGAAGCATCTCGTGGTCAAACATCCCGCCGTCCAGATAGTAATCGTGAGTGCCGAGCAGTTTGAGACTGACAACTCATCGCCGAGTGCGAACGGTTCACAGGTTTCATTTCGCCAGCTCGGTATAAGAACGCCGAATGCGAAGCAGGTAACCATCAACCATCCGCCAGCGAAGCTTACGGGAGCGGCGACAGAAATACCTGGCGACGTCGTCTTGCTTAAGGAGCACGACGCCATAGTCTTCTCGGTTTGTAACATTTACTTCGAGGCAAAGCGCCTTGCGGTAGACTGATTGTCGTGAACGGGCATTTTCACCTCACTACGCCTCTATCAGCGCCGGAATACCCGTCTTCCCTACAAGCTTCATCAACGCATAGTACGCAACAAACGACACCGCGAATCCGACGAACCAGGAATAATTGTAGAGAACCCGCAGCGGCGGAACGACCAAACCCACCAAAGCCGTGCCCGCTCCCAATCCCAATGCTCCCACCGCCAGCCAGTTGAAGCCGCGCCAATATTCGTAAACGCCGTCGCGAAGGTAGAGGTCGTTGACCAGCAACACTCGCCGCCGGATCACGAAGTAGTCGCAGATCATGATGCCCGCCACCGGCCCCAGGAACGCAGCATAGCCACCGAGCCATCCGAAGATCATGGTCTTGTAGCTGCCCAGTAGTTTCCAGGGCATCATCGCAATCCCCATGAAGCAGGTGATCACGCCACCGGTGCGGAAGCTGATCTTTCGCGGCCACAAATTGGAAAAGTCGTTGGCGGGAGAAACTACGTTGGCGCCAATATTCACATTCAGCGTCGCCAGCAGTATCGCCAGCAATGAGATAACGACGGCGACCGGCGAATGGAACCGGCTCAAGAGTTGGATCGGGTTCCAGATGGCCGTTCCGTAGATCACCACGGTTGCCGACGTCACCAGAATTCCGATCAGCGAATAAAGCGTCATGGTGGTCGGGAGAGCGAGCGCCTGACCGATCATTTGTTGCCGCTGGCTGCGGGCGAAGCGGGTGAAGTCCGGAATGTTTAGCGAAACCGTTGCCCAGAAACCCACCGTGGCATTCAACGCGGGAACCAGGAACTTCAGGAAATCCGGAAAGCTGGGGAAGCGCGACGGGGCTGCAAGCATCGGTCCGAACCCACCCGCACTGCGGTATGCCCACGCCAATAGCAGAAGCCCTACTGCCAGCAGTACCGGTGCGCTGATCCCCTGAAGCCTGCGAATGTATTCCACGCCTTTGAGAATCACGGCGAGATTGATGAGCCAGAACGCCAGAAAACAAATTGCCGTGCTTTGAGGGAAGTGACTCCAACTCGGAGCCAGAACAGCGAGCAAAGTGCTGATAGCCTCTCCACCAATCCATGTCTGGATGCCGAACCAGCCGCAGGCCACAAGCGCACGCAAGACAGCAGCCACATTCGCTCCCAGAACTCCGAACGACGCGCGAGCCAGCACAGGAAATGGGATTCCGTAACGCGCGCCCGGATGCGAGTTCAGCAACATGGGAATCAGGACAATTGTGTTCCCTAAGAACACCGTTGCAACTGCCTGCTTCCAGTTCATTCCTCCCTGAATCAGACTTGCAGCCAACATGTAAGTGAGAATGTTGACCGACATCGATACCCAAAGCGCCGCGTAGTTATAGGTTCCCCAATGACGGCGGTCCGCAGTGGCGGGCGCGAGATCGGCGTTATAAAGCGGGCTAGATTCAATTTCAGGGCGCAGAGATTGGGGCGTGGTCATTGGAGTCCGTGCTGTGTCAGTCGGCGGCTGCGGTCCGTCCTGTTTGCTCGGCGATCGGGCCGTAGGTCTCCGGACGCCGATCGCGGTAAAACTGCCAGACTTTTCTCACTTCGGCAATCATATCGAGGTCGAGATCGGCGACCAGAACTTCGTCTTTATCCCGGCTCGCCTGCGCCACAATCTTGCCGCGAGGATTGCAGAAATAGCTCTTGCCATAAAACTCGCCGATATTCCATGGCTTTTCCTTGCCCACGCGGTTAATCGCGCCTACGAAATAACCATTGGCCACGGCATGCGCGGGCTGCTCCAGCTCCCACAAATATTCGGAGAGTCCTGCGACCGTGGCGGAAGGATTGAACACGATCTCGGCGCCGTTCAATCCCAGAATGCGCGCACCTTCCGGAAAATGGCGGTCATAGCAGATGTACACGCCGACGCGACCATACTTTGTCTCAAAAACCGGATAGCCCATGTCACCGGGCGTGAAGTAAAACTTTTCCCAGAATCCGGGATGCAAATGGGGAATGTGGTGCTTGCGATACTTACCTAAATACTTGCCATCGGCATCGATGACCGCAGCGGTATTGAAATAAACTCCCGGCATCTGCTCCTCGTACACCGGAACTACAATCACCATGCGGTGTTTGGCCGCAAGTTTCTGCATCAACTTCGTAGTGGGCCCATCTGGGACTCGTTCGGTGAGCTCGTACCAGCGAATGTCCTGCTCGGCGCAGAAATAGGGGCCGTAAAACAGTTCTTGCAAGCAAAGCACCTTCACCTTTTTTTTCGCAGCCTGCTCAATCAGCTTGAGGTGTTTGTCGATCATGGCCTTCTTGATGGCTGACAATGAGTGGCCTTGGTCCAACACATTACGGGCCTGAATGAGGCCACAGCGCACAATCCGGGACATGAGAGCGCCTCCGCGAGAGGCAAATGATAGCAGACCCCGAAGGTTATTTTCCGGAAGCGTTTGACCTGCTCAGGTTATCGGTATGACGCCGTGGATTCGCGGATCTTGGCGTACCCAGGCTTGATCACGGAATAGATGATGTCGCAGCGCTGGTTGTACGGGAGGAAAGCGCTCTTCATCGCATTGATGGTAATTTTTTCAAAGTCGTCCAGAGTGAGACCGAATGTCTCGGCGGCCACCTCGAATTCGCGAGTCATGGTGGTATTGCTCATCAACCGGTTATCGGTATTAAGGGTTACACGAAACTTTTCCTGATGAAAAATCTTGAAGGGGTGTTCAGCCACGCTGGGCGTGGCGCCGGTATGGACATTGCTGATCAGGCAAATTTCCAAAGGAATTCGCTTGTCGAGAACGTATTGGGCCAGGTCGCCCAACTTCACTGCCTTGCCATCCACTACCGCAATGTCATCAATCAACCGGGTTCCGTGGCCGATGCGGTGGGCTCCACAATACTGAATCGCTTGCCAGATGGATTCCTTGCCGTACCCCTCGCCGGCGTGAATGGTGATGTTGAAATTCTGCCGCTGAATGTAGTGAAAAGCGTCCACGTGCTTTTTTGGCGGATAACCGCCTTCTTCGCCGGCGAGATCAAATCCAACCACCCCCCGCTCGCGAAAATCCACCGCGAGTTCCGCCATTTCGAGCGAGACATCCATATTGCGCATGGCGCAAACAATCAATCCCGAAGGCACACCAAAGTCTTTTCGGCCGCGTTCCAAGCCCTTCAGTACGGCGGAAAGCACCTGTTGATGAGTCAATCCCTTGCGCGTATGAAAAACCGGCGCGAAACGGGTTTCAAAGTAAACCACACCATCCTGGCTCAAGTCTTCTACCTGTTCGTAGGCGACGCGTTCAAGCCCCTCTTCGGTTTGCATGACCGCGATGGTATGCGCAAAGCCTTCCAGATATTTGGCGAGACTTCCTTTGTTGGCCCCTTGATGGAACCATTCCGCGAGCGCTTGTGGATCGCGGGTTGGCAACTCGGTGTACTTGGCGGCGCCGGCCAACTCGATCACGGTTTGCGGTCGCAGCACGCCGTCGAGGTGCTCATGCAGAAGAACTTTGGGCAATGTCTTCAGAATCGCTTTATCAAGTTTCACGCGGACAACTCCATCGTTCGCCTGTCGGAGGCGACGTCAAAAGGAACTAGTCAATCATAGAATACGACGGGCGTGGAAAGCGTACGGAGACGGTAGACGAGCGCGGTGTTGTACACTACCGCCACTTCAATCCCATAGGACGGAAAGAAACGGGCCCTGCATGGATCGAGCGACAACAGAACCTCCGCACCTAGCAGACTATGGTTTGCGAGGCGGGATTCTCTCCCCGATGGAGACGCTCGCACAATCGGTTTCCACGATTGCACCCACGACCAGTCCCGTGGCGACGATCCCCCTGGTCTGCGCACTGGCCGGCAACGGTACCTGGCTTGCGTATGTTCTGGCGACCGCGGCTGCCTTGCTGGTTGCCTTGTGTATTGCCCGCTTTGCCCGTTACTCATCCTCGCCGGGTTCGCTGTATACCTATACAGCTGCGATCCTACCGCCTTGGCTCGGAGCGGTGGCTGCGTGGAGCTTGCTATTGGCTTACGTGGCGACTGGATCCAGTGTGATCGGCGGCTTCTACCATTATGGCAATCTCTTGCTGCATGATGCTTCCGGCCATGTTTTCTCTACCGTGCTTGTGTCGGTACTGCTCACGCTGATGGTTGCGGCAGTTTCCATGTGGGTCGCCTGGCGTGACGTAAAGATCTCGGCACAGCTCATGCTATGGATCGAAGCCATCTCCGTGACCGCGATTCTTGTTCTGGTCGGCCTGGTGCTGGTGCGGCATGGATGGCATTGGGACTGGGAGCAATTGCATTTGCATCGCATGACCGGCAGTGGTCTGCGGCTTGGCCTGGTGCTGGCGCTTTTCAGTTTTGTTGGCTTTGAGAGCGCAACGACGCTCGCTGCCGAGGCGCGCAATCCGTTGCGAACGATTCCGCGGGCCGTGATTCAAAGCGCGGTTCTTGCCGGAGCGTTCTTTATCGTGTGTGCCTATGCGGAAGTGCTGGGCTTCCACACTGCCGGACAGGATCTGGGAGCCAGCCCCGCGCCTATGCGCGTGCTCGCCATCGTCGCAGGCGTGCCACCGCTGGGAGTGCTGATTGACATTGGCGCGCTGGTAAGTTTATTTGCCTGCACCCTGGGCTGCGTCACGGCAGCTGCACGCGTGCTGTTATTGATGGCGCACAACGGGCTTGCGCATGGTGCGCTGCGCGCCACGCATGCCCGCAATCAAACCCCCGGTCGAGCCGTCGTCGTCACTGGATTGGCGGCGGTACTGCCGACCGCAATATTGGCAGCCCGCGGTGCCAGCGGATTGGACGTCTACGGCTGGATGGGATCGCTGGCCACCTACGGATTCATCGTGGCCTACGGTTTAGTCTGTATGGCGCTGCCGCGCTACCTGCGCAATCATGGCGCCTTCCGCCGGGGAGCGCAGATCATTCCCTGGCTGGCTTGCACGGCGATGGTGCTGGCGCTGGTGGGCAATCTCTATCCCGTTCCTGAAGGACCGTATGGCAAGCTGCCTTACATTTATCTCGCATACCTGTGTGCCGGATTAGTCTGGTTCGCGCTGCACGGTCGTAAGAAAGTTCGAGACCAAAGCTGACCAGCGAATCATGGAAAATGCATCACTAACAGTGCATTTTTCTACGAATGAAGCGAATAAGAATTACTTATCCATGCCAAAAAAAAATTCATTGCGCTACCGCTTTCGTTTGTTACGAAATTGGCGTACATTCAGTCGAATATTCTGGAAACTGACAGGCAGGGCAAGAGCTTGCACCATCTGTGCTGCAAATAACACAGAACTCACGACTGGATTGACATCAGCATAGTGGTTTCGAAGAAGTGTATCTACATAGCCCTATTGAGGTGCACATCAATGCTTAAGCAAAATATATTCTTTGTCTTCTTCCTCGCATTTGTCCTTGGGATGCCATTGATCTTCGCACCCCGCGCCGTCGCCCAACAGACTCTTGGCGGCATCACCGGCACAATTGTGGACACAACCGGCAGCGTATTGCCGGGCGCTGCGGTGACCATCGTTGGGGACCAAACTCAACTGACCCGCAGTCAGAAAAGCAACGACAACGGAAGCTATGATTTTGTAAATCTGCCCATCGGCACCTACACGCTCACATACACCCACGACGGCTTTGAAACGCAGAGAATCCCTTCGATCCAGGTGCAAGCTAACCGCACTGCGACGGTCAATGTGACTCTAAAGGTCGGCCAGGTCGGCACCACGATCACGGTTTCGGAAAGCCCGCTGATGAACGCGGTTGACACCACCAACGGCTACATCCTGGAGAAAGATCAAATCGATGCCATTCCGCTGCCCACCGGCAGTTTCACGGGAGTCGCGATTCTTTCTCCCGGCGTCAATGCCGAGCTTCCGGGCGGGACCGGCGCCAACAGTGGGTTGGGAAACCAGCCCATCTGGGCCAACGGCCAGCGCGACACCAGCAACAGCTTTCTTCTGAACGGTGTGGATGCCAGCAACCTGTTTAATGGCAAAAGTACCAGCCAGGTGGCATCGTCCCGCATTGTCAACAATACCGGCGTGGCCAACGCGGCCAGCACCAGTGCAGCACCGATCCAGAGTACGGCATCGGTCTATCTGGCCATTGGCCAGGCACTGCCAACGCCGGCGCCAGAGACCATCGAAGAAGTTCGTGTCAACACTTCCATGTACGATGCGCAGCAAGGCTCAACCAGCGGCGCGCATATTGACATGAGCACATCTTCCGGGACTAATAGCATTCACGGTAGTGGGTATGTCCATCGCGGAACGGACTGGCTGAACGCCGCGCCATTTTTCTACAAGCAGGACCCAAATATTCCCGCCAACGATAAGACCCCGCAGCTGCACCGCTATATCGCGGGGGGGACGCTGGGTGGCGCGATTATTAAGAACAAGCTGTTCGGATTTGTCAGCTATCAGCATCTACACGACTCCGACCAGGAAATTGGCCTCTCGCGACTGCTGGTTCCGCACGATTTCACCCCTTCATTTTGTGGCACGTCCGATCGCACCAGCGCGGCATTTGCTACCTGTTTGTCCAACATTTCGATCGATGAATGGGGCACAACTCCCGCCCAGATCAGCCCGGTCGCTCTGGCTCTGATGCAATACCAGTTCCCAAATGGTCAATACTTGGTCCCATGGGCCGACGGTCAGACGCCGACCCCGAATTTCCCGGAAAACGCCATCGTTCCAGGCACGGCTCTGTTCAGGGCCGACCAGGCAGTGGCCAATCTCGACTGGAACGCGAGTTCCAAGGACACGCTCTCGGCAAAATATTATTATCAGCATGATCCCACCATTGCTCCCTACGCTTACTCCAGCGTCGCCGGATTCTCTCAATTTCTGGACGCGGGAAGCCAGGTGGCATCGCTCACCAACACCCAGTCAATCCGCTCCAATCTGAGTGTTGCCGAAGTTCTTGGGATTCTTCGGGAGAAGGTCTATAGCACGATCGCGCAGCCTTTTAGCCCCCAGCAGATTGGGGGCGGGATCAATACATTCGGCTCGACATCTTTCCCCGGCATCACCATCGCGGACCCGTTTGGTTTGGATAGTCAATACAACACTGCCGGCATCAGCAACCTGCAATTCCTGACCTTCGGCCAAGGCGCCGCTTCGCAAGGGCCCTTCACGGGTGTGTTTCAGAACCGCATCATGCCGTCGGCCAACGCGATCTGGACGCATGGAAAGCACACCGTCACTTTTGGCGGCAGTTACGCGTACACCCAGCTCAATACCCGCGACGAACGAACCAATCAGGGCATAATCTCTACCGCGGACTTTTCACAGTTCCTGCAGGGTTATGTCAACATTAACGACGATTTCACCACCACCAAGTTTTTACAGGGCAACGCCAACCGCTACTATCGCGCCGGCCAGTCAGGCGCTTATGTCCAGGACAAGTTTCAGTTTCGCTCCAACCTTAGCTTGACGGCCGGCGTGCGTTGGGACTGGGATGGCGGCCTTACGGAAAAATATGGCCGCATCTTTAACTTCGACCCTTCGCGTTATACCTATGACGCCACGAACGATATCATCGATCCCTCAGGCACAGGCCTGAACGGATTCATCATCGCCGGCAACAATAGCCTGTTCCCGACCAAAGGGGTCAGCAACACCACGCTCACCGGAAGGCAATGGGGAATAGCGCCGCGCCTGGGGATGGCCTGGAGTCCGAAAAAGTTTAACGATAAGGTGGTTGTCCGCGCTGGCACCGGCATCTACTACGACCGCGGCGAACTATTTTCGTATCTTTCTCCCGGTTTCGCTGAAGGCGTCACCAACGGCGGTCCATTCGGCGTGAACCAGACGCCGCCTTACGTGAATGCGACGTCTTGTAACCCCGCCACGGTGTCCTTCTATCTTGGTTACATCCCCACATGCGCTTATCCTGCGTATTCACTAAACAGTCCATGGGGCTCCTCGCCGGGACCGTATCCCAGTGGCAACCCTGCAAACATCGATCAGTACCTGCCCAACGAGGCCGACATCGCGCAGGGAGCCCCACTGTTCTCCTTTGCCACCTACAACCGCGCCAATAAGCTCCCTTACACCATTAACGACACGCTCGATATCCAATGGCAGCCGCGAAACGATCTGGCGATTGAAATCGGCTATGTGGGCAATCTGGGCCGCCATGGAGTGATTCCCATCCCGTTCAATCAGCCCGGGATTGCCACGCCGAGTCATGTGATCCACGCTAACTATCAGTACCCGCAGCAATACACCTATGGCTACACGGTCGTCGACTCGAGTTTCAACCCCGTAAACTTGCAGACTGGCGCTTCCTGCCTAACTCCCAGTAATTCATGCTTTCTTGCCAACTTCGAAGGCGGCAACGTGGATCTGCGTGTCCCTTACATCGGATATTCGGCGGAATCGGAGAGTTACACAGCAGCTGGAGTTTCTGCCTACAATGCGCTGCAGGCGCACGTAGAAAAGCGCATGAGCCACGGCCTACAGGTGGGTGCCTCTTATACGTACTCTCACGCACTGGATGAGCAAAGCGGCATGGGCCTGTTCTTCAATGGCAATAATCCGCTCGACTTGCGTTCTGCCTACGGGTCGTCTGATTTTGACCGTACTCATGTCTTCAACTTCAATTATGTCTATCAACTGCCCAAGTTCTTCGGGTTGTCGACCTTGAAGGGCAAACTGGCGGATGGATGGGCCATCCAGGGAATCACCGTCATCCAAAGCGGCCAACCCTATAGCATCATTGACTATACCGGTGCGGTGGGCAGTATCTATTACAGCGTTTATGACGGCATTACCAACCCGATCGTTCCATTGGCTCCGGGTTGCACGGCAAAGAATGCCGTCACTGGAGCTTCGGGTGCGTACAGTACTCCAGTGCTTAAATCTTCCTGCTTCACCTTGCCCCTGCTCAACCCCGGGGATTTGGGTGGTGCAATTCCCAACAATGATTTATATGAGACCAACTTCACGAACGGGCAGCGCAACATTTTCCGGCAAGCCTGGCAAAAGCGCGCCGATATGTCGATTGTCAAGAACACGCAAATTACGGAGCGGTGGTCAGTGAAGTATAGTCTGGATATCTTCAACCTGACCAACACTGCAAGTTTCGACATTCCTATTGACGATGTCTCCCAGAACGAATTCTACAATCAATTCCCTACGATAGGCACACCGGCGAGCAGCTTCTACAACCCGCCCGCTGGGCTGGGTGTGGTAAACAAGACCATCGGTAGCGGACGTCAGGTCCAGATGTCGTTGAGTTTTGCGTTCTGATCGAATCCTCCTTAACGTGAACGGCGGCCGGAAGGCCGCCGTTTCTGGATATGATTGCCCATAGGCCAGATTGCATAGCTATTCTTGACCGATGTCCTCGTTCCACACCTCGGGATTTGCCCGGATGTACGCAGCCATCAAAGAGACGCACTCCTCGGAATCAAGGTCGATCACATTCACGCCAAGTGACCGCAGCCAGTCCAGCCCACCCGGAAAATTCCTGCTCTCGCCGACCACCAGCGTGCCGAACCCAAACTGGCGCACTAAGCCGCTGCAATACCAGCAGGGCGCAAGCGTCGTAACCATGATCAGATGGCGATAGCTGTGCTGGCGTCCCGCATTGCGGAAGGCGTCCGTCTCGCCGTGCATCGAGGGATCGCCATTCTGTACTCGCCGGTTGTGACCGGCCCCGACCAGCTTTCCATTGCTGTCAAAAATTGCCGCTCCAACGGGAATCCCACCTTCCGCCAAACCTTTGTGGGCTTCGGCGACAGCTACTGCCAGCATGGCGGCATAATCCGGCTCAGATCTCATGGCCCCGATTATAACGGGACGGCGGCACCTGGTATGCCGTCCGAATAGCGGCGAGGCGCTACGGCACGTGGCCTCTACGCGGCCTTCCGCTGGACATGGTGGCTTAGTATCTCAGCTTCCGCCCGAACCCAGTCTTGAAGTTCGTGACCATCCAGCCTTCCGCGTTCTTCATAAAGTTGATAAGCGCGGTGCCGGATGTCATTCTCAACGGCTGCGGGGCGGTCCGCTTCGTTCTCTGACAATGGAATCGAACGGTCAATTTTCATGGAATTACCCCTCCTGTAAGCGGGCATCTGGGATCTTTATAAAAGCTTTTTAAAATTGGAACAGTGATAGCGATCACCCGATGATGTGATGGAAACCACGGTTCTTTGAGAGTCTGTCGTGCAACTGTCAGTTGAAGGATTGCGCAGCGTCGTGGAAAAGGTTTCGCAATGCGCGTGTAACCCTTCGCATCAGGAAGATGATGATGGCGACGAAGACGGCCACGATGGCGGCGGCTGAATAAGGATGCCGCGTGGCAAACGTTGTAAGCAGTACGGCCAGTGCATCTTCCGCGAGGCTCAAAGCAGCGTTCGAAAATGGTTCAGGCCAAGCGGTCACGGCCGCCCGTGCCGCGGTTTTCCCGCCATGCGCAGCCAGGGCAATGGCCCCGCCCAATAGGACCGCCAGCAGTTGCTTTCCCGGCGAAAGCTGTGAAGTTGCACCGTAGGCAATAAGAGCCGCCACGGGGACGCGTACAAAAGTCTGCAATGCATTCCATAGCAGATCGAAGAGCGGAACTTTGTCGGCGAAGAACTCCACCAGAAACAGAATGGCAGCGGTGAGAATTACCCACCAATTTGCCAGCAAGTGCAGGGGCGCCGGAAGAACCAGCACTCCTGCATGTGCCAGCAGGCCGAGCGTCGCGACGGTGGCATACACATTCAGGCCGGCCGCGAAACTGGTTGCGACTATCAGCCCGACTAGTTCATTGGTGGTGAGGCCCACACCAACAGTATAGGTTCAAAAGCTGCGGCATTTGAATATTGCCAGGCAGCACCGTACTTCCGGGTAAAGATTTCCGCACACGTCCACTCACGACGGCAAGGCAGGAGCAGAAAATATTCCTTGAGAAAAAGTGGAAGAGACGAAATGACGAGGGGAAAGAAGGTTCCTACCAACGGATTGGCGGCGTCAGTGCCGCAAAGTGAAACGAAGAAGAGACCTCAGGATCAAAAAAGCTGAATGATAGGTTTAATCGCTAATCCTGGCCGGCGGAAGCAGCCAATGCGTTTGGAAATCTCATCGCACCAGGCAACGGCGGCATGATTCCAGGTTCGATGGTCAAGGGGTCCACTTTAGGCTCGTACGGGTATTCCGCGATGATTTCCTTGACCTTGGCGCGGATCGACAGCTCGGTTCCGGAACTGCTTAATGCAAGCAGATCCCAAAGCTGGGTCGACAGAAATGGCCAAGCGATGATGGTGGACCGCGTGCGCTTCACCTTTCGATTCTCCGTGGGCAGTTGTTTTTCCTGCGGATAGAACAATTCCTCGCAAAGCTTTTCCCCCTGGCGCAAACCAATGAATTCGATTCTCACATCGCGCGGCGATTTTCCGGAGAGGCGAATCAGAGAATTTGCCAGGTCAAGAATTTTGACGGGATTCCCCATGTCTAAAACGAGAATGTCTCCATGCTGGCCAATCGTAAATGCCTGCAACACCAGCGAAACGGCTTCCGGGATGGTCATAAAGTAACGAGTTACGGCCGGATCGGTGATGGTGATGCGTCCCTCTTTTTCAATCTGCTCCTTGAAGAGTGGGATCACGCTGCCCTGAGAACCCAACACATTGCCAAACCTCACCGAAACGCAACGCATGCCCTTCTGTTGCCGGGCCGCCAGAATCAGTTCTCCCAGCCGCTTGGTGCTGCCCATGAAGCTGGTCGGCTGCACTGCTTTATCGGAAGAAATGAGCAGGAACCGCTCACACCCGCATTCTTCCGCGATATCCAATAGAGACATTAAGGCGAAAACGTTATTACGCAATGCTTCACGGATGTTACTCTCGACCATGTTTACATGCTTGTAAGCCGCTGCATGGAAGATAATCTCTACCCCGGTGTCCAGAATAATCTGGCGCACGCGCCGCGCATCGGCGACGTCAGCCACATCGTAAATGACCCGGTCGCCGCCGGCTTGCTTGTTGAGTTGTAGTTGCAGGTAGAACAGTGGGGTTTCCGCCTGGTCCAGTGCAATGAGTTTCGCCGGCGAATGGCGGAGAATCTGCCGGCATAACTCGGAGCCAATGGACCCAGCCGCCCCGGTTACCAGCACGACCTTGCCGGTGATCTGTTCGCGGACGACCTCGTTGTCGAGTTGTACAGAGTCCCGTCCCAGGAGATCTTCGATGTTTACCTCGCGTAGTTGCGAAACCGAGACCCGGCCAAGGAGCAAGTCCTCCAGCTTGGGAACAGTTCTGTATCGCAGGCCCGTTTGTTCGCACAACTTGGTGATGTGTTGCATCTGGCTTCCGGTCGCCGATGGAATAGCAATGAATAATTCTTCGGCGTTGAAGGCTGAAGCAACGACGGAAAGCCGGCTGATGGTGTCCACCACAGGGACGCCATGGATTTTAGCGCCATGTTTGAACACGTCATCGTCGACGCAGGCTACGGGAAGAAACTCCGAGCGTTGGATCTGTCTTATTAATGTGCTTGCAGCATCTCCCGCTCCGACTACGATCACGCGATGAAGAGTGGCTTCCCGTTGCTTGGCAGGCGGTTTGCTCTTAAGAGCCAGAGCAACCAGCCGCACTCCAGACAAAGCCGCCGTAGTGGTCATGGCTTCGATTACATAGATTGAAAGGTGAAAAGGATTTGGACCGATAACCACCCGCGTGGCAACAATAAAAGCCAAGCTTCCCAGGCCGACAGCTTTGATGATGTCCACCAGGTCCGTGATGCTGCTGTGGTTCCAGTAACCATGGATCAAGTTGAAAATAAACAGGGTCGCCAGCCGGCACAAAATCAATAACGGCAGGCAGGCCAACAGCAGCATGAGTTTAGGGTACTTTATGTGGAAATCATACCGTAGCAGCCAAGCGAAAAAGAACGATGCCGTCACCAGTGAGATATGGAACAGTGCGATGATCCAAGACCTTTGTCTAAGCAACATATGGGAACGCTCCCTGAGGTTCATTCAGACTGAGGGTGAAAGGAAGTTGATTCATACAGTTTGTGACATGGTGAATGCAGAAGGCGAAGCACAATCGAGGCCGGCCGTGGTGTCTTTGGAGGCCCGCGCCATTACATCTTTGACTACCTGGCAGGTTTGCTCGATATTACGCTCAGTGAGCGTGGGGTGGACCAGGAACATGAGGCTGGTGTCGCCCAATTGTTTCGCGATTGGCATGCAGTCATGTTTGCGTCTGGCCACGAACGCCTTTTCCAGATAGATTTCGCTACAGCTGCCAACAAAACAAGGCACGCCTGAAGCTACAATTTCTTGCATGATTCGATCCCGGTTCCAGCCCGGCTGGAGCATTTCGGGCCGCACGAAAACGTAATACTTGTAGTAGGCATGATGACTATGTGACGGCGGGGACAGAACTCGCAGGGCAGGGATGCCAGAAAGCTCAGAAGTTAGGGCAGCAGCATGCTGGCGGCGGATTTCCACCCAGCGGGGGACTTTTCTTAACATAATTCGTCCCATGGCCGACTGCATTTCCGTCATCCGCCAGTTCGTGCCAAACGAATCATGGAGCCAGCGAAACCCTGGTCCATGCTGGTGGTTATTCACGGCGGCATAATTCTTTCCATGGTCTTTGAAGCTCCAAGCTCGTTGCCAAAGATCAGAGTCGTTGGTCGTGAGCATCCCCCCTTCACCACCAGTCGTCATAATTTTGTCCTGGCAAAAAGAGAAAGCTGCGGCGTGTCCCAAAGACCCTACGGGACGCCCTTTGTACATGGCTCCTTGGGCTTGAGCACAATCCTCAATTACGTATAAACCGTATTCAGCCGCCAACTCGAGGATCGGATCCATGTCGCACGGCCAGCCCGCGAGATGTACCGCAATGATGGCCTTGGTTCTCGGGGTGATGGCACGCCGGATCGTTTCCGCGGTCAGATTTTGACTGTCGGGATCAACGTCGACGCAAACCGGTCGTGCGCCGCGCATGACAATGCAGCTGGCGGATGCGATGAAGGTGCGGGAAGTGGTTATGACCTCGTGTCCCCTCCCGATTCCGAGTGCCTGCAAGGCTAATTCGAGCGCGACCGTGCCGTTGGCCAGGCAGACTGCAAATCGTGTGCCCACAAATTGAGCGAATTCGGCCTCAAACAACCGGCCCTCCTGCCCGGTCCAGTAGTTGACTTTTCCGGATCGCAGGACGGAAGCGGCGGCTTCAATTTCGTCGGCTTCGAAATGGGGCCATGGGGCAAACCCCAAATCAGCAGGCAAGACGGGCGATGCAATTCTTTGCGGAGCTGCGGCAGTCGTCATAACGTTTTAGGTGGGTGATTAGGAATTCGTGGTGTTGGCCGGATGATCAGTGGGCGAGTGCATACCCATCCGTAATCTTAGAGATGGCATGCCACGCGTTCTGATATTCCCGGTGATCGGCTGCGCTTGGAGCGTGGGAACGTCGCGCGATCATGTAGTCCCACAATCCAAGAGCGGCCGCCGAGTGATAGATCATCTGCTTTCCGCGAGTCTTGGCGATCTCAATCGCACTATCGATCGGATATTGATCGAACTGTTTTCGGAACATTCGGCAACAGTAGTTCAGAGCGGAACTTACTTTGCTGAGAGTTGCAGAACCCGGCTCACGATAAACGTACAAGGGTGTCGACAAAACGGCATATCGTCTGCCCAGGAGCGCTCGCAACAGAAAGTCGGCGTCCTCGGAGATCGGAAATGACGTATCAAAACCGGTTTGCTTGGCTAAATCGGTGACGATCATCGAAGGCGCAAACGCCAATGGCGGCATGCCGGGATGTTTCATAGGAGCAGGGAACACCGGTCTGTTTGAACTTACATTCCTCACACCGACCAGCTGATCGCATGCGTTCGAGATAGCCATGCCCGTGCTCACGACAGCCAGGTTTGGCTCGGCCTCGAGCAACTCCACTTGGTGGCGAAACTTGTCGGGATAAATCCAATCATCGGCGTCAAGAAAGGTAATGTACTTGCCTTGTGCGAACTCCAGAGCATGTTGGCGAGCATATCCGCGTCCGTGGTTGCGGTCGAGACGGTGGTACTGGATTCTGGAGTCACCGACCTTCTTAATAATTCTCTCAGGATTATCCGTCGATCCATCGTCAACAACGATGCACTCCCAATTTTCACAGGTCTGGGCCTGAAGAGATGCGAGAGCCAGGGGTAGTGTGCCGGCGGCATTGAACAATGGCATTACAACCGAAATCAAAGGCCTCATGAGGCCACCCGCCGGAACCGCACGATTTGCGAGCGCACCTTGTCGGCCATAAATAGAACTTCCACCGCGGGCAGCGAACCGGCAATCGCAAACGCTGCGAAGAGTACCAGAACCGCAACTCCTCCATAGAAGTACTCGCCACTCATGCCACCCACAATGGCGGTGATCAAAGCTGCACGAGTGGCAACGCTGATCTTGTTGCGATTTGTCGCTGTGAGCCCGGCTTGTCGCCAGATAAGCACACAGATGGATATCAGTAGGATCCCGCCCACGATGCCGGTTTCCAGGAACATCTGAAGAAAGAAGTTATGCGAGCCGGTCTCCCACAAACCCGAAGTCCCGCCCCGATGGTAAAAGCCGGCGCCCAAAACAGGCGCATTGATCAACTTGGGGGCCTCGTGGATCCAGGTTGAAACACGGGCGCCGTCATCCACCGATTCGAACTGTGCATCCTCAGAGGGCGAAAGCGTCAGATCCACGAGGGACTGAAAATTGGGCAGGGTTTCGTAAGCGGCGACGGATGCCAAGCCAAGTATGAAAATGATCGCGAAGGTCTTGATGGCCTGGGTCCGTTTCCACAGGATATAGGCAAAACCCGCAGCCAATGCAAGCCAACCTCCGCGTCCATGGCTGGAAAGCGAACTTGAGATGAACACAGAGCATATCGCGAAGATGATCGTGACGGAGGCACATTGCCGCCATCTACGACTGCCCACGCTGTCTATCCATAACCCGGCAATGTAAACGCACAGAATCGCCACCGAAACGATAATGGCATTGTAGGATTTGTATCCTTCAAGGGCGTCCGTGGGTTCGGTGCCTGGATCATTGCTACTCACCAGCAGGCCGATACTGAGCATCAGCAAGGCCGCGAGCAATGACCACATCCACTCGCCGCGCACTTTCGGGTCCAAAAGTTTTCTTGCGACAAAAGCACCCGCAATGACATAGAGCGCAAGCTTGGCCAGTTTGAGGCAGGATCCCAGAAGGATAGGAACATCGTCCAGGTACTGATAGCGAAAGTGAATGGACAATGTTGACAGCAATGCCCAAGCCAGAAAGCCCCAGAAATATGTGTCAAGTTTGGAAACTCTCTGCTCATATCTGGCGGAAGGAGCGATCACCAGCAAAACGATAAAAGGCACAATCAGCCAGTCACAGACTTCGAGCACGCCGAAATCGGTCTGCTTGGAAAAACCAAAATTGGGCAAAAAGAGTAGAGGGAAGAAGAAAAGCCAGAGCCGCTTCATGCTTGCACCTGAGTCGAGTATCGGCTGCAAAGTGGCCGCTGTCTTGCGGCCTTCATCCCTGCCAGGAATCCGTCCAGTCCCGGCCGAAAAATGCCCAAAGTGTGATAGCGCATGGCATAAGACATGAAGAGCAAAACCAGCCGGAGATACGCGGTTGGAGTCTGAAACCATCGCAAATACCGCCCAATCAGGACCGCGCGGTTATGCGCCAGTGATGCCATGTACTTTGGCAGGTCTGGCACCCGGCATCCGCCATTTCCGGCCGCTAAGTGTTGCAGACGGGCTTTTCCGTTGAAATAAATATCAAAGCCGCATTGTTGGACTCGCAAGCACAGCTCCGTCTCCTCATACAACGCAGCGCCGAGGGCAAGGGCTTCGTCAAAGCCTCCCGCTGCTCGTAAGACCCTGCGCCAAACTGAGAAATTGCAACCTGCAACATGCTGCACCAGGCATTCTCCGGCTGATCCAAAACTGTGCAGTGGGGTTGCGGTCCAGGAATTGAAGTATCCAGGTGCTGCATGGTTGACTTTCGAAACGATACGCTCGTCAATTCCACCCGCAACCATACCGGTGTTTGGAAGGTTCAATCCGCGGAGATGCTGGCTCACTAAATCAGAGCCGCAGCGGATATCGTCATCCACGAAAATAATGGCTTCGTATTTCGCCTGTTGCCACCCATAATTGCGCGCCAGCGGCAAGCCCAGAAATTGTACTTTGTGATACGAAATCAATTCGGGATGCTTAAGAACCAGATCGAGCAGTTCAGGAGCCTCTTCGCTGGATTGATCCACAACCAGAATCTCGATCGGCCGGTACTCCTGTGCCAGCAAATCGCGAAGGGTATCAAGCAAATACAATCCGCGATTTAGTGTAGGTACAACAACAGTGACTCCCGGTCTAAGTGGATTCATGTTTAGTGCTTCGGCATCCTGATTGACGGTGGCAATCATGTCAGCCGCACTTGCCAGATGCTTGCTCCTCCGGGAGCGCAAGTAGCTCCACGCTGCGCGCCATCCAATCGCAGCCACAGCCAGACCAACAGCATAGAAGGGGTGGAACATGCGAACCTGGCCGTTCAGCAGCCCATGGACTCCGAAACACTTGTAGACATAACCTCCAACTAGGAAGATGGTCGTCGCACGGCTTCTACTCCACAGGGTTGGCAGGGCAATCGCGCAGCCTATGATCAATGCGAGCTTGCACAAACGGAGAACGCCCCGCCAGACCCAATATGGCCATGGCTTACCATTGACCGCGGGCTCGCCGTATTCTTTTAAGTTGACCGCATTCCACCTCGCCATCACGCCGACGACATACGCCGATGGATCAGACCGGATCATCCCCAACGCGAGCTTCTGGAGATTACGGTCCGTTTCGAACGGTTTTCCCGGGACATAACTCTGCAGCAAGGCCTGCCGGTTTGGTCCCCCGGGTGAGAAGCCAAAGGTATCGGAATGAATCGCTGCGTTGAAGAGAGTCTTCCCGCTCTGGCTTGTCATCGGCACGATCTTTCCGAACTGAACGCCGTTCCAGATGCTCACGCCAATCACAAATGGCACGAAGGCTGCGAGAATCAGGGCCGGAGCTTTGATGGCAAAACGGTGAGGTCTCGCCTTTCCCTCCGGCACCTTCGTCTCCCATACCAGGCCGCAGAGGATGGCCCCGAGCGCTACAATCGGAGCGAATTCTACGCGGACGAGGTATAGCACCCCTCCAACCGCGCCACAGCATAGAAGGCGGATTGCGGTAGCACTTCTGATGCCCAGCAAGAGTCGTGCTATCATCACCGTCCAAACGGTAAACACGAGGACGGCTAGGTTCTCGGAGTACATTAGGCGTTCAATCAGAATGGACGACGGCCACAAGGCTACGGTTCCTACCACAACCCAGCCCCAGGCCTCCGGCGCAGACTCGATCCCGCTCCACAACTCAAAGGCAAGCAAGGGAAGGAGTATCCCAGCCATTATCGCCAGCAGCACTGCGGATTGCTTGCGTGCGCTCGGTCCGCTGCCCCCAGCGAAATAAATTGCACCAAGAAACAATGGGTAACCGGGAGCCCAATCGTGCAATGGCTCAGCTCGTGGGGCGCCACGAGCTAGTAGTTCCGGGGCATCAAACATGACCGCGTCACTTGGTTGCAGCAGGGTTCCCTGGCGTACCAGTTGGGCGGCGGCGAAGTCGTAGGCTACAGAATCGCCCGCTAGCGAGCTGTAATCTGGGATCGAGACCCAGGCTACCCTGACAGCCACTCCGATCATGATCAGGGTCGCTATAACCAAGTGGCTGCGGAAGCTTCGCCGTTCATTATGAGGTTGCTCAGCAGTCATAGTTTGAGCGTCAGTTAAATAGGACCGACGATTTAGTGTAGGTACAACAATCGAAACACTTTGCCTCTGTTGGTCCATGATCAATGACAACCTTAAGCGGAGGCCGAGGCCGCGAGGCGCTCCGTCGCCGGTCTCGAAGGAATGTTTTCTCCCGCCGCGTTGCCCGGGACGTTGGAGAATCGTCTGCGCCAACGCAAGAAAGGTTTTTCAAGCAGGTAATAAGAGAGTTCCGCAGCCAGCAATGCACATGCAATATTCCACGGGAACATTCCAGTGAAGGTGGTATTTTTCGTTGTCAGGAATAATTGCTGCCAAAGGTACAAACTGTAGGAAATCACCCCTAAATGCACGGCCGCAGGATGATTGAGTATCCGCCCTAGTGTGGTCTTATCATAAAAAACAACGTGAGCAATCAGCAACGCGATCAGCAAGTTTTGCAGGGAATACCCGATTGAGAGCAGGTACGCACCTTTGAAACGCAGAGTCAGGAGCGTATCGATTGGAAGGAAGCAAAGCGACACAACCGGGATTAGCCACGAACTGGTAAAGCGTTTCAGAATCTCAACGTGATCTTTATTTAGGTATACCAGTGCCAGCAATGCGCCAATCATTAGCGAATCCATGCGGGTATGCAGCATCATCCCGATTCGTGGCCGGCTAAAGGGAAAGAGAAAATACGAGGCCACGCGAATGAATGGCGCAACGGCAACTGCAACTAGCGCTGCCCATCTTCCACTTTTCGGTCCAGCGAGTTTTAAAATCACAGGCCAGAGTAAGTAGAATTGTTCCTCAACGCTTAAAGACCAGGTGTGTCCGAGAAACCAGGTGTCAACTTTCCGCGGGGTATAATTCCACACGTATACTGCCGCACTGATCAGATCGGAATGCGTTAAGTGTATGTACCCCAGTAGAGTCAGCCCCAACGCCACCAGCCAGTAAGCGTAGAACCCTGGGAAAATCCGAAACGCTCTCCTTATGTAAAAACTTTTGAGGCTTATGGAGTCAGTGGTTAGCTGTTCACGAACCAGCAGCGTTGTAATAAGGAAACCACTGATGACGAAAAAAATGGAAACCCCGAGACGGCCTGCCCCGACAAAGCCGAAGAGCGTGGCGGCGCTGGAGCTCACTACCTTGACCGTTGCACTGCAATGTCCAAGCACCACCATACAAATTGAAAAAGCGCGTAATCCGTCTAATGAGGGAAGGCGGCCGCTAGAGCGCATGTCTGGTTTGTATTTATCCATGGCCGATGCCCGCACTTTGCAAAGCTGACGAGAAACTTTGCCCATAACGTTCCCACGTACTGTCACGCAGAACGCGCTGCCGCGCTTGCATCCCCGCGGCACGGAAAGATTCTGGCGAATGTACGAGCTGGCGAAGGATGTCGGTTAGCCTGTGACTGTCGTCCTGTCCGATCAGCCACCCCCCTTCACCCTCCTCAATGGCCGCAGGAATCCCACCGGTGCGGGTGCCTACGACAGGAACTCCGCAGGCTTGCGCTTCCAGAAAAACCAAGCCGAATCCTTCCACCGCGCGCTCTTCGGGAGCATCGCGTGTGCAAAGTACAAACAAGTCGGACGCCCAGTAAACTTGGGGCAATTCTTCTTCGGAAACGAATCCCAGCCAGCGGACATGGGAATCGATCCCCAGCTCGACTGCTTGTTTTCTCAACTCCCGTTCGTAGGGTCCTTTGCCGACGACCAGGTATATGAGGCCTTCCCGCTCCTCTGCGGCGAGATCGGCAATTGCGCGTAAAACAGTGTCATGGGCCTTGTAGTGGTGAATGCGAGATACAGTGCAGAGCACTCGCTTACCGGCGACACCGAATTTCGCTTTAGCGGTTTCGCGATCTCCCGGCGCAAAGCGGTCAGAATCCACCGCCAGAGGAATTGTTTTCACACGCGCCTGCGGAGCCACGCTGGATACAAGGTGGTGTGTATATTCACTATTGGCAATCACCAGGTCCGCGCTTTCCAATACCCGGCGTTGCAACGCATTCCACAAAGGGCGGCGCCAACGATCCACAGTAGGCAACAGCTCTGCTCCATGTGCAAGGATGACAAACGGACGGACTCCGGCAAGATATGCAATCAATCCTTCGGGATACCAAACTCCGCAGATTGTCGTTTGTGTGGTGGCAGAAGCTTTACGCATCTGTTGCCGCAGCCATTGGAAGGCTCGCCACTCGCGAACCGGGCGTCGCGACTCCACACGGATTTCCTGCAAACCAGCGCCTGAGATCGGAGCCGCGCAATCCTGTGTAAGTACACGCGCGTTAACGTGCCCGCGCTCCAGTGTCTCGCCGATTCCCCCGCACAGTCTGGCGATACCGCCAGAAAAAGGCGGGTATTCAAACGCGAACAGAAGGAGCTCGCCCTGGCTGGATGCTTTCATTGTTAAAAGTTGAGAAACTACCACGGAATTACTTGTGATCCTTTGCCATGACTTGTGTCGAATGGCACAATGTCGACTTCGGTGATAAGCGAGATGTCGCTTGTTGGATCGGGATCGAGTGTGATGGTTGCGCCGTCCGGACGCACCAGGAAGGATCGGAAAAGAGTGTCAGCTGGGTCTACTATTTCTGTGAGATCGAACTGCGCCGCTACTTTTCTGCCATTCAGCACAAAACCGACCTCTTGCTTGGGGCGGGATTGCACGCTGGGAGCGAACTTCAGGCTCACCAGATAAACGCCATTCGCAACCGCAAAAGGATGTTGAAAACAATGAGATTTACATGTCTGCACCAGAGCAGTGGCCGGATTGTCCGGCTTAGCCGCCCGCAATGCTCCGATCACCGAGTTGCCTGTGACGTCATGATCGTAGGTTCGGCCTTCAGCCAAATCCGCCAAAGGAATATTCAACGCTGGCGAATTGCATCCTGAACTCGGGTTGAGGCGAAAATCCAGAGGGGTAAATGGCGCAGAGCTGAAAAACTGCGGATCGGAGAAAATCGAGTTCCGGTCAAGACCACTGGCTGCCTGATATTTTGTGAGCGCAGGAAACGTCGCGCCGTTGTAACGAAAAATTGGCTGGCCGAGAGTCGAAAAGCAATTGTGATTGGATGCCACATTCGCTCCAAACACGGTCATCGCCGTTCCCGGAGCTGACGAGGAGGCAATATTGTCGGAGAACACGATCTTGCCACCTTTATCGGAGGAACCCATCAAGAAGAAGCCAGAAGCGTTGAAGATTGTGTTATTGAATACCGCAATGGAGCCTGGACCGGTCGCCACGGCGTTTACGCCAGTCGATCCCGGTTTTCCGCTGTCCCCCCCAAGATTGTAGATATTTCCGTAAACATTGAGGTTTACACCGTGAGGAGCGCCCGCCGACCGCACGCGATAAAGATAGTTGTAGCGAACCGTGCTGCCTTGTTCGAAATAAAAGTCCATGCCGCCGCTATGCGAAAAGTAGTTATATTCGACGAGGCTTTGCTGCGATTCCTGCAAGCCCACACCCATGCCGTCGCCGCTAACATGAATGCCCAGAATGCTGGTGTCCACATGCGACACCCAGTTGTCGCGGAATGTATTGCCGGAGCCTTTCAGCACGTATAAGGCGGTGTTGCCACTGCGAAAAACTGTATTGCTCTCAACCTGGCAATTCGCATCTGCGGATCGAAGATAGATGCCGATTCCGAGGACATCCTGAATGTCATTGTGCTGGACAAGCACATGCTCGGAATTCGAGATGTCGATGCCGGTATTAAAGCGCTCGATATCGAGGTCTTCAATCTGCACGTAGCTGGAATTGGCCAGCGAAACCCCGGCAGCTCGAAACATACGAAGGGCTTCACTCGGCGGTTTGCTGTCCGTCATTCGAATCCAAAGGCGGCTGCCATAGCGGCCTACCGACGTTCCAAAAAGCAATCTCCCCAGAAACATTTCCGTATTTTCAATCCGATTGAAAGCTCCAATCGGATAGATCGTTGTTAAATTCTTACCGTCCAAGAAAATAGATCCGGGAATGCTTCCTTCGCCTAAATCCGTGGTGTAGATCCCGGGATGGCCGGCAACGCTCTCCCATCGGGCTTCCTGGTTGTCCCCGTAGATCAACGGTTTCGCTCCCTGACCATATGCGCCGATCGTGATTGGCTCTTGCGCAGTGCCGGTGGCTTGCAGGCGAATTTGCCCGTCCCATTGATCTCCGCGCTTGAGCCGGATACTGTCGCCCGGTTGAAACGGATCTTTCGAGGCGGACTTGTCGTAAATTTTCCATAAGTGCTGCCATGCGTGGGCCGGACTTTGCCCGTCATTATTGTCATCGCCCGAACTTGCGGAAATGTAGTAGGTGGCCGGAGCATTCGAAATTGGCGTGGCAAATCCCGCACGGCACCCAAGCAGAACTAGAAATACAGCGAGGCCAAACCGGCAGCCGGTCTTCATTGTTGACGAACCTGGCGGCGTGCTGACAAAGATTCGAACAGTTCCACGAACGATCGGACTTGACGATGGGCTGTGTACCGTTCACATTCGTCTTCGTCAGGAGCCGCCAGCTTGTGTTTGCTCAGCAAAAAGTCAGTGAGAATTCTTGCCCGGTTTTCTGGCGAGCCATCCAGGAAAATGCCGAGCCGGCTGCGGGTCAAAGCGGTGCGGGCCTCGGAAGGATCCGGCACCACGGCCAGAACCGGCTTGCGCATGCCAATGTAGTCCGTCATCTTAGCGGCATTTGTCCACCAACGTGAATTGATACCAGGTACTAACAAGCCAGCCAGCGCTTTCCGCAGGAGTTTGTAAGTCTCAGATTGCGGCATTTGATCGCGAAACTCGACCTGCCCGTGAAGGCCAACCCTATCAATTAGAGGAGTCAACCGTGGCCGATTTATGGCCAGGGTACCAACAATTAAAACCTTGATGCCGGTGCGCTTGACGGCAGGATTCTTTATCGCCTCAGCCAACGCTTCCCAAAACACCGTATCGAACTCAGGTAAGATCTCCCCAGCAAAGAGCAAGAAGGGTTGCTCCGGGTCCGCGGTGATGGATTCGGATTGGAGAGCATCTTCGTCAACACCCGTGGGAATGAAGACCGGCTCTACGCCGCCGGGCCCGAACATGTCCCGGTAGATGCTAGCCATACTTGACGCTGCCAGGGTAATCGCGTCGGCGTTCGCGAGGGTGTGACGAACAATACTTCTCTGCCGTTCATGGATTCGCCCGACTTCGCTAGATAATTGCTGAGTGTAAGCAAGGGGATCACGAAAGTCGGCGATCCACGTGGCTCCGTTTCTATGCAAAGCTTGCCCGATTAGTAGGGAGGAGAACGGGGGAGCGGTGGTGAGCACGAGACGAATATTGCGGTCCTTCATGATCTTATTGGCAAGGGTGGTTGCCGTCTTAGCCCAGGTCCAATAGACATCAGGAATATGGAGCCAATTTCTGACCGCATAGTGATAGGCACGGATAGCAGCTGACTTTCGAGCTAGAGCACGGGTGTGGTTCGGGCCGGGAGGGGCCTTTTTCAATCCTTTGAAGGTCCTGTCCCGGCCGCCAAGAGCCATTCGCACACCCCGCAACGTGGGTTCGACGTATCGCGCACAGACCACCTCAGTTTCTTCCGGAAGTTGGCCGAGCAAGGCGGGGTCTTCATTAAATTCATATTGCGTGTCCACAGTGAGAACGACTGGTTTCCAGCCGAACTGAGGGAGATACTTTGCCAACTTATAGGCACGAAACACCGCTGCATGGTTCTGGGGGGCAAAAAAGGGTGTAACGATTAGTATCGAGCGGCTCATCCGGCAGCTCCAGCCATCGCCGTGGCCGCGTGCGCCTTAGCGAGGATTCTCTTTCTACTGATCGCGGCGGCTGCTTTGTTGCCGATCACGATCATGGGATGTTCAATGACACGGTAAAGCAGTACGCTCCCTCCAAAGGTAGTTATCAGAAAAATACTGCCCCGCACTACCATGGGAAAATGACCAAACCGAACGAAGCCCAACCAAATTGCCGGATCGTGAAGCAGGTAGATTCCATACGAGTACTTGGCAACCCATGCACTAGCGAGATTCACTGGGCCGATTTCGCAGCTTTGAATGTAAGGAAGTGCGAGGCCAAGGCACAGGCTTATAAAAATGAACTTGTTGCGGTCGTAGGAAAGCGAACAGATAAGACACAGGAATCCCAAAAGAGCTGGCAAAACCAAGAAGGGAAGAGTCCGTTTTGACGTTTGCATCTCTTTGTACGCATATAATCCGGCAAGGAACCAAAGAAAATAATAGAGCATATCCGGAAGGGCGAAGATATGTCCCAAGTTTCCATGTTTCGCAAGATGTGCTCCAATCGCGTGTTCCACTGCTGCTAACAAGGCCCACACAAATACCAAAATCCTAGCTGAGTAGAAACGGCGCAAGACTAGATAAATCAGCGGAAAAAGGCAGTACATTTGAATTTCATAAGGCAAACTCCATAACGGCTCAACAATTTGGTCAAACTGCACAAAGTTCTGAACGAGCAGAAGGCTTGGTAGAAGCTCAGCCCTTGGATGATTCCCGAGTGTGGCGCTCCACGCATTGATATGCGCTACAGGAATATGCGTTAGATAAATAATGGAGACGACGAATACAGACAGAGGGTAGATGCGGAATGATCTTCGTGTCATGAAGGCGCGGAAGAGACGGTGTTCCCCGTGCTTGTGAACGTGTCTTTCAATTGAAAGCATGTTCACAATTCCGCTGTGTACGAAGAAGATTACAACACCAAGTCTGCCGAGCAGCGAAGGTTCAAGAAAGCTGATATGTACATCCCCAAGGAACCATCCTAAGTGTGCGCCGACCACCATAAGCACGGCTAGCGCCCGTACAAAGTCGAGGTTGGTTTCGTGTGTACCGAGTACGTTCCCGCTGTTCATGCGCTTGCCCCCACCGCCGTTACCCAGCCAGCCACATGAAGGCCATAAGCCTGATAAAGCCTCGAGAGATACTGCTGGACGGAAAACCTTTCTTCCACCATATTACGGCTGGTGGCGCCCATGCGCTCGCGCAACCCCGGTTCGTTACTTAACCGGACCATCGCTTCACCTAGAGCTTGATGGTCGAGGGCCGGATAAAGCAGGCCATTCGCACCCTCTTCCACGGTTTCACGGATTCCGCCAGAGTTTGGCACGATGATGGGCAATCCCACTGCCATTGCTTCGATGGCCACAATGCCGAATGGCTCAAACGGTGCGGCGTGGCAGAACCCATGGCAGGCGCGCAACACCTGGGCGACGTCGGACCGCGTCCCAAGAAACTTTACATGGGAAGAAACGCCCAATGACCGGACTAACTCTTCGAGTTCCGGCCGTTGTTCCCCGTCTCCGCAAATCACCAGCGCCGCATTGCCGCCGGTCGAGCGCGCTGCCGCCAACGCCCGAATGCAAACATCTACGCGCTTGTTCACCCCTCGGCCGAGCGTTCCCACGGCGCAGAACACAGTAGTTCCGTGAGGAAACGCAATGTCCATTGCCTTGGGGCCGATCTTGCTGAAGCGTGCCGGGTCAACACAGTTATGCATAACCAATAATCTTGAGCGAGAAATGCCATGCATATGGTGCGCCCAGTCGGCAAGCGCTTCACTGCATACCACAATGCGATGAGCGAAAAACTGGGCGACGAAATTAACTGTGCGAAACTTCCACGAGTTCAAGTAGAGATCGCCGTGCTCGAATCCGATTCGTAACCGGACGCTTGCGCGCCATGCGGCAAACAATGCCAGGAAGCGGCTCCATGAGAGGTGGGCTTCGACTACATCAGGACGCAATTCTGTGAATAGCCTCTGTAGCTGGCGGGACGCAGCCAAAAAACGGTACTTGCGAAAGTAAGGGCGCAGATCAAAGATATGCACTGGAATTCCAAGATGGCGAATCTCTCCGCTGAGTTCTCCATCTCCAAACAGGCTCACAACATGATGTTCAATACCGGGGTAGTTGGCAGATTCTCGCAGCATGGTGATCAGGTGAGTTTGCGCACCACCAGTACGAAGTTCGTCGATGACGTGAACGTGAAGCATGGGCCTTACCGAGAAACGTGGGCCAGAAGTTCTGAATAAGTGGGCCGGGCAAGTAGCCGTAGACAGGCGAAATAAACGGCGACTCCAACGATTACTTTCACGGCCAGGCGGCTATGTGTTCCCAGGCCGGCAGCGCTGCATCCAACTCCCACAAACCATACAACTCCGCCCATGAGGAGGGCGCAAAACAATATAGGAGCACATTCAGAGATCGTCTTCTTAATGTCCAGACTACAAGCCCGGTGTCCCATCAGAAGGACGGGGTAGGCAATAATCGTATTAGAAATGGCGTAGGCGCGCGCCACCCCAATCGGTCCCGAGCGGATGCCTAAAGCAAATGCCAAAGTTGCGGATGCGGCGACGACCGCGCCCATGAGGAACATTCCTCGGCCTCGTTCCGCCACGATAAAAAGCCACTGCGATGTATTTTGTATAGGCTGAAGAATACTCGCTGCCGAAAGCCACAGCAGGACCGGCACCACGGCGTGCCACTTGGAGCCGTAAACAAAATCGACGAGTTCTGGGGCCGTGGCCGCCAAGCCAACCGCCAGGGAACAACCCAACACCGTGATCAACCGAAGGGCGCGAAGGTAGGCCGATTGCATCCGTGCCGGCTCCTTCCTTAATGACGCTAAGGCTGGAATCAGCACGCCGCTGAATACTCCGATCACCAGCATGCCCGGCAGGGTCATTAGGAAGTAAGCGCGGGAATAGTATCCAAGGGCGGTAGCGCCCCAAAACTTCCCCACCAGCACGTTGTCGAGGTTCCTGGCAAAATAATTGACGATCCCGTACGCGGCAGAATACCCGCCAAAGGTCAAAAGGGTGCCAATGTTGAGCAAATGCAGAGGCAGTTTTGGAAAGTATCCGCTCAGTGGGAATGACAGGGTTGTGGTAATGGCCTGCTGAAGAACCAGTTGCGCCACCAGCGCCCAATATCCAAATCCAAGCTTGGCCAATACGATGGTGACGACGGCGGAGATCAATAAAGAGCACAGAGCCGATAAGTTAAGCTCCTTGAGCTTCATTTGGCGAAATAGTAACGCCGTCGGTTGCACCGCCAGGGAAGACAGGAAGAGGGTTGCGCTGGCGGCAATAATGATCTTTGTGAGTTCCGGGCGATGATAAAAAGATGCGACGTATGACGCCGATAAGCAGCACAGAACCGTCAAGAAAAGGCCGAAACCGGCGTTGATGAGGAACAGTGCGTCGATCTGGTTGCGATCAAGTTGTTCCCGCTGTACTGTCGCCCAGGATAATCCGAAATCGGAAATGGCTTGGCCGAGGACTGTGATGGTTACAACCATCCCGAGCAACCCGTAATCTACGGGAGAAAGGAGTCTGGCTAAAACCGCCGTGCTCGCGATCGAAACTGCGTATCTTCCTATTAAAAGCGCAAAGGACCACCCGAGTCCACGTCGCGCCAATTCTGGGACGTCGGCGCGCAGCGGCATTGCAAAACTGATTTTCTGCGCTGCTATCGCCGGTTGCACAGCCGTGGATGTCATATAAATTGTCGAAGAATTAGATTTGCTGAAGTTCTTGCGGAACCGGAGACCGAGCTTCGATTGCGCGCTCAGGCCGTGCCGGGATGCCAACAACCGTACTGCCCTCAGAAACATCCGCCGTGACCACTGCACCGGCTCCGACAACTGCGCCTGAACCAATATGCAGATATTGCAGAACCCGCGCGCCCGTGCCGATCAGAACGCCTGTTCCGATCACCACTCCTCCGGAAATATTTGCGCCCGGATTCACGACCGATCCCGAACCAATCCGAGCTTCGTGTCCAATGGTGCAGCCGAAATTGCACAGCGCAAGCGGTTCGAGTGTGATATTCACCGTCGCAACGACGCCGGCTCCAACAAAACATCCTTCCGCAATTCGCGCCGAATCCAGATCAATGATCGCCGTTGGATGGACGATCGCAGGCCACTCGATGCCGGGCAGCAAATGACGCAGCTCGGCGGCGAGTTTCAGTCGTAGAAGTGGGCTGCCGACGCCGATGGCAAGCGCATCCACCGATCCGCGGTTGGCGTTCAACCAGGTAAAGTCGCCCAGCACTTGATCGCGACTGTCTCTCGGTCCCAACCGCGACAGATCACTGACCACATAACCCAGAAATTCAAATTGCCGGCGAGTACGGTTGATGCAATGCAGAGCCGATGCCATCTCTCTAGCCATTCCGCCGGCTCCGACAATCACGATCCGCTGGGGCTGCATCAGGCATTTCCTTTTTCTTGTTCGACACTCACGCCGAGAAACTCAGGCATGGTGGCGAATCCGGGTTTCGCGACCCCATCCCGACTGACCACGAGCTTTGCCGTTTTCGCAAGGATCACCAGATCGAGCCAAAAGCTCTGGTGTTCGACATACCAGAGATCAAGCGCGAATTTCTTGTTCCAGTCGAGCGCGTTACGGCCATGAATCTGCGCCCACCCGGTGATCCCCGGCTTGATGGAGTGTCTCTTCATCTGTTCAGGGGTGTAGCGATCCAGATATTGTGATAGCAAAGGGCGCGGCCCCACCAGGCTCATCTCGCCACGAATCACGTTCATCAACGTGGGCAATTCATCGAGGCTGGTACTGCGGAGAAAACGGCCAAGAGAGGTCAGGCGCTGTGCGTCCGGTTGCAACTCCCCCGTCGCCGCGCGGGCAAGAGTCATAGTACGAAACTTGAGCAATGTAAAAGACTGCGCATTCAATCCCGGGCGATCCTGGCGGAACAACACCGGCCGGCCAAGGAGCACGCGGACGAGCAGGGCGACCATGAGCAGCGTTGGCAATAGAAGGACAAGCGCCATGAGAGCGAAACAGAAGTCGAATACGCGCTTCGCCTTATGGCCAAAGCCTGTCATGGCGGCCGTTTCGGCGGGGAGTCTTTCCGCGTAGAAATATAGCAGCGCTTCGGTTAATGTTTGCACTGCAAAGTCTTCCTTGGCTCGCGCACGCGCCTGTTCTCCCAACTGCTCCGTCAAAGAAGGATTTGCCGCAAGTGATTCCATCACATCAGCCAACTCTTCCGCGTTGCCGGGTTGGTGCAGGCAGCCCGTCACTCCGTCTTGCACCGCGTCGGTGAGGCCGTAGATTCTGGAAGCAATCGCTGGAATTCCGCTTGCGGCAGCCTCGATGATTACACTGCCGAATCCTTCACGGTAGCTCGGAAGGCAAAGCACATCCGCGGCAGCCATGTATTGCTCGGGGAAGTGCGTTTGACCAATAAAGCGGAGCCGGCCCCCACACGATGAGCAGATGCTGCGTATGCGAGATTCCATGCCGTCCTCGTCCGGGCCGACAAAAACCAGGTACGTGCTCTCTCTTCGAGTTGTGACCTTTTCGAAGGCCCTCGCCAAATCCAGGACCCCTTTGTCTTTCTTCAGGCGTCCGACAAAGAGAAACACTACAGCATCTTCCGGAACCGAGATCTCGTCCCGAACCCGTTGCCGTGCCGCCGCATCGGGATGAAAACGTGAGACGTCGACTCCACTAATCGAACCGTTCGCCAATACCCGGCACTTCTGTAGGTCAACCACGCCTTCGTCGATAAGAAATGTCAACTGCGATTTGCTGTCTGCCAGAACCGCGGTTGCACAGAAGGCAGTGAGACGGTCAGACGACTTGAGAAAATACCGCATCCACCCCGTTGCGGTTGCCCATACCTGGCCTGTGAAAGTGTGGATGCGAGTGGGAACTCCAGCCAACTGCCCGGCAACCATGCTTAGCAGGCCTGCCTTAGGGGTAAAGGAATGGATCAACACAAACTTTCGTTTTCTGAACAAGAAATACAGGCTGAGCAGCGCATGAACATCTCGCCACAAGTGAATCGCCCGGGGGATAGCGACCGGAACAAACTCCGCGTTTAGATTCAGGCGCCGGAGACAATCTCTGTCATCGCTGTTGGCGACAACCGTGACCTCGTACTTCTCGCTCAATGCCCGGATCTGGTCTTGCAGGAAAGCCTGCACCGTCATGAAATCAGAAACAACGATGCAGATGCGCGGGCGGTTTTCGCTAATCTTCATGCTTGAGCTGCCTTCGGGAAATAACTTACGGAATGCGGTAAATCGTAGCCGAAGCGGCAATGGGCAAGAGGCTTTCCATGTTCTTCAGGGCCGCCCGGCCCGCGCTGCTGGGCACGAACAGGATGTCGTTGTCCTGAAGCGGTGAGTCCGCGGCCTTGGAGGCAAGGATTTTCTTGAGATTCACTGCGATCTCTTCGTGTCCTTGTGGCGTGGTGCGGATAATCTTTGTTGAACTTTTAGCAGCCGTAAAAGTCGTGCCCTGGGCCAGAGCAATCGCTTGCAGAATGGTAAGGTGGTCGTCGTGGTCCATGGGGAAACCGCCTGGGCGCGCGACTTCACCAATCACGTAAACCAGCCCGGTTTTTTCCACAAAAATGGAATCGCCTGGCAGAATTTCTGGATTATTCAGCGGCTTGGGGGCGGCGCTGGCGGAAATCTTTACGTGTTCGGGTTCGTCGGGATGACCGGTACGAGTGATGGTGATATTGGTGCCAGCCAGAGGCGTGAGTCCACCCGCTACGGAAATGTAGTCCATCAGATTGTGTGTGCCAAAAGCGGGATAAATGCCGGGAGTTTTAACCTCACCCAGCACCGAAACTCCCTGGGTCGCGTATTCGGCGACAAAAATTGTTACCTGGGGATCTTTCAGAAATCCGCCGTCGATAAATTTCTGGCGGATCAGGTTTTGCGCGTCGTCCGCCTTCATTCCAGCCACGTGAATGGAGCCGACCAGCGGAAGGGTAATGTCGCCGGTATTGCTTACACGCAGTTTTCCGCTAAGCTCAGGCGTGTCAAAAACGCTCATCTCGACCAGGTCGCCCGCGCCGATGGGGCCGGCGGAGCCACTGCCGAAGCCAACACCACCACCGCCGCCTGTACCGCCGCCTGTACCGCCGCCTGCCGCCGTTCTTTGCTGCGCAGTTGCGGCCGTGGCCAGAAGCGTAAACAGAAAGAGCAGAATGGAGAGACACTTACCGTTAATATGCGATTGCTTCATGCGGGTCCTCGAGAAATTGTCTGCGGAAATCGGGGCCTGATTGTCCGGATCAATGGATGCCGTTCCCGTTCCCATTGCCAGCCCCATTGCCATTTCCGTTGTGGTAGTAACCCTGATGGTCTTTTCCGTAGTATCCATAATATTGGCGGTACTCCACGGAGTTGAAAGAGAGATCATTGACTACCACCCCGGCGATATTGGCATGGGCTTTCTTCAACAAGTCGCGAGTGCGTAACAAGGATTGTCGGCCGGTTTTTTCAGAGCGGACAACCAGCACCACCACATCGGCGACTCTTGCGCTTACTACCGCATCGGTCACCGCCAACACTGGTGGTGTGTCGATCACGATGTAGCGGAATTGTTCACGCCACCCTTGCACCAACTGCGGCAAGGCTTCCGAGGCCAGCATTTCCGAAGGATAAGGCGGCATGTGGCCCGCCGATAGAACGTGGAGTCCCGGTATTTCCTCAATCTTAACGATCGTAGCGGCCGAATCCGCAGTTCCAGCCAGGCAGGCACTTAATCCCTGGTTCATCGGAATGCCAAGATATTTATTGACTGCCGGGCGGCGCATATCGGAATCCACCAGCAGCACTTTTTGTCCGGTTTGCGCCAACACCACTGCCAGATTCATGGAGGTGAAACTCTTGCCCTCCTGCATCATGGCGCTGGTCACGAGAATTACCTGTGGGGGCGCGCCAGGAGAGGACAGCAGCAGGGAAGTCCGCAATGCTCGAAAGGCTTCGGCGCCTCCGGAATTACGATGCTCCATGGTAATCGGCAGGATCAACTGCGGCGGCCCGGTGCGGGCTGAATTTCTCTGCGCCTGGACGTTATCCACCGTCACGCTGGGAATGATTCCCAGCGAAGGCAGGGAGCAATAAGTTTCAATGTCTTCCGGCGTGCGTATGGAGCTGTCGACGTTCTCGACGATGAAGGCCAGCGCCACGCCAAACAATAGACCGCCCATGCATCCTAAAGCGATATTGAGTGGAATCCTGGGTTCGACGGGCACGACCGGCACGCTGGCTTGATCGATAATATTAATGTTGCTCGATTTGAGTCCGGCGAGAATGCCGGCTTCCTTAAGTTTCTTGAGCAGCCCTTCATACAAGTCGCGGCTGGATTCGACTTCGCGCCGCATGATGCCATACTGAATGGCGTCCTGATTCATCTTATATGCGTCGTTCTTCTGTTTGTCGAGACTCGCTTGCAGCATTTGCTCTGATTTCAATGACGCCCGGTATTCCGCGCGTAGAGTTTCGCTGACTTTGGTGATTTCCTGCGCAATGCTGGAATCCAATTCATGCAATTGCGACTGCAACTGGACCACCCGAGGATAGGAAGCGCCATACTTGGCGGCCAATTGCGCGTACTCAGCCCGGCTCTCGGCCCGTTCTTTGTAGAGGGCTCCCAACAGGCTTTCCGGCGCAATGTTGGCAATCAAATCCGGATTCTCCGTCATGGCGATGCGATATCTGGCTTCTTTTACAATGCGATCGCCTTCTGCCTCGGAGAGCGCCTTGTTCAGCAGGTCCAGCCGGTCAATCACGATGTTGTGGGTTTCATCGGTTCCATACAGGCCCGTCTTCTGCTGGTAAGCAATCACTTTTTCCTGCGCTGCTTCGGCGTTCTTTCTCACGTCATCGAGTTGTTTGGTCAGCCACTCTGAGGTCTGCAAGGTGGCTTGATATTTGGTTTGGAAATTATGTTCGATGTAGGTGCTAGCGATGGCATTGGCGACGTCCGCTGCAAGCTTGGGGTCTCCGCTGCGGAAGTGGATTTCCATGATTTCCGTCTTAGGCACCAGTTGCACGGTCAGATAATGGTGTAATCCGTTGATCAGGGCGGCGCGGGTTTGCAAGTCCAGGCTGTCAAAATCACGCCGCGGAAGCGCGGCCTGCTTTCCGATGAATGCCGGGTTGTTCTGAAGTCCAAGCTGTTGAATGACGGTATTTGCGATGGTATCGCTCTGTACGATGCGTATCTGGGTCTGGAGCTTGGTGTCCAGGTCGATGCCAATCGGCATGACCACCTGGTCAAGACCCAGATCTTCGGAACCTTCGAGATCCAACAGCAGGCGTGAGGATGCGTCGTAACGCTTGGGGAGGGCCAGGGAGATGGCAGTGACCAGCAAAACGATCGTCGCCAGACTGCCCACAACCAACCAGCGCCGTTTTTGCAGCACGCGCCAGAGATGGACGATCGAGACCCGGTCCTCGCGAGCTTCCATGCTCGCGGGGAAAATGTCCGAGAAGGTAATTCTGTCTTGCTCTGCGTTCCTGGTTATGGTGGTGGACTGGTTGTCGTTCATATCGTCCTTTGGTGAGGTGCGCCTGGGAAGGGGCAGCAACACCAGATTTAGTTAATTAAGGGGTCTCCAAAGCAGGTTCGGGCAACATGGCCGTCATCCAAAAACTGGTATAAGTCGCGATGGCGTCGTCGGTATTTGCTGTAGGGCCGTCGTCTTCAGTCAAGACCGACTGCAATCCCTGGTGGGCCGCCACCAAAGCCGCAAGGCCCAGGGCAGCGACTCCCGGCTCCAGGTCACGAATCAGGCCTTTGGCGGCACACCTGGCCAAATATTCACGGAGAGGTTGGAACAGTGGAATCAGATGCTTGCGCAAAATCCGTTCGGCCCCATGGTCCAGCTCAAACAAGCTGAGATAAAGCAAGCGAACCGTCTCCGGGTGGTGATGCAACGTCTCCACCAATAATTCAACAATTCCCGGCAGCGCGGTTCGTGGATCCTCGTTACTTTCCAGCCGGTTGCGCAGCTCCCGGCTAATGCGAAGCCGCCGCAACCGGGATTCCGTGGCGGCCCAGAACAGGTCTCTTTTCCGGGGGAAATGACGAAATACGGTCACCTCGCTGACTCCTGCCAGGCGGGCGATCTCGTACGTGCTGCTTCCGGTAAAGCCTTGCCGGGAAAATAGTTGCACGGCTGCTTCCAGGATGCGATCTTGCGTGGGATTCTTGATCCGGTCTTTTATGTCAGGCATTGAGCTTTGACTTGGAAGTTCAGCGGGTTAAACCGAAAGCATGGGGCGACGGCGGGATTCGAGCGGTTCTACATCGGCAGCGTCCAGCTCCACAGCGACGCTTTGTTGGATCAGATCGAGTGTCAGCACAACTCGCAAGCCGTTTGAAGTGCGAACCAGCACGCCGGCCAGTCCGGTGAGTGGCCCGGCCTTGATTCTTATTTTTTCTCCCACGACAAGATCGCGGAAGGGAGCAAATTTCTTGAGATGTAACCCGGACCGCAGGGTTTCAATCTCAGTATCAGAGAGTTGCGAGGGTTCCGACCTGGTTCCGACAAAGGAAAGTACGCCGGGCACCTCCAACACACGGACTCGCTGCCTTTGATCAATCTTTACAAAGAGATATCCCGGGAAGAGTGGAAGTTCCACCACCGGTCTACAGCCGTTTTTCCAGCGATGCACCGACCGGTACAGCGGCAGGAAGGTTTCAACTCCGCGATAAGTAAGGTATTCGTGGACCTTTTTCTCGTGGCGAGGACTGGTGAAGATCGCGTACCAATGAGAGTTTGCCGGCTCTGGCCAATATCCCTTGGCGGCATGTCCGGCATCGGTTGCCAGGTTCATTCCGCTCGTCTCAATCATTCGCGGCAAGGCTTCGCCCCTCTCGCTTAGGTCAGCGCTCTTTTTATCGTTGAAGTTGAACTGGCATCTGCATGCCAAGGCACGGAAGCGATGCCCAGTTCGCAAACAACGCCTGCCGCCGGTTCTCGACAACAAGCGTTCGGTGTAAGTAGGTACCTACACGCTCGCCTCTCGGGTTTACTTGCAGACGTGGTGCCAATCTGGTCCGTTTGTTAACTCGTGTGTTTTCTGCCGGCTGTGAATGCGCGCCCATAACGGAACAGCGGAAGGCGTCTCAAGTCAAGACAAAGGTCGAGGAACCGAACCGGTCTGTCTCACAACGAACATCAAACGAGACCCAAGCGCAAGTCCGCCAGCACTCGACCATACTCGTTCATCGACTCTGCCGAAGGCAGGTGATTCATGCAGGTTGGAAGCTCTAACGCAAAGGCAGCGCGAGGCTTATGCACTACCGTGTGCATCGCTGGAATCTAGTCCAAAGTGCTAGTTCCTCGGCTACTAGCCAGCCGAAACGATCAAGGCTAAGCTCGGACATTAAAGTGCTCTAATGTGCTTGAGCTCGCCGTGTCGCTCGCGTTCCCACGTCCTTGATAGCTAAGGATTGGGGTTTGGCGATTAAGCGAAAACAAGGTTAGAGCACCGGAGGAACAGGGTGCGAACTCATTATCGAACGGTCTCAACGATTGCAATTCTGGCTTTGACGTCAGTGCTCCCATTGCGGGCTAGTGATTCTGGCTTGCCGGACGCTCCCAGTGCCAGTCAGAGCCAGATGAATGCAAATGCTGGCCAGCAGGATCCGACGAGTCAGAACCTGACCGACCAGGGCCAAAGCCCCGCTGCCAGCCCGTCAGCGCCGGTGCGAGTGGCTAGCAAACACTACTACGAGGGAGCTGTGCCCGCTGCCAAAGGAGGCCCTTTGGCGGTTGATCGTAACGTTGCCGACTGGAAATACTTGAGCCTAACCGGCGGGATGTTCGGCGCCAGCGTGGCCAACGCGGAATGGACCCAGCGTTGCCTGCAAGAGAAAACCTGCAAGTTTGTCCCCTCCGCTTTTTCGAGCCGTCCAGCCATGTATGGAGTTGGTATTCCGGCAGACTTCGGCATCGCGTATCTGAGCTACCGTCTCAAAAAGAGTCACAACTGGTTCTGGATTGTTCCTGAAGCAGCAGTCACCGGCGCGAACCTCTTTGTCGGGATCCATTCCTGGCGCAGGTCGAACTAGCCAGTTGCTGTTAAGTGATTTAGAATTTTTAACTTGCGGCAGAAGAGAAGTTTCCAGGCGGAAATTGGACGCAGTTCCCCGTACAGATCCCGTTTATAAAATCAAGAGAGCCCGGATACCCGTACGCCTGTGTTACTGAATAGAGCTGGCAACCGCGGAGAAAGCATTATTAGCATTGGTGCCGATTAGCCGTATGGTCCCGACCACTAGTACCAGGATCACAGCCAACATTACAGCGTACTCGGCAATGTCCTGACCCTGTTCTTCGATCCACAACCTTCGAATTAACTCAGTCATACTGCCTCCATGGGTACAACCATGATGACGGCGGACCTGATCCTTGTCAAACCATGAGCTGTGGATTTCAGAGACACTGGGCTAAATCGACGATAACCGGGGACCTAGTGGATGAGTGCGGACACCGATCGCGAGGCATAATCGAGTATGTGGCCGGGAAGGATGCCCAGGTAAAGCGTAGCGACAAGGCTGATAGCCAGGGCGACACCTAAACCAAATGAAATTGGCGACACCGGTACTTCTTTCTGCGCCTCACGCATGTACATGATAACGATGATCCGCAGATAGTAGTAAGCGCCCACTGCACTGTTGAGCAGTCCAATGATGGTGAGGCCGATGAGGTTGGCTCCCATTGCCGCCTTGAAAACGTAGAACTTGGCAAAAAAACCGCCGGTCAGCGGAATGCCGATTAGCGACAGCAGAAAAATAGTTAAAACCGCAGCCAGAATGGGAGAACGGCGTCCCAGTCCGGCATAGTCTTCCATGGTGACATATTTTTCACCCGCGCCGCCGAAGTGGCTGGCCACGGCGAAGGCGCCTACGTTCATGGCGGCATAGGAAGCCGTGTAGAACATTACCGCCGGGATGCCATCGGCTGGTGCGACGGCGAAGGCTACTAGCAAGTAGCCCGCATGGGCGATCGACGAATAGGCCAGCAGGCGCTTCACATTGTTCTGCACCAGCGCGCCAATGTTGCCCAAGGTCATGGAAAGCGCAGCCGCGACCCAGATCAGCCAAACCCGTCCCGGTGCATTGGCCTCGAAAAAGATCCGTAACAATACCGCAAATGCTGCGGCTTTGGGTGCGGTGGACATGAAACCGACCACCGGTGAAGGTGCGCCTTCGTAGACGTCGGGCGTCCACACGTGAAATGGGGCGGCGGCGACTTTAAAGCCCAGTCCGACGAACATCAGGGCAACCCCGACGAACGCGAGCAAAGGAATAGATCCGGATTGGAGCGCTTTGCCAATATCGGGGATGCGTGTCGACCCCGTGGCACCGAACATCAGGGCCACGCCGTAGAGAAAGAATGCGGTCGCAAATGATCCCAGCAGGAAATACTTGACCGAAGATTCGCTGCTGATGGCCGCGCGACGCCGGAAGCCGGCCAAGATGTAAGTGGAAATCGACGAAATTTCCAAAGCGATGAAAATCAGAACCAACTCAACGGCGGATGACATCAAGACCATGCCGACCGCGCCAAACAGAATCAAGGCGTAGTATTCGCCGGCGCGAATCTCCTGGACTTTCATGTACTCGAAAGAGGTCAGGATTACGACCACGGTGATTGCGATAATCAGGTAATGAAAGAAGGTGCTGAAGGCATCGACCTGCACCATGTTCGAGAAGCCGAGTCCGGGATATTGCGACTGATAGAAGGTGGCCGCGATTGCCGCGATGGAGCCAATCAGGGCAATGAATCCTAAAGTTCGCTGGCTGCGGCGTTCGTCCACCAGAGGATCGAGCAGCATGATGATGATGCCGAAAATGGAGAGCACCAGTTCCGGCAGAATGCGAATGTAGTCGACCGCCTGAGGAATCTTTTGCGTGATTTCGGGTGTGATGCTCATTGGCCCACCAGCCTGCTCACTTCTTGTGGGAAATTCGCCAGTGTAGCTTGGACGGCAGGACTGATTGCATTCAACCAAATTAGCGGAGCGACCCCCATCACCAGAGCGAGCGCCGCGGCCGGAACCAGTGCGATGCGCTCGCGGAGATCGAGATCAGGGAGCGACTTATTTGCGTCGTGTGTGACCTTCCCAAAGAACACACGCTGATACATCCAAAGCAGATAGCACGCGCTCCAGATCACGCCGGTAGCAGCGAGAATTCCATAAATAGCGCGGGCCCGGAATGCGCCACTCAGCACCAAAAATTCACCGATGAAACCGTTCAGCAAGGGTAGTCCAACGGACGCAAGCACAATAAATAAGAAGAAAGTTGCGTAGACCGGCATCGGAGTGGCGAGGCCGCCGAATTCGGAAATGTCGTAGGTGTGCTTTCGCTCGTAGAGAATTCCTGCCAGCATGAACAATCCGCCGGTAGCGACACCGTGTGCCAGCATGATGAAAGTTGCGCCATCGAGGCCAGCCTGCGTGAAACTGAAAATGCCGAGGACCACGAAACCGAGGTGACTGATCGATGAATAGGCGATCAGCTTTTTCATGTTGGGTTGCACCATGGCAACCAGCGCGCCATAGATGATGCCAATCAGCGCCAGAATCATGATCCACCAGGCATTGGCCCTCGATTGCTCGGGAAATAATCCCAGGTTGAAGCGTAATAAACCGTACGTGCCCATCTTCAAGAGAACGCCAGCCAGAAGAACGGAACCGGCGGTGGGCGCTTCCACGTGCGCGTCAGGCAGCCAGGTGTGAAAAGGGAAGATCGGGAACTTTTACGGCAAAGGCGATGAAAGAATCCGAGAAAGAGCCACGGTGCGGCGGCGGCGAAGTGCCCCACGTGGCCGGAACGAATCGGCATTCCTGGATGATTGGAAGATCGAAGCTCCCTACCTTTGCATAGAGCCAAAGGATCGCCGCCAGCATGAAGATGGACGCAATCATGGTATACAGGAAAAACTTTACTGCCGCGTAGACCTTGCGTCCGTGGCCGTACATCCCGATGAGCAGGGCCATGGGGATCAGTGTCGATTCCCAGAAGAAGTAGAAGAGGAACAGATCGAGCGAGATGAAAACGCCGATCAGGGCCGTTTCCAGCACGAGCAGGATGATGAAGAATTCTTTTACCCGTTCATGGATCGACTTCCAGGAAATCAATATGCAGAGTGGAGTTAGAAACGTGGTCAGCACGACCAGCCACATGGAGATGCCGTCCGCGCCCATGTGATAGTGAATGTTGGGGCTGGTGATCCACTGAGTGTTGACTTCGAACTGGTATCCACTCTGCGATGACTGGAAATGCACCGGCAGATGCAAAGACGCAATAAAAGTCACGAGCGAGACACCGAGGGCAAACCAACGAATCTCGCGGTCGCGGCGCGGCATGACCAATAGCAACAGCGCGCCCGCCAGGGGAATGAATGTCACCAGCGTCAGGATCGAATTGTTCATGCTGGGTTCGCTCATCGGGTTCCCATCCAGACCATGTAGCCGATTACCACCGCCGCTCCTGCCGCCACCCAGCCCGCGTAAGAACGGATATTTCCGGATTGCATGTGTCGCGCCACGTCGGAAGTTTCCAATGCGCCTTCCGCACTGCCATCCAGAGCGGCGTCGATAATGTTCTGGTCAACGCCATGCCACAAGACCTGCGTCGAACCTTCGATCAGCGGCTTGACGAAAATGGCTGCGTAGATTTCATCGACATAATACTTATGGACAACGGTGGTGTAGAAACCGTTCAATGCGATGGCAATCTTCTGCGGCAACTGAGGATTCTTGTAGTAGAGGAACCAGGCCAAGCCGAGCCCGAGAAGACCTGCGCCGACTGAAATTATGGTGAAAGTCATCTCCGTGCTGTTTTCTTTTGAATCTTCCTGTTCGCTGGTTGCTGCCGTCGGGATTTCGTTCGACGAACTGTCCGCAGTCACAGCGGGTTGAAACACCGGCGCAAGGAACTTCTCAAAGCGGTTACCGATCCCAACCCATCCGCCAACGATCGACAAGATCGCGAGAATCACTAACGGAATCAGCATCACTTTTGGACTCTCGTGGATGCCGCCGTGGGCCCCATGCGACTCATGAGCATCGTGTCCGTGCGCTTGTTCCGCCGTGCCGCGATATTCGCCAAAGAAGGTCATGAACCACAAGCGGAACATGTAGAACGAGGTCAGAAATGCGGTAAAGATTCCGATCCCCCAATAGATGAGATTTACGCGCGAAGCTTGCCAGAGAATTTCATCTTTACTGAAGAATCCGGCGAAAGGAGGGATGCCAGCGATGGCGATGGTCCCCATGGTCATGGTCCAGAAGGTCCAGGGAATTTTCTTGCGCAAGCCGCCCATCTGGCGCATGTCCTGCTCGCCGCCAACGGCATGGATCACCGAACCGGCCGCAAGGAAGAGCAGGCCTTTGAAGAACGCATGGGTCATCAGATGGAAGATGCCCGCTGAGAATGCACCCACGCCGCAGCCGAGGAACATGTATCCCAGTTGCGAGACGGTGGAGTAGGCGAGAACTTTCTTGATGTCCGTTTGCGTGACGCCAATGGTCGCGGCGAATAAGCGCAGTCAGCGTGCCGATGATGGCGACGACCATCAGGGCCGTCGGGGCATGCTGAAAGATCACGTGCGAACGCGAAACCATGTACACGCCGGCTGTGACCATGGTGGCCGCGTGGATCAGAGCGGAAACTGGCGTGGGGCCTTCCATCGCGTCCGGCAGCCAGATGTAGAGCGGGATTTGTGCCGACTTGCCGCAAGCACCCACCATAAGCAGTAGGCCAATCGCGGTGAGCGTCTCAGCGTCGGAGCAATCCGGCTGCGACTCCCAAATACTTGTTCGAAATTCAGCGATCCGAAGTGCTTGATGATCAGGAACAGCGCAATCAGGAACCCAAAATCGCCGATACGATTAACGATGAATGCTTTCTTGCCGGCTGATGCGGCCGAGTCTTTCGTAAACCAGAATCCAATGAGCAGATAAGACGCCAAGCCCACGCCTTCCCATCCGATAAACATCAGCAGGTAATTGCTGGCGAGGATCAGGGTCAGCATGAAGAACATGAACAGGTTCAGGTAGGCGAAGAAACGATAGAAGCCGTCGTCGTTCCACATGTAGCCGACGGAATAAATGTGGATGAGAAATCCCACGCCGGTGACGACCATCAGCATGATGAGCGAGAGCCGGTCGAGATAAAACGCGAAGTCCACGTGAAACGTCCCGCTGCTGAGCCACGGGGCCAGGATTTCCGTATGTGGAAGCGTCAGGGAAGAGAACTGGGAGACGATCCACAACGCTATGGCAAACGCGGCGCCGCTAAATACGAGCGCGACCGCGGTGATGGCCGGACGCGACGAACGGCGGCCAAAAAACCCGTTAATCGCCGCGCCGATCAGGGGCAGCAGCGGAATCAGCCAGAGATGCAGGTTCGGCGTCATAATTTGAGCAGATTCACCTGGTCCACGTTCAACGTTTCACGGGTGCGATACACCGCAATAATGATGGCCAATCCCACCGCAGCTTCGGCTGCGGCCACGACCATGACGAAGAACACAAAAACCTGTCCGCTGAGGGCGTGCCATTGTGCCGCGAAGGCCACGAACGACAGATTCACGCCGTTGAGCATCAACTCAATCGACATGAAAATGGTAATGATGTTGCGCTTGATCAGGAATCCGGTCACGCCACAAGCAAATAAAATTCCGCTGAGAATCAGATAATAAGAAAGAGGAACCATCAGGCTTTCTCCTTCTTCTGGTCGGCGTTGGGATGACTCGCCAGCACCACAGCTCCCATGATCGCAACCAACACCAGGATCGATGTCACTTCAAACGGCAGCAAAAACTCGTGAAATAAGAGCGGAGCGAGCTGAGTTGGAGATCCCGGCAGAGCGCCAGCGGCAACGGAGTTGGTACCTGAATGCGTAAGCAGAACCCATGCGACCAGAACGCTTCCTGCCAGCATTCCAGGGATTCCTACGATCATGGCCACATAACTTCCACCTTTGGTTCGTTCCTCTGTGCCTGCGTTCAACAACATGATGACGAAAACGAACAACACCATAATCGCCCCGGCATAAACAATCACCTGCACGGCGGCGACGAACTCCGCGCCCAGCAAAAGATATTCCACCGCAAGCGCGCCCATCACGACCACCAGCGACAGTGCGCTGTTGATGGGATGGGTCTGCGCCAGCAGGTTGATCGCACCCGCCACACAAACCGCACCGAAAATTAGAAATAACACCAGATGAATAGAAATCATTTCGATCGGACAGCTAATCAGTTCACTAAAACGACTACCAATGCAGTGATCACCAAATTCGCGATCGCCAACGGTAACAGAAACTTCCATCCGAATGACATGAGCTGGTCATAGCGGAAGCGGGGCAGTGTGCCGCGCACCCAAATGTAGATAAAAAGAAAAATAAAGATGCGCAGCGAAAACCAGAGTACGGGCAAAAGTGCGCGCACGATCGGAGGACCAAATACCGGCCCACTCCATCCGCCCAGGAAGAGAAGCGACGCCAGGCATGCCACCGTGATCATGTTGGCGTATTCGGCCATGAAGAACATGGCAAATTTCATGGCGCTGTATTCCGTGTGGTATCCGGCCACCAGTTCGGTTTCGGCCTCAGGCAGATCGAACGGAATACGATTGGTTTCCGCATAGGCTGCCATGATGTAAATAAAAAATCCCACGATCTGCAGGCCGTGAAAGATATTCCAATTGGGAATAAATCCGAAGAAATGTCCGGACTGGGCCTCCACGATTTTGCGAAGGCTCAGGCTCCCGGCCAAAATCAACACGCCCACGAGGGACAGTCCCAGCGCAATTTCATAGCTGATCATTTGCGCGCTGGCTCGTAGTCCGCCGAGCAGGGAATACTTGCTGTTGGAAGACCATCCCGAGAGGGCGATCCCGTACACGCCCAGAGATGTGATTCCCAGCACGATCAGCAGTCCGATGTTCACGTCCGCGATTTGCAGCGGAATTGTGTACCCGAGAATGGTCACGTCATTCCCCACGGGAATAAGCGCGATCGAAGTCAGAGCAAACACAACTGCAATAATCGGCGACGCAATGTATAGCGGCTTGTACACGTGTGGCGGAGTCAGGTCTTCTTTAAAAATGAATTTGACGCCATCCGCCGCGGGCTGTAACAGGCCAAATGGGCCGACGCGAGTGGGGCCCCAGCGGTTCTGGATGCGTCCGACCACCTTGCGTTCGAGCCATACGGTATAGGCGACCGCCGTAAGCAGCACAAAGAGCGCAAGCGCGATCTTGATCACCGCGAAAATGATAAAAGGTACTATGTTCACGATCTCTTAATCTCTAACTCTCACGAGCCAGACTCTGGCCCAAAAATTTCTCAACCATCGTGCCGCAGATTCAATCTCCGGCAATTTCCGCTGGTTCTTTGTGATGGTTCTCGATGACAGAATTTAACGTTCGGGAATAACGCCCCAAGGTTCCGGAGCTGAATAGGTCATTGTTCGCAGGCACGATCAAGCTGGGATCATGCAAGGCTCCCGGACCACTGCTGGACAAAGTCGTGTGTTCGTCATTTCCAGAAAGCAGGTTCAGTCGTGAGATCTGATATCCCGGCACCAGTCGCTGGATTTCGTCCAGAATTGCGACTGGATCGAACGGGCTCATCTTGGGTTCGAGTCCATTGGCTTCGAGCCACACGCTGTGGCGATCCGCTTCGCCGGATTGTGCGCCACGAGACTGGCCCATGTCGGCGTACGTGCCACGTCCGAAGGGAACCATGCGCGTAACTTCAAATCCCATGGCATCGGCGATACGTACGATCATTTCGAAATCTGATTTCACTTCGCTAACTTCGCCGGCCTTTTTCACGATCTGCACATCGCCGCAGGTGTTGGTAAACGTGCCCGATTTTTCGTAAGCGCTGGCGGCAGGCAGGACGACGTCTGCGAGGGCAGCAGTTTCTGTCAGGAACATGTCCTGGACGACGACGAAAGTTTTCGATAAAGCTGTCGGTTCGACATTTAGACGTCCGACCGGATTCGCGCCGACAACGTAGAGAGCTTTGAGAGTGCCAGCTTTGGCTCCGGCAATCATTTCGGGCAACGTCAGGCCCGGAGCGGCTGGGATGTTACCCCACTCTTCACGGAACCTGCTTGCATCGACGACAGGGTGATAGCCGGGCAGTAAGTCGGGATACAGGCCCATGTCCGCCGCGCCGCGCGAGTTGGCGTAATCAGCGAGACACAGCAGTTTTGCGCCTTGAATTTTGGAGCCGAACTTTGCCAGTGAAGCGATGGCATTGCCGCGAATTTCGGATCCGAAAATGATAACGAGATTCTGTTCGCCTCGAAGTTTGCTACTAAGTTCACTCCAGCCATCATGACTAGGGGCGGTGTCTCCCGCCAGGAATGAGGCGAATTGGCTTTCGCTGCCTGCGGAAATTTTCGTGTAGCTCGTCGCCTGACGCTCAAGTTTAATTTCCGCGGAATTCACGATGTATAGACGCGCGTTACGCAGGCGTACATTGTTGCGAATCTGAGAGGCGAGTAACGGATGTTGATCAGTGGGATTGTTGCCGATCAGCAGAATCGCAGGAGCATTGGTTACGTCACGCATGCTGGCTGTGGCTTCTGGCTTGCCAGTGAGCGCTGCGGCGAGAGCAGGGAAGTCGGCAGTGCGGTGATGGTCAATATTGTTGGTTTGCAGAACGACGCGGGCAAACTTCTGTAGAAGATAGCTTTCTTCGTTGGTCGTACGCGTGGAGCCGATCACGCCGATTGCTTGTCCGCCGTTTTGATTGTGTTTTTGAATCTCCGCGAATTTCTTGCCGATGAGTTCGAAAGCTTCTTCCCAGGTGGAAGGCGTCAGGCGGCCATTCTTGCGGATCAGTGGTTGGGTGAGGCGGTCTTCGTGGTTGGCAAAATCGAAAGCGTAACGACCCTTGATGCAGAGGAAATCACCGTTAATTCCACTCTTGTCACGATTGTCGCCACGGACAATTTCCATGCCGGTTTCGGAGCGCCGCGCGCCTAGAGTGGTTTTGCATCCGTCGGCGCAGTGGGTGCACGTTGTGCCCACGTGATTCATCTCCCAGGGACGCGTCTTGTAGCGGTACGCACCAGAAGTCAGCGCGCCCACAGGACAAATATCGATGCAGGCGCCGCATTCTTCGCAGTCGAGATGATCTCCCTCATTGGGAGCGATGATCGAACTTACGCCGCGATTCTGCACGCCCAGCGCCCAAACATCCATGCCTTCGCCGCAGACCCGCACGCAGCGATAACAGAGAATGCAACGTGGGCGGTCGAAGAACACCACCGGCGACCACTGCTGCTCTTCTTTATGGTTCTTCGGCTCCATGTACTTCGATTCGGCGGCGCCATAGGAAAAAGTCATGTCCTGCAATTCGCATTCGCCGCCGGCATCGCATACTGGACAATCGAGCGGATGATTTCCGAGCAGCATCTCGACCATGCCTTTGCGGGCCTGGCGGATTTCGTCGCTGTCGCTGGTGACGATCATGCCCTCGCCGATCACTGTAGTGCAGGCGGTCTGCAGTTTGGGCATCTTCTCGATTTTCACCAGGCACATGCGGCACGCGCCCTGCAGCGAAAGATTCGGGTAGTAGCAGAACGAGGGCACTTCAATGCCGACCGTTTTGCAGGCCTCGATCAGTAGGGTTCCGGCCGGGGCCGTGACCTTTTTGCCATCCACCGTGATGTTTACGTCAGCCATGAAATCCCTTTGATGTTGTTCAATCAGCCATTGCTAACTGCGCGGTTGCGCCGGCCTTTTCAAACGGACAAGGACGGCCTTCCAAATGATCCTCAAATTCCTGCCGGAACTTCTTCACAATCGAAATCGTCGGCAATGCCGCCGCGTCGCCCAGCGGACAAAACGTCCGGCCCAGCATGTTCTCCGACAAATACTGAATGTTGTTGATGTCTTTTTCCATTCCACCACCGGCGTGGAAGCGGGTCAGCGTCTTCTTCAGCCAGTCTGTGCCTTCGCGGCACGGAATGCACCATCCGCAGCTTTCATGTTGATAAAACTTCATGATGCGCAGCGCGAATTTCACCATACAGGTCGTATCGTCGGCGACGACCAGTCCGCCCGAACCCAACATGCTACCGATCTTCGCAAGTGAATCAAAATCCATCGGTACATCAATTTCGTCGGCCGTCAGTAGCGGGCAACTCGATCCTCCGGGCACGACTGCTTTCAATTTTCGACCATTCGGAATTCCGCCGCCCACGCCGTAAATCATCTTCTTTAGGTTGTATCCCATGGGCAGCTCGTAAACGCCTGGTTTGTTCAGATGGCCACCCAGGCAGAACAACCGCGTCCCGCCATTCTTCGGAGTGCCAAGATTTGCGAACCACTCGGCGCCGCTCAGAATAATCGGCGGCACGCTCGCCAGGGTCTCGGCATTATTAATGACCGTGGGCCCGCCCCACAGCCCGACCACTGCCGGAAACGGAGGCCGAATGCGCGGAATACCGCGCTTGCCCTCGAGCGACTCCATCAGCGCCGACTCTTCGCCAACTTCGTACGCGCCCGCGCCGCCGTGCCAGTAAACTTCAAAGTCGCGCCCGCTACCAAAAATATTCTTGCCGAGGAAGCCCTTGGCATAAGCGTCTTTGATCGCCTTCTGCATAATCTCAAGCAGATAGCGATACTCGCCGCGCACGTAGATGTAACCTGCCTGCGCCCCAACCGCGAGCCCGGCGATCATCACGCCTTCAATCACCGAATGTGGGTCGTGCTCGAAAATCAGGCGGTCTTTGCAGGTGCCGGGTTCGCTCTCGTCGCCATTGCAGAGAATGTACTTTGGCTTTGCAGATTGTTTGGGAACGAAGGACCACTTTAGGCCGGTGTTAAAGCCTGCTCCGCCGCGTCCGCGCAAGCCGGAGTTCTTCACTTCGTTAATGATTGCGTCCGGCTGCATGCCCAGCGCTTTTTGGACAGCCTTATAGCCATCGAGCTCGAGATAGCGATCAATATTGGTCGCACCTTTGCCGAAGCGCTTGGAGATGACTTTTACTTCGTCGGGATGTGAGACCAGATCAGCCATTGTGTGATTGCAGATCAAAAAATCATTGCAGATTTGTGATTTTAGATTGCAGATTGAAAAAAACGCCGATTTTCAATCTGCAATCTAAAATCTTCAATCTAAAATTCTTAACCCTTCTTCGCGTAGCCTTCCAGAACTCTGTCCATTTGCTCGATGGTCAGGTTCTCATGGAAGTCGTAGTTCACCTGCACCGCTGGCGCCCAGCTACATGCGCCGATGCATTCGACTTCTTCCAGCGTGAATAAACCGTCCGGCGTGGTGCCCTTGTGGCCAATGCCCAATTTCTTTTTGCAATGATCCAGTAGCTCCTCGCCACCCCTCAGCATGCAGGCGATGTTGGTGCAAACCTGAACGTTGAACTTGCCACGTGGCTTGGTGGTCAGCATAGAGTAGTAGCTGATCACGTTGCGAACTTCCAGATCCGTCAGCGTTAGGCGCTCAGCGATTTCGTGGATCACTTCATCGCTCAGATAGCCGGTTTCGTCCTGCGCGTAGAGCAGCGTTGGCACGAGTACAGACCGCGGCGTCGGATAATGCGTAAGCATCTCCGTGAAACGCTGTTCGAATTGGTCGGAAAACTTCATCCTTACCGGTCGATCTCTCCCAATACGATGTCAATACTCCCGATGGCGGCGACCACATCCGCCAGCAACCGGCCTTCGCACATCGATGGCAACGTCTGCATATTTGCAAGGCACGCCGAACGCATGTGAACGCGATACGGCTTAGCTGTTCCATCGCTGACTACGTAATAGCCCATTTCACCCCGGGGCGACTCCACGGCCTGGTAAACCTCACCCTCAGGCACGGCAAAGCCTTCGGTAATAATCTTGAAGTGATAGATGAGGGCTTCCATTTGTGTCTTCATCTTCTCGCGGTCGGGTAGAACCACATGCGGGGCATCCGCTTTGATCGGGCCTTCGGGCATGCCTTCTGCTGCCTGCTTCACGATGCTGATTGATTCGCGCAGCTCCTGCACCCGGCACATGTATCGTGCGAAGACGTCGCCCTCGGTGGCAACTGGGACTTTAAACTTGAAATTCTCATAGCCGGAATAAGGCATATCACGTCGCAGATCGAAGTCGATGCCGCTGCCGCGTGCCGTCGGGCCGCTGGCCCCTAACGCGATCGCGTCTTCCTTCGTAATCTTCGCCACGCCCTTGGTACGCATCACCCAGATGGGATTCCCTGTGAGCAGGTTTTCGTACTGATCCACTCTCGCGGGGAAGCGGTTAGCAAAATCTTTTACGCGGTCGAGGAACCCGAGCGGCGGTTCCAGCGAAACTCCACCAATGCGGAAGTAGGAAGTCATCATGCGCTGACCGCTGATGGCTTCAAACAAACGCAGAATGTCTTCACGCTCGCGGAAGCAATACAGGAACACGGTCATCGCGCCCATATCCATGGCGTGAGTTCCGAGCCAGACCAAATGCGAGTTGATGCGGGTCAATTCGTTCATCATGACTCGCAGCCACTGCGCTTTCGGGGGGATTTCCAGACCAAGGAGCTTTTCGACCGCGAGCACGTAACAAAGATTGTTGGTCATCGGACACAGGTAGTCGATGCGATCAGTCATCGGCACTACCTGCTGATAAAACTTGGCCTCGCACGTCTTCTCGATCCCGGTATGCAGGAATCCAATGTCCGGCATGAGGCGCACAATATTTTCGCCGTCGATCTCCAGCATCAGGCGCAATACGCCGTGCGTGGATGGATGCTGCGGCCCCATGTTCAGGATCATGGTTTTGTCCTGACCGGGTTCTAGCGCGGGCACAGAAGTAAGGTGGGCCATAAATGAACCTTAGCGGTAGCCCTCCACCGGATAATCTTTGCGGAGCGGGTTACCTTCCCAATCCTCGGGCATGAGCAGGCGGCGCAGATACGGATGTCCTGTAAAGCGAATACCGAACAGATCAAAAACCTCGCGCTCAAAGTAATTGGCCCCAGGCCAAACTGAGGTGATCGATTCGATCGCCGGACTGTCTCCACTGAGGCGAACTTTCAGCCGCACCCGCTCTTTTTTCGAGATGGAAAGCAGATGATAAACAACTTCGAAGCGGGGATCTGATGGATACCAGTCGACGCAGGTCACATCAGAAAGATAATTCAGGGGGAAATCCGGGTTGTCTCGAAGTACCGCGCAGGCTTCACGGATTGCAGAGCGCTCAATGTAAATGGACGTTTCGTCACGGTCGTATTTTGCTCCCTCAACCGCAGCCGGATTCCACGCCAAAAGCTTAGCAATGGCAGGATGTTCCTTCAGTTTCTCAAGATCGGTTACGGCAGGAGGCCAGGGCATCTAAACCTCACCTCTCTTAGCCGAGGGATTGCCCCAATCCAGCACGCCTTTTTTCCATATATAGAAGAAGCCGACCAGGAAAATCAGAATGTATACCAACATCTCGAGAAACCCGAACATCTTAAGCTGGCGAAGAATGACGGCCCATGGGTAAAGGAAAACCGCTTCTACGTCGAACAAGATAAAGAGCATCGCTACCAGGTAGAACTTCACTGAAAAGCGCGCCTGGGCGTCCCCAACTGGGGCCATACCGCATTCATAAGGAGAGAGCTTTGCGGCAGTGGGTCGGCGGTACCCGATGATCCAGGAAAGCAGCACCATTCCACCCGCGACGGTGCCCGCGACCACGAAGTGAATCAATAAAGGCAGGTAACGGACGAAGTAATTGTCGGGCATAGGAAGAGCTATATATAATTCGCGCCAGTACTTAGTAAACACACTAGATTAGATTTCAAGTCGTGTAGTGTCAAGGTTCTCGACCAGCTTTGTTAAGAAATCGTTAATCGAGACATGCTACATTTCCAATAGACTTAAATCGCCACGACCGAACCCGATGATCTTTGGCTTTAATACCGATATAAAGCACGACGATACCGTGTATCACGTGCAGAGTGAGGCCCGCGAGAGCGAGCTGCTTTTGCAGACTCAGGTGTTCGTCCGCGGACGCTGCATCGGCAAACGTGCCACCTCTTACGCCGATAAAGCCGCCGACAGCGGCTTCACCGATCACCAGAAAGAGCAGATTTTGCGCGACCAGCACCGCCTTGTGCTCGATTCCATTCGCGACGGGCATTTAGACGAAGTCCTTGACAAACGCGATGCGCCGGAAGTCTTGGCTGCGATCAAGGAACTTGATGTGCAGTGGCTCAACGCAGATGCGGTTCACACTGACCATAATCTCGTAATCCGTTTACGCGTGATTGATGGCGGTTCTGGAGCCCAGGGCGCCCGGCTTACGGTGCGCTTTTCTCGTCCCTCTGCCGCTCCTTTCTATACGCAGGTAGTCACCGATTCGTCAGGGGAAGCGGAGATGAAGATTGATGTCGACGATTGCTCCTTGCCGGATTCTTCCATCCTGGTGCAAGCCAGCTATTCTGGCCGTACCGCTACGCGCAAATTCGAGCTGCGAAAAGTCGAAGCTTAATCTCCGTAGAGACGTGGCTTGCCACGTCTTGCAGCCACCATCCAGCAGCATGGTTTGTAGCCACCGCAAGCAGAGACTTTGCAATGAAACTTCAAATTAACGGCGAAGACCGTGACTTCAACGCCCCGCTTCCTCTTTCTTCCTTAATCGAGCAATTGGGGATGAAGCAGGATCGGGTCGCCGTGGAACTGAACCGCAACATCGTTTCTCGCGATCAATGGCCCGCGACCCAACTCGCTGAAGGCGACCGTTTGGAAATAGTTCACTTCGTGGGCGGCGGCCTCACAGCCGCGCATTCGTAGCCCACAGTTTTCGCTTAATTCTCAACCCATCCATCCGGGGAACTCCTCTAGTCACCCCTCGCCCTTCAAATCTTTCGTTGACAGGAATCAACTCACGCCTAGAATGTTTCAAACATTAGTAGATTCATTTGTTTGAAACATTTCTAGATGCAAGAGCATTTTACATCCCGCGATGTTGTGCAGCTCACCGGCATTTCACTGCGGCAATTGCAGTGGTGGGACGAGCGCGGCATAGTCGTCCCAGCCCGGGAAGGGCATCGGCGGCTGTACTCGATGCAGGATCTCATCGAGGTCGCGGTGATTTGCGATCTTCGGCGCCGCGGTTTCTCGTTGCAGCGGATGCGTAAAGTTGTGCGCTTTCTGCAACGCGAGTTCAGCAAGCGCCTGGCGGAAACCGTGAGCGGTACTTCCGACTACCACCTGCTTACGGACGGCAAGAGTCTTTATCTGGAAACTTCGGCGCAACAGATTGTGGATATTTTGAAGAATTCGCGTCAGCCAATGTTCGCGATTTGCCTCAGTGACACGGTTCGTCAGGTACAGGCAGTGATTCGCAGCGGCAAAAAGGCAACTGGGATCGCAACCGGATCGACACAATCGTTGAGATCTCAGGTGGTGCGAAAAAGTAGAAAGGCTTCATAGGCGGGGAGTTTGGCTGCACCAGGAGGGTGAATGATCGCAGAACTGGACGTCCTCAACGAATGGATCCCGGAGCAAATGCTTCCAGGGACAATTTTCGTGCTGGAGAATGCCGGGAATGTAGGCGAGAAAGAAGATCCCTATTGGGCGGTGCTGTCCTGCCCAAATTGCGGAACCCTCGGTTTGATCACACGCAAACAGCTTGGCGGTCTCCTGCCGGTGATCTGTGGCTCTGACCATTGTTCGGCGCAATTTTTCATCAACGACAGCGACATTGTGATCCGCAAGCCGTTCTAGACTCCCTCGCGCATGAAAAAGGCCGCCCCATGGGCGGCCTTTTTCAATTGCTTGCTGGGTCTTTACAGGGTCGACTCGATCTCGAATCCCCAAGCTTCCAAAAGTGGTTCAGGGATGTACTTCGAGTTCTTGTTCCGCCGTGCCCACTCCCGCAGCCGGGTCGAGCGTAAGTACTGGTCAGGGGAGAGCTTATATTCTCGTACCACCTGCTCAAACTCAGTGACGGTTGGAGTGATAGGCCCGATCGGCTCCGGTTTACCCCAATTTGGATTTCCACGTCGCTTAGCCATGAAGATTGCCGCCTCGCACTTTGAAATTACAATAAAACTACTAAAACTTAGATTCACCAGGGCTTGTAAACGATTCCACACCTTTCAGCGGTGGGCGAAGACCCGCCCTGGCTATTACTCAATGGACTCGCTTACCATCTGGAAGCTTATGATTCTACAGGTTATTTGCTGGAAGTCAATATCAAACTTGGGTTGGTTCAAGGAAAAGCTTCAAGCAATTGGTTTCAAAAAGCATATGGGTTTACGGATTATATGACCTTCCATGAACAGTATCACGACCATGACCTTCGAACGCGATCTGGACAAGTCCTTGGAATGACCGACCCCTCCCAGATCAGAAATTGCTCCCTGAAGCCAGTTACTGCCGTAACCCAGGCGGAACCCGGGCGGATTGACGCGCGCCGAGGGGGTACCTACATTGAAATGAGGGGGTCCTGCCGTGAGGGATATCCATGAAGTGCTTCGCAAGAAACAGGCTGAACAAGCGCAGCTAGGCAAGCAAATTGAGGCCCTGCAGAATGCCGCAGAGCAGCTCCGCACCGTGGCCCATCTGCTTGACGAAGATGACGAAAAGGCTGCGGCCGCCGGCCGTGGCTGAAGCGCATCCTCTGGTTCTGTGGCTTGAAGGCGCACTATGAGCTTGAAGTGTCTGCTTCTCTGTTCCGACGACAAAATCGTGCGGGTGCTGCGCCGTGTGCTCAGCGACCTGGAAATTGCCGTGGAGCACTGCTCCGAAGCGGATTCCGCGGTGCGCAAGCTGACCCGCCAGAGATTTGAAGCCGTAATTGTGGATTGCACCGACGAGAAAGTCGCGTCCCAGGTGCTCCGAAGCGCCCGTTCCGCTCCCTGCAACAAACGTGCCGTGGCCGTGGCCATTGTCGATGGCCAGAAAGCGCTACGTAGCGCGTTTGAATTGGGAGCGCATTTTGTCCTGTATAAACCCGTTTCCTCGGAGCGCGCCAAGGCCAGTTTTCGAGCCGCCCGCGCCCTGATGAAGAGTGAGCGGCGGCGTAACACTCGCGTACCAATTGAGATTCCGGTGACCTTGATCGCCACCGATGGATCGGGCAAGCAAAACACCGTCAGCATCGACCTGAGCGAAGGCGGAATGGCGCTGCAAAAATTCCAACGCCCCAAGAACACCACCCGGATGCGCGTCAGTTTCACTCTCCCTGGGACCGAGTCGAAGATCGAATGCGCCGGCGAATCGGCCTGGGAAAATGCCGGCCGGCAATCAGGTGTCCGCTTTATTGATCTTTCATCCGAGCACCGCGAGCAGCTCGACGCCTGGCTCAAACGCCATTCTCCCGAAATGGAGACCGATGATCCGCCGGTGGGTTGTAAACTAACCGATCTCAGTCTCGGGGGCTGCTACTTGGAGATGGCGTCGCCCTTTCCGGTGCGCACCAGACTTGTGCTTTCCATGCGAGTCGCGGAACTGGAAGTGGAGGCCGAAGGCATGGTGCGGGTGATGCATCCTGAAGTCGGGATGGGAGTGGAGCTCACGCAACACACCACTCAGCAAAGAGAACAGGTCGAGAAGTTCATTCAATCGTTGATGAACAGTAATGGCGCTCTTCCCGAGCTCCTGGTCAAACCGGAAGGCATCGATAACAGCGATGCGGCTCTGTCCATGCCCCGAAGCGGAGAAGTCGAAGATCCTTTACTTGACCTTTTTCGCGTCAAGTCGGAACTGACCACCGACGAATTCCAAATGGAGCTACGCAAACAGCGAAGGCCTCATTCCAAAACGGAAGCCACCGTCCCAGTCTAGGATTTTTCCAAAGTTGCAATCATGAGGTGGTGCCCGGGACCGGAATTGAACCGGTACGTCTCTTTCGAGACCCGGGATTTTAAGTCCCGTGCGTCTGCCAATTTCGCCACCCGGGCGTTGAGGGCTGACTTGCAGCATTGTACAGAATGGACTCCGGGCGCTGTCTTTCGATCATCGGGGCAAGTCAGCTCGAGGTGGATTTAGCGCGCTGCATAGTGTTTCGATTTTTGGGTGCGGGAGTTGAGTACATCGAAGCTCCCGTCCGGCTGCGCAGTCAATTCCAGATAATTTCCTGCATCGGGGCCTTCCGGATTGGCAATGTACTCCGAGGGAACGTTGTGCGCTGTGCCGCCCTCTTCGGAAAAATGCAATTGCCACAAATTTTCAAGCCCCGGCGATTTTTCGATGATGTCCCAAACCGAAGGCGTTCCGCCCTTCTTGGCTCCGTTGTCCATGATCGCTACCCGAGGCGCGAGGCCATAAACAAACGCAGGGCTGCTGCTTTGCTCCCAACCGTGATGAGAGACGATATAAATATCAATCTTGCCGATCTTGTTCACCGGGCACATCAAAGGCATTTCTTTGTCCTTGGTCAGATCACCCAAGTCGATCATTCTTAGCTTGCCAAAAGTGATGAGCGTCCCCAGCGAGCGCAAATTCTCGGTCTCATCGGCGGGATAGGTTGGAGCATCTTTACAAGCAGGGTTTTCTTGTCCCGCCCCTGGAAGCGGCTTATCAATCAGCGCGCCGTCCGCGCTTATGACCGTGACATTCATCCCGCGAATGGGCAGAACGTCGCCGGGTTTGGCAGTGATGCGTTTATATTTTCCCGTCGCCAGCAATTGCTGGTAGGCTTGCCAGCCCTTGACGGTCTCCGCGTCGGTGCTCTCGCGGTTCTCACCATGATCAATGAATGTTCCCACCGGAATACGCGACGCCAGCTGAGGAACACCGCCAACATGATCAGTATGAAAATGGGTGATGAGAACATAGTCGATTTTGCTGATTCCGGCTTTTTTGGCGGCGGCAACAATGCGGTCGGCGTCGCGGCCATTGTTGCCGGGCCATCCCGTGTCTATCAAAAGAGACTGTCCCGCCGGAGTGACAAACAACGTTGCCTGTCCGCCTTCGACGTCCACAAAATAGATCTGTAGAGCTTTGCCGCTGGGCGCAGCCGATGCGGTGCCCACCAGGCACAGTCCCGCGAAACTGAAGACGATGGCGGTGAGGATTGTAGTGAATCGAGTTGAACGGTGCGATGAAAATGGTATCGGCAAAACCTGAGGCATAGTGATCGTTCCCTTGCCTTTCCCCGGATTGGGCCTCTGGATTGGGCCACAGAGATCATCCTTCCAGTTCTTGTTTCCGTCAAGTTGAGACTACGTTTGCCCGCTGGTCTGCGCTATCATCCAAGAGCGTTTTAGGACCTCGACAGATTGCCATGACAATCAGGATTCATCCATGAAGAAGTTGCGCAGCCAGGAATGGTTTGGGCGGAAGGACAAAGACGGTTTCATCCACCGCAGTTGGATGAAAAACCAGGGCTGGCCTCACGACCTGTTCGACGGCAGGCCAGTGATCGGCATTTGCAATACCTGGTCTGAACTGACTCCGTGTAACGCTCACTTTCGCGAAATTGCCGAATTTGTGAAGCGGGGAGTCTGGGAAGCCGGAGGTTTCCCGCTGGAATTTCCCGTGATGTCGTTGGGAGAGACGCTACTGCGGCCCACCGCCATGCTCTTTCGCAATCTGGCCAGCATGGACGTCGAGGAATCCATTCGCGGTAACCCGATGGACGGCGTGGTTCTGCTGATGGGCTGTGACAAGACCACGCCATCGTTGCTGATGGGAGCGGCCTCGTGCGGATTGCCGACCATTGGCGTATCGGGCGGGCCCATGCTTTCCGGCAAGTTCCACGGCCGCGATATCGGGTCGGGGACCGGCGTCTGGCAAATGTCGGATCAAGTGAGCAAAGGCGAAATGACGGTCGAGGAGTTCCACGAAGCCGAGAGCTGCATGCACCGCTCCAAGGGCCATTGCATGACCATGGGCACGGCTTCCACCATGGCCAACATGGTCGAAGCGCTGGGCATGAGTTTGCCGGGAAACGCCGCGATTCCCGCGGTTGATGCCCGCCGCAACACGCTCGCTCAGATGACTGGCCGCCGCATCGTTCAAATGGTGAAGGACGATCTGGTGATTTCTCGAATCCTGACCCGCGCTGCTTTCGAAAATGCGATTCGCGCCAACGCCGCGATTGGGGGATCAACGAATGCCGTCATTCATCTGATCGCCCTCGCTGGACGCATTGGCGTGCCTTTGTGTCTCGACGATTTCGAGCGTTTCGGGTCGGAATTGCCCTGCCTGGTAAATCTTCAGCCCTCGGGCAAATATCTGATGGAGGATTTTTTCTATGCCGGTGGCCTGCCTGCGGTTTTGCGCGAGTTGGGCGAGGCGGGCGTATTGAATCGTGATGCATTGACCGTGAACGGGAAATCGATTGGGGAAAATGTCAGCGATGCGCCGTGTTGGAATCGCGATGTGATCCATACATTTTCGAGTCCGTTCAAGGCGAATGCAGGAATCACAGTTCTACGGGGGAATCTTGCTCCGGATGGCGCCGTGATCAAGTTGTCCGCTGCCAGTCCGAGCTTGTTGCAGCATCGCGGACGTGCCGTGGTTTTTGAAACCATCGAGGAGTATCACGCTCGTATCAATGATGATGCACTTGATATCGATGAAAACTGCATTATGGTGCTCAAGAATTGCGGACCCCGCGGTTATCCGGGGATGGCGGAAGTTGGCAATATGGCTCTGCCGCCAAAGCTTCTGCGCAAAGGTGTCACCGACATGGTCCGCATTTCCGACGCTCGCATGAGCGGAACCGCTTACGGAACGGTGGTACTGCATGTTTCGCCCGAAGCCGCGGCTGGCGGGCCTTTAGCGCTGGTGCTCTCGGGCGATATGATCACGCTCGACGTTGTCGAACGAATGGTGCGGTTGGAAGTCGACGACTCCACGCTGGCTGCCCGCCGCGCGCAATGGACGCCGCCGCCGCTGCCGGAACGGGGCTGGGTGCGACTTTACATCGAGCATGTGCTGCAAGCCGACAAGGGTGCCGATCTGGATTTTCTGGTGGGGAACAGTGGCTCGACGGTGACCCGCGATTCACATTGAGCCGATTGTTTTTGGACGGCTCCGCGAAATCACCCCGATCAAGAAACAGACATCTTCGCTTTTGCCGCATTTGCAGAAGACTCAATGACGGCCGAAAAGTCTTTTTCTCCATAACCGCTGGCGATGGCTTGTTGAAACACGGCGAGAGCGCCGGCGGCCGTTCTTAAATCAATCTGGTGATGCCTTCCTTCTTCGATGGCGTAGCTGAGATCTTTTGCCATCAGCCGCAGCACGAAATTCGGAGTGAAGTCCCCAGCCTTGGCGCGAGCGGACAACAACTTCACCAGCGGGCTACCGGGAGCGCCGTTGGTCAGGACTGCCAATGCCTTTTCGCGATCGAGGCCGCTGGCTTGAATGAATGCCGTTGCTTCCGCCAGAGAAGCCGCCTGCACTCCCGACATGAAATTGTTGATGAGCTTCATGACTGCGCCACTGCCATTCGGGCCGAAGTGAATGATGTCGTTGCCGAGAACAGATAGCACCGGCCTCGCGATCTCCAGCGCTTTGGCATCTCCTCCAACCAGGAAGCGCAATTCGCCGGATGCGGCCTGCGGTTTGCTGCCCGTCACTGGCGCGTCGAGCAATTCACATCCTTGCCGGGTAGCGGCGGCCGCGAGTTCCTTGATCCAACCCACGGTTACCGTGCTCGATTCGATCAATACTGCCCCTGGAGACGCGCCCGCCAACGCTCCATCGTCACCGAACCATACGCTGCGGGAAGCGCCATCGTCCACCAGCATGCTGATGATAATTTCCGAGCGCGCCACCGCCTCCCGCGGAGAATTCGCCAAAAATGCGCCGGCATCCGCAAAGACTTGGGCCTTTTCGCGATTGCGGTTGTAAACCGACAGCGGAAAACTGGCGGACAGCAGGCGTCCCGCCATCCCCGAACCCATTAACCCAACTCCCAGAATTGCCACCCGCGGTTTTGACATGGTTTGACTCAGTACAATGAAATAAGACGGATCAAAAGTGGCCTAGTAACTGCGTGTGCCCGGTATTCTATCCTAAGCGGAATTGGCCTTTCCGGAACGGCCAGTTCTCGAGGTGGATCGTGAAATTATCAGGCAAGTCCATTATCGGATTTAGTGAAGGCGCCGTCGGCGGCAATGTGTTCCATGCCACCAATCCCAAGACTGGCGATCGGCTGGCGCAAGAATTCTTTTCCGCGACGCCGCAAGAAGTAGGTGCGGCGGCAAACTTGGCGCATAAAGCGTTTCCTCTCTACAGCCGGGTTTCCGGCCATGATAAAGCCGCGTTTTTACGAACGATTGCCGCCAATATCGAAACCATTGCGGCTAAAATCGTTGAATGTGCAGAGCAAGAAACCGCGCTTCCGAAAGCCCGGTTACAGGGCGAGGTGGCCCGAACTTGCGGGCAACTTTGTTTGTTCGCGCAGGTAGTGGAGGAGGGTTCATGGACCACGGCGAGAATCGATCGTGCCGATCCTGACCGCAAGCCAGCTCCGAGGCCGGATATTCGTTCCATGCTGCGGCCTTTGGGCCCAGTCGTCGTATTCGGCGCCAGCAATTTTCCACTGGCTTTTTCAGTCGCGGGTGGGGACACGGCCTCGGCGCTGGCGGCGGGGAATCCGGTCATTGTCAAAGCCCATCCGGCACATCCAGCTACGAGCGAACTGGTGGGGCATGCATTGCTGGCAGCTGTCCGCCAATGCAATTTGCCGGAAGGAGTTTTTTCTCTTCTGTTCGATGGTGGCAATGAGATTGGCGCAGCCTTGGTGAAACATCCATTGGTGAAGGCGGGCGGTTTCACTGGCTCGCGGAAAGCTGGAAGAATACTCATGAACATTGCGGCTGCGCGTCCCGAGCCCATCCCGTTTTACGCTGAGATGAGCAGCACGAACCCGGTGTTCATTCTGCCTGGGGCATTGCGGCATCACGCCGAGGGCATCGCCACCGGATTACACATTTCGTTTACATTGGGCGCAGGACAGTTTTGCACTAAACCTGGAATGATCTTTCTGCCGGAGGGAGAGGATGCGTCCAGTTTCCTCACCCAACTCCAAGAGGCGATTGGTGGATCAGCGTCATTCCACTTGCTGACCGGCGGCATCCGATCTTCCTATAACGCGGGTCTCATCGCCCGGAAAGCAAAAAAAAGCGTAAAGCTTCTGGCAGAAAATCAACCATCCGCCAGCGACGTCGAGCAATGTGTTGGCGCGGCCCTTTTCGAGACCGATGTTCAATCTCTTTTGAAAGACCCGGATTTGTCGGAAGAAATCTTCGGGCCCGCGACCTTGCTGGTTCGCCACTCGAACCGCGATGAGTTGCTGGAGGCGGCTCGTACTCTGGAAGGTCACCTCACCGCAACCATTCATGGCACGGAGCAGGACTTACTCGATTTCAGCGACCTGATTGCGATTCTCGAGAGTAAAGTCGGACGCCTGGTATTGAATGGCTTCCCGACCGGCGTGGAAGTTTCGCACGCCATGGTGCATGGCGGCCCGTATCCGGCAACCTCCGATGGGCGCTCGACGTCGGTTGGCAGTCAGGCGATTTTTCGCTTCTCACGTCCCGTCTGCTATCAGGGATTTCCCGACGCCGCCCTACCTGACGAGTTGAAAGATGCGAATCCTTTGGGTGTCTGGCGAATGGTCGATGGAGAAATGACGAGACAGCCAATCTCCCGCACACAAAAATTGAAAGTCGCTGGGTAGAACCTCTCGCGAGGAAAAATTGCAACCGCCAGTCGAATGGAGATCGCTTGGTCCAGGAGTTCGATGCTTTAATTCTAGGCGCTGGCGCCGCCGGTTTAATGTGTGCGATCGAAGCCGGAAAGCGGGGACGCCGAGTTGCCATTCTCGAACGTGCCGAACGCCCCGGAAAGAAAATCCTAATCTCTGGCGGTGGACGCTGCAATTTCACCAATATTCATTGCTCGCCGGAAAACTTCATCTCAGCCAATCCGCATTTCGCCAAGTCAGCCCTGGCCCGCTACACTCCTGCGGATTTCATCGCATTGGTCGAAAAGCATGGTATCCGTTATCACGAAAAAACCATCGGCCAACTTTTCTGTGACCGTTCCGCGCAGGACATCCTAGGAATGCTCGAAAAGGAATACCACGACGCGGGAGTGCATCTGTTCGTCAATATCGCAGTCCAGGAAGTAACGCGATCGACGGAATTTGTTGTGCGTACCGCGGAAGCAGAATTTCATGCTCCTGTGGTGGTGGTCGCCACCGGCGGCCTTTCAATTCCAAAGATGGGGGCCACCGGGTTCGGCTACGATCTGGCGCGGCAATTTGGGTTGGCCATTCGTGAGGCTCGTCCGGCACTGGTACCGCTGCTGTTCGGTACGGAAGATGGCGGACGCTACGCAGATCTGGCGGGTGTGTCTGCGGAAATTATTGCTTCTTGTGACGGCCAGCGCTTCCGGGAAAAGATGCTGGTCACGCATCGCGGACTCAGTGGGCCGGCAATCTTGCAAATTTCGTCCTATTGGAAAAAACTGGAGTCCATCATTATTGATTTAGCTCCCGGCCAGGACGTGACAACAGCTCTCCTCAAATCAAATGTTCCGCGAAACCTCCCGACTCTTCGAGCCGCGTTGCAGACAATCCTCCCCAATCGCCTGGCCAATCGATGGTTGGATCATCACGTTCCCAGTGCCTGGACAAACTCCGCCCTGAAAGATTTCGAACGCCAGATACACGAGTGGGCCGTGACTCCAGCGGGTACGGAAGGTTACGGAAAAGCTGAGGTTACGGCAGGAGGGGTCGACACCGGCGAACTGTCGGCGAAGACGATGGAGAGCCGGAAAGTGCCCGGCTTATTCTTTATCGGAGAAGTGGTCGATGTGACCGGGCAGCTGGGGGGATTTAACTTTCAGTGGGCCTGGGCCTCCGGCGCGTGCGCGGGCCGGATGTTGTAAAGGGGAAGCATTCTTCAGGCCATGGATTCGGCTGGAGCCACCGATTCCCATTTCATTTCCGCGGTTTTCAGCCTGGGGTGGGAGACCAGCAGGTGCCAGATCACGGCTTGGAACGATTCCGTATGCGGAGTAACGGTGTCGGGATTCACCGTAGGAACAATGATGCAGGCGTCGGCAACCTGGGCAGTGAATCCGCCGTCGCGCCCCACAATCCCGCAAACTTTGGCTCCGACCTGTTTAGCATATTGCAGCGCGCTGACCAAATTAGCGCTGATTTTGCGCTCGGCGTCCCCGCCGCCGACGGAGAAAACAAACACCGCGTCTTGCTTGCGTAGATGACTGCCTTGCAGCCAATTTCTGTAGGAAGTTTCCCAGCCATCATCGTTAATGCGGGCCGTCAGCTCAGAGACGTTGTCGGTGGGCGCGTAGCACTCGATGCCGGCAATCTTGCGGAAATCATTGACCGCGTGCGAGGCATGGCCAGCACCGCCGCCGACTCCCAGAAAGAAGATGCGTCCGTTCTGTTGCCGGACTTCCAGGAGAACGTCGAGCATATGGTCCACTTTTGAGTGGTTCAGCTGACGAAGAATCTGGATGGCTTGGTCAAAGTATGCAGACGTGTAGTTCATTTTCTATCTCCTGGAAGAACGACGATTTTGGAGAACGACGATTCAGCGAGCGGCCTGAAATGCCATCTGCTCCGGGGCGGCAAATGTGCGCGCAAGTGACCTGCCATTTCCGGATCTTTGAGGGCATAAACAAGTGTGCCTTGCAGAAAGCCGAGGAGGCTGCCGCAATCGTAGTGCTCTCCTGCGAAGCGGTAGGCGTACAGCGGTACCGGGCCGCAGCACAAAGAGAGCGCATCGGTAAGTTGCAACTCCCCCCCGAGGGCGGGACGGGTTTGCTCGATCGCGGCAAAGATCCCAGGTTCCAGAATGTAGCGCCCAAAGATTCCGTTGCGAGAGGACGTCGTGCCGGGTTGCGGACGTTCCGTCAGCGACGTCACTCGCAAGGTGCGTCCGTTACAGCATGGATCGGAGATCGAAACCACATTCAGAATCCCGAATCGTTCTACTTCGGAAGCATCCACGGTCTGGGTGGCCACAACGCAGCCGGGATGCTTTTCATAGCATGCCAACAACTGACTCAAGCAAGGAAGAGTCGAATCAATCAGCGCGTCTGGCAAAATCACCGCAAACGTTTCGTCCTTAACCAGCGGCCGCGCACAGCGAATGGCATCCGCCAACCCCAGGGGTTCTTCCTGCCAGACCGTGTGGATCTCGGCCAGACTCGATATCTGACGCACCAACTCCGCATCTTTGTTCTTGCCTCGCTGCGAAAGTGTTGCTTCGAGGGAAACATCTCGCTGGAAATGTTCGGCAATCAGAGTCTTACTCCGGCTCAGTACCAGTATGACGGTTTCCAGGCCGCTTGCCGCTGCTTCTTCCACTGCGTACTGAATCAGTGGTTTGCCCGCGATCGGCAGCAATTCTTTGGGCACAACCTTGGTGGCGGGCAGGAACCGTGTCCCCAGGCCGGCGGCGGGAATCACAACTTTGCGGATTCTCGGGCTCATCCCATCCTGCGGGCGGCAATCACCGTCGAATAACCCAGGACGACTCGGCCAACAGACGCAAAGTAAAGAAACTCGGAGCCGGCGTGCAAAACCGTCTTGAGCACATTCTTCCAGAGGTCCTGATTGAGAATGACCGGCGCGTTGCGCAATGCCAGCACTTGAAATCCGCTCTTTTCCACCAGGTTAGAAATCGTTCTGGGTTCAAAGGAGCAAAGATGGGCGGGAGGATCGAATCCCACCAACGGATGCTTCCGGGTGTTCATCCAGAATGGATCCGGGAAGCCTAGTTTTTTTCGGGCTCCGCCAATTAGGGCATGCAGCCGGGCGTCAGGGACCGCCAGCACAATCAACCCGCCCTCAACCAGCAGCTCACGCAACCTCATGAGCACATCTTTGGGATCGGGGACATGCTCAATCACATTCAGCACGGTGATTACATGGAAGTCACGCCGGGTGGGGGCGGCCAGAAACTCCTCCACCGTTCCTGTATATGTGTCAATCCCATTGGCGGCGCGGGCGAAATCGCTGTTCTTGGGGGAAGGCTCCACGCCGAATACCGAGAACCCGGCCCCGCGCATGGCGATGAGAAAGTTTCCCCGCGAGCTTCCCACGTCCAGCACCGAACCTTGCTGCCGGAACTGCATCACGAAATTGCGCATGGAGCGGTCGAAGCGTTCTTCGCCATCGCCTCGCCAAGTGCTTTCGAGGTCAAAACCGGCATAAAATTCGCGCAACTCTCTTTCGCTGGGTTGGGGATTCACATAGCGCAAACCGCAGTCGAGGCATTCCACGACGCGATGTCCCCGGCCGTGCAGGTACTCGGAGAAGTTGGGGCTGTCACAGATGCGGCAGCCGACACTTGTCCGACCGCTTTCCATTCTCAATAATTGCGGTGCAGCCATGAATGATCTCCTTGTGGATCTCTGACTTGGATCACAGAAGCGCTGCATTCTGCGATCGAACTTCGCGCCGGATCAGCAGTGCGGCTTCCCACAAATCTTTGGCAATCAGGCGGGGACGCAGGTTCCGGGGATGAATAAACTGGCCATGCTCGCATTTCCACTGGCCGATAAAGATGGTCCGGCAACCGGCACGCGCCCCGGCTTCGATGTCGGTAAGCCCGTCTCCCACCATGTAGGACTGGCGCAAACTTAGGCCCAGGTCGCCGGCGGCGCGAGTTAGCATTCCCGTTCCCGGCTTGCGGCAGCGGCAGCGTCGGCGCAAGGTTTTGACCACTGCCTGCGGATGATGCAGGCAGTAGTAGATGGCGTCGATGCGGGCCCCCGCCGGTTGCAACGCGGCCTGTAACTTCTTTTCAAATTGCCGCAGCATTCCTGCGTCAAAGTGCCGCTTCGCAATTCCAGGTTGATTCGAAACCATCACCACCCTGAGCCCTAGATCGTTGAGCAGGCGAATGGCCTTGGGCACCCGCGGCAGCAGGCGAAACTGGGCGACCGTGAACGGGGAATCCACGATGCCCGCGTCGCGGTGATAGATGAGGCGATTGATGACTCCGTCGCGATCGAGAAAAACCGCTCCCGGCTTGGGCATGATTCTCTCCGGACGTCATTGCCGGAAATAAGCGTTGCGGACACCGCCAAGAATCAGGCGTGGGCTGACATGGCTGCTGCCGCCGCCGTCCGCACGTGGTGGTTTCTTTCCTGGCGATGGATGTGGGCCAGGCGGCCGTCCCGCGACAACATGTCAAAAACCACTTTGCTGCCTTCAAACTCAAAGCGGAAATTCAGTTCGCGCAGCCCGGCATGGCGCATGGCTTCCCGCAGCCGCGGCTTGTTCTCTTCGCAGTACAGCATCAGAAAACCGCCGCCGCCGGCCCCGCAGATCTTTCCCCCGATGGCGCCGTTTTGTTTAGCCAGGGCATACCAGGCGTCGATCTGCGGGTTGCTGACGCCGGTGGACAGTCTTTTCTTGGTTTGCCAGTGAATATCCAGCAGTTCGCCAAATCGCCGCAAATGCCCGTGCACAATGGCATCACGGATATCAATTCCGATGTGTTTGATCTCGCACAGGCTTTCGACCACCCCGCTGGTCTTCTTTCTGGTTTCACTGTCCTGCTTTTCCAGAATCTTGACGGTGTCGTGGGTGGCCCCGGTATAGAACAGCAGCATATTGTTCTCCAGGGACTCCAGCAATTCCGTCGGCAGGCAGAGACGTGTGGCTGTGACCCGGCCATCTTTGGCGATTTCGAGCGTGGTCAGGCCACCCAGCGCCGCCATGTATTGGTCCTGCTTGCCGATGGGTTTTTGCAGCCGGTCCAGTTCAATGCAGCAGGCTTCTTCCGCTAGCCGCTCGGAACTGGTGGGGGACTGGGTCAGCGTGTGCATGGCGTTTAGCAGCCCGATCAGATAGCAACTTGACGAGCCCAGGCCGGTGCCCGCGGGGACGTCCGCCATGGAAACAATCTCGATGCCATTGTCGATGTGAAAGAATCGCAGCGCTTCGCGCGCCAGCGTGTGCTGCACATCGTCCACATGGCGGACCAGTTCGGTGCGGTTGTATTGCACCCGGATGGTGTCCTCGAGGATGGGAGTGTTTACATTCAAATACATATACTTGTCGATGGCGACTGCCAAAATGAATCCTTCATGTTCGCGATAGAAAGAAGGAAGATCGGTGCCCCCCCCGCCTAGTGTGACGCGAAACGGTGTCTTGGTAATGATCATGCTGAGCTCCTCATGCTGCGAATGTTTTCCAGGGCCGGCGGGACTTTTATCCATGCCTGCTGATTTGAACTTTGATACGCCGCTTCCACTAACTGCAAAGCCCGTAGGCTGTCGTTCGCGCCCCCCATGGGGAGCCGGTAAGATTCAAGCGCGCCGAGGAAATCTTTCCACTCGCGGTCCCAGGAATGGTCGAGCGGGGGAAATTCAAACACTTCTTCTTCGGGACGGCTGTGGTCGGGTTTGCGTTTTCCCCAGACCAGCCGCTGTGGCCCGTAGTGGCCATCGCGTCCGCTGAGATGCAGGTAGCCGTCCCGCCCAAAAATCTCTAGCGAGAAAACATTGACCCACTGGCTCCAACTGACATGAATCTGCGCGGTCTGAGAATCTTGCGTCTTGAGTAACAGGAAGCAGTTATCTTCCACCTCGGGGAAATCCCAGAAGAAGCGCGAGGACTGGGCCAGCACTTGCGCTGGCTCACCCAGCAGGTAACGCACCAGATCGAGAATATGAATGCCCTGCTCGAGCAATACGCCGCCGCCAGAAAGATCTTGGTCGGTGCACCAGTGCTTTTCGTATCCCGGCCGTCCGCCATGTCCATAGCGGCAACGCAGGAAATAAACCGGCCCCAGGGCGCCCGATTGCAACAGTTCCTGGGCAGCGCGCACGTGCGCCATATAGCGATAATTGAAGCCGGTCTTGAGCAGGCGTTTGGCGGCGGCTGCGGCGCAGATAACTTCCTGGGCTTCCGCCACCGATCGGGCCAGAGGTTTTTCGCAGAGCACATGCTTCCCGGCCTGCAACGCGCTCTTAGCCGCTTCGGCATGAAATTTTGTGGGGGTGCTTACGACGACGATACTGACGTCTGGCGACTGCACGGCCGCCCGCCAGTCAGTGGTCGCTTCCGCCCCCGCGGGTTCTGCCAACTCCAGGGCGTGGGTTTTGTCCACGTCGGCCACGACCCGAATTCGCGCTCCCGGCCAGCGTTGGATGACCCCGGCCCGAATCCGGCCCACATGGCCGGCGCCGATGATTGCAACTCCCAGCATGATCAGATCAGGGGAACGCGGCGCAGCGTACCTGCCTCGGAACTCATGATCTCCGGAATACGATGGTCAAACTCGGCCCAATCGTCGTGCACCGCGCTGATCAGCCTTCCGGTGAGCCCGTTCGAACGGTCCGACGCCAGAAAGACAGCCAGGGCGGCGGCGCGGTCCGGCGGCACGCCGCCACTTTCCTCCATTTTTTTCAAGTCCGCCGTGGTTTGTGGCCCGGCCGCTGCCGCGGACGTGCGCATCTGCCGCCACATGCGGCTATTCACCGGACCGGGAGCGATGGTGTTGACGTCAATTCCGGACTCTCTCAACTCCTCTGCCAGACTCTCGGTAAAACGCACCAGGGCGGCCTTGCTGGCGCTGTAGGCGGTAAAAAAGGGCCGCGCATAAGCCGCCCCGCCGCCTGAAAAATGAATGATCTTGCCGCGGCCTTGCGTCAGCATCACGGGGAGCACTGCGCGGGTAAGATAGAAACTTCCCAGAAGGTTGGTTTCGACGGCTTGTACCCAATCATCAATCTTCACTTGCGCGGTGGGCCCGATCGGTCCCAGCACCCCGGTGCAATTCACCAGCACATCGATTCCACCGAAGTTCGTAATGACTTGCTGTACCGCTTCCTCGGTCTTTTGGCGGCTGCAAATGTCCAATGGGATCTGCAAAATATTGCGCTCGTTCCCCAAGCGGAGAAACTTTTCTGACTGCGGCTTTCGCGAATGATAGGTCAGCGCCAAGCGCGCGCCTTCGGCACCGAAACGTTGCGCGACCGCCATGCCAATCGCACCCGACGCGCCGGCAATCAAACAAATTTTGTTGTCCAGTTGCAAAATATAGGTCTGCCAGTGAAAAGAAAATCGAAACAACACTCGGGTTACGGTGCCCGCGCCAACGCTACCGAAGATTCCTGGAAATAATGCGCCGTCCGACGGGCGCCCTCGGCGATCGTAACTCGGGGCGACCAACCCAGCAGTTGCTTCGCCTTGCTGATATCTAGACAAATTCCGTCGATTTCGCCCGGCCGCTTGGCTACATATTGAGGCCGTAACTCGGGATTGCCTAACAACTGGCAGATGCTGGAAAGAACTTCCTGATCGCTGGTGGCTATCCCGTTGGCTATGTTAAAGACCTCGCCGTGGCCGCGGGAAAGAGCGGCCAGGTTGGCTTCGACCACATCGTCGACGTAGATATAATCGCGGATTTTGTTTCCGTCACCGTAGATGACGGGCTGGATGCCGGCCAGGATTTGTTCGCAAAAAATTGCGAATACCCCGGCGCCGCCCGCCGAACTTTGCCGCGGCCCGTACACATTGCCATAACGCAGCACGACATAGGTCAAACCATATAAATGGTTGAAGGTGTAGAGATAATGCTCCACCGTGTGCTTGCTGATGCCATAGGGAGTAATGGGACGAATGGCCGCATCCTCGGGAACCGGAAGCTGTTTGGGTTCGCCGTAGGCCGCCCCCGCGGTCGAAATATAAATGAAGTGGCGGGTCTTTGCGGCCACGGCTTCTTCCAATAGGTTCAGTGAGCCTAAAATGTTTACCCGGGCGTCAAACACCGGCTCGCGCACGCCGCGGCGAACGTCCATCTGTGCGGCATGATGGTTTACCACTTCGGGCTGAAACCCGGAGAAGACGCTGTTCACGAATCCCCGGTCTTCGATGTCGCCCTGGTAAAACTTTACCCGGCCATTCAGGTTGCGGCGGGAGCCGCGTCCCAAATCATCGAGCACGGCAACTTCATGCCCCCGGTCCACATAGGCGTCTACCACGTGAGAACCGATGAATCCCGCGCCTCCGGTCACCAAGATTTTCATTTATGCCCGATCCTTAATAAATGTTGTCGATCCCGGCCCTTTAGTAGGCTCCGTCGGCGCGCAAGACTTTCCACACCGTTTTGGCCATGATGAGCAAGTCGAGCCCCAGCGACCAATGATCGATGTAGAACATGTCCATCTGCACCCGCTCCGCATAGGTGGTTTTTTGCCGGCCCATGACCTGCCAATAGCCCGTCATTCCGGGCTTGACCGAGAGCAGCTTGGGCAGCAACTCGCCATAGCGGGGGATTTCTTCCCGGGATATCACGCGCGGCCCGACAAAGGTCAGCCGTCCCGCCAGCAGGCTGAAGAATTGGGGGAATTCGTCGAGGCTGTACTTTCGCAGTATGCGGCCCACCCGCAACACCCGCGGATCGTGCTCCAGCTTGTATTTGTGGTCGAACTGGCGCTTGAGCGAAGGACTGTTCCGCAGCACTTGGTCGGCGCCTACCACCATGGTGCGGAATTTGAGGTAGTAATGGACCGAACCATCGCAGTCCACAAATTCCCGGCGGTGAAACGCGGGCCCCCGGTCTTCGCATTTCAGCAGCAAAGCGATGACCGGAGTAAGCAGCACGGTCACGGTACTGCCCAGGAGCCCGATGAGCAGATCCAGTATTTGTTTAAGGGTTCGTTGCCAGCCTGCCATCCGGACCTGGGTGAAGACCAGGGAATGAGTCGTGGTGTCAGTTGTAGGCGCTGGGACCGCGACGGTCATGGTTGTGACCATTGCGCTTTTCCTGCGAGAGCCGGGGCCCGGCAGCTCGCTCCTGGCGCGCTTGCTCGCGCTGCACTTTCTTTTTGCACCACGCGCACCACGCCATTTTTTTTCATCGCCGCGTAGGCCGGCGCAAAATAATCGTCGGTATCGCCCGCGGTGTCCAGCCAGCCCAGGTAGTCGGCGAAAATTTCATCCAGGCCCTGGGTGGGCTGCCAACCCATGCTGCCGAGTTTGGAAATCCCCGAGACCGTGTGCCGTACGTCCCCTACGCGATATACGCCTGGCACTTCCGGTTCGATGCTGACCGCCATCTTGCGCGCCAACACCCTGGCATATTCGAGCACGGTTGTGGTCTCCCCGGTGCCCACATTGTAGGACTGATAATTTGTCCGGGGATCGTCCATGGCCAATAGATTGGCTCGCACCACATCCTTGATGTGCACGTAGTCGCGCTGTTGGCGACCGTCTTCGTAAACCACCGGCGCCTGGCCCCGTCGCAGGGTGCGGGTGAAGATCCGGCAAATGCCGGAATAAGCGTTGTAGAAAGATTGCCGCGCCCCCTGGGTGATCGAGTAACGCAGCGCCACCGCCGGCACTCCCACTCTGCGGCCCAGCTGCATGGCCACCCGCTCCTGAAAATATTTGGTCAGGCCGTACGGGGTTACGGGATTGGTATGTTCCTCTTCGAGAGGCAGCGGCTGCAGTTCCTGATGACACTCCGGACAGGATAGGTTCCAGGCGCCCGCGTCGAGGTCCGAAATACAGCGTGCCTCGGGCATTTGCAAACCGTGTGCCGGGCAGCGGTACTGGCCTTCTCCGTAGACCGACTGCGACGACGAAAGAATGAAGCGCTCGACCGGCAGCCGCCGCTCCTGAATCACTTCGAAAATCAGCGCCGTGCCGGTCACGTTGGAGTCGAAGAACTTGCTGTAGTCGCACATGTAGTCCTGATAGGCTGCGGCATGAAAGACGACGCTGACTCCTGCCAGCGCCCGTTCCAGCACCCGCTTGTCACGCACATCGCCGGCCAGGAACTCAAACTCTCGGCTGAGGTAGGCGGGACGTCCCCGGGGATGCACCCGGGGCTCGAGGTTGTCCACCACGCGCACCTCGCAACCGCGCGCCAACAGGGCGTCCGAAATGTGAGAGCCGATGAATCCGGCTCCTCCCGTGACCAGAGCTTTCATTGTGAGTTTTCTCCGCTATCGTGTTGTTGTGCTGGTACCGATTGCTCGATTCGCTTATGAGTGGGGATCATTTCGTGAATGGTCCCGTCTTGAGTCGCGGGTATTTCTCCGTGGAGGATGCCTCCCGAGCCAGCATCTTTGTAGATCGACTCCGCCAGCAACAATGTCCTCCAGCCATCGCGTCCATCGCTCTGCGGAATGCGTCCGTGCCGTATGCAATCCGCAAAATCCTTCCACTCGCGTGCCAGCGACTGATCGGGGCCGGGGAACTCGAAGTGTTGTTCCTGCGGCGTCTGACCCAGTTCCCGCCGGGTTCCCCAGATCAAACGCTCGCTCCCGTAATGACCGCCCAACCCGGAAACCGCCAGATACCCGGCCTCGCCGGACACCTCAAACACAAATGTGTTTTTCCAGTTTGTCCAACTGGCGTGCAGAGAAGCCACGCAGCCCGGCGCGTTGCGCAGCAGCGCGAATATATTGTCTTCCAGGGGTGTGATGGGCCAGAAGGCGGTGCTGCAATACGCCTTCACCGCGGAAAACTCACCGCCAAACCAGCGGAAAAGATCGAGCGCATGCACTCCTTGATCGAGCAGTTGACCACCGCCGGCTGCTTCGGTCTGGGTCCGCCACTCCTGGTCGTAGCCGGCCCGGCCGCCGTGTCCATAGGTGCAGCGCAGGAAATGAAGGCGGCCAATGGCCCCTTGCTGGAATAGAGCGTGGGCCTTTTCGAGGGCCGGATGATAACGATGGTTGTAGCCCACTTTGAGGCACAAGTGATGGCGTTCCGCGGTCTCGACTGCGGGCACCACTTCGCGAGCATTTCTTCCAAAGGGTTTTTCACAGAGAACGTGCTTGCCCGCATGGAGCGCGGCTTCGGCAATCTGGGGAAGAGAGCGGGTGGAGGTGGATACGATCACCGCGTCGACGTCAGGGCGTGATAGAACCCCTTTCCAGTCGGTGCTGTGCGCGCAACCATTGGCTTCCCCTACGGAGCTGGCGCGTTCTCCGATTACGTCGGCGACGGCACACAGCCGTGAACCCGGATCGGCGGCGATGGCTTGCACCCGCTTGCCTCCGAAGTGTCCCAGGCCGATGACCGCGACCCCGAGTTTGGTGGTGCTCGACAAGATCTGGCTTTTACAGAAAAAAAGAAGTGGATTTCGCGGGCAATGATTCCGCGGAAACTGGAATTCTCTCGGTACGCTGCCAGGCATGATCGTATTTGCGCCGAGGCCAGCGCCCCAGGGCCCGGGCAATGGCCAGATTGGCGAAGACGAAATAGAACGGGAAATAGAAAATCTTGAGGCGCGAATCGCGCCGGGCCAGAAAGAAGCCGGTCGCCGCTAGCGCATAGAACAGCAGTTGCAGCCCGGCCGCTGCGCGATAAAAATAGTCATGGTGCGGGGCCAGCAGGAACGAACCGAGCAGCGTGCCCGTCATGGCCACAGGCACGGCCATGCGCAGCAGGTGATGAGAAATGTATTGCCACCATACCGGGTTGCGCCAGGGCAGAAGCAGCCCGGGCAATAGTGATAGGGTCAAAAGAAAAGAGACATGGGCGCGGGTTTTACGTTCGAATTCAATATGCAGATTGGCCGCAGCCGGAGTATAGGCGACGGCCGTTGGTTCAAAGAGCACGCGCAAGCCGGTGTCGGCAATGATTTTCATGGGAATATAAAAGTCTTCACCCACTTTTTCGACAAAGGGAAAAATCGAACGCCGCACCGCATAAACCTGTCCATGGGCCCCTAGGCAGGAATGCAGGCGGCTTTCATGGCGTTTGATCCACGACTCGTAACCCCAGTACCAGCCCTCGCCCGTGCCCTGCGGGACCCCCGCCTGCAAGATGCACATACGCTGTCCGGTCACGCACCCCACTTGCGGGTCAGCGAAATGGCGCACCAAGTTTCTCACCGAGCTAGGAGCGAGCAACACGTGGGTGTCGGTCATGACCAGAATTTCACCCTCCGCCGCCGGGACCAGCGAGTTCAGCATGTCCTGTTTTCCTACGCGCCGGGGAAAGTCCACCACTTCGATGCCGTGTCCGGCAAACTGCCGGGCAGTCTCTACGGTGCGATCGGTTGAACCATCGGATGCGACCACAATCTGCAGAAGCTCTCGCGGGTAGTCGAGTTGCAGCGTGTTCTCCAGCTTGTGAGCCATCCATTGTTCTTCATTGTGCGCCGGGATGATCAAGGTCAGTCGCGGAAACTGGGGTTCGGGCGGGGATGGCTTGCGGGACCAGCCGGCGAACAGACCGACCAGCAGCGGGTACCCGAAGTACACGTATGCGGTCAACCCCAGCCCGCCCCAAAAAATACTCTCTGCCATGCGGTGCATCACGCCGCGAACACCTTGGCGGCGGTCCCCGGCGAGGCATGCTGGTAAATGCAAAACGAAGTATGGGCGAGGCGTTTGATGGGCAGTCCGGCCTTGCCCAGCCGGTCGAGGTATCGTTTCACTCCCCGGCGTATCTCGATCGGCCGATAGTCATGCCAAAGCACAATGGCGTTAGGCGCCAGCACTTTCATGATGGCTTCGGTGTCGGCCTGGACATGCTGGTAGAGGTGGCTGGCGTCGACCAGGGCGAAATCCACCGGACGGTCGAGAAACTTCTTCCAGTCAATCGTGGTCGAGTCTTGCAGGATCTGGGTGATCTTCGGATCATGGTCGAATGCCCGCTGCGCCCCCGCCGCTGCCTTCACCAGTTGCGGGTCGCTGAAAGCGGCGGGGTTCCCGAGCGCCACTTCCGCCGGCAGGTCGACGGTGTAGATTCGGCAACTGTCGCCAGTGTTGCGGCTCAAGTGCTGGGTGGTGAAACCGCGGTAAGTCCCGATTTCGACCACCATCCGGGGCTGCTTCCACTTCACCAGCCAGCAGAGGACCGCCAGCTCGCCGGGAGACATTTCGCTCGAAGGGTGGGTGGGATCGATCCACACCTGCTGGCCGGTTTCGGTGATCTTGCCGAACTCCGAAAGCGTGGTCTGTGGGATCGGGTCCCGTTGCCAGAGTTCGTGATAGATCTCGAACACCCGGGCCGAGAACTCGAAACCCTGCAATGCACCCCGGCACAAGGCCCGCAGCAGCAAAGGGCTGGCGGTGACCCCCAACAGATACACCATCTTTCCCAACTGGCGGGGGGTAAATTTTCTCGAATAGAGAAACATGGGACGGTCTCTTTTCAGAGGGCTGATTTCAGAGGGCTGAATCTCCAGCCTCTCCAAGCAATTTTCACGCCGGGGTAAGGCGAGTCTTGGTAAACAGCATGCCTGCGATCGCCCCCAGGAACGGGGAAGTGCTGAATTGAAAGAACACCGGCTCGGCGAACATGGCAAGCAACAGCATCGACAACAAGCAGGCCGACAGAGGGATCGAGCCGCCGTGCGTTTTCTTGATAAGCGTGAACAGAAACCAGCCAAAGGTGAGGATGCCGGCAAAGCCCATCTTGGCCGCCAGATAGGCCCAGCCATTGTCCACATAATGTTGCGCCCACACCCCCCGGGCCACGCTGTCCCATTCCAGTTCGCTGCCCATGCCACCGCCAAAAATCGGGGAACGCTCGAGCACCGCGGCGGCCCCGAGCAATTGCAGACTGCGGTCTTCGATCGACCCGCTATCGCGCGAACCCGCGGGAAGCAGTTGGTCCATGGCCGACGTCCCGGTGGCGGCATCGAGGACGAAGGCCACCAGCGGAGGAGACAGGCTGAAGGCCACAATCAGCGGCGTGATGCCCCAGGCGATCCACTTTTGCAGTTTGGACCTCGCGCTCAATCCACATACCAGCACCAGGGCCAGGACAATGGCCGCCAGATCGTGCCGCATCACGATCAGTCCGGGTACGGCAAACATAATTCCGGCGGCCAGCCAGCGCCGCCAGCCCCCGCTGGCGGCAAACAGGATTCCCAGAATGGCGCATTGGGTGCCAACTGATGTGATCTCCTTGTGGATGCCGTATTCATGAAAAGCCCAACCGTAATAGACCATGAAGGCGAGCCCGCAGGGCACGCCATAGGTGAGGGTCTTGCGCAAGAACATTTCCTGGTCGCCATACTGGCAGGCAAAAACAAAATAGGCCACCAGCAGCACCGAGCCGAACAACTGGCGCAGCACGTAGTTTGCGCCAATGCCGTGGGCGTAGCCGTAAAGGGAAGCCCCGAGCGCCGCCAGGGTGAACGCCTGCAACGATCGCGGACACTGCGTCCAGGCCTTCCACCCCAGTTTGGGTAGCGGGGCAAGTGTGATCAACAGAATGCCCGCCGCCCAGTAATACATTTCCCAGGGCTCGGCCAGATTGTTGCTATCGAAGCGTGCGGCCGAGGGCAAAAACACATCCGCCGCCAACAGGTAGAGCGGCCCGACAAAAACCACGGAGCTGGGGGCGTGATAAACATAGAGGGCCAACCCCGCCGCGAACCCGCTCAGCAGGATAGGCATGCCGCCCCAAAAAGACACCAAAGGCAGCACCACAATCGCGGATAGCACGGCCGCAATCCCGGCGGCGTCGGCGGGCGCCAGTCGGGCATTTTCCGGGAAAATGTCCTGGGCAATGGCCGTCAAAATCGGATCTCTAAGCCAGGATTTCGCGGGAACATCCCCAAAGCGGCTACGCCCCGTTGTCTTGCATCCAGATTGCGGCCGGGGTCAGGGGTTGCGGGTAAGGCTTCCAACAGCCGGGCTCCCCGTACGTACAAGGCCAGCCAGGTGCCCTCGAGATGAAAAATCGTGTGCGATTTCGCAACCCTGCTGACCGCGCGCGTCACCTCGCGCAGGTTGGCGAAGTCGTGCCAAAGAATGGCGCCGTTTTCTCCCAACAGATGGAAGGCCTTTTCCGAGTCCGCCAGCACTCCTTCATAGACATGGCATCCATCGACCAGCACCAGGTCCATCGAACCCTGATACGCCTGATCATCGAAGATCCGCGAATCTCCGAATAATTGATGCACTTGGCCGCGGTCATTGAATCTGCGATAGTGCTCGCCAATCTGCTCTTGCGGCTGGAGCAGGCCCAAATCGCCAGCGCTGTATCCGCGGAGGTTGCTGGCCAGCTCGCGCGGCAGGTCCAGGGTATAGATCTCGGCCTCGGAGTTGAGCGCCAGGTGCGCGGTGGTGATGCCCTGCGAAGTCCCAATTTCAAAAATCTTGCGGGGTTCGAGCCAGCGCACAATGCGCAACAGCGCATACAAATCCTGCGGCGGAGTCGAGCCCGGCAGCCAGCCGCTCGAAAGCATGCGGATGGGGGACTCTGAAGCGGGGACCTGGGCCAGCGGCAGGCTGGCAATTCCGCGATGAAATAACATGCTGCTGGCCCGCCAGAACTCGGGCAGGGCTTGGCGGAATTTCGCGGGTGCAAGCACCGCGTCGAGGAAGGCGCGCCGCCACACCGTGGTGGCAATTTCGACCGCATCGCACACCCGGGTCATCTTGATCAGGGTCATCGCGACCACGCTCCTTGGGGCTGATTCCGGGGCCAGAAGCGGACGGCAAACAATCCGCAATAAGCAAGCAGCAGCAGGGCCGCGCTTCCCCCCAGACCCATGCCAGTGAATTTGCCCACCACGATCATGCTCAATCCCGCGCCCAGCGGGAGCGCGAGCGCAGCCAGGTGATTGAGTTGAAGCAGGCTACGGGTTTTCCGGACAAAAAGGCACAGCGAGAAGCATTGACCAAGCAGCGCCGCCAGGCTGGCCCCGAGAATCCCATAATAGGTGGTGAGCAGAGCGCATGCCGGCAGGAAGACCGCGGCGGTCAGCAGCAGAACGCGCTGATAATCCCGGTCGCGGTGCAGCACCACCAGAGCTCCGATGCCGTACAGATTGCTGATGGCGGCCAGCAGAAGCATGATTTGAAATACCCGGAACACGGGGACCGCCGCCAGAAATTCGGCGCGCCGGAACAGCAAAAGCACAATCTCGCGGGCATAGGCAATGGCCCATAAACAGCCGGGAACAAATAGCAAGGCCATGTCCTGATAACAATGTTGAAAAAGCGCGTTGTGCTGCGCCGGACTTTCCGCCCCGGCCCGGCTCAGCGCGGGCAACGCGCCTTGCACGAAAAAGCCAGAGAGCGTGGCCACGGCCAGTGCGGCGCGATTGCCGGCGGCATACCAGCCCGCCGCCCGCTCGCCTTGGATCAGCCGGACCGCAACCGTATCGCTCCATAGGATCAAGGTCACCAGCAGAGTGCCCCAACCCAGCGGCGCTGCCGAGCGCAGGGTCTGCCAGCTGCGGATCAGCAAAGGCATGGACTGGCCGACGGAAGGCACGATCCGCACCGTCCTGCGCATCCAACAATATCCAACCGCCGCGGCCAAGAACGCCGAAGCGCAAAGAGCCGCAGGTACGGCAGAAACACCCAGCCCGAGCCTTATTCCCGTGACCGTCAGACCCAGCCATGTGCCTTGCCATAGAATATTGAGCGCCGCCGAAACCTGCTGGCGATGCAGTCCCTGAAACACCCAATCGAACAATCCAGCCTGGATGACATTGCTCAATCCGAACAGCGCGATCAATCGCAACTCGAGATGGCTGATTCCGGGGACGAAGCCGAGGGCGCTCAAGGCACAACCCAGTCCGGCCAGCGCCAGCATCCCTTGCAGGCAGGCAACCTCCGCCAGCAAACCTGCGGACACAGCCCCCGATTGGGCGACGGCACGGCTGCCGAATACGTTGAGCCCGAAACTCGAAATCACAAACATGTAGGCGTTGACGGCAATCGCGAATGACAGCAAACCGAACTCCGCGACGGCAAAATGACGGGCAACGTTGAGGATCACCAGGAATTTCAGTCCTTGCGCCACCAGTCCGCCCGTCATGGCAATGGCCGCGCCGCGGGTGATTAGAATGCCGCTAGCCCCCCCGTGTTTAGTCGGAGGCAACTGCTGGTGATCGGCCGCAAGCGGGAAAGCGCCCGGCTGGTTCTTAATCGCGGTTGAGGTCTGCATGAGCTTTGCCTGGTTTTAAACTACGGACGGGCCCCTCAAAGAGCTCCCGCATCGATATCTGTTCCCACTCGAGGACCGGGCTTGAACAGAGAAACCACGCCATAGCTGGCCAGCGGCCCCAGCCGCGGCAAGCGGGCCAGCAGCCATTGATCGAGGGCCGCGAGATATTGCCAACTTCGTTCCCAGCGCGGAACCGCGATCATTCCCACCTCGGCTTTGCGCAAACAATGACCCAGTGCGCTGAGCAGCTCCGATCCCCGGAATACAACTCTGGGAAAGACCGTGCGCAGGGTTTCCAGGTCCCGGTAGAGGAGGGAATGCTCATCCTCGGTGTGACGATGGTTCGCCGACCGCCAGGAGCAATTGCGCAGCCATTCGAGCCAGCGGTTTTCGCCCAGCGGTTCGCGAAAAATCGCAATCCCTCCGGGCTTCAAAATTCGAAAGATCTCCCGCGCGCTCACCGCAATGTCCAGATGATGAAGAACGGCATTGCCAAAGACCAGATCGAAACTTTCATCGGCAAAAGCCAGACACTCTCCCTGCATCACCTGGAGAGAGACGCGCTCACCTACGCGGTTCACCCGGGCTGCCCGCTCCGCCACCGCGACATTGGTCTCAGCCACGTCGAAACCAAAAACCCGCGCCCCCTGCTGCGCGAAATAAGCCGAAAGCACGCCATAACCGCAACCCACTTCGCAGACCCGTTTACCGGCGAGCCCAGGCAGGCAGGCGGCGACCTCGGACGGAATCGCTTCCAGATGCTCAGGAACGAGAAGCAGGTGGTCGGGAATTTTTCCCGGGTCACTATGCTGATTGAAGAACTCGCGTTCCCGCCGGGCGCGGTTGACCAACTCAATGGGAATTGCGGAAGCCAAGGCTGAGTCTGCGGGCATGAGCTTTTTCTCGCGGCGGGAAATCTTTAAGCCAGTTGCTCTTGCCGGATCTGGGCCAAAGCTTTCGCGGCGTCCTGATTGAATTGGCGGACGGTCTCACGGGTGTAGTGGTGGTCGATCATTTTGCCCAGAAACGGCGGCGGCACGGTCACAATGTGCGCCCCCGCCAGGGCTGCCTGCTGTACTTCAATCGCGCTGCGGATGCTGCCCACGATAATTTGCGAAGGGTAGGCCCATTTGTCCAGCCAGCTTCTCACTTCACTTACCACCAGGCTTGAGTTCCCGCCTTCGTCCCCAATGCGCCCGGCAAAAATACTCACATAGGTGGCCCCCGCCTTGGCCGCCAGCAGGGCCTGGTTGAAGGAAAGTATGGCGGTGCAGTTGACCGCGATGTCTTCCCGGGTCAGCGTGTTTACCACTTCGAGACACGACTGGCCATCCTCGGTGATGACCGGAATCTTGATCACCAGGTTTCGCGCCCAGCCGGAAAAAGTCCGCGCCTGTTGCAGCATTTCCTGGGGATCATTGCTGGTGACTTCAATGCTCACCGGTTTGTCCCCCAGCAATTTGCACAGCCGCCGCCCCCCGTCTTCGAGATCGTGGATGCCGTCTTTCAACATGATGCTGGGATTGGTGGTCACGCCGTCGACCACGCCCTGGCGCAGCCAGCGTTCGATCTCCTTCAGGTTGGCGGAATCCACAAAAATTTTCATGGCTGGTCCTCTCTGGTCTGGAAAAGTGCGTCGTTTTTCTATTCGGAAGGGCTGAAGTCGCGATGGCAGGCGCCGGAAATGTCCGCAGCAGAAATAGCGGGGGCAGAAATGCCGCGGCTGGAAGGCTTCCCGGCTTGGCGCCAGGGCAGCGCACGGGCGACGGTGCCGGCGATTTCTTCGACCAGGGCTTTGCGCCGGTCGCGGGGGTCGGTGCGCCGCCAGGCTTCCTGCGCGAACAGCCACGCTCCGGCGGCGCAAAACGAAAGCAGCCCGCCGCCCAAAGTGATCGATAGCCGCGGCGGCCCGGACCGCTTTTCCGGCGCCAGGCCGGGATCAATCACCTTGACGCTGGGAATCTCCTTGGCTTCCTCGACCCGCGCCAGTTCGTACTCCCGGGTGAGGACCTCGTACACGCTCTCATTGATGGTGAGACGACGGTACAGGTCGGCATACCTCAGGCCGAGCACCGGTAGTTGCCGGAGTGAAGGATACGCGGGTTCGCCATTTACCGGGTCAATGGCCGGGGCCGAGGCCACACCGCCCAGCTTTTGCAGTTGCTGTTCAAGTTCTGATAAGCGGGCTCCTACCGCCCGCACACGGACGTTGTTCGGGGTATAGATCTGTTCCAGGCCGCGAAGTTCGGACTGCAAAGCGATGACTTGACCCTGGAGGGTGGCCGCGGCTTCCACCATGGCCCGGCCCTGTTCCTTGATGTCGATGGCTGCGTTCTGGCTGGAGAACTCGCTGAAGTCCTTGGCCGAGCGGTCCAGTTCCTGTTTGACCACCAGCAGTCGTTCTTCGAGGAACACGCGCTCGCGGTGGGCGGCTGAAGTATTCAGATCGGCCAGCATGCGGTTCAGTTCCTCGACATAGCTCTGCGCCATGGCGGCAGCCCGCTGGGGATCGCGGTCGCGGATCACGATGCTGAGCACGCCACTCTTTTTTTCCTCGCTGATGGCGCTGCGCGCTTCCAGTTCTTCGCGGGCAGCCGCGTAAGTCTTTACCCAATACACCCGCCGCAGATCGAAACGGTCAATCAGGCGGTCCTCCACGGTATGACTGCTCAGGATGCTGATGAACAGGGCGCTCGAAGTATGCACACCGAGCAAGTCCGCCGCCGATCCCACCATTCCTCCGGCTGCACCAGCGCCGCCGGTCAGCGCCGCCAGCGTTCCCATCGCGGATGCGGAAGAATCCGGGGGCATCAGTTCGGTCTTCGATTCATAGCGGCTGGGAAGCAGAAACGCCAGCAACAGGAATGCCAGCGTGCCCCGCACCATCACCTGAACCAGAAAACGACGCTCGTCCCAGAGCAGACGCGCTGCCAGATAGGCCCGGTCGCGTCCCGGAGTGCCAGGGTGTCTGGCATCCCCGCGATCCGCCGGGGAGGGCGGGACCGACGCCAGGGCGGCGGGAGCCGGACCTCTAGAAGCCAACTCGGTCGCGCCTTCCAGTTCCGCCGCTAATGCGGTGCGGGTCGCGGTCATGGCGTCGGGGCTCCGCCCGCGCCCGCAGCGCGCTTTGCCGCGTCGAACTTGGGTGAAAAAGAGATCTGCAGCGAAGTGGTCAGGTTGCTTTGCGGCTGGGAGGCCAGCAACGGAAACGCCCAGCGCTCATATTGGACCCGGGCGCTGAGAGTCATCCCCAGCCTGAGCCGGCGCTGGTTTTCCAGCGAAAAATCATTCAGATGTCCGCCTTGGAGAAAACTATGGTCGACTTCCATGTGACGGAAGCACGCCTCGAGGGTGTTTCTCGCCGAGAAATGATAAGTTGCCCAAGCCTCACCGCCGATGCCGGCGCGTCCGATCCAGCTGCCCAGCAGTTCTCCATCATTGGTGTAACCCGACAGATAACGACGGTCGGTGTAAACGTAGCCGGGAGGGAAGTCGATATGCGGCGCTTGCGCGGTCTTTAGCCCCTCGACACGAAGCTCCAGCTTTTGCAGTTTGGGGACTTGAGGAAAATACAGGCCGGGGTTCAACGACGGCCGGCTCGATCCGATGGGTGAAAACTCGTCCACCACCAGCGAGTCGGTGTAGACGGTCAACCATTTTCGCAGCCCGGGCACGCGGTAGGTGAAATCGAATGCGGAAAAGCGCTTGCCCGGGTTCACCGCCGTATTGGTGCTATGAAGATAATAGGTACGCAGAAAATTTTTCCAGGTAAACGGCAACCCCGGCCCGCCAAACATCACCGCCACCCCCATGCCGAACTCCAGGTTGTCCGAGGGCTTGAAACTGATGCGGTCGCCGTGAAGAAATGGCTGCGGGTCCAGCTCCGGCCCAAGCGTGGTACTCCCGTTGTACACAAACTGTTGTCCCGACAATTGCCCCAGAAAAAACTCGCTGCGGGCCGGGCCCAGCCACCGCGAAAGCAGCGGCACCTCATAAGGCGTGGTCTGATCGATGCGGAACATGAGAAACGGCGCGGCGTTGTTGCTGAGCAACAGCGATCCCGAACGGCTGGGACTGAGCCACGCGCTTTGTTTCCCGAAAGACAGTTGCCAATCGCGAATGTCGAGCCCGACCAGGCTTTCCAGAATATCGGGCCGGCGAATCGCAGCGGTTGGATTGGCCAGGAGCGGCCGGTTGTCGGCCTCGGCGATGGCTTGCAGTGCGCTTGCGGGATAGGCTGCCGACGCGGGCGCCTGTTGATACTCGGCGCGGACATAAAATGCCAGCGGTCCGGCGGTCAACTCGGAAGACAGTCCGGTGATGCTGCTTACTCCGGACGCATAAGGGCGGCCATAATCGTTGACCACAGTTTGTCCAAAGTGAAAGCCATCGTCGAGCGCCGGGCCCGAGATGCCGGTCACACGGGTGTAGAGCGAGTCGAGCGCCGCATTCACCTGGCCTCCGCCATTTAACCGCCGCGTCTCCGGCGCAAATTCCTGCACTAGCGCACGGTAAAGCTCAATTACGGAATCCTTTGCCGAGTCATTCTGGGGCAGCCGTTCCGCGGCATCCTCCAGCAGGCGCGCGCATTCCATGCGCGTCCAGGGACGCTGGTCGAGATAGCCGTCTTCCACATAACCCATGGCCATCAGGCGCGCGAAGGCGGGATAGACCCAGCTATCCAGCGGCTCGTAGGGAGAGGCCAGGCTGCCTGACCAGTGGTGAGGCTCGTCGTTATGTTTGCCACTGCTCTTCCAGCCGATAGCGTTCCATGCCATGCCACTCCAAGTTCCCTCGCCCCAGGCCCCACCCCCCAGTTCCGGATCGTGATGGGCGCGGTACACCTGATGTCCCAGATACCAGCCCAGGGCGCTGCCCACAAAGGCGTCCGATGCGAAGTGCTGCTGGCTGGTCACGCGGGTTAAAGTCACAAGCGAAGCCAGACCGTAAGCCGCAAACTGGGTAAGCGTTCCGGGATATTCATGGGCCATTACACTGGCCAGCGACCACGCCACCGCGGAATGGTTCGAGGGAAAAGAATTGCCGCCGTGGAAGAATCCATTGCCGGCGCTCACCGCGGGCCGCGCCCGCTGAGTGATGGCCGCGAGGGCATAAGCGACCATTACGCTATTGACTGCGGTTTCTCCACTGAGCAGACCAGTTTCCTGTGCGTGGTCGTCCTTAACCATGTTTCCCCACAGCCACGATCCTGCGGCAGCGCCCGCCAGCGCATAGACGCCGTAATTGGAAAGCCTCAGACTGCGTTGCAACTGCCCCGGACGGTCCGGAACCTGCCGCGTAATCCAGCGGTCGCCGACCATGAGCAACCCGGTGAAAGCCGCGAAGGGAACCAGGACGGTTGCGTCGGCGGAGGAGAATTCTTTGGGCCGGGTCCAGAATTGCCGTTGATCTCCCGCCACATGTTTCAGCAGAGTCAGGTTCAACCCGTTCTCGGGATCGGTCCCGAGAGAAGGCGTGTGGTTCGAAGCGATGGATGGAATCGGGGATGCGACCACGGGCGTCGAGTTCATCTCCGGGTTGGCTTCTGAGTTCATATCCACGAGAGAATAGTTTTCTGCAGTTTGGGCATTCCCGATACCAGCTGACAGACAGATTACGATCAAAATCAAAACAAGAATGAAGACACAACCTGGTTTCATGGCTGCGGACATGAAAAATTCCCACCGCTCAAAAGCCGCGCGCCACCTGCACCGCAATACCCACGGCCGAGACCAGTTGCGCCGATTGCAGCGTGCTCTTCCAGCGCGTGGTCCCGCTGTAGGCGCGTTCCGGCACCACCAGCATGTCTCCCGGACGCAGCTCGGCGTCGAGCACTCCGCCACCCCACAGACCGCCCCGCCCGCCGACCACCGAACCATCGGCGCGCACCAGGAAAATCGCTTTCTTCTCGGCCACGTTGGTGGCTCCGCCGGCCTGGCGCAAATACCAGCCCGCGCTTCTTCCGGAACGGAATGCCACCGCGGTGGGGTTATAGACCGCACCATCGACCATCACGAAGTTGGGAGTTTTGGGCACGAACAGCAGGTCACCATTGCGCAGGGGAATGTCCGCCGCCGTGTTCGCCCAGCGCGCAATGTCGCCGGAGATATGCACCACCAGCCGCCCCGAAGGAGGAGTGTTCTGCAGTTTGTCGAGCGCCGATTGCCATTGCAGCAGCGCCGCCTGCTTGGCCATCTTCTGGTCCTCGTCGCTTTCGGGAATCAACTGCAATCCAGGGCCTTCGGCAGCCACATGGCGAATCAAGTCCACCCGGTTTTTCTCTTCCAGTTCGCGGATCTGCACCCGCTCGAGCAATGCCCCGTAAGGACAGGCATCGGGTCCAAAGCCGCCGGCCCGCATCAGCACCGAACTTAGCCGCTCGCCCGCTTGCATGCCATAGCTTCCGGGATGCAGCACTTCGCCCTTCACCGTTACCACCGACCCCATATCATTCCAGCCCTGTTGTTGCCGGATGGTGAGCACATCCCCGTCACTCAGAGTGCTATCGGCGGTGGCATCGCCCGACAGGGCCAATGCAATTTCTACCGGGTGATGCTCCCCTAAAGTCTTTTCATCCTGCTCACCGCGCTGCTCTCCATTTGCCTCCAGGCCGGTCTGGCGAAGACTCGATTTCAAGTAACGTGCCAGGTCCGCGGATTGCGCATCCGCGCTGCGTTTCAATCCGCCCGCCAGCCGCACCAATTGCGACGCAGTCATATCCTTGCCCAAGGGATATCTTCCCGGACGCGCCACTTCTCCCTCGATCCGCACCGTGGGCGGGTCCAGTTTCGTTTGGCTGCGATGAATGAAGACCCGGTCTTGGGGTTGCAGCCACACATCATCCGCCGGGTCGCCAGTCAGGGCCTTGGCTAGATTCACGTTCATCACTGCGAGCTTGCCATCCGCCAGCTTGCGGAAGACCTGCGCATCCTCTAACTCCGCGTCGGGGCCTGTGCCCCCCGCTAGATACACAGCATCGCGCAAGCGGGTGGCGCCGTTGGTGATGTGATCGCCGGGTAAGCGGACTTCACCGCTCACCGTGATCACTGGTGGATCTTCGAAGTCGTAGCGGCTGAACACGCGGATGGTATCGAAAGGTTTCAGCACCAGTCCGGCATCTTTATTTTTCCCGGCCATGGCTTCATCCAGAGTGAAGGCCAGCACCACCGGGGTGTAGTTCGGGGCTTGCAGGCGGATGATTTCCGCGTGGCTCGATGGCTCCGGCAGCAGGTCGCTATAGGAATGAAGAATATCGGTGACCTTCATGCCATCTTTGTAAGGATATTTGCCGGGATGGAAAACGTGGCCATCCAGATACACCGTTTGCTCGGCGTAAGGCAGGATGGGGGAGATATTTACCTTGTCGCCGTCCTGCACTACGAATTGCTCGAGCGCCAGGTTCACTGCTAGCTGGTCGTTGCCTTCGGGAAGGTCAAGCCTCAACATGGTGCGGCTTTCGTGAGCAAGTGTGCGCTCCACGTCCACATGCCGCAAGCTTCCCGAGGAAAGCACACCCCCGGCCAGTTCCAAAACTTCGGCCAGGCTTTTTTCGCCGTCGAGCTCATAAATCGCCGGACGTTGCACCATGCCTTCAACTGTCACCTCCGGCCCGATGGGTGGTACTAGAAGTGAATCGCCGGCTTGCAGACGCGCTGGTTCGCTGTGAATTCCATGCAGCAACAAATCGTAAGCGTCAATCTCCTGCACCAGAGTCTTGCCTCGGTATTGCCGCAAATGGCGTAGCGATCCTCGCTCGGTGGGGCCGCCGGCTGCATATAAGGCATTCAATGCGGTCGAAAGCGAACTGATGTCGTAAGCGCCAGGACTCACTACATCGCCTACCACATAGACCCGCACTGTGCGTATTCTGCCCAGGGCCACATCGGCCTGGACGTCATGAAACTGGGTGCGCAGGGTAGCTTGCACCAGGTGTTGCACCTCTCCCAGGTTGCGCCCCGAAACTTCGATTGCGCCCACCTCCGGCAACGCCACCTTGCCTTCGGGATCGACGACTCGCGCCAGACGTTGGGCCACGCTGCCTGACAATTGAATGTTCAGGCCATCGCCGGGGCCGAGCACGTAGTCCGGCCCGACCGGCAGGTCCATGGGCAGAGAATCCAGATTGCCGTTGCGATTGCGAAACACATCCATCCCAAAGCGCGTAAGGGTAGGCGTTCGCCCCGCTACCTGGGTGTACAGGTCGTAAAGCGAAGGCACATTGGCGTAAGGATTCGGGCGGTGACGAATCACCGGCCGGTCTCGTTTTAACTCGAAGCTCGAATCAGCATTCGGTCCTTGCGTCGAGAAAGTTCCCCGCCGGGGAACGTCTCTCCGGGCTGACTGCCATTCGTCCACCCCCCGGTCGGCAGGTTCCCGGTTGGAGCTTGTATCTGAAGGTAGCGAAGGCCCCAGTATTGTTCCCGTTTTCCTTTCTTCAATAGGACTCCATCCTTGCGGTCCAGCAGGATTTTCCCTGCCATCTGCGCGAGCAGCCCATGAGTAATTCATGCTCAACAGATCTGGCGTTTGTGGTGGCGCAATCCGTTCCAGGCTATTGGCGTCGATTTCTGCGTCGGCAATCCGGTTCTGGGAGGGATTCGAACCATCCAGTCCGAGATCGCTGGCAGGGGAATCGTTCTGTAAGCTGGTTCGATCCAAATCACGCGCTGGATTCCCCGGTGACGAGCCTTCCGGAGTTTGCGGGCTCGACTGGTAGGGATCATGAGTCATGCCAGGTTCGTGCGCTCGGTCGAACCCTCCGTCATACTGAGTCTTTGGGTATCGAGTTCCTGGTATCGAAGCATCGGCAGACGCGCCCAGCGCTGCCAGCGACAGCCTCTGCTGTGCCGCCTGCTCCCGTTCACTCTCCAGTTCTTGCCGCGTGGGTTTGACTCGAACGTAATTACGCTCCTCGATTTCGCGGGTGGCCAACACACGGACATGTTCGTCCTCCCACAACAATTGGAACAGGGCCTCATCGTCGAGATCAGCGGGCGTCAACAGCCGTCCCTGGGCAAAGGCTTCACGTACCAGCACCTTCTTTACTTCGAGCAGAAGTCCGGGCGCGGTGCGCAGAAGTTCGATAATTTTGTCGGCCGATAGTGCAACGGTTCGTTCCGCTTCCTGCTCGGCCCGTGAGGTGGTGGCTGCCGAATTTGCCTCGTGCCCGGCGGCAGAGCCCTGCGCCTGCGTCGGACGTGAAGCCAGCGTATAAGCGATTGCCAGAACCATCGCCCAAACTAAAACGTGGTTCCCTAAAACGGAGCGCCGCAAGCTGGTACTTCGATTAAAAACCTCTAGTTTATTGAGCATCATTATTTAACCAGCAAGAATGAGCGGATGAACTCGATGAGTGAATGGGTGAGGAAAATCTTCTGGGAAGAATCCGATTCTTAAAGTATGAAAACCATAACACTGTCAAACCGCGGCAATATCAGCAGCATCCACTTCCACGGCAATCGAACGCATCAGCACTTCGAGCGAAATCACCACGCGGAGTTTGTCCTTCTTGCGCAGCAGAATGCCTTCTGTTCCGGCCATTGGTCCGCCACGTACGCGCACTTTGTGCCCCACCCGCAGGAAGGGATGCGGTTCGGCGTAAATTTCCTGCTCCAGACCGCGTCGCAGAGCTTCCATCTCCAGTTCGGGCAAGGGGGCGGGACGGCCCTGAAAAGTCACCAGCGCCGCCACCCCAGGCAGCTCCAGGACTCGGACTCTTTCTCTGAGCGTCATATGCACAAACACATAACTGGGAAACAGTGGCAGCTCCACTAATTGGCGGCGATCTTTCCAGCGATGCCAGCTCTTGTAGAGCGGAAGAAAAGATTCCACGCGCCGTTCTTCCAATTGCTTGGCCACCGACTTCTCATGCCGCGCCCAAGTGTAGGCTGCGTACCATCTTGGAACCGACGGTTCCAGATCGGGAGCAACTGCGGGCGGCATTGCGCCCACAAATCTATTCGAACTGCACTCACTTAACATCGTCATAGAGTGATTCCGGATGCAGCTTCGCCACCTAAGTTACACGTGACTTTCTTGACTTACCTTAAAAATCAATCGTTTGCAGTGTTTTGTTGCTCTAAGCCTCGAACTACTCAGCTTCCTGATCCCGGCTCGCATCAAGCTGATCGTCGAAACCCGATCTGCTGTGACGGTTCTTCTATTGCATGCAAGAGGCCTTCCACGCGGCGCGCAATCGGCAGCCTGTGAATATCCCAATCCAGCCAAAAAGTAAGTATCGGTTGCTCAACCGGGAAACATTAGAAGTCAGCCAGGGCGGGATGTGATATTCGAGCTTGCCCGAATCAAATGGAAGTCGGGGTTCCCGATAGACGGTAAACTATTCCTTCACTCAGGAGGCACCCAATGAGTTGGGCAAGCAAGCTGGCAAAACCCTATCGCGTGGCCGATGGCAAAAAATTCCGGCTCAAAGATTTCGATCCCGCCGACACCGGCAAACTGCACTCCAAGGAAAACGCCAAGCATCTTCTGGAAAAGGGCATCGCTTCTTTATCTGACCTACAAGACAAGCTCTACGCCGCCAACAGCTGGGGACTGTTGCTTATTTTCCAGGCCATGGACGCCGCCGGCAAAGATGGCGCCGTAAAGCACGTCATGTCGGGCGTGAACCCGGCGGGCTGCCAGGTGTACTCGTTCAAGACGCCTTCGAACGAGGAACTGGACCACGACTACCTCTGGCGCACCTCGCAGCGTTTGCCCGAGCGCGGCCGCATTGGCATTTTCAACCGGTCGTATTATGAAGAGGTGCTGGTGGTCCGCGTCCATCCGGCAGTCTTGAAAACTGAAAGAGTTCCGCCTTCGCTCATCACCCCGGACATCTGGAAAAACCGCTTCGAGGACATCAACTCGTTCGAGCGGTATCTTTTCCGTAATGGGATTATCGTTCGCAAGTTCTTCCTGAATCTTTCCAAGGCCGAACAAAAGAAACGCTTTCTCGCTCGCCTTGAGCAACCCGAAAAGAACTGGAAATTCTCCGCCGCCGACGTGCACGAGCGCGAATACTGGGACGATTACATGAAAGCCTACGAAGAAATGATCACCAACACCGCCACGGAACGAGCCCCGTGGTACGTGGTTCCGGCGGACAACAAATGGTTCACTCGTTTGGTCGTAGCTGCGGCGATCGTGGAAACTTTAGAAGATCTGAAGCTGTGCTATCCCAAGGTCGACGATGCCAAGCGCAAGGAACTGCGCGCCGCCCAGGCATTATTGGAAGGGAAAAAGCCGGAAGGAAAGAAGCCGGGAGGGAAGGAAGCCCCGGTCAAGAAATAATTAAGGGAGAAATGCGGGGACCGACGGGACGTACCCCAGTTTTGCCCTAGCCGAAATTTGGTGAACGTCCCGTCTGTCCCCGGGTTGTCAGCGTCGGCGATGGAGTCCCTTTGTCGACGCCTCCGATCCAGGCGGTTCACGGAACGGTTCCACAGATATGCGCTCGTAACGCACTTCCAGCACGGTCAGGTTTTCTGTACCGCCCGGCAATTGAAGGACTACGCTGTCGCCCGCTGCCGACTTCATCAACGCGCGCCCCAGCGGTGACACCCAACTGATGTGGTTGCGTTCGAGATCGATTTCGTCTGTGCCCACGATGCTCACCACTCGCTCTGCACCCGCGGCATTGGCATAGCGCACGGTGGCTCCGAAGAATGCCCTCGTCGCCGCCTGCCCCGCTCTCGGAGCTTCCGGGTCCACCACTTCCGCGGCTTCGATTCGCTTGGTGAGAAAGCGAATCCGCCCATCGATCTGCCGCAGCCGCCGCTTGCCGTACTGATAGTCGGCGTTTTCACTGCGATCGCCGTTGCCGGCAGCCCACGCCACCACCTCCGTCACGGCCGGGCGTTCCCTGGAGAGCAGAAACCGGTGCTCATCTTTCAGGCGCTCGAGGCCGCTTGGCGTGATGTAGTTTTTGACGGGCGTCGCGGGGGCGTCCGGTTCTGGTTTTCTGGTGAAGCCTTTTCGCATCTTGTAGTCCTTATTATGCGAATCCTCGGATGTTTGGTTTGTGCTAACTGATTGCCGATATACCTGAAATATCAACTGCTTTGTCGTCTCCTGCGCCGATCGTATATGGGATGGCCTCCTCAGAGTGTCCAAACCACACATAAATCTCACGCAGGAGGCGAAACGCAGCTCGCGCAGGATTATATGCTGATGGGTCAACAAGAATTGTGCGCGACCATTCTGCGGCGGGTGCCTGCTTCGAACCAAACGTCATTCCAACATTATTAATTGAACCAGCAGGCAGCGATGTCTTCTTGCTATCTCTGAAAAGGTTGCCGAGCCGAACCTCAACCTCGAGACTCTGCGGCTTGACTTGCATGTCATTGAGGACGTGGGAAAAGAAACGAAATATGTTCGTTATAAACTCCACCAATGCTAGGGGATGAAATCTACTATCGGTGTTGTCCGCCCAAGCAAGTCCGTTTTGATAGATCGAGGCACCGACAATAAGCTCTCCGTCACGGTACAGATTTATGACTTGGCGGTGGCTTTCGGTCTGGAGAAAATCGCCGTCGACGAACCGCGCTGCACTGCCAGTCCTAATACCCCAGCCGTGTGCGCGAAGTTCAGGTGGATCTTCGATTGTGCGGCGGATGCTATTGGCCTGATTTGAGAAAATGGATCGCAGCTCCGAGCCAGGAACAGGTCTGATGACAACAACCAATGTGCGTGTGTCATTAAATTCTTGTTGTGTAAGGACTCGCTCCACACGCTTTTCCGTGGTGCTTGTCACCGCCGTTGAACTTAGTTGTGGGGCGGGTAATAGACGTTGTAGGAGTGTTTCAATGTTAGTGATACGGTTGAGTAGTGTTGCTTCGAGATTCATGCCGGTCCGCATAGCATGATGTAGTTCCACAACTGACTTAATGTCGGTCCTGTCGAGGTGACGCTCCGCGTAACCCAAAAGAATCTCGGTTGTCTTTTTTTTGTCGCCGATCGTCCGCGTCAGAAGAAATGGTTTGGTCTCGGGAGCTTGGGTCGGAATGAAGATCGCACCGATTCCACTTTGCTGCGTATCTTTGTCCGGCCACCACTTAATTACGAGTCCGGTGGGTACGGGATAGAGCCATTCGTCAATAATCTTACCAAGTTGATCTACATTAAAAAGCGTTTCCGGAAATGGTTTGAGCGCGGTAATCTGCTCACCAGCTTGCAGACTAGAGATAGTAGTTTCTGCTCCTACAATGATGCAGCCGCCAATTGCGTTGGCGAATGCAGCCACATCTTTTGCAAATTCTCGTTTTGCGTCGCTCCCACTGGTAAACGAGTACGGTTGAGCTTTCGCATCGAGGTGATGGCCCTCAAACTCCCCGATTAGTTGTTGCAACTCACCGATTTCAATGAGAGATCGAATATCCACAAGGTCCAATGGCATCGAATCCAAAGGTACTACACTTAATGAACTGGTTGAAGATAGATATGGTTTATGTGTTGGCTTAGCACTGGGTGCTCGAACCCAGATTCCCGCGACGCAGCAACTCCTGCCGCAGATGCCATAGCTTACACTCAAACAGTAATGCTCAACCGGGGCTATGCCTATACCACAATCATCATCAGCAAATATCACGGACGAACCCTGCTCTCCCACTTGGCAAGCCTTTACCCACACTCAACCCCGCAAGCCTGGCAACAAAATCTGAACAATGGCGAAGTGACCGTCAACGGCGTCACCGCGACCGGAAGCGAATCGCTTATTTCAGGCCAAACCCTTGTCTGGAACCGTCCACCCTGGATCGAACCAGACACTCCTCAGCACTTCGAAGTTCTGTTTGATGACCCGCATCTGTTGGCCGTCAACAAACCTGGCGGACTGCCCACTCTCCCCGGCGGCGGCTTTATGGAAAACACTCTCCTGCGCCTGGTGCAAAAGCAAACTCCCAACGCAAACCCTGTCCACCGGTTGGGCCGAGCCACTACCGGCATCGTTCTCTTCGCCAAAACAGCGCAGGCCGCCTCTAAACTAGGCGCAGACTGGAACACACCCAGAATTCAAAAAATCTATTGCGCGCTGGCTCAGGACATTGCACAGCACGACGCCTACGAAATCCTCACACCCATCGGCCTTGTACCGCACCCGCGCATCGGTTCGGTGTGGGCCGCCAACCCGAGTGGCAAGCCGTCAAAGTCATTAGCGAAGGTGATCTCACGGGCGCCAAGCAGCACGACAAGCACCACAACGTTTGAGGTAAGCCTAAATTCGGGACGCCCTCATCAAATCAGAATCCATCTGGCATCGATCGGCCATCCGCTGGTAGGCGATCCTCTATACGGTTTATCCGGCCAGCCTCTTGAAAATCTCCCCGGCCTCCCCGGCGATGGAGGATACTTCCTGCACGCCCGATTTCTAAAATTCCACCACCCCATCACCGGCGAACCAATCAATCTTGAGGCAGCCTTGCCGTCTGGATTCTCATTGCAGCAGCAGATTCGCGGCGGGAATCGAAGCAAGTAGTTTGGGGTCACTTCCGTCTGTCCCCGAATTTTCGATGAGCGCATCGGCGATTTGGCACTCGTCCAGACGCATCCCCCCCAGAAGTGCGTTGGATTTATTTGCCAAGAATCAGGGGCACATAGCTCCGTGCGTCTTCCAGCAATTGCTCGCGCGCAATACCAACCTTGGCGCGAAGCTGCAAACCCTGCAGCAAGTCAACGAGCAAACGGCCTCGCACCTTGGCAGAGGGTGTGCGAGTCAGGCGCCCCGCCTTTATCTCCTGCTCGAAACGTTTCGCGAAAATATCAGCGGATGCCGTGAAACCCTTCGCGAGCCAGGAACGAATCTCTGTCACCCGCTCCGAATGTCCCAGCGCAGCGGCGGCCAACATGCAGCCGCTGCGAGCGTCGCCGGTAGCGGTGTTGACGGTAGCCTCGCAAAAGGTGGTCACGGCCTTGTGGATGTCCGGCTCCGCTTGAAACACTGCCATTTTGGGAGCTCCATAGATCAGCGCATAGCGCTCGACGGCCCTCAGCAGCAGGGTGGACTTGTCTCCGAAGGCTCGGTATAGCGCGGGTTTGGTGACGTTCACGGCGCGCGCGATCCGATCCACGTCGACTCCTTCATACCCATGCTCCCAAAACATCTCAACGGCACGGTCGAGTGCTTCGTCGGGAATAAAGCCTTTTGGACGTCCGGGGGGGCGCTTCGCAATATTAGTTACCATCGCGTACGAAACTCCTTGCATTGCATCTGTTGGTATCGTACTCTCGCGTATGTAACGCTGCAAGACAGTAAGGACGGAGATGCCCATGGAACATTCGATCGCGCTGGTCACCGGCGCAACTCCGGGCTCGGCCATGCGGCAGCCCGCCTGCTCGCCGGAGAGGGCTGGCACGAGAACATCGTCACCGGGCGCAGCCTGGCGCGCGTGCGCGAAACGACCACTCAGCTCGCGGCTGAGACCAAGAAACAGGTCTTTACGCCGCTGGAACTGGATCTGGACGCGCCGTCGAGCGTTCAGTCCGCCCTCGCCCAGCTAGTTAAGCGAGGTCGGCCGATCGATTTCCTACTGCTCAATGCAGGGATGGTCCCAGGTAAGAAGCGCGTGCTCACTGCGGCGGGCATCGAGGCTTCTGAGGCCCGCTGAACGGCCATCATCAACTGACTGTCGGATTGCTCCATTCCGTAAGTAACTAACAACCTAAGAAGGAGAAGAAAATGAACGAAAGTATTCTAATAACCGGAGCAAATGCTGGGCTTGGGAAAGAGACTGCCCGACAGTTAGCATTGAAACAAGAAACAAAAAAGGTAATCCTTTTTTGCAGAAATCGAGCGAGAGCAGCGGCAGCAAAAAAAGACCTTGAGGAGAAAACGGGGAAACAGATTTTTGAAATTGTTATTGGGGATGTTGCGGATGAAGGTTCCGTAAGAAAAGCGGTAGAAGAAATAAAGAAACCGATTGATGCAATCGTTTTAAATGCAGGTGGAGTAATCGGGAAAACGGCTGCGAACTCTACGCCTTCCGGCATGAATCAACTAGCTGCTACGAATATCTTAGGCAACGTGATTCTAGTGGAGGAACTGATTAAACGGGACAAGTTAAGCAAAACGGTTCTAGCAGTCAGTGCGGAAGCTGTTCCAGGCGTAAAGATGCTCGGAGTAAAACGAGTTTCAATGAGGACTTCTTCTGTAGATGAGTTTGCTGCTGTTCTTGATGGATCATATTTTGGTAATAAGTTCAATGCATTGCAAGCCTACGCATATGTCAAGTATGCGGAGACCATGTGGGCGTTATCCATGGCAAGAAAGTACCCCAAGCTCAAGTTTGTTGTTGTGAGCCCAGGGAACACCAGAGGAACTCAGGCGCCAGACAGTCTTCCCCCGGCAATGCGGTTTATGTTGAAGCATGTGATGATGCCTATCGTCTTCCCATTGATGGGCGGAATGGTGCATACGCTTGACGTAGGTGCAAAACGCTTTGTAGATGCCATTTCGGATGAGCGGTATAAAAGCGGCGTGTTTTATGCCAGTAAAGAGGGTAAGTTATCCGGGGACATGGTGGACCAGAGCACCTTTTTTACTGATTTGAAAAATACTTCATTTCAAGATAACGCCAACGAGGCAATTCACCATTTCATAAATTAGGCGCTCGGAACCGACTGTCTCGGGGCAATTCTTCGCCTCGGCGCCGAAGAAGCTCACCGGCCCAATTGAGGCGATGCGTCACCCGCACTTTCACGATCGCGACAGCCAGGAAGCCGCGTGGCAGGCCGTCCTCAAGGTCTCTGGCGTCGATTTCTCCTCCCAGCACTCTTGATCGCGGCGTCCTGAAGTAGCGCCAGTCGCCGTCGAGTGCTTCGTCGGGGATAAAGCCTTTTAAAAGGAAGAGTAACAAGATGCATAACTTGGTAGTAAGCTGCTTGGTCGTTGCTTATCTCTCGGCGAACGTATACACCATCGTGAAGATGCGGGTGTTTGAGTTAGCCGGTTCGCGCAAGCATCTCCTACTCTATGGCGTCCCCTTCATATTGTGGGGCTCTGTCATTCTGATGGGATGCAAGCTCACGGAGATTGTGCACCGATTTGATGAATGGGCTGCCTAACGGCCCTATCAACTAAGTTCCGGTTACGATGCTCCTCTTATTGTTCTGAGATGGTGCGCCATTTCCCTTCACGCCAACCGACACACCGACCACGTTCACGAGAAGACCGTGAACAGAGAAGACCGGACCGGAAGACCGGGGGCAGACGGGACGTTCACCGTTTGCATTCGTCGAAATACGTGGAAACGCTTCGTCTGTCCCCGGTTTCCCACGCGCATGACAATCATCAAGACTTCAACTTCTTATTTCGCCTGCGCTAACTTCGTAACAACCTCGGCAATTTTATCGAGTATCTGGTTCCAGCCCTCCAGTTGACCGCTATTTTTTGCGCTCTCCATGGGTTCATTTCCAATGTGAGTGAGTTTCGTCTGGCCGTTCCCGAGATCCTCAAAGAGGGTCACGTCGTACGCGCCGTCGATGGCCTCATGTTCTATTCCTAATTGCGCGGGGTCAATCTTGTTTCCCTTCGAGTCCGAAAAGTACATGGAGGAAACGATCTTTTCCTGGGGAACAATCTCGTGGTATTCAATTGCATTCCAGCACTCCTGCCCATCCGGCGCTCTCATGCAGAAGAGAGATTTTCCGCCCACGCGAAAATCCATCTGGCAAACCGGCGCAGTAAAGCCCTTCGGCCCCCACCATTGCTTCACGTATTTCGGGTCTGTCCACGCCTTCCAGACCAACTCGCGTGGGGCATTAAAAATTCTTGTAACGACCATCCGCTCAATTTCGCTAACCGTGTTTTTTGTCATCTCTGGCCTCCGCTTTTTTCATTTGGTTCACAACCACTTCCAGTTTGTCGAAACTCTCTTCCCAGAATCGGCGATAGCTGATCGCCCAATCGCTGACTGTCTTGATCGCCGCTGGCCTGAGCGTGCACACACTCTCTCGTCCACGCTTCGTCTTGATCACCATCCGCGCCCGCACCAGGTAGGCAATATGTTTTGAAATCATCTGCTGCGAAAGTGCAAACGGTTCCGTCAATCCATGCACAGAGGCCGGCCCACGCGAGAGTCGTTCGATCATTGCCCGCCGGGTCGGATCAGACAAAGCCGCAAACGTTGTACCTAATTTATCCACAACCATATGGTAGTGGATTTCTTGCCAATGTCAAGCGTGAGTGCCCACGTAGTGACTCTGGAATCTGGACAACCAAACGCTTCCTCGGTTGACTTAAAATCGCGCGACCGAACCGTTTTGTCCATTCGAATCGAAACTTATGTATAATCCGCCGATGCTAGGAATGCCCTGGAGCACAATTGCGCTCGGCTCGCTGTTGCTCATTGCGGCCCGCTCAACAGGAGGACAGGAAGTGAAATCTCCGCAACCTGAAACGCCGAAGCCGCCGGTCAAGACGGAGCCGCGCGGGCGCGGCCGCATTATTGGAATCGGCGGTGTCTTTTTCAAATCCGCGAATCGTGATCAGCTGCGCGAATGGTATTCCAAGCATCTTGGACTCACCGATACGGGCCAGGGCGTAATGCTTCCGTGGCGCGAACACGACGACCCGCAAAAGGAACACGTTACGGTTTGGACTGTTTTTCCCAGCTCCACTAAATATCTCGATCCCAGCCCAGCACCGTTCATGATCAACTACATCGTGGACGATATGGATGCTTTGCTCGACCGCTTAAAACAAGAGGGAGTAAAGATCGACCCCAACCGAATGGATGAATCCTATGGTCGCTTTGCCTGGATCTATGACTCGGATGGAAACAAGATTGAGCTCTGGCAGCCGCTACCCGAAAAGCCCTGAGGGCCACGCTCTTATCTGCTAGGGTAGCCAATCACTTAGGGTGCCAGGCTCTACGCACAACTGCAAACCGGAGAAGGACTTGGATGAATGGTTCTCGGAAGGTTTTGGTTGCGGGGGTAGGATTTGAACCTACGA
>CAVXME010000003.1:0-115990 GCA_963762965.1 Terriglobales bacterium
TGGGTTATGAGTTCAAAGGGAAACTGATACTAAACAACTTACAAGCGCACGGATGACACCTAAGCACCTGTAAGTTCCAGTAAGAAACCTAGTCCAGTCCCTTGTTTAGTCTCTCGTTTTCCGTCCGGCCCGTTTGAGATCCATCCAACCAACCATTCCCCGCCGGTTGTGGGCGAAGGTTCTCCGCGCAAGATTACGGATTTAAATATCGCCGTCATCGATCTTATGCGGTCGCGCATCAACAACAAAAATGAGGTGCTGCTGGTTGTCTTTGATGTCTCCGCAGGAAACACAATCTAGCCATCTATGGCGACACTTGGCTTATTTCTCGGCACGATGCCGAGTAAGTTCTCGAAGCTTCCACCGCACTTGCATTTGTATTCTTCTGTAAACTACGGAAGAAATGGTGAGGTTGTGGTTCAAAGTTCGGGAAACGTGTTTGCGGATCTCGGTCTACACTATGCCGGTGAGAAGCAAACACGAGTGCGCCTGGCGGTTGCCATCAATCAGATTATTGAGGCACGTCATCTGTCGCAGATTGCAGCGGCGCGGCTGCTCGACATTAATCAGCCGAAGATTTCTGCTTTGGTGAATTATCGGTTGGAAGGGTTTTCCGTAGAACGGCTGATGCATTTTCTTAATGCACTCGATCGTGACGTAGAGATCGTGATCAGAAAGAAACCCCGGTCGAAGAGGGCTGCGAGAATTGTGGTAACAGGTGCGGAACTGTCTAACGTGGTTTGACGTTCTCACCGTTAGTCGGTCGCCAGCCCGATGCTTATGAGCATACAGCATCGCACACAATGAATGTTAGGTTTGATGTTGCAAAGCTGGTAGCGCCGGATTACTCCCGCCATACGAATTCTGGCCCCTAATTGACCCACTTGCCGCACTTAGAACGGGAACCGAATCGATAGAATGGCGTTGTGATTGTTTGTATGGAAGTGCGTTGTAGCGATCTGGTATCCGCCGCCGACCGTAAAGCCCACTCTCTTCCAAAGGTGAAGTCGTCCGATGACCAGACCCGGGGTCACAAAGTTCTGTTTCATGCCATCATGGTCGCCCTGCTGAAAGAATGTTGAGTTGAGTTCGACTTCGGGCCAAAGTTTTCGAAATGCACGATATTGAAAGGTGTTGTTCCAGACGTAGTTTCGTCCCACGATCCCAGTGTCCGCGGTGGGAAGACCGACCCCGAACGTTCCCTGCGCATCGAAGTTGCCGAACCCTTTGCCATAGGCGATCGTTGGGGTAATCACCGCATGAAGGGCTCCATTCTTGTGGTCGCCGGTGGGCAAGCTCCATCCTAGAAAAGCGGTCAGGATGTAGTTGCCATGTTGCTCGTTCCCCGAAAGAAATCGGTACTTGACCAGAAACGCAACATCCCCGAATCCGTTACTGACAGAGGGATTATTGTGGTCAATGTAGGGTGGCACATTGAAAATCACTTCTACTTTCTCGAAGGGAATTAATTCCAGCCCCTTGCCGCCATCGTAGTTGCCGGTGGTAATCCCTGCGCCATTGGTTTGCCAGAGCTGATCGTAGCGATACTCCTCTTCGAGGCGAGGCGTAGTCGTGGCCAGAGGCGTGACCCAGTGGGGTTGTTCGTCCTTGGTCTTGTCGACACGGGCAAACCAGTCGGCAAAATATCCATCCTGAGCGGATGTCAACGTCGGAACCAGACACAACATAGCAAGGGCGCACAATAAGCCAACTTTACCCATTCAGCCTCCAAAGACAACTTCAGCTTGAAAGGTTTGAATTGTATATGCAGGGTGGATAGAATCGCAAATGCTATACGTTTTTATACGGTTTACGAATTAACCTTAACGAGTCTGGACTCGGGGTTACCCACTTTTGACCAAGGCCGCCAGTGCACTGTAGGATTTTGCCCGGTACACTCTATGAGAATCAAGTCTGCGGAAAAGAACCGTCAGCGCGAAGATCTGGTGAAACCTCGTGAAGCAGCGTCCCAGTTGAGGGTTAGTTTCCCCACAATCAAGCAGTGGATCTATTCGCAGAAAATCCGTAGCGTGAAAACACCGGGAGGTCACCATCGAATCAGGCAGAGCGAGGTTGATCGCCTCTTGTTTCGGACCCGAGCAAGAACAGCTTCCAAGCGTCAGGACATTATCCGTCGCGTCAGCGGACGGAATCAGCTCGTGGGTCGTATAGAGAATGTGCGCATTAGCGGTCTGATGGCAGAAGTGAAGATATCCATCGGCGAACAACAAATTACTTCCATCATTACAGCAACCTCCGCCCGCGAGATGCGGCTCAAGCCGGGGCAAACTGCGGCAGCTCTTATTAAAGCAACCGAGGTCATGATTATTCGAGTATAGCCACTGGCAATAGAGTTCTTTCGCTGCAATGGCCACACCCGGAAGTGTTGAGTCGGGAGACTGTGGCCATCTCAGGCGCTGGGTTGACGTTTTGAAGCGAAGGTTTGAGACCATCGCGGAACACCGTTTGACGCCCAGAATAGGCAGCGATATCGAGGGCGCTGAATTCAGCTAAGGTGCCCTAGTCGTCAAGTCCGACAAACGCCCGCGCACGTCGCTGATATCCGGGTACGCAAGATCGGGTTAGTCCCATCAGGGGCTTTTTTGCAGGTCTTCGCGGTGAGATTTCAGCCTCGTCACCATCTCCCTAAGACAGCCGCTCGGGGAAATTCATTGTGTCAGAATCATCCTCAATTGTTTCCATATCCGTCACGGATCGGTTGAGGATTTCAAATAGTTCTCTCTTCATAATTCTTCAGCCGACTGCGCCAACTGATCCAGAGATTGCAAGGTGTCAGTCTGTATCGCTCACGCCTGAAGTTAGCATGCTGAGTGGAACGCTAATGTTAATTGTCGATTAAAATCAGGGCGCGGAATCCAAGACCGGAAATCATACCGCTTTATTTTCGGGCGAAAACGGGTCACAGGGCCCAAACTGGTTTTATTTCAACGGCCTGCCCTTGGGGCTCGCTTGGTCGTGCGTGCATAGTAGGGATCTAGTGTGAACCACAATCGTTGACTCCCCGGCGTTTCGTTCGATGACCAGCCTTATTGCGGTCCCTTCCTTCGCGTGCAGCTTGCTGGCCACTTGTTCGAGGGTAAGAGATTCAAGAGATTGGCCATCCATCTCTTTGAGTAGATCGCCCGGCTGGAAACCGGCGTGGGCAGCTGGCGAGTCTTTCCACACGGACATGACTTGGAACGCACCCTGATCGTTCTTGGCTAGCTGAATGCCGATTGTGACGAAGCGATAGGGGTCGCGCTTGTACTTGGTATCCAGTTTGAGAAAAACTTTGTCATTTCTCAAGTCGAAAGTGATTTCAAATTGCTGGAGAATATCGGAACCGAGAATTCCTCCAAAGTCCTCGGACGAGAATGCGCCGGCATCTGACCTTTGCTGAGCGCGGACAGCTTGGTCTTGAAGTACCTCATTGCCCAGGCGAATCACAGGAAGACAGACAAGAATTGCCGATGAGGTCGGGTTGCCCGCGCGGGCGATTCCTTCGATGACCTGTTTGGGCGCCCAAATCCCAGTCAAATGCTCCCATGTCTTCCAGGAAAGATTGGTCGCATTAGTACCTGTATCAAGTAGGAGTTCGCTTGGTACTGAGATAAGAGTAGCGGAAGCAAAGAATTGGTTTCCGGCGCGGCGAAGGCCTGTCAATCTGCCCAACACCCCCAATTTCGTCAAGGGGCCCATTAACAGCGTCCGTTTTGAGTAGCTTATCTTGAAGGTAAAGTTCTCGAGAATGTCGGTACCAAGTATGCCGTCAACAACGATCCCCAAAGCTCTTGAAATCGGTGCCAACGTCACTTCTGCCAATTTCACTTGTTTGAACTTTTTGCTCCCAATCGTAAGCGGGTCGACTTCTGTGAAATCTACAACTAGGTCGCGAAAGTTTTTTTGTATCCGTTCTGTTCCATGAGTTATTAACCCGAGTTTAGCCGCGGTGGATGGGTCGATTGATGAGCCCTCGCTACCCGTATCGAGCAGAAAGTTGAGACCCTGATTATTGATCTTTACAGGCACCAACACTGTGTTGTTGATGATTTGAATTGGAATTTTCTCTTGGGCCACGGTAGAGGGAGTAATGATCGACGAAAATAATAAGAGCACGGTGACTCTCAAAGCTAGAACTATGAACCTGTCGTTAAGTCGGGCTAGGATTTTATTCACTGAATGATTCTCGCGTCTTAGCGCTTGCCAGGACCTCGTGTTATTCCGCCTCCGCGATCCTGTCGCTTACCACAGTTTGACTGTATCGATTTAGAGGGAGCAGCCGCGCGGAAAACATGACTCACCTCTTAAAAAGAGTTACAGGCATGTCTGGAAGGTGAAAGCAATAGCCCAGACCGCGCACTGTCCTGAGATACATCGGATTCTCCTCGTGGACCTCGATTTTCCGACGAATTTTCTTTACATAGACATCCACCATGCGAGGATTAACATCGCCCAGATTGGAACGGATCATTTTTAAGAGATGATCCCTGCTGAAGGCCCGGCCAGGGTTTCTAACAAAGTATTCGAGCAAGCGAAACTCGCTGAGTGTTGTATCCACCGGATTGCCCTTGACCGTCAAGGTCACGGTGTTCGGATTGAGTTCGACGTCGCCAAATCGGAACAGCGTGGGCTTAGAGAGTTCGTAGCACCTCCTCAGGCTGGCTCTAATCCTGGCCACTAGTTCCCTTGCTCCAAAGGGCTTTCCAATGTAATCGTCGGCCCCTGCTTCTAGTCCTGCAACCTTGTCCGCCTCATTTCTGCGATGCGCTACGAAAATGATGGGTATCAAACACAGAGCAGGCGTTCGACGAATCCGATCACATAGTAGTAGCCCGTTACCTTGGGCCATGTCCACCTCCAAGATGAACATCGAAGGAGCCGAGCTAAGTGCCATCTTGATGGCGGATTCGCCACTAACAAATTCAAGCACGCGGAATTTTTCTCGTTTGAGAACACGGCCTATCTGGCGCTACTCCGACGCATCATCCACGATGAAAATCGTGTACTGACCGGGGTTAGGCATTGTTAAAGAAGGCAAAGGAATGCTCACTCACCGAATAGTTTCTAATGAACAAACTCGCATTACCGTAGAAAAGCCCAAAATCAACATTGCCTTGAATCGCCCGCGCTTCAAAGGAAAGTAACCTTTTTCTAACCAAACATTCATCTGACATTAATACACACTCTTTAGGATTCGCGTATTGTCAGCAGTTCACTAAGGATTCGCAGCGACAAGTGGAGGTTGGTTTTGTTGTTCCAAATTATAAGGGTAGATGTGCCTTTGATTGGTTCTGATGACCGCACGTTTGATCAACTTTGAGGAGAGGGAATGAAACGAGCTTGGGTTTTAACGCTGTCGTTGGTACTTGCAGGGAGCTTATTCGCGGCGCAAGCTCAGTAAGGTGCGCCAATTTCTACGAAGAAAAAGGCGAATCAGGAGACAGCACCCAAGGCATCCGAGCCGAGTCTGGCTCATTAAATCACTGAGTTGAAAGAGGCAGTTGAGGCGCAGCAGCAGCAGATTCATCAACTGATCGATCAGGCGCAAACCCGAGAGCAAAAACTTCAAGAACTGGAGCAGCGGCTGGATCGGAATCAGGCTGTGGCGATCCAGGCACAAACCAAAGCAGACACGGTGGCTGCCCAGACAGCAGAGGAAGGGCAAACCGTCACCGCGCTCAAGAGTGACGTTACGGACCTGCAGTCGAACGCCACGAATGCGGCGCTGAGCCTGCAAGAAACCCAGAAAAATCTGCAATCGAGTATAGAGAGTCCATTGGCGCTTCACTTCAAAGGGATCACCATTACGCCAGGTGGCTTTCTGGCGGCGGAATCCGTGCGGAGGACGAGGGCACTAGCTTCCGACGTTAACACTCCCTTCAACTCGGTCCCGCTCCCCGGTAGCTCCCAGGCTGCGTTGTCGGAGTTCTTTGGCTCGGGACGCCAGTCACGCGTTTCCATGCTAGCCGAGGGCACGACGACGATTGCAAAACTGAGCGGCTACATGGAAGCCGACTTTCTTTCTGCCGGCGTGACCTCAAACAACAACCAAAGTAATAGTTACACCATGAGACAGCGCCAGGTATGGGGCCAAGCCGCCCTCAATGATGGGTTGACATTCACGGGCGGCCAAATGTGGAGCCTGGTGACTGAAACCAAACACGGAGTGGACAACCGCACTGAAGCACTACCCATGACCATTGATGCCCAATACCACGTTGGTTTTAGCTGGGCGCGACAGTATGGCCTGCGCTTGTCGAAAAACTACGGAAATAAATTCTGGCTGGCAGCTTCGATCGAGAATGCACAAGCTACTCTCACTACTCACAACAACGCCCCCAATTTCCTCGTCGGAGCCGCTGGGACCGGGGGCGGCCTTTATAACTCCACAGCAAACTACTCCTTCAATCAAGCCCCTGATTTCATCGTCAAGGCGGTTTTTGAACCGGGTTTCGGACACTATGAAATTTTCGGGGTGGTTAGCCGCTTCCGCGACCGGGTATTCCCTTGTGGTGATGTAGTTGTAGGCGGGTCTTGCGGGGGAGTGACGGGCGTTTCAGCGTGGGGGGCCTACAACAGCTCGAAAACCGGCGCAGGATTCGGTGCGAACGCCCGCTGGTCGGTCCTGAACAAACACCTCGATTTGGGCTTGCACGCCCTAGCCGGGAACGGCGTGGGCCGCTATGGAACTTCCGGGCTTCCGGATTCCACAGTTCGTGCCGATGGCACTCTGTATCTGCTTAAGAGTTACCAGGGATTGGGCACTATCGAGTGGCACGAGTCCCCAAAACTGGATATTTATCTGAACGCCGGTGCGGAGTATGCCGGGCGCACCTGGGAAGTAGATCCCATCACTGGCAATCCCGTGGGCTATGGCTCGCCATTATTTTTGAACTCCGGTTGCTTCTCGGAGAAGGTGCCGGGCTCCGGCGGCGGTTTCATCCCAGGTAGTTTGTCCAGTTGCACGGGGGATACACGTGTCGTCATTGAGGGTACCGGTGGGTTTTGGTACCGCCTTTACAACGGCCCCAAGGGCAGGGTCCAGTGGGGACCGCAATTCTCCTACGTGACTCGCAATACCTGGACGGGCTTCGGCGGAGAACCGCACGGGGTGGACGGCATGATCTTTACGTCATTCCGCTACTACTTGCCGTAATTTGCGAGCCTCGCCAAAAATTGGGAATCCCCGTCCTTCGGACGGGGATAGGACTTCTTAGGCCGGCTGTTTCTGGCCGCGATTAACCTGATATTCAACAAATATTCATCTGTTGTTAACAAACGGTGGCTAGCATCTGGACTTATTACTCAAGACCAAGCTGCGCTGTCGAACCCGGTTTTCGGGTCTGATTCGTGTGTGTTCTTTAAGATTCTTATCTCGTGGGAGGAAAAATGAAGCAAGTTTTAGCTCTGGTGTTATCGTGTGCAATCGTGTCGAGTGCGTTCGCTGCACCAGCTCCGCAGGGCGACAGCAGTGCGGCTACTCCAACAACGCAACCAAAGAAGATGGCTCATAAACCTGCTGCGCCGTCCGTTTCCAAGCAACTTGATGAATTGAAGAGCGAAATGAAGCAGGCGATCGATGCCCAGCAGCAGCAAATTCAACAGCTTAGACAGGAACTGCAAACTCGCGATCAGGCGGTTCAGCAATTGCAACAACGCCTTGATCAGAGTCAGGCCGTCGCCACCGAGGCACAGGGCAAGGCTGATTCGGCTGCCACCCAGGTGACCCAGCAGCAGCAGGCGGTCACCGAGCTGAAGAGCGATGTTGCCGACATCAAGCAGAATTCCACCAACACAGCGCTCAGTCTGCAAGAAACTCAAAAGAACATTACCGATGCTCTGGAGAGCCCGGTCGCCCTCCACTTCAAGGGGATCACGGTCACTCCCGTCGGTTTCATGGCGGCGGAAACTGTGTGGCGACAGAAGGCGCTGGCTTCTGACGTAAACACTCCTTTCAACTCGGTTCCTTTTGGCGGAAGCTCGCAGAGCGATCTTTCGGAATTCTTCGGCTCCGGACGGCAATCCCGCGTGGGGATGCTGGCTGAGGGTAAACTGAAGAACGCCAAGTTGAGTGGATACGTGGAAGCGGATTTCCTCTCAGCTGGTGTCACTTCAAATAACAATCAAAGCAACAGCTACACCCTGCGTCAGCGGCAGGTTTGGGGCCAGGCTGCGTTAACCGATGGCTGGAGTTTTACCGGCGGCCAAATGTGGAGCTTGGTCACAGAGACCAAGAACGGTGTGGACAACCGCTCGGAAGCACTCCCAATGGTCATCGATGCGCAATACACTGCCGGCTTCAGCTGGGCGCGGCAATTCGGGTTCCGTGTTGCCAAGGATTTCGGAGATAAATTCTGGCTGGCATTCTCTGTGGAGAATCCTCAAGCCACTCTGACCGCTCACGGCACTACCAATAACTTTGTGCTTGGTGCGGCGGGCACGAGCGGAGGTCTGTACAACGCATTCAACGGTACTTACTCGTTCAACCCGTCGCCTGACTTTGTCGTCAAGGCGGTATTCCAGCCCACGAAATCAGCACACATGGAAGTGTTCGGAATGGTCAATCAATTCCGAGATCGCATCTTCCCATGCGCGGCGGCTTCAACTACGGTGCCTTGCGACGGAGCCACGTCTCCGTCCGCAATCGGCGCTTTCAACGCTTCCACTACGGGTGGCGGTCTGGGCGCAAACCTGCGCGTGAACTTACTCAACAACCACGTCACCGCCGGGATCCACTTCCTCGGTGGCAATGGTATCGGCCGCTACGGTACCGTCGGACTCTCGGATGCAACCGCCCGTCCCGATGGCCATCTCGCGCTTCTTCGCAGCTACCAGGCACTCGAAACTCTCGAATACCACGCTAAGAAGTTCGACATCTACAGCAACGTAGGTGGCGAATATGCAGGCCGGAATGCTGTTCCGAATGCGGCCGGCACGGGTGGCGTAGGCTACGGCTCACCGCTGTTCTCAAATTCCGGCTGCGCGACGGAAACGCTGCCTACCGGGAGCTTCGTACCGGGAGCCGTAGGGAGCTGCACGGGTGATACTCGCAATCTGATTGAGGGCACGATCGGGTTCTGGTATCGCTTCTACAAGGGGCCGAAAGGCACCATCCAGTGGGGACCACAGTTCTCTTACATCGTGCGCAATACCTGGTACGGTGCTAACGGGATTCAACCCCATGCGGATGAACCGATGGTGTTAACCTCGTTCCGCTACTACCTGCCGTAACCGCGTAGTTTCAACCGTGTAGAGCGCTCCAGGCCAGGCCAGCAGGCTGCGCCTGGAGCGTTTGTTTTGTAAGGGATGAAAAATACTCGGGATGCAACCAACAGCGGGATGTTAGATCTCCAACTTATAGGTTACTAATGAGTTTCACGCGCCGTCGCTGCGAAAGGTATAATTAAAAGGTCTGAGCTTGTTGGGATGTTGCAGCATGGAATGGTTGAGAAATTACGATAGCAGGAATAGCCAGGTTTTAACCTGGCGCTGGGTCGTCGTTCTTGTTGCCGTGTGCTCCCTAACGGTTAACGTGGCCACCCGATATTCTGTTTCGGGAGACTCTCAAGCGACCATTGCGAAGTGTGTAACGAACCACTCACAAAACCAGAAACGACAGCACCTCGACAAGAACGCTACACCTCCGATTGCACCGGTCGCCCGCCTTCTCGCAGTTTTGCAAATATCCAACTTTTATCCCAGGTTTGCACCAAGCGGACCTCCAGTTCACACGCTGTTCTTGGACGAAAGTCTCTACAATCGCCCCCCTCCATCTCCTGAAATCCTCTCGTAGTTAATTTTCTTAATTACAACTTGCGATTACTCCAATGCCAGCGGTTATCACCGTGCATTGATCAGCATCGCCGGACCAGATTCGATAGCGCGTCTCAAAGCTGCACAGCCAGGTCTTTGAGTTTTGACTTGAGCGCGACCCGCTTTTTGCTGCGGTCGAATCGGATCTCAGTGGAGGAGATCATGAAAAAGATTTTGGTGCTACTTGTGCTTTTGTCTGGTGGGTTGTTGACATCTGCCCACGCTAAGACGAAACAGGAATTCCAATCCGCCACCGTGGTTAGCGTGGATACCCACGAAACCCCATCGAATTATGTTGGAGATAATCCAACCGACGCGCCCCTCCAGGCGGAAGTTCACTCCTATGACATCGGCATACGTCAGGACTGCACTGTATACACGGTGCGTTACGAGTCAGCGCTGGATTACTTGCCCTCGGTCTTTACGCCTAACCACGCAGTAGATATCAGCTTACAAAAGCACGTCATGGATGTTGCGCTTCCCGGAGATCGCGATGTCAAACTGGGTATCGTGTACCGCCGTTGCGCCAAAGATACGGCATGCTTGGCCAGTAAATAGCTACTTTGAGATGTGGCCCGAAGGACGATTCGGGCCACAACCTTTATTGATTGCGGTTTCACTTTCGGAGGTGAGGTTGAGCAGAACTTGCAATTCGCTGATCCGTGTCTTGTTGATTGGGATATTTGTCGAATCCGCGGTTCTTATGGCGGAGACATCTCGAACATTCCAACAGGCGGTAGTAGTAGGCACGCAGAAATATGAACCCGATAGCCCTCACTATGGCAAACGTACGGATGCCCCAACGCCAGCAACTGAATACGATTACGACATTTCGATCCGTTTGAACTGTTCGATTTACGTGGGGCGGTACATATCGGTAATCGACTTTTTGCCCGCGGTGTTCACAGCCGACAAGACCATTGAAGTCAGCCTCGAAAAACGCGTGATGTTGGTCAGAGTTCCAGGCACGGGCGAGATCAAGATGGGTATTGTCCGACGCTATGCGGCCTCAGGGGATTCTTGTAAGGGTAGCCGTTAAGCAGGCCAAAATTAATGTCCAGACAGGTGGCTGTAAGCATGCATAAGCGATTTTCTTTGATTCGGGTGGAGATGCTGGGTCTTGCTCTGATCGTGGTCTGTGTTGGCGCCGCTGCGGGATGCGGGCATTCGGGTGGGTCTTCTCCGTCCGCGTCAGCCGATGCGGCCCCGCGCGCAGCGGTCGTGCAAGTTCGGCGTGAACCACTCTCCAACACACTCTCCATCGCAGGCGAGTTCCTCCCCTACCAGGAAGTGGAACTCCATGCCAAGGTCGCAGGGTACATCCAGAACATTAGCGTTGACATCGGTGACCACGTTCGAAAAGGGCAGGTACTTGCTGTGCTCGAAATTCCGGAGTTAACCGCACAGTTGCAGGCTGCCAGCGCGGGGGTGCGGCACAGCCAGGAGGAAATAACTCACGCCCAGAATGAGGTGAGCCGCGCGGAAGCGGATTATGCAGCTCTGCACGCCGCCGCCACCCGATTGAAGCAGGCATCGGAGGCACGTCCGGGCCTGATTGCAGAGCAAGAACTCGACGATGCCACGGCCAAGGATCGTTCCGCGGAGGCGCAGGTGGAAGCAGCCAAGTCAGAGTTGGCAGCCTCACGTCAGCAGTTGGAGGTGTCACAAGGCGGACCGGCAGCATTACGCCGCGCTGTCGGAATTTTCGCGAATTACCGCACCCTTTGACGGAGTAGTGACTTGGCGGTATGCAGACACCGGATCGCTCATTCAGGCCGGCACCTCCAACGTAAGCTCCATGCCAGTAGTGAAGCTTTCGCAGGTGAATATATTGCGATTACGGATTCCGGTGCCCGAGTCTTTGGCGGCAAGTGTGCACGATGGGGAGCCGGCCGATATCCGCGTGAAGGCAACCGACGAGCACTTCTCGGGCAAGATCATACGCTCGACCGATTCCCTCGACCGATCGACCCGCACCATGCAGGTTGAGGTGGACGTGCCCAATCAGGACTATAAGCTAACGCCCGGAATGTATGCCGATGTGTCCTTACGGATTCAAAACGACCCGACTGCGCTTACCGTGCCGATACAGGCGATCAGTCGAGGCAGCGACAAGACCACGGTGCTTCTGGTCAATTCGCAGAACCATGTGGAAGAACGCGAGATTCAAACCGGAATCGAGGGCTCCAATCGTATACAGGTATCTGTCTGGACTGAATGAGGGAGATCGAGTGATCGTCGGGCAATCTTGGCGAGTACCGGCCTGGGCAGCATGTCGATCCCAAGGTGAGCGCCATGGCAGACGAAAAGTACACAGCCGAAAAGGGAGCACAGTAGATATGTCGGGCTTCGCGATTCGGTATCCATTTTTCATCATCATGTTGTGCCTGATCATCATGGTGGTCGGCGTGACCACTATGGCCCGTATGCCGGTGGATCTCTTTCCCGACATCAATATCCCCGTGGTGGTGGTGGCGACGTTTTATTCCGGGATGCCCCCGGAGCAGATTGAAGCGAACATCACTAATCCGTTCGAGAGGTTCTTTACGCTGGGGAGTGGCATCGACCACATCGAGTCGCGATCGTTGACCGGGGTCAGCCTCATCAAGATTTATTTTCAGCCGGGCACGAACCCGGATGCGGCAGTCAGCGGCATTTCCAATCTGGCGATGGCGCAATTGCGCCGATTGCCTCCCGGTACTCTGCCGCCGGTGGTACTGAAATTCGACGCATCCAGTCTGCCAGTCTGCCTGATTACATTAAAGGGCGAAGGCCTGAACGAAACGGAGTTGCACGACCTGGGGCAGTTCACGGTTCGAAACCAGATTGCCAATGTGCCGGGAGCCTCCGTGCCGCAGCCCTTCGGCGGCAAGTACCGGCAGATTCAAGTCTATGTTGATCCGGTAAAGCTGCAGGCGCACCAGCTGAGCCTGATGGATGTGGTGCGCACAGTCAATGATGCCAACACGATCTTGCCCGCGGGCGATGTGCGCATCGGTCCGAAAGACTACAACATTTACACCAACAGCCAGCTTCCCACGACTGAAGAAATCAACCGGCTGCCGCTGAAATCCGAGGGCAACGCCGAATTGATGGTGGCCGATGTCGGTCACGCCGAAGACGCAGCCGCAATTCAAACGAACATTGTCCGCGTGGATGGGCAAAGATCGGTTTATCTTCCGATTCTCAAGCAGGGTGGTAACAGCAACACCATCGCCATCGTGAGCGGGATCAAGAAGTCAGTGGGCGATCTGGTCGATGTGCCCAAATCACTGGTGACGAAGGTCGTGTTCGATCAGTCGGTTTTCGTGAAGACTGCAATCGCCAACCTGGGCAGCGAAGGCGGCATCGGGCTGGTGCTCACCGCCCTGATGATCCTGATCTTCCTGGGCAATTTTCGCGCGACTTTGGCCGTGATGCTTTCAATTCCGCTCTCCGCGTCTGGCGCCTTTCTTGCGATTAATGCCAGCGGCGGGTCGATCAACACCATGGTCCTGGGTGGGCTCGCGCTCGCCTTTTCCAGATTGATCGACAACTCGGTGGTTGTGCTGGAAAACATTTTCCGTCATCTGGAGATGGGGGAAACTCCCGAGGCTGCGGCGGAAAAGGGAGGACAGGAGGTGGCGATGCCAGTGCTGGCGGCCACTTTCACAACAGCGATTGTCTTCTTTCCCGGTCGTGTTTCTATATGGCGTAAGCCGATTTCTGTTCACCGCGCTGGCCGCTGCGGTCGTCTTTTCCTTGTTCGCGTCCTACGCCGTGGCCATGACCGTGGTCCCGTTGTTTTGCGCTCGTTTTATTAAATCGCCGCATGAAGAAGCGGCGCACCACCTGGGCCGGACGAGGTTCGAACGCTTTATCCGGTGGTTCAACCGCCGTTATGACCAGATGCTCATGCGTTACGACATCGCCGTTAGGCGCAGCCTGCTTCGTCCGATCAGCGACGGTTATTTGCAATTCTCGGGATTTGTCTGTTCAGTTTTGCGACTGTTCCCACTTATGGGCTTGGGTTTTTTCCCGCGGACTGACCCTGGCCAGTTTGTGATCAATATCAAAGCGCCAACAGGTACACGCCTCGAATTGACCAACCAGTACATCAAGCACGTGGAAGCCGACATTCGCGAGGTGGTGTCGCCAAAAGATCTGGACATGATCGTTTCGAATATCGGAATCACCCCGGATTTTTCTGCAATTTACACCAGCAATTCTGGTCAGCACACGGCATTCGTGCAAGTCAGCTTAAAGAAGGACCACTCGGTCGGCAGCTATGAATATATGCGCCGGGTGCGCGCCAAACTGACCGATGACCTGCCGGAACTCTCGACTTATTTTCAGTCCGGGGGCTTGGTTGACGCGGTCGTCAATCTCGGACTGCCTGCACCCATCGACATACAAGTCAGCGGAAATGATCAGAAACAGGCTTACCAGGCCGCAGCCGAGATCGCTGCGAAGGTGCGGCGACTCCGCGGCGTAAGTGATGTGCTCATACCGCAGGACCTCGACTATCCGGGCATTCAGCTCGATATCAACCGTGAAATGGCTGGGCGTATGGGAGTGTCTTCCAAGGAAGCAGTAGACAACGTCATCACCGCGCTCACATCGGACAGCATGATCGCTCCCAGCTATTGGGTCGATCCGAAGAACGGAAACAACTACATGCTTACCGTGCAGTATCCGGAGACCCAGGTTAACTCCATCACGGACCTGAAGCAGATACCACTGCATGCTGCGGGCAACATAAACCCAACCGACCTGGATGCTGTGGCAGATGTAAAAATGATGAACACACCGACCGAAGTGGACCACTATCAGCTTCGTCGGGTCATCGACGTGTATGTTTCGCCAGCCAGTGAAGATCTAGGAAGCCTTGCCCGCAAAGTAGATAAAGTGATCGGTAACACTAAGTTGCCCGAAAACGTGCGCGTAACCATGCGCGGTTCCGTGGAGGGCATGCGGCAGTCATTCAAGAGCTTCAGCATCGGATTGATACTCTCGATCATTCTTGTTTATTTGATACTGATGGCACAGTTCTCTTCGTTCGTTGATCCGCTCATTATCTTACTGGCCATTCCACCTGGCATCACCGGTGTCATTCTCTTTCTCCTGGCAACCCATACGACTGTGAATGTCATGTCGTTGATGGGAGTCATCATGATGACGGGGATTGTGGTCTCGAACAGTATTCTCATCGTCGAGTTCACGCGATCTCTGAGAAAAGAAGGCATGCCGATCGAGGAAGCCGTCGCGACAGCCTGTCGTGTCCGTTTGCGCCCTGTCTTAATGACTTCTTTGGCGACGATTCTCGGCATGATTCCGATGGCGCTCGCGCTGGAAGCTGGTAGCGAACAGTACGCTCCGTTGGCACGCGCCATTATCGGAGGGCTCACGGTGTCGGTGATTGTCACCGTCTTCATCGTCCCGGCCGCATATCTGTTGATCCATCGGCGGGAGGAAGCGCCGACGCCGGCCGTACAGAGCTGAGGTTATTGACGGAACTATGAAGAACATTATTTGCGATGCTGTTTTGGTCTTAGTGCTCTGCGGGTGGAGTCATGCCCAAGCACCGATCAATATGAATGCGGCGCAGAGCCTCCCATCTGCACCTCTTCCGCAGGCAGCTCCCAATCCCGCCCTACCCAGTGTGCCTCTGGATGGCCAACAACCTGTCGATCCCCAGGTCACTCAAGGGGCAGCAGTGCCCCTATCGTTAAAGCAAGCAGAGGCACTGGCGATACAGAACAACCCGCAAATCTCCGTGGCTCGGTTGACGGCGCTGGCCTCCCAGCAGGTTACGCGGGAAGTGCGTTCGAACTTATGGCCCACAGCAACGGCTAACCTCACTGCCGTGGACGCCGACCCTGGAAGCAGAATCACGGCCGGTGGACTCAATAATCCGATCATTTATCAGCGTGCTGCCGCCGGTGTGATGGTGAGTCAGTTGATTACCGACTTCGGACGCACGACGAATTTGGCCGCCAGCGCTAGTTTCGCAGCTAAGGCTGAAAATCAAAATGCGGTGGCAACAAAAGAGCAGATCCTTCTGGCCGTGGATCAAGCCTTCTACAGCGCATTGCAAGCGCACGCCGTACTGACGGTGGCTCAACAGACCGTGAGTGCGCGACAGACAGTCTCTGACCAGGTCGGGGCTCTCTTCACGAGTAAGTTGAGGTCGCAACTGGACTTCAGTTTCGCAAATGTCAACCTGGCACAGGCCAAACTTCTCCTGTTAGACGCAGAAAACAATGAGAACGCCGCGCTGGCTGCTCTCTCTGCTGTGCTTGGATATCCGACCCTGCACAACTTTCAGTTAGTGGAGGACACCACGCCGTTTGCTTCGCCTCCGGGCAGTGTTGACGATCTAATCTCCCAGGCGTTTTCTATGCGCCCTGAAATACTGGCGCTCAATTTCCAATACCAATCTGCTCAGAAGTTTCATAGCGCGGAACGCGACTTGTTTTTTCCGACAATCCAGGCTGTCGGCGTTGTGGGAGACACGCCAGTGCGCAACCCGATTCTCTCCGACTGGTACGGTGCCGTGGGTGTAAATGTTGGAATCCCACTGTTCAATGGCTTTTTGTATTCAGCGAGGTCCCGTGAGGCACTTCTGAAAGAGCAGGCAGCCCAAGGCCGCCTGCTTGATCTCCGAAACCGAATTTCGAGAGACGTGCGCACAAGTTGGCTCAACGCGAATACCGCTTACCAGCGGGTTAGCGTAACCCAACAACTGCTGGATCAAGCAAGCCTCGCCCTCGATCTAGCCCAGACACGTTACAACTTGGGGCTAAGTTCGATTGTTGAGTTGAGCCAGGCGCAACTCCAGCAGACGCAAGCCCAAATCAGCAACGCCGAGGCTGGCTACGACTACCGGCTTGCTTTGGCCGTCTTACGGTACCAGACGACGGGTATATGACGCGGGCAGGAGCGTGCTTGTGTACAACTACAGGTCTGTCCCAAAGCAAACAGATAATGACTGCTTGGCCCGGAATGGCGAGAAGATTCTGCGCGGGTCGAGCAAACCCTGTCAAAGGCGCATGCCCGCGTAGCGGCGACCTTCAGGTCGGCCTTGACAGGATTTGCGCCCGCGCTACGCTGCCACTATCCGGGCAGGCAGGGGTTCTAAAAACCGATTCCGAGACCTATGCCACCGTCCTGCTGTTGACCCTGGGAGACTTCCAGCTGGGGCGCAATCGTCTGGTTCGGTTTGATCTCGGGTACATGCGCGCTCTGCTGCGATACATCGTGACCGAGCGCCGCTGGCAGCTTCTCGCGGTCGTTGGTGAAGAGTTGTGCATTGTGCGCTCCACGCGAGACGGATACATAGGCCATGCGGCTGTTGAGCAGACCCTTAGCGCCCAACTCGGTGTCCACGTGGATCAAGACACGATCGGCAGTCTGTCCCTGGCTGGTGTGGCTGGTCATGGCATAACCGTGGTCGAGATGCGGATGCTTGCGCGGATCGAGTTCGACTGTGCGGCCACCGTCAGTTTTCAGACGTAGCCGCCCGTCTTCCTCGATGCTCTCGATCGTCCCCAATTCGCGGTTCGCAACTCTGAGGTTGGTGGCTGGCGCAGTGAGCTGAATGCGGCCGCCCTCTGAAAAACTCCGCACCTCTTCCCGAAAGACTGAGACTCCCTGCTGCCTGCGTGGATCGTAAGTTCGTTCCGTGCCGTCCTGCAGTTCGACCGTCAGCCGATTTTTGGGACCGTCGATTCTCTTCACCTGCGCGTACTCACCTTTCCCGATGCCAGTCTCCTTCGATGCCCGCGAGTAGCGCAGCACATCGCCTACTTCATATCGTTCGGCCCATGTGCGGTCCGCACCGGTGAGGTCTTGGCGCGGTACCAGCGTTCGGATGTGGTGCTCTTCACTGCTGACGAGGCCACTCCGCTGCAATTCGGCAGGGATGCGCTCGTTGATCTCCATGCGGGAGCGATTATCGGGAGAAATCACCAATGTGTTCCCCGGCGATTTTGCATACTCTTTCGCGATGGCCGCGATGCGATCTTCGTGACCGCGGATCTCGTGGACTCGCCCCTGCCGGTCAAGATTATGGATTGCTTCGCGCACTTCGCCCCGCGCAAGCTGCTCGACTACCTGTTTCAGTTCCGGGTCTTTCTGGCGCACGATCTCTTCGAGCCTCACGGTTTTCATGCCCGCATCCTGGAGCTGGGCGAAGGGCCGCCCGGCTTCAACCGCCTCATGTTGCCGTCGGTCGCCGACGAGCAACACACGGTCATTCGGATGGAGCCGGTTCACAAACTCATGCACCTGCCTGGTTGATGCCAGAGAGGATTCGTCGAGTACATAGAGCCGTTTCTCGCCGCTATCCGGCTGCTGTCCACGTACCAGATGCTTCTGTAGTGTGGATGTCTCCATCCCTGCTTCCCCGAGCTTTTGTGCCGCGCGGGACGTGGGGGCGAAACCTTCCACCCTGTAGCCCTCGGCCTCCGCGCCTTCGCGGATCGCGGACAGAGTTGCTGTCTTGCCCGCGCCTGCGATGCCATCTAAGCCGACAAGCTTCTCTCGCGAAAGAAAGATTTCGTCTACTGCTTGGCGCTGCGACGCATTCAACACCGGGTGGCGGTCTTCCGTGGCTATGCGTACTTGCGGCGAGACTAGCATGGGATCGCTGTAGTCGCATCGATTGCCTTCCTGCATCCGGCCAACGATCTCACGCTCCATGCGTACCATCACGGCGGTTGTGTATTGTCTGCCAGCACCAATGTGCAACACTTCGCGGAACTCCCCGGCCTCGATCCGGCGCTCGAACTCCTGCCGGACCTGGGCATAAGTGGTTTCTCCCATGCTGCGCACCAGCGCTGTTTCAAGGATCGCGCGACGGTCCTGCACAGCCGATCTCTCGAAGACATGATCGCGCGCCCAGGTCACGGCCCGCTGCGCCTGCATCTCTGGCTCCTGCATATGGTATTGCTTATGTTGCCGCGCCTGTGCCACCACGCGGTCCGCCTGATGCCCGTACTGTGCGGCCAACTCGCGGTGCCGCTGTAAGACTTCTCCAGGCGACAGCAGTTCCTTGCGGTCGCGCGTATGGTGGGCCGCGATCTGTGCCGCCGCGGCTCCGTCGATTCCTTGCTCCCGGAGATGGTCGTTGATCTGTCGACGTCGCGGACTGGAAGCATCCAGATATTCCTTCGTGTAGCCTTTTACTTCCGGCTGTCCATGCTTGCCGCGCTCCAGTTCGTAGCCCAGCTTTTCCACACGCAGAGCCAACTCGGATCGGTAGACTGCGGTGATGTAGCGCTGTGACACGAACATCTCGTGTGGCTGCAAAGCTCGCATCTGTTTCCCATTTTCGAGACCGTTCTCGCGCTCCGTCATGTTGAAGATCACGGCGTGAGTATGAAGCTGCGGCGCGGCATAGCCATCGACGGGCCGCGCGGTATCGTGCTCGAAAGTGGCGACGATAAACTTCCCGGTCGTCTCCGGGGCATGGACATTGCCGATCCGCGCCTGCGTGTATAGCTCAAGCTCGTGAAGTGCCGCGCGGACACTCTGCCGATGGGCTTCCCGCACCCGATCATCGCCGCCCACAAGAGCGGTAAGCGATACCGACTTCGGCGCAGAGAATGTGGCGTCCCACCCGGCGCGATGCTCGACGCTGGTCACTTCCTTGCCGAATTTCCCCTCGTAGGTTCTTGAAACCTGATGCCGTACGAGTTGCTCCTCGGTGTGGGGATGTTGGCCCTCACTCAGTCGGGCAAAGTGCTCGGAACCAACGCCACCTTGCAACCCCCACTGCTCGGCGAGTCTCCCCAGCCACTCACTGTACCCCTGCTGGTCGCGGCTCCAGTAGTTCTGTTCCTGTGAGGAAAACTCCCGCGCGTGGTAGGTCTGCGCCTGACTGGCTGACAGCGGTTTCGAGATCGTGAGCATACCGAGGTTCCTCAAGCCTGAAGTCGTGTCCTTGGCAATTCTTCTCTCATTCGATTCCCTTCGTTTTCTCCCATGCGAAAGCATCTTCGAGTTTGGTCTCGGGTGCACCGATGGTCGAACCATTGACGGTCGAGCCAAAGAGCCCGAGCATCGGCTGGGTAGGCTTCTTCGGCGGATCGGAGGGAGCATTCGCGAGTACTGATGGCGTCGGTTTCGGCGCAATCTCTAGCAGCTGCCGCTGCGAAGATTCCGGCAGTCTAAATCGGATTCTGACCATCTTTGCCCGCCATCTTTGGATCAAATTTGGCCGAGGTGGGCCCCATTCGATCGTCTCGCTATCCCGCCATTTACGTGGGGAGCGGCTCTGCAACACACTCCGCGCAACCAGTAGCAAAAGGAACATCGCGGCTACCCAAAGCAACGGCGTCAAGAGCGAAAAGCTTCCGGGAAAAGGCAGGGTACTCATGGCATACGAGCTCTTTCCTTTCGCCCGCCGGCGAAGAAGTCATCAAGCAGTTTGCGTGCCTGCTGAATCTTTCGTGCGTCTGCTTGGTCGCGAATTGTGAGGACGGAATCAGGCGCCAATTGTCTGCCTTCCGATGCCGCTTGAGAGGCTGCATGGAAGAGGTTCAAGAGCGCGTAACGCACCGCCCAGACTTCGGCTAATACCAGTTCGGCGGGATCAGCGGGCCGCTGCCGCGCAGCGCAAAGAGCGGTCCCGCGCAGCCACTCGGAGAGGGCCTGCCCCGCACTTTCGGCGGCAGCTTCTATCTCTCCTAGTTCTTCGGGAGTCAATCTCGTGGCGGCGGTCTTGGTGCGGAAGCCTGGCTTCGCATCGTCGCCGAACGGCAAACTGGACTGGGGATTAGCTTGAGGGCGAGAACTACTCATTGGACGAACCGCCTTTGTTGCACTACTGCACTTGATTCCGCTGCGCTCAAACTGCGTGATTGCTAGTTCGCAGGAAGCTCCTGCGCTTCAACGCGTTTACGCGATTCGACGCTCTGGGGCCACCTGTATCGAGCAAACCCCATCGTTCGATATCGCGGTCACCCAGCGGAGACGAATTTTGTTGACGCAGCGAAAGTTAACCTGCGTTAACATCGAAGCCCTGTCTGGCGCTCCGCAGCTCCCAACTTGGGGGTGACGTGTCCACCCTTCTTCCGGTGCGAAGCACCGCGCCTTTCACAGCTCGCCATACTCCCTCGCCAACGCATTCCACAGACGGGCCACTTCCGGCGCCTGCCAGCCACGGCGAAACAGACTCTTAATCGCCTGCCAATCATCATGGTGAAACAAGAGGCGGATACCATTGTTCCTAGAGCGAAGATCGACGCCGACCTTTTCTTCTTCGTCGAACCACGTAGACGCGAGGAAATAGCGGCCTTCCCAGAAGATCAGTGTGTCGCGGAGATCAAGCCCTTCCAGGATCGTCCGGAGTTCCGCAATTTTCGGGTAATCGAAGAGCGGATATTGCAGAGCAAATCTTCCGGGAAAATACAGCCAGACAGAAAACTCAGTCTCCGGTCCCCGATGAAATTCGAGGCGGTATTCGCCTTCCTGAAACGATGGCAATGGCCCAGGATTTCTCAACCTAGAATCGGCACCCCAAAATGCACCATCCCGCAGGGGTTCTTCATGGCGGAGGTAATGACCACGGGCGCACACGCGCCAGAGGACCGGCCAGTACGGTCGCAGCGCTTCATTCAGCTTCTCGATATTCAGAAACTTTTCGTTGTCGAGAACCATGTAGAGAAGTCGAGCGGTATGAATCGGTCGGTGAGTCTCGCTGGTAGCGTTCTTTAGCGTGTGAATGGTTCGGTTCACGGCCCGTTGTACATCGTCGTTTGCAATGTCTTCTGAAGGCTTCGCAGCGGTTTGCCTTTCAGAGGGCAGATTGGTGAGGAGATAAGGGGCCATCGGACCCCTCTTTCTCTGTTTAGATACAAGTCCATAAACGGCAAGGAAAGCCTCAAGAATTCCGGCGAGAGATTCAAAGGAAATGTCCGTCTGGCCGGTATTTGCGAATAGCTCCGCACCCTGCTGACAGTAATAGGCAACCAGGGTCCATTCGGCTTGCGAAAGCGGCAGCTTTGCGTCTACCTTCCCGCGAATCTTCACCAGGGAATCGGTTGGCTCTGAGAGTAGATTTACGAACTCTAATCGCTCCTCTTTAGAGGACTCAAGGAGCTGCTTTGCCGCCTCCGATGTTGAGACGGGTTCGCCACTCTTGGCGGCCATGATTTCCTTCAAAGTGTCGAGTCTTTGACGCAGCTCGTCGGAAATCCGAATGGAGATCACCGGCTGCTGCAGGATTGGGGTCTTGTCTGCCAAGGGTCAGCCTCACTAAATATCGTAACGTTACTTATTGACTGTATTGGTACGCCTGCGTTAGTGTCAAGTGCATCGTTTGCTCCCCGGTCGGACGACCTACGTCGCAAGGATTGCTGCACGCTCCGCAAATAGGCCCGTCCGAAGTTCCGGGATGGAGTAGAAAATGAATCCAGCCGAAGACAACGAACCCTTCGTAACGCCCGAAGAAGCGGCAAATTTTCTGAAGATCAGCCCGGTGACCGTGAAGAAGATGGCTCGGGAGGGCTGGCTTCCGGCACATTCCATAGGCAACGGGGTCCGCAAGCGCTGGCGTTTTCGAATTTCAGAGCTAGTTTCGCACATGCGTTGTCGTGTAGAGTCGGAAGCGTCATCCGTGCGCGCTTTAAGGAGGAAAGCTTCTTGAAACGCACACAGCAAGACGTGGGCACGATTGTCCGCAAGAAGAGAACGCGAGGCCCGGATGTCTGGGTTTGGCGCTTTTACGAAACGGACGAGATGGGCATTACGCGAAAGCGCAGCGTAATGTTAGCGGGAGATGCGAAAGGATGGCCAACGGAAGATCATGCCTGGCTGGGGTCGAGAGAGTTTCGATACCAGCGGATGGAGCAGTCTTCCAGTCAATCGTTCGGAGCATTGGTAAGGCGATACATGCACGAAGCAATGCCAGAACGGTATTCAACCAAGAAGTCCTACGTATCCATTTTGAAGGTGCACATTTTGCCACAATGGGGCGAGTCTCCCGTGGCCGAAGTGAAAAAGCCCCTAAAGGTGGAACAGTGGTTGAAGGAGCTGAAGCATTCTCCCAAAACGAAGTCCAACATAAAGGGTCTCCTGCATCGCATTTTTGAGTACGCGATGAAATGGGAAATTTTGGAGACTCAGAGAAACCCGATGCAGTTAGTCGAAATCAAGGGCGTGACGAAACGAGTTCGCAAGAAAGTTGTGCTTACGGTCGAGCAATATCAGGCTCTTCTCGCAGAGCTTCCGTACCACATTCAAGTGATGGTCATGATTGCAATGTGCTTGGGCTTGCGCATCAGTGAGATCAGGGCATTGCAGTGGCAGGACTTTGATTTGAAGGGACGGATACTGACGTTGACCCGATCCATTGTGGGCCGCTACGTCTGGAACGGCGGAAAAACTGGAGCTTCAGAGGACGAAGTGTTTCTGGATTCCAAGCTAGTGTCCGTTCTGGAGGACTGGCGGAAACGATGTGTCGAAACGCCGGAGGCTTGGCTATTCGCTAATGCCGATACGAAACGCCCGGTCCACGGCGATGCCATTCAGAAAGACTACTTGCGACCAGCTGGTGAAAAGATCGGATTGCAAGGAGTGGGCTGGCACAGCTTTCGGCACACCTATCGAACTCTGATTGATGATATCGGCACGCCGCTCGGGGTCCAGCAGCGCCTCATGCGGCACGCCGACATCAAGACGACCATGAATACCTATGGCTCAGCATTCGAGAAAACCAAGCGCCGAGCCAATAGCCGGGTAGCAGATCTTGTTTTGCCACCCGCGATCAAAAGGCAGCTGAAGGATAGGGCGAAGGAAGTTTCCCTGAAGGATTTGAAGCCACAAACAACCGCGATCCAGTGAGTTGGAAATTGGGGACTACGCCGGTAGTCCCTCAAATCCGTAATTGGTTGCGGGGGTAGGATTTGAACCTACGACCTTTGGGTTATGAGCCCAACGAGCTACCAGACTGCTCCACCCCGCGAATTCATCATAACAACCTGGTTAAACAGCGTCAAACCTTTGCACTCGCCACTTGATGCCAGTATCTAGGGTTTTGCGTACTGGATGAAGATGCGAGCCGGCGGCGTGATTCGATAAGTCGCAGCGAAACTGCCTTGATTCACCGCCAAACCCAGATATCCCCGGGAATTAATGTACAGCAGTGGTTTCTTGAGAGGCACATCACTGAATGTACGGACGAAGGGGAGATCCAGAGCAGTGGTTCCGACGGTGACGTGCACCGTTTGTCCAAATTGATAGCCAAGTTTCTGGAAGTCTTCCACGCTGATATTGGTTACCAGGTTGCCGAATGGCCCGTCGGTGGCCAGAACTTCGCCGCTGATGCCGTGATCGTCAAGCTTCGACGGCGTCAGATTCAGCCGCACCAATTTGGCGACATCCACCTCCGGACCGACCTCGGACCAATCCTGCCCGTGGGCCAGATGGGCCCCGACCGGGGAAAAAATATCTCTGCCATGAAAAGTTGAAGAAATTCCCGCGCCGATCATCCAGTCGCGATTGGTAATTTCGCGGGCCGCGTCGATGCCATCACGATCTTGCACCATGGTCATCAGGCCGTTGTCGGGAAGCACGAAATACTGTCCGCGCTTGGATTTCACAATTACCGCCTTGCGCGCGCTGCCCACAGTCGGATCGATGACCACCACAAAGACCGTCCCCGGGGGAAAGTAGGGAGTCGCGCCGTACAAGAACCGCGCCCCGTCAAGGATGGAAAAAGGCGTGACCTGGTGGGTAAGGTCGACGATGCGCAGCTCGGGAGCAATCGAATACATGACGCCCTTGCAAAGGGCGACGGAATCGTCCACGGTGCCAAAGTCGGTCATGAAGACCACGGTGGGGACAGAGCTGGCAGCGGGCGGATCAGCCGGCGCGGCCCAGCTTGCGATGGAGACGGTTAACAGCGCAAGCACCATCAGATATCTCGATACTGCGGTCATAGGAAACGATTTAGTCATGGTCTTTCGTGGTCCGATCAGTCCGGACCGCCTCTCCCAACGTGATTAATTTACAACATCAATAGGACATAGAAATATAACAAAGGTAGAAATCCAATTGGTAACCGTGCCCGTATTACCTAACGTAAGCAATAAGTTCCATCCAATTATCACCTGGTGAGGCTGGCATGGCCAAATGGCTGCTCATTCTTCTGACTCTGTGTAGCGGGGAAGCCTGGCCGCAGAGTGCGCCATTAGATTTTGCACGGATGTCTCGACTTGACCCTGCGTCACCCACCGACCAGCAGATTCAGAGCCTGCAAGGCCACGTGAAGAAAGCGCCGGACGATTATGCTGGATATGACGGCTTGGGGTCGGCCCTCTTTCAAAAGGCCCGCGAGACCGGCGACATTACTTATTACGATTTGGCCGGGCAGACCCTGAAGAAGGCCATCGATCTGGCTCCGCAAGACTTTCGGGCAGCCGATCCTCTGGTCCACATGGCATTGGTATACATGGGCGAACATCGCTTTTCGGAGGCTCTGGCTTCCACACAAAAAGCGATTGGCCTGGGCTCCGGAAATCTGACGGCGTTTGCCATTGAAGGCGACGCATACACCGATATGGGCGATTACGACCAGGCAGCAGCAGCCTACAACACGGTGCAGACTCTCGGCCGGGATACGACGTCGCCCTTGACCCTTGCCTATATGAGTGACAGCCGCGTGGCCTATCTCGATTTCCTGCATGGTGATTCGGAAGAAGCGATCCGCTTGATGAAGAGTGCCATCACGGCCGCTCTTCAAACCAACGTCCCTCGAGAAAATCTGGCATGGCTGTATTTCGAATTGGGCGAGCGCTACTTCCAAAGCGGCGACTTGGAGAAGGCTGAATTGTCTTATCAGGCGGGCATTGCGGCCGATCCCAATCATTATCGTTCTCTGGCGGGTCTGGCGAGGGTCCGCGCGGCACAGGGAAAACCTGAGGAGTCGATTCAGCTCTATCAGCGGTCGATAGGCATCATTCCATTTCCTGTTTACGTCGAAGAATTGGGGGACGTCTACAAGAAAAGCGGAAAGCTCGCCGAGGCGCAGCAGCAGTATGACCTGGTGGAATACATCGGACACCTAAGCAAGTTAAATCAAGTGCTGGCGAATCGGGAATTGGCGCTTTTCTATGCTGATCGAGGCATCAAGCTGCAGGAGGCCCTGGATTTGGCGCGGAAGGAACTTGAGGTCCGCCACGACGTTTACACCTGGGACACGCTGGCTTGGGTGCTCTTCAAAAATGGCCGGCTCGATGACGCGGCAGATGCGGTCCACAAAGCCCTGCGCTTGCATACCAATGATTCACTCATTCTATTTCACGCCGGCATGATTTGTTACGGATTGGGAAAGGACTCGGATGCCGAAGAGTTTCTAAGGCAAGCGTTGAAAACGAACCCCCATTTCCACATCTTCCACGCCGATGAAGCGAGCCGGACTTTGGAAGCGATCGCACGATCGCGGAGTCAGGATTTGAGGTCAAGCAATGCAGCACGATAAACACTTCCGCTATGTTGCCGTTCTAGCTTTGTTGGCGATATTTCTGTTTCTTGGCTGCGGCACAGCCAATGCCCATCCCATGGGAAATTTCAGCATCAATCATTATTCGAAGATCACTATTGGCGAAAAATCGGTTGACGTCCTCTATCTAGTGGATATGGCTGAGATCCCCACCTATCAGGAGATGCGGCAGTTCGATCTTATTTCGAAAGATAATGATCCCCGCGACGCCCAGTATCTGGACAAACAGGCCCAACTACTAAAGGACGGGCTCGTCTTGCAGAGCGACGGCCAATCGGTAAAGCTTGATGCTGTTTCCCGCCAAGTGACATTCGCCGATGGCGCGGGTGGGTTGCCCACCATGAAAATTGGCTTCGTGTTTCGGGGGAAACTTCAAGTCACATTGGGCACACACAAGCTTGCTTACGTCGATAACAACTTTCCCGGACGAAGCGGCTGGAAGGAGATTGTCGTTGTGGGTGACGGAGCCTCGATTCTGGAGAGCTCCGCCTCCGGCACAGACCGCAGCAGGGAATTGACCAACTACTCAAGCGATGCGTTGAACAGCCCACCGCAGCAGCTTTCGGCAGCGGTGAGCTATCAACCTTCATTCTCCAAGCCGGAGAGAACTGCTGTAGCGGCCAGTGCTGGAATCCCTTCGAGTCCGCTGCTTCATAGGAAAACAAAAACGGGGCGTCCAGCGGCAGAGGCTCTGGGATCGTCCCCACGTGACGTTGCTTCATCGGCCTTTGCACCACCGGCCACGGCCCACGCCCAGAACACGCCACGCAGCCGTTTCACCCAGCTGATTTCGACCCAGAGGAAGCTGAGCTTGTGGGTATTGCTTTCGGCTGCGCTCATTGCGGCAGGCCTGGGTGCGCTTCATGCGCTGGAACCGGGGCATGGCAAGACTATTGTGGCGGCATACCTCGTAGGATCGCGCGGTACGGCGAGACATGCGGTGTTACTCGGAATTGTGGTCACGGCCGCGCATACGGCGGGCGTGTACTTGCTGGGTGGCGTGACTCTCTACGCTTCCCGCTACATCGTGCCCGAGCAGCTTTATCCCTGGCTGGGAGCGATTTCCGGGTTGAGTGTTGCCGGACTCGGGATCTTTATTTTTCTCAGAAACTGGACCGGAGAAACCGGAGAACATTCGCACGCTCCCGGCGAGCAGCATTCCCACTGGTTTCTTTCCATGTTTAAAGGAAAGACTCTTAAGTCGGCAGCGGACGAGCAAGTCATCGGGAAAGATGGGGAGCCAGCTGCGCGCAGGCTGTCGTTGCGGGAACTTTGTCTGTTGGGGATCACGGGAGGCATCGTGCCTTGTCCGGCCGCACTGGTCGTGCTGTTGAGCGCCTTTTCGCTGCACCGGATAGGCTTCGGGTTGTTCCTGATTACCGCGTTCAGCCTGGGCTTGGCGGCGGTGCTGGTAACAGTTGGGCTATCGATGGTCTATGCCAAACGTGTGATGTCATCGCGTCTGTGGGCTGGCAGCGGTGCGTTGCGCTATCTTCCATTTCTGTCTTCGACGTTTATGGTAGTGCTGGGCGTGGGAATTACGGTTTCGGCGATTGCGGCTGTTCCCGTCTGGCAGGGGCTCATCACCAAAGAAAAACTTCTGCCGTTTGTGACCGTAGTGTTACTGGGATTGTTTCTGGGGATGCGCCATTCCACGGACCCCGATCACGTGGTCGCAGTATCCACCATCGTAAGCCGACAGGGATCCATCAAGAAGCTCGGCGACGATCGGATTGTTATGGGGATTGGGTCACACGCTGACGATTTTCCTTGTCGGATCGGCAATCATTATTTTTGGGGTCGTGATTCCGCCCCGGCTCGGGTTGTCCATGGAGTTTTGTGTGGCCTTGATGCTGGTTCTGTTGGGCATACTGAATCTGACCGGGGTCATGCGCTGGCTTACGGAACAGTTGACCCCGGTCAGGAAGTCGGGAGAACAGCCGACAACCTCTCCGAATCGCCCTGCCGGTCGCCTGGAACGATGGCTCGACCGCACGATTGGAAAGCTCGGTCTGTACCAGACCTTGCGGCCTCTGGTGATTGGTCTGGTGCATGGCCTGGCGGGTTCGGCGGCGGTGGCTCTGCTGGTGCTCTCCACCATTAAGAGTCCCTTCTGGGCGACGGCTTACCTGCTGGTGTTTGGCCTGGGCACCATGGTGGGAATGATGGTTATGACCACCGCGATTTCCGTGCCACTAGTTTACACGGGAAAGAAATTCTTCGGAATCGACCGGCATCTGACCGCGATTTCGGGCTTGGCAAGCGTGGCGTTCGGAGTTTTTCTTGTGTACCACATCGGTTTTATCGACGGATTGTTTACTTCGCAAGTGCATTGGGTCCCACAGTAGATACAAGGTTTCGCGTAATCTGAATTTCTATCGCACGCCTTCCTGATTCCGCAGTTGGAAAATTTGGGTAGGGAAGAGTCTCGCGCGCCTAACTGCGATAGCAATGTTTTCATCTCAAGAGCAAACTCAGAAATAAATCCCGTTCCAGTAAATCCAGCCACGCGGTTACAACCGTAACTAGGTCACGTAGACGAATGGCGCCGAGCTTGTGCTCCACGGCGACTGTCAACGAATCACTCCTGAGAGGTATAACCATGAAACCATTGAAGTCCATCATGGCCCTCGCGCTGTCGCTGTTCATGCTGGCGCCTGCCAGCGTGTTCGCGTCCAGCCATCGCGAAGCGCCGATCACGGCATTGGACCGTACCGCGGATGTCACCGACTGGTACGCCTTTGTCAGCTACGACAATCCCAACAACGTCACATTCATTTTGAATGTTGACCCTTTACTTGAGCCTGCCAACGGGCCCAACTATTTTCCCTTTGACCCTAACGTGCTTTACGAGATGCACGTGGACAACAACCAGGACGGACTGGATGACGTCACCTTCCAATTCCGTTTCACCACTGAGATTCGCCAGCCTGGGCTGTTTACCGGATTTGTTGGCGGCATCGCCGGCATTCCGCAAATTACCGCGCTCGATGGTCCCGGCTCAGAAGGCTTGAGCCTGCGCCAGACCTACACCGTAAACATGGTCAAAAATGGCAAGACGGTTCGCCTAAACGGTTCGAACACTCTGTTTGCGGTGCCATCGAATGCAGGCCCGCTGACCATGCCCAATTACACATCGTTGTTCAGCCAGGGAATCTTCAAGTTGGAAAAAGGCGTGCAGGTTTGGGCTGGAACTGCGGACGATCCGTTCTTCATTGATCTGGGAGCGGCTTTCGACTCACTCAACTTCCGTTCCGGAGTTGGCCCCGTTCTGTCTCCGGCAATCGATGCAGACGATACCCACAATTACGCGCCCGACGCGGTCGGTGGCTATAACGTGAATTCGATTGTTTTGGAAGTTCCGATCACGCTGCTGACAGTGGACGGGAAACTTCATCCGGCGGGTGACAAGCAAGCCGTCATCGGAACCTACGGGAGCACGGCGCGCCACCAAATTACGGTACGTCGGTCGCCCAATCCGGTTTTGTCCCACGGCACTTACCAACAGGTGAACCGCGAAGGCAACCCGCTCATCAACGAAGTCGTGATCGGCACCGGATCGAAAGATCGTTTCAGCATGGATGATCCCATCAACGATGCGCAATTCGCTGACTTCGTTCTGAATCCAGTGCTGGCGAGCGTTTTCAGCTCGCTGGGAGTGCCGGTGCCGCCGGCGCCGCGTACCGATTTGCTGCTTCTGGTGCAATACCAGGCGCCGATCTGTCCCGGATGCGGAGCTAGCGATGCCGGGCCCGTGGCGGATTTGCTGCGGCTCAACACTGGCATTCCACCCACTCCAGTCGGTCAGCAGAAGCGGCTTGGTTTCCTGGCGGGCGATACTGCTGGTTTCCCCAACGGACGTAGGCCGGTCGATGATGTGTTCGACATCGCAGCCCGCGCGGTTGCCGGAATCCTGGTGGATCCCGTCAAATACGGAACGCCGCTCGGCGATGGTGTGCAAACCAAAACCGAAGGCTTCAACAACTCGTTCCCCTACGTCATGCCCGCCAACAGTGGACGCAACAGCGCTCACACCGGGCCTGGACAAGCAGGCTGCACCGGACAACCTGGCGGCATCTGCCCGGTTCAGTAATTAACCCTTGTGGCCGTCGCGATTTTAGCGGCGGCCGCACTTTTCTTCTCAGAGAATGAGGTAGTCATGAAACGAATTCTTTCCGCTGTTCTTATGATTGCTGCCACTTTCGCCGCCGCGCAAAATACACCCGCGGCCAGTAACGCGGATCTATCACCGGCAGCGCAGGGCATGGTGGAAGCTCAAAAGACGATCCAGGAAAAGCCCGCACAATATGCCGGCTACAATCTCCTGGCGATGGCGTTGCTGCGCCGCGCTCGGGAAACTTCCGACCCGAACTATTACGGTCAAGCCGAGGACGCGGTAAAGAAATCGTTGGAACTGTCTCCCAACAATTTTGACACGGAGAAAATACGAGTCTCGATTCTGCTTGGCGAGCATGAATATCCAGCGGCACTGGCCGCCGCCAAGGCACTCAATAAGAAAGTTCCCGACGATGTCATGGTCTACGGCCTCCTTACCGACGCGAACGCGGAACTCGGCAACTATAAGGATGCGGAGGTCTCGGCCCAATGGATGCTAAACCTTCGCCCCGGCAATCTGCCGGCCCTGCTCCACGCCGCACACTTGCGCGAGCTGTTCGGCGATGCCGACGGTTCCTACGAACTGTTGGAGCTGTCCTACCAATCGACGCCGTCCTCCGAAACCGAAGAGCGTGCTTGGATCCTTACGCAGATGGGCCATCTTCGGTTGTCCTCGGGCAACCTCGACGCGGCTGAAAACCTTCTGCAACAGGCGCTTAACGCATTTCCCGGTTATTACTACACGCTGGGTAATCTGGCCCAGGTTCGGATTGCGCAGAAACGCTATGAAGATGCGGTTGTGCTTCTGAAACAGCGCTATCAAAAGGCCCCGAGTACGCAAAATCTCTACGACCTGGCCGAAGCCTTGAGCCTGGCGGGAAAGAGTGAGGAAGCAAAAAGAGAATTTGTAGAGTTTGAAACCGAGGCCCTGGTCGAATCAGGTAAGAAGGATAACGCCAACCGCGACTTGGTCTTCTATTATGCCGATCAGGCACACCAACCGGCCAAGGCTCTGCAAGTCGCCCAACAGGAATACGCATGGCGTCATGATGTGTATACCCTCGATGCCTACGCGTGGGCGTTGCACGTGAGCGGGCAAGACCTGGAAGCGCGTAAGCAAATCGAAAGCGCCCTAATGGTGGGCATTCGCGATGCGAAGCTGTTTCGCCACGCCGGCGAGATCGTTTTAAAATCGGGAGATCTTGCTGCGGCAGAAAGCTACCTGAAGCAGTCTGTCGAGTTAAACCCAGCGGGTTCAGAGCAGGCTCAGAGCATGTTGGCGAAGCTTCCACAACACGAACCACAGTAGCTAAGCTCGCAAGCGACTTCAGCAGGCGCGGTTTAATTCGCCTTCACGGCTGGTACCTGAGATTGCGGGATAAAGTCGTCGACTACTGCTTTACGCAGCAAAGCCGGCGGCAACAGGCCTTGCGACAGGATGAAGTCATGAAACTTCTGCTGGTTGAAACGTGGTCCGAGGGCCTTCTCCGTGTCTTTGCGTAATTGCATCAGGCGCGTGTAGCCGTAGAAATAGGACGTTGCCTGAGCGGGAGACCGGAAGGTGTAACGCTCAACTTCGGAATTGGCCATGGCCTCCGACAAGCCGACGTCGCCGGTGAGGATCTTGTGGGCCTGCTCCGGGGTAACTTTTCCCATCTGCAACTCAGGATCCAGAAAAGCGCGGGCGGCCCGCATCAACCGGAGCTGAAGAGAAATGAGCTGGCCATCGGGAGGCATGTAAGGTAAAAGAATCGCTTCTGAGTACAAGCCCCATCCTTCTACATTGGTGCTGTTAAAGGCAAAAATCGCGCGCGCCTGCGATACTCCATGTTCGACCATGGAATCGAACTGTAGTTCGTGGCCGGGACGGCCTTCGTGCGCGATCAGCGTCCAGGACGCGGCCGCAAAAGTGAAGTCGTCGAAACGTTGCGTGGCTCCAGCCTTGGCCCCGGGGGCGGCCGGAATGGTCAGCGGCAAAACGAATTCTCCGGGTTCTCCGGTGTTCCCAATTAGTCTGGGCGGGCTCATGTAAGGGGAGGGCACACTGGCGCTTTCGGCTTCACTCGCAAGCCGGATCCGCATGGGCCGCTGCGGCAGAGTCACTAAGTGTTCACGGCGAATGATTTCTTCGATTTGCGCGATCCGGTCTTTGTAGTTCGGCAGAATCGCCGGGCCCGTCCACTGGTCCTGCTTGAGCGCGTGAATCACGTCGCGGTAGTCGGTCACGGTGTAGCCATGCTGCTTTGCGACTGCGGGCGCCAGTTCCTGCATCTGCTTCTGGATGTCATCAAAGGCGGCGTGGGCCATGGCGACCAGCTCGCGCGCCGAAATGTCCACGCCGATCTGCTCCAGCCGGAAGGCATATAACTCAGGGGGCAGGCGGAAATCGTCGCGCGAACGGGGCAGGATTTCCTTTCTGACAAACTCGTTATAAGCCGTGACTTCCTGCTTCAGCTTGTTGAAAGGTTCTTCGTAACCCGCAATCTGAAACTGTTGAAACAATTTGCCGATGCCATCAATGAAGAAGTCGCTGTTACTCAGATCTTTTTCAATTTGCGCCTTGATCGGCCCCATCAACCCCGGTTGATTCAGTCGTTCCCGGGTGCGATCCTCCGCAAGTTGGGTCACAGCGGTGTATCCCGGATCTGCACCGGCATAGCGCTTCAGCCGGATGAGCGCGAGCTTGCGCCGTTCCGGAGTCACCCGTTCATCGAGCAACGTCCGCAGACCGGAGAAGACGAGTTCGCCAACATTGAAATAGGGCAGCTTGTATTTCTCGTCAAGCTCGGTTTCTCGGACCAGATCATTTCCCGCCTTAATCAGGATTTCCAGATCTTGTTTCACCAGCGGATCGCTCTCGACGCCCCGGCGGGCCTCGAGCTGGCTGATCACATCGTTGGCGGATTGTTTGAAACGTGTCTGAAAATTCGGCCGGTAGTCGACTACTTGGTCGTCATAGCCTTCCAGTCCAAAGTCGCTGGCTGCTTCAGGGCTGTAACGCGCCACCACTTCGAGCAATAACTTTGCGTTCTGATTGCTGCGGGCAATCCATGCCGGTGTCGGGCTTCCCTCGGAGCCGGAAGACTGGGCCACACTCAACGACGCCAATAATCCAATCGCGAGAACCATAAGAATACGCAGATATATCATGAAAAACTCCATCAGATCGTGACCATGACGCAGGGTTACAGTGTAACAGCGAGACATTTCCGGAGCGCTGGGATGTAGGTGGATGCGACTCGCCGCCAATCGATTCGACGACTCAGTTAGAATACTCGACGGAATGCCCAACCGGATGCTCGACGACGACCGGCTCTTCCCCGCGGATGGCAATACCCGCCCCATCGCCAAACGGCTCTATGATTCAGTTCGACAGTTACCGATCATCAGTCCGCATGGTCACACCCAGGCCCGCTGGTTTGCGGAGGACGAACCGTTTTCCGATCCTGCACGGCTGTTTATCATTCCGGATCATTACGTTTTTCGCATGCTCTATAGCCAGGGCGTTTCGCTCGACGAACTGGGAATTGGCAGCCCATCGCTGGACGACCCGCGGCGGGTGTGGAGAATTTTCGCCCAGCATTACTATCTTTTCCGCGGCACACCCACGCGACTTTGGCTCGATTTCGCTTTTCAGGAACTCTTCGGCTTGAGCGCCCGGCTATCACCGGAGAACGCCGACGAGTATTACGACGCCATATCCGCGAAGCTTCAAAAACCAGAGTTTCGCCCTCGCGCCCTGTTCGAACGCTTTCGCATTGAGGTGCTGGCAACCACGGACTCGCCGCTCGATTCGCTGAGCCATCATCAAGCTCTTCGCGCGTCGTCGTTCAAAGGACGCATCATTCCGACGTTTCGGCCGGATTCAGTGGTTGATCCCGATTTCGATCAATTCCAGGAGAACATTGCCCGCTTGGGCCAGGTGACACAGCAGGACACGGGAAGCTGGCAGGGTTATCTTTCCGCTTTGCGAAAAAGACGACTGGAGTTCAAGGCCCTCGGCTGCACCGCGACAGACCACGGCCATCCCACGGCGGCGACCGCTGATCTCAGTTCGGATTCAGCCGCTACACTTTTTCAACGGGTTACTTCAGGAAATGCAGACTCCGCTGAATGCGAGTTCTTCCGGGCGCAGATGTTGACCGAAATGGCGCGCATGAGCCTGGACGACGGATTGGTTCTGCAAATCCACCCGGGAAGTTTTCGCAATCATAACGATCAAGTCTTTCGGCGTTACGGACGCGATAAGGGTGCCGACATACCCACGCCTACCAACTACGTGCATGCCCTGGGGCCGCTGCTGAATCGTTTTGGAAATGAAGCCGGGCTTACGGTCATTTTATTCACCCTGGATGAATCGACCTATAGTCGCGAGCTTGCCCCGCTGGCCGGTCACTATCCCTGCCTGCGGCTGGGTCCGGCTTGGTGGTTTCATGACAGCCCGGAAGGAATGATGCGCTTTCGCGAGTCCACTACTGAGACTGCCGGCTTTTACAATACAGTTGGGTTCAACGACGATACGCGGGCGTTTCTTTCGATTCCGGCGCGGCACGATGTGGCTCGGCGGGTGGATTGTTCGTTTCTCGCGCGGCTGGTGGCAGAGCATCGCTTGGATGAAGAGGAAGCGCATCAGGTCGCTTCAGATCTGGCCTATGGGCTCGCGCGCAATGCTTATAAGCTCTAAAGTGTGAAATCGAAGAGAACATCTTTGCAAGACAACGGGTAACCCAGTGGTAGCTTGAAGCTTCTTAGTAAATTACAACCGGAAATGGACGGAAAGTTATGAATGTAATTACGCGTGTACCCCGGGTCTGCATTCTGGCAATTTTGTTTCTTGTCCAGTTTTGCTCCCTCGGAGCTCAGAACTCGAGTTTCCACAATGCTCCGGCATCGGCCAGGGAATTGAACAACCCATATGCGGGGAATAGTGATGCTGCCAGCGCTGGCAAGGCCATCTATGCCAAGACTTGCGCATCCTGCCATGGCGCGTCGGGGCAGGGAACCGGCAACATCCCGCCGCTCAAACAAGGATCGATTCAATCTGCCACGCCCGGCGAGCTGTTCTGGTTTATCACCACCGGCGCGATAAGCAACGGCATGCCAGCATGGGAGAGTTTGCCGGAACAACAGCGCTGGCAGATCGTGACCTATGTGCAATCGCTCAGTCTCTCGGGGACGGCCCAACCCGAGCCCGCCGAATCGGCTAGCGCAAGCAAACTGAACGCTCCTGCGCCGCAAGCGCCATTCACGGATTTTCGCTTCGAGGAACCCGGCAAGTTTCGCAAAATTACTCCGCCAGACCTGCCTGAACCTTTTGCCACCAAATCATCGGGTAACGGCCCCAATATTGTTCCACGGCCGGAGGGCGCTTGGCCCAAGGTCCTCCCCGGCTTCAAAGTCGAACAGTATGCAGTCGGTCTCGACAATCCACGCTTGATCCGCACTGCTCCTGACGGAGACTTTTTTGTTGCCGAAATGGGTAAGGGGGAGATCATTGTCTTTCGTGGAATTACCAGCGACGGCAAAGCGCAGCGAATGGAAGTATTCGCCAAAGGATTGAAAGAGCCCTTTGGGATCGCGTTTTATCCCCCGGGGCCCGATCCCCAGTGGCTGTACATTGGCGACACCAACGAAGTGGTGCGTTTTCCCTATGAAAACGGCGATTTGAAAGCGCGCGGTGAGCGCCAGCATATTGCTGACCTGCCGTCGGCCCACGGGGGCCACACCTCCCGTGACATCCGCTTCTCGCTGGACGGTAAGAAAATGTTTGTTTCGGTCGGGTCAGCCTCGAACGTTGACGATCCTGACACCCACCCCGGAGAGAAAAATCGTGCAGACATCCTGGAAATGACTCCCGATGGATCGAATATGCGCGTCTATGCCTACGGCATTCGCAATGCTGTCGGGCTTGCCATCAATCCCACCACGGGAGAACTGTGGTGCTCGGTGAATGAACGCGACGCACTGGGCGACAATCTGGTTCCTGACTACATTACTCACGTGCAGGAGGGCGGCTTCTACGGTTGGCCATGGTGGTACACCGGGGCCCATCAAGATCCCCGGCATCCCGGTAAACACCCCGAACTCAAAGACAAGGTCATTGTGCCGGACGTACTTTTGCAGCCTCATAACGCGTCTCTCGAGATGACCTTCTACGATGGCAAACAGTTCCCGGCCGAGTATCAGGGAGATATTTTCGCTTCGGAGCATGGCTCCTGGAACAAAGCGGTTCGCGCGGGATATGAATTGATTCGCGTGCCCTTGCACCAGACCGGTCACGCCAGCGGGGAATACGAAGACTTCATGACCGGGTTTGTGCTCGACAACGGCGACGTTTGGGGCCGTCCAGTCGGGGTGACCGTAGCCCCTGACGGTTCTCTGCTGGTGACCGACGACGCTTCGAATAGCATTTGGCGCGTTAGTTTCACGGGTAATTGAGAGGGCCCCGCCCGCCGTCTTTTTGAGGGAATCCGGTTACTTCCGTAATGATTCCGTCTTTCTGCGGTAACTTTACAATCATCGGGTGGAACTTCGTCCCAGCGATCTCACGAGAAAATGGTGCGTGGCCGCATCCTTGCTGGTGTGCGTCCATGTATTTCTCTCGTTGCGGCTGCCGCGCGGTTTCGCGCTGACCGCATTTGGCGATCTTAGCCAATCCCTTCTTTTGCTATTGGCTACACTGTCCTTTCTTTCGCTCGCGCTCAAGTCTTCCGGCAAAACCAGGCTCTTCTGGTCACTCCTCGGTTTTGGCCTGGCCATGTGGCTTTGGGCCCAGGTTTGGTGGACTTACTACGAAGTTTTCTTGCGCCAGGAGTCGCCTAATCCATTCGTTGGAGACATCATCCTATTCCTGCACATCGTCCCCATGATGGCTGCTCTGGCGATCCAGCCCCACCTGGAGCAAGCAGACGAGTCGGCGCGTTTCGGATCGCTCGACTTTTTGCTGTTATTGGTGTGGTGGCTTTATCTGTATCTATTTGTCGTGATTCCCTGGCAGTATGTCTATCCGACCGAGGCGCTTTACGGTCGTAACTTCGATGCGCTGTATCTTTGTGAGCATTTGATCCTGTTGGTGTGCGTGGCCTTGGCATGGCGGCGCAGCGCTAAGTCCTGGAAAACCATCTACACACAGATTTTTGCGGCGGCTGCGCTATATGCCGTTGGTTCCATGGTAGCCAGCCGCGCGATCGATTTTCATCTTTACTACACCGGGAGTTTGTACGATGTCCCGCTGGTGATGGCCATGGCCTGGTTTACCGGTGTGGGGTTGATTGCCAGGGAGCGCGCCCTGGAGGCGCAAGCTGCCGAAAAGAAAACTTCCGGCCCCAGCGTTCTGGCCGCACGCCTGGCCATGTTGGCTGTCTTCTCCACCCCGCTCATGGTGGTTTGGGCGGTTTTTGGCATACACATCCCGCCCGCCGTGCGAGTGTATCGGCTGCTGTTAACGGTGGGGACAATGCTGGTGATGGGCGTATTGGTATCTCTGAAGCAGCATTTGCTGGACCGGAATCTGATTCATCTGCTGCGGACCTCGCATCAGAACTTAGACGAGATGAGCCGGCTGAAAGACGACTTGGTGGACAAGGAAAAACTGCTGCGCTGGCAAAGTATCGAGCTGCAACGCAAGAACCTGGAACTGCAACAGGTTTCCTTTACCGATGCCCTCACCGGGTTGTGGAACCGCCGCTATTTGGAAGAAACCCTGGCCGCGGATGCTGCCCAGGTGATCCGGAGTTATCTTCGCGCTCAGAGTTCTCCCGCCGGCAAAGTGGATTATCGCGATCTCACTTTTGTCATGATCGATGTTGATTTCTTCAAGCGAGTGAATGACGACTACGGACATTCCGCCGGTGACGAGCTGCTGCAAAAGATTGCGGAGCGCCTGGGAAAAGTGATGCGCAAATCCGATGTTCTGGTCCGCTGGGGCGGGGAAGAATTCCTGGTCATGAGCCGGTCGGCGGGGCGTCCCGGAATGGCCGTGTTCTGTTCCCGCATCCTGGACATCATGGCTTCCGAACCATTCGAATTGTCAAAGGGCATCAAAGTGCGCAAAACTTGCTCCATCGGATGGGCGCCTTTTCCGTGGTGCGGAAGCGCCTTCGAGGCAATCTGCGCGGAAGAAGCCCTGGAGCTGGCGGACTCTGCCTTATATCTTGCAAAATCCCTGGGACGAAACCAAAGCGTGGGCCTTGTGCCCTCCGATGTTGCCATCGCTTCGCCGCATAGAATCACCCTCCAGAACCTGAGAGATGAACGTTCGGAACTGGTTAAAGTGGTCAGAACATTCGATAGCAGCCGAGGCCAAAATACCCAATCAGATGGCCAGGATTCGCCACTCTCAGTCGATCAAACCCTGCTTCTGCCTTGAGCATTGCGATTTTATTTGGTTCCGCCGCCGGCTGGTTTCTGCAACTCGTCAAACGCGGCCAGAACTTCAGCGCTGTGCTTGTTCGGGTCCACGCTGGTATACACGCGCACGATCTTTCCCTCAGGATCAATAATGAAGGTATGGCGGGATGCAATCTTTACCACGGGCATCAGCGATCCGTATTCCTCGGAAACTTTCTTGTCGCTGTCCGCCAGCAGTTTGAAGTTTAGGCCTTCCTTGGTGCAAAACTGCTTGTGCGAATCCACGCTGTCCACGCTCACGCCCAGAATCACGATTCCTCGCTTCACATATTCGGCTTGATCGCGCTGGAAGTTGTGGGCTTCAATCGTGCATCCCGAGGTGAAATCTTTGGGATAGAAGTAAAGGACCACCCATTTGCCGCGAAAATCCTTCAGGCTGACCTGATTGCCTTCCTGCGAACTCAAGGTGAAATCCGGAGCGGTACTGCCCACGGCCGGGGTCGAATCCGCGAATCCGCGCTTGGCGACCACCACGATGACGATGACCACGGCCAAGCCAATCAATAAGCGTGTCCACATAAGAGCCTCCTCCAAGATGCCGACAACCACTATAGATGCGCAAAATCAGTTGTGGTAGCCAAAAAAAATCGCCGCATCATCAACCAAGCGGTATGGAGAAATGGAATACGGAACCGCAGCCCGGCTGGCTGGTCACGCCGATCCTGCCACCGTGGGCCTCGACGATCGCACGCGCAATCGCCAGTCCCATTCCTGTCCCCTGAACCCGGTAGCGCTGGTTCTTGCCGCGATAGAACTTATCGAAGATAAGCCCCTGTTCCATGTCATCGATTCCCGCCCCCTGATCGGCGACGCTAACCAGCAGGCTGTTGTCCTTGGCTTCCGCGGTAATTCGAATCGGCGCCTCGGGGTCAGAGTACTTGGCTGCATTCTCCAACAGCTGAATGATGACCTCTTTGATGCGATCGGCGTCCACCCGGACGGTCACCTGCTCGGGAACTCTGATTTCCACCGGGTGTTTGCCGAGCACTTGCTTGATATCTGCGATTGCCGCTTCTACGATTTCCGCAATCGGCCTGGGTTTGAGGTCAAGCTGAAATTCATGGGACTCAAGTTGGGCGACCTCGGCCGCCTCACCCACCAGGCGGTTTAAACGATCGCTTTCCTCGTTGATGACCGTCATGAGCTCCCGGCGATCGGATTCGGCCAGCGTCATGCCCGACATCAGGCTGGTAATCGAGGCCTTAATAGCGGTAAGCGGTGTCCGAAATTCGTGCGTGATCGAATCCAGAATTGCGGAACGCAGCTGCTCGCCTTCGCGGGCTGCTTCCGACTTGCTGAGAGTTTCCACCGCGCTGGCACGTTCGACCGCGATCGCGATCAGACTTCCCATGGCATCGACGGTTTGGCGTGGCAAGTTTCCCGTAATGCCGATCGTTCCCACCGTCTTCACTCCCATTTTGAGAGGGGTGAAGCTAAGGTTGCGCTCCGTGTCCACAACCGCTTCCCCACGAGCGATCACGGACTTCAAGTGTTCTGCGTCCAAGTCGCGGGTTTCGATTCCCGAGCGATAAATGTCGCCCTTCCCGGGAATATAAATCGCCGCTGCGGATACACCAAAGGAGTCCATGACGTACTGCGGGATAGCGTTGAGCAGTTGCAGAATATTATCGGCAATCAACAATTGCTGGCTGAAGCGATAGAGCCGTTCAATATCCTGACGCCGGCGGACCGCCTCATCTGTTTGCTTCCGTGCCCGCTCGGAGAGTTCACTGGCAATGACCGCCGTAGCCAGAAAAACAAACAGAGCCACCCAGTTTTGTGTGTCCGCGATGGTGAAAGTTCCTACCGGCGGAAGGAAGTAATAATTGAACGCCGCCGTCGCGACAACCGCCTGAAAAAGCGAACAGATTAAACCCCATCTTGCCGATACCACCAAAACCGAAAGCAGGAAGGTCAATGCAACGGTGGTCGGATTTACATGCACCAGGGCGGTGTAGACATAAACCACGGCGAACACCAGCGCCACACACACCGCGAAACGAAGGACGATCTTGACCATCGACGAGCGCACGCTTTCAGATTGTATCTGACATCGACAAACTTGGGGTTGTCGAGGACAATAGTCGGCATGACCAAGACCCCTGAGCAATGGCTCGAAGAAGCGGCCCCGGAGAAAAAAGAGGGCGGCATCTTCAAGTTGTTCCTTGGCTACGCACCAGGCGTGGGTAAGACCTACAACATGTTGAGCGAAGCCATCCGGCGCAAGAATCGCGGAGAGGACGTCGTCATCGGTGTCGTCGAAACTCACGGCCGCAAAGGGACGCTCGAACTTGCCGAACAGCTGGAAAAAGTTCCGAGGAAGAAGATCGAATACAAAGGCACGGTTTTCGAGGAGATGGACGTAGACGCTATTCTGGCGCGCAAGCCCGCGGTCGCCCTGATTGACGAACTGGCCCATACCAACATCGAAGGCAGCAAACACAACAAACGCTACGAGGATGTACTCGAATTACTGGATGCGGGCATCCATGTCGTCTCGACCATGAACATCCAGCATCTGGAGAGTGTTGCGCCCACCGTACAGGCCATCAGCGGAATTACCGTGCGGGAAACCGTGCCGGACTGGGTCCTGAAGCGGGTCACCGAAGTTGTTATGGCCGATGTCACGCCGGAGGCACTCCAGACCCGCATGCGGCGCGGCGATATTTATCCGTTGGACCGGGTTGAGAAGGCACTGTCAAATTTCTTCCGCCCCAAGAACCTCATCGCGCTGCGCGAACTGGCGCTGCGAGAGGTGGCTGGGGAGGTCGATCGCAGCCTGGAAACTTATCTGGAAAAGGAAGAACCGGAACGCAATCTTGGGGTACGCGAAAGATTTGCAGTATGCATCAGTTCGAATCCTTCAGCCCAGCACATCATTGCCCGGTCCGCGCGCATGGCGAAGCGGCTGGACGCGGAATTGTATGTCGTCTACGTGGATATTGCAGTCGATGACACCGAGGCCAACCAGCGCTCGCTCGAAGCCAATATCCGCTATGCTCAAGGTGTGGGTGCGCAGGTGGTCCGCTTACAGGCCTCTACCGTAGCCGAAGCGGTGGCCCAGTTTGTCCGCGACAAACATATTACGCAGGTGGTATTCGGCCGGTCTGCCGTAAAGGGCTGGAAGCGCTATTTGTATTTGAACACCATTCACAAATTCCTGAGAGATGCGCCACCCGTAGACGTCCACATCGTGACCCAGTCTTCATAAAACCCATGGCTGACAAGAAGCGCATCCTGGTGGTGGATGACGAGCCGCAAATCACCCGCGTCCTGCGTACCGCCTTGACCGGCAGCGGCTATGAAGTGCGCACCGCCGAAGACGGTCACGCCGGCCTGCGGTCGGCGCGGGAATGGCAGCCCGATCTGGTGATCACCGACGTCTCCATGCCCAACATGACTGGAATCGAGTTGTGTGGCCAACTGCGCGCGGAGTCCGAAATTCCAATTATCGTGCTCTCGGTGAAAGGTGAGGAGCGCACGAAAGTCGAGGCACTCGACGCCGGCGCGGACGACTACGTCACCAAGCCGATCGGGATGGATGAGTTGCTGGCACGGGTTAGACGGAATCTGGCGCGCGTGCACCCGTCCGAAGACGCGTCCAAGAGAAAGCTTGAGATTGGAGATTTTCTGATCGATGCCGACATTTTTCGCGTAGTAGTGAAGGGCCGGGAAATACGGCTGACTCCCAAGGAATTCGAACTTCTGCTTTATCTCGCCAGACGCGCTGGCCGGGTCGTTACCCACCGGGCGCTGCTATTTGCCATCTGGGGTCCGAACAGCCTGGAGCAGCCGGAACACCTGCGCGTGCTGGTCGCCCAACTCCGCAAGAAACTGGAATCCGAAGAAACACCTCATTACATCATCACCGAGCCTTGGGTGGGCTACCGCTTCGAGGCCACGGGAGAAACTGGGAGCTAAGTGTTTCGTTCTAACCTCTAAGCCGAAGTAAGCACGGCCTTTCTTCCCCTCGCTCGATTCTCCAAGAAAGAAACTGGCTCTCCGGATGCTCGCCATTGCAATTATTTGCAAATTTTTATGACTTTTTTATGTAGTTCTTACACAAATCTTATGTCCAAAACTGTTCAATAGTCATGTGAGGCAAGGGGTTTTAGCAAGGCAGGGAGGTCACAATGCCAGCTCTCCTGATAGTATTCGCGGATCCGGTAAAAGTTGCCATGCTGTTGATCTGTATTTTCGGCGCGGCATTCATGATTTGGTTTCTGGTGGACTGTTCACCGACCGGACAAGAATGCAGGCCAGATACATGGTTCGCTTCAAGTTTGGCGAGAGCCGCTCGCGACGGCGTTCGCAGATCAGTACGCGATGAATCTTTGCGTTGAGGAAGCCAGGTCCGGCAAACGGCAGAACCGATCGCGGCGGCCGTTTTCCCGTTCAGGTGCGGATCCAGCAGCGGTTTTAGTGCGGAGGAAATGAATATGAGAGATGTCATTTTTGTTGCGGCATCGGTTGCATTCTTTTTGATTGCCATCGCATACGTGCGGTTTTGCGATCGAATTCGTTGAGGTGATAGGTCATGGGCATTGAATCGGTCATCGTGCTGGTAGTGAGCGTGTTGCTGATGGGCTATTTGCTGTATGCGTTGCTGCGGCCGGAAAGGTTCTAGAAATGACGGTAAACGGCTGGTTTCAAATCATCCTGTATCTGCTTGTAATATTTGCGGTTACTAAACCGCTGGGCGTATTCATGGCGCGCGTGTTCAACCGCGAGCGCACCTTTCTTGATCCCGTCATGCGGCCAGTGGAGCGGCTGCTGTACCGCATGACCACCGTGGACGAAAACCACGAGATGCGCTGGACGGAATACGCCGTTTCCATGCTGCTCTACAGCGGCGTCACCATGCTGGTGCTCTACGGCATAGAACGCTTGCAGCAACTTCTCCCGTGGAACCCGCAAAAGTTCGGTGCTTTGGCCCCCGATCTGGCATTCAACACTGCGGCTTCGTTCACCACCAATACCAACTGGCAAAACTATTCGGGCGAGACCACCATGAGCTATCTCACCCAGATGGCTGGCCTCGCGTATCACAACTTCGCCTCTGCCGCCGTCGGAATCGCGTTGGCGATCGCGTTCATTCGCGGCATTTCACGGCGAGAGAAAGAAACCATTGGCAACTTCTGGGTCGATCTGACCCGCACTACTCTTTGGATACTGGTTCCGATGTGCACCGTCTATGCACTGCTGCTGGTCTCGCAAGGAGTGGTGCAGAACCTTCGGCCCTACGACACGGTGAAGCTCGTAGAGCCGCAGCAGATCCCGCATGTCGGGGCGGACGGAAAACCAGCCGTCGGCCCGGACGGAAAGCCGGTCATGGACACCGTGACCGACCAGAACATTGCGCAAGGCCCTGTTGCCTCCCAGGAAGCCATCAAAATGTTGGGCACCAATGGCGGCGGCTTCTTTAACGCCAACAGCGCGCATCCCTTCGAGAATCCCACTCCGTTCAGCAACTATCTGCAAATGCTTTCCATCTTCATGATTCCGGCCGGTCTCACTTACACCCTGGGCCGTATGACGGGATCGCAGCGTCATGGCTGGGCGGTCTGGGCGGCCATGGCGGTCTTGTTCATGGCAGGAGTGACGACCGCCTATTGGGCTGAGGCGAAAGGCAATCCACTGCTGCAAGGAGTCGATCAGCGCGCCACACTGACCCAATCAGGCGGCAACATGGAGGGCAAGGAAGTACGTTTCGGCATTGCCGATTCCACTCTGTTTGCCACAGTCACTACTGACGCGAGCTGTGGCGCGATCAATAGCTGGCACGATTCCTACACTCCTCTCGGTGGCATGGTGCCCCTGGTTAACATCATGCTTAGTGAAACCGTGTTCGGAGGCGTGGGCGCGGGCTTGTACGGCATTTTGATTTACGTCGTCCTGGCGGTATTCATCGCCGGGCTGATGGTTGGTCGAACGCCAGAATATCTGGGTAAAAAGATTGAAGCTTACGACGTAAAAATGGCCATGCTGGTCACGCTGGTATTCCCGCTCATCATCCTGGTGCTTACCGGAATTTCGACAGTAGAGGGATTCGGCACTTCCAGCATCAGCAATCCAGGTCCGCACGGGCTTACGCAAATCCTCTACGCCTTTACGTCCATGGCAGGCAACAACGGCTCTGCTTTCGGAGGACTGAACGGGAACACTCTCTGGTACAACACCGCCGGGGCCGCGACCATGCTGGTGGGGCGTTTCTTCATGATCCTGCCCATGCTGGCGATCGCAGGGAATCTGGCGAAAAAGAAATACGTTCCGCCCTCGCTGGGAACATTTCCTGTCACCACGCCTTTGTTCACTATTCTGCTGGTCGGCGTGATCGTCATCGTTGGAGCTTTGACGTTTTTCCCCGCGTTGAGCCTGGGCCCGATTCTCGAACACCTGCTCATGCAGGCGGGCAAGACTTTCTGAGGAGTTATGACACAAAATACCAAATCGAAAGCTATCTGGGACATGAAGATCGTGCGCGGCGCGGTCATCGACTCCTTAGTCAAACTGAATCCCAAGAACATGATGGGCAACCCGGTCATGTTTGTGGTGGAAGTCGGGAGCGTGCTCACCAGCGTTCTTTTAATCCGCGATGTGATGCAGCATCAAGGGTCGTTTGGGTTCAACCTCCAGATCACACTCTGGTTGTGGTTTACCGTCTTGTTTGCCAATTTCGCAGAGGCCATGGCCGAAGGCCGGGGCAAAGCTCAGGCCGAATCACTGCGCAAGGCGCGCGCGGAAACTGTGGCCAATCGAATCGCCGCCAACGGACAAGTTGAACAAATCGCCAGCTCCAAGCTGCGTTCCGGAGACTTCGTAAAAGTAATCGCCGGCGAGTTCATCCCCGGCGATGGAGAAATCACCGAAGGCATCGCGTCCGTGGACGAGTCCGCCATCACCGGCGAATCCGCCCCAGTCATTCGTGAAGCCGGCGGCGACCGTTCGGCGGTTACCGGGGGCACGCGCGTTTTGTCGGATTGGCTCAAGATCAAGATCACCTCGAACCCCGGCGAGACTTTTCTCGATCGCATGATCGCGCTGGTCGAAGGCGCCGAGCGTCAAAAAACGCCCAATGAAATCGCGCTGAACATTTTGCTTGCAGGTCTTACAATCATTTTCCTGCTGGCAGTCGTCACTCTCCAGCCTTTTGCCATCTACTCGGGATCTCCGCAGACCGTCTTTGTGCTGGTCTCGCTGCTGGTCTGTCTGATCCCCACCACAATTGGGGGACTGCTTTCCGCGATCGGCATTGCCGGCATGGATCGCCTGGTGCAGCACAATGTGCTCGCCATGTCGGGCCGAGCGGTCGAAGCTGCCGGAGACGTGAACACGCTACTGCTCGACAAGACCGGCACCATCACGCTGGGTAATCGCCAGGCCGCCGAATTCATTCCCGCCGCCGGGATCACCGCCGCGCAGCTGGCCGATGCGGCCCAGCTCTCCTCGTTACCCGACGAAACTCCCGAGGGCCGCTCCATCGTGGTTCTGGCCAAAGAACAATATGGACTACGGGGACGCGAGCTGGCGTCGCATGAAGCGGAATTCGTGCCGTTTACCGCCCAGACCCGCATGTCAGGAGTTGATCTTGACGGCCGCGAAATCCGCAAAGGCGCCGCCGAAGCCATCGCGAAATATATCTCAACCGTGAGCGGAAATGGACTTCCGAAAGATGTGCAAGCCAGTGTCGAACAAATCGCGCGGTCGGGAGGCACGCCGCTGGTAGTCTGTGAAAACCGCCGCGCCCTCGGTGTCATTTATTTAAAAGACATCGTAAAGGGCGGCATCAGTGAACGCTTTGCCCAGCTTCGCGCGATGGGCATTCGCACCATCATGATCACCGGCGACAATCCACTGACTGCGGCAGCGATTGCGCGCGAAGCGGGAGTCGATGACTTCCTTGCGCAGGCCACGCCAAAAGACAAAATGGACCTCATTCGCCGCGAGCAGGCGGACGGAAAACTTGTCGCCATGACCGGTGACGGCACCAACGACGCTCCCGCCTTGGCGCAGGCCGACGTCGGCGTCGCCATGAACACCGGAACCCAGGCGGCAAAAGAAGCCGGAAACATGGTGGATCTCGATTCCAATCCCACCAAGCTGATTGAGATTGTGGAAATCGGCAAACAGTTGCTGATGACGCGAGGAGCGCTGACCACGTTTTCCATCGCCAATGACGTGGCCAAATATTTCGCCATTATTCCGGCGATGTTTGCCGGTACGTTCCCGGTACTCAACGCGCTAAACATCATGCACCTGAAAACTCCCGGGTCGGCGATATTGTCAGCCGTCATTTTCAACGCTTTGATCATCGTCGCACTGATCCCGCTGGCCCTGCGCGGCGTGAAATATCGCGCCATGGGAGCGGCCGCACTGCTGCGCCAAAACCTTTGGATTTATGGCGTCGGCGGCATCATTGTGCCGTTTGTAGGAATCAAGCTGATTGACATGATCATCACCCGCATCGGGATGGCATAAGAGGAATTTATGAAAAAGAATCTCATCATTTCAATACTAATGACGATCGCTACCACGGTTCTGTTGGGATTGGTTTACCCACTGGTGGTCACCGGACTGGCGCAGGTTTTATTCCATGACAAAGCCAACGGACAACTGATCACCCGTAACGGCGTCGTGGTGGGGTCGCAAATCATCGGCCAGCCCTTCGTGAGCGCCGGATATTTTCACTCACGTCCTTCGGCGGCAGGGAACGGCTACGACGCAGCCAATTCCGGTGGCTCCAACCTCGGACCCACAAACCAGAAACTCCTCGACCGTATCAACGCCGATGTCGCCACTGACCAGGCAGACAATCCAGGTGTGCCAGTCCCAGTAGATCTGATTACGACTTCGGCTTCCGGGCTCGATCCCCACATCACGCCCGCTGCTGCCGAGTATCAAGTAAAGCGCGTCGCCAAGGCGCGGGGCATAAGCGAAGATCAACTTCGCAAGCTCATCGTCCAGCACACCGAAGCCCGCCAATGGGGATTCATGGGCGAGCCACGGGTCAATGTCCTGGACCTGAATCTCGACTTGGATCGCACATCGACAGCCAAGTAAAAGCGGTCAACTTTCGATTCTGCCATCCCAAAACTCTGTCATCCTGAGTAAGCGGTCTTCGCGGTGCGAGGGACCTCTGCACTCGCCGCAGATTGCGTCTTGGATGGACTCTCTGTAATCTTTCCCAAACGACCCTACTTTGAGGCATGCCCGTGCCACGTCGAAACCTGATTGCCGCCATTCTTTTTATTTTGTTCGTCTCGGTCTGTTCCGCGCAGGAAATCACCGTCGCCGCCGCCGCCGACCTACAGTTTGCCATGCAGGACATCACCGCTCGTTTTCAGAAAGAAACCGGCAAGACGGTCAAAGTGATCTACGGCTCGTCCGGCAATTTCTTCCAGCAGATCCAGAACGGCGCGCCTTTCGATGTATTCTTTTCCGCTAATCTCGACTATCCGAAAAAACTCGAAGCCGCCGGGCTGACGGAAGAAGACACTTACTTCCAGTACGCCAGCGGAAAGATCGTGCTTTGGGTTCCGAATGAGTCAAAGCTGGACTTAAGCCCCGGCTTAAAGGTGCTCTTAGACCCTGCGGTGAAGAAAATCGCCATCGCGAATCCGCTGCACGCGCCCTATGGTCAGGCTGCCGTCGCCGCCATGCAGAAAGAAAATGTCTACGACAGAGTTTCCGACAAGCTGGTGTTGGGCGAGAACATCTCCCAGACGGCGTCTTTTGTGGTTTCCGGCTCGGCGGATGTGGGCATTGTCGCTCTCTCGCTCGCCCTGTCGCCCAACATGAAGGACCATGGACGCTACGTCGAAATCCCGGCCGCCGACTATCCGCCTATTCAACAAGCTTGTGTGGTTTTGAAATCTTCGAAGAACAAGGACGTCGCCCGGCGATTTCTGGCTTTTATCAAAACTTCCGCTATCGGCGATCTTCTAAAGAGTTATGGATTCGACGTGCCAGGCAGTTCTTCGCCTACGCATCAGTAGCCAGACTGAGAAGTCTGGCGCCTTGCCTACCACCAAAGCAGGTGGGCCTGAAGTGCGTAAACGATACCTAAACTGAGTGCTGTCACCGTCATTGCCGCCAGGACAATCTTGCGGAAAATTCTTCGCGGTGGTTTGGTGTCCACGGCAGTCCGGTATTTCTCGATCCAGGGCTGCTCGCAATCCAGCGCAAGCAGGCTGGGCGGGGCGAGGTCGGAATCAACGCTCATGGCAGCACTTGCGGCCGCTGCCAATGCGACGCTTGGCTCAGCCGGCAATGGAGCCGATCCCGGAATCGCGGCCCGCAATCTTTTATGATCGTTTTCGTGCAGGGTGACGAACCGGAATGGCTGCTCATTCCATGAGACCGCAGGCAGCATTTCGGCCACGCCCAGCACAGGGCCGGTTTGGGTCAGGAACATCAATTTGGGGCGAGAACCCTGGTCCAGAAGTTTCGGCAGAGAGAGCAATCCGCCGGTCAGAGAAAAAAGCTGCAATTCGCCCGAGGTGCAGCTGCCGTCTTCCACTCGGAGAACCGCGGGGGTGAATTCTGCGGGGCGCACCCGCGTAGGACGATGATAGCGAAGCTGTTGGGGGAGGGAATTCATAGCCAGACCAGTATGGAACGTTCTGTCCCAAATTAGGAGATTACCAAAGTACCGATCGTGCAAAAGCCGCTGCTCAAAACAGGCAGGAAGCCCCCAGCTACCCTTCTGAACTCTCGTCTAAGCGCCTGCGATCCAGGCTACGTGACTTTCAGGGGCACCGTAATGGTGCCCAATCGCCCCGTGATCTTATCGTGCACCAGGAATTTAACCATGTAGTCGCCGGGCGCGAGCTCAATCACATTATTCAACGCAAATCCCTTCAGGCGCGCCTGCTGCGCCGCCTCCGGTGGCAATTGACCGGCTGCATTGAAGTTGGCATTCTGTACATTGCCACCCTGTGGACTGGTAGCGCGTACAAAAATCTCCAGGTTCAATTCGTTCTTGTCTGCCGGAGGCATTTCCGCCTCAGGCGGGAATGTGACCACGAATCCCATCTTCTTCTTAGCTCCGGAGGCTTCCATCGTGGTCCAGCGCACAATCATTGGAACTTCCGTGAAATCGAACGGCGAGGTCATTCCTTCCGTCAGCCTGTCCTTGTCAGTAGGCGCCACGACATTCGGGAAGAGTCCTCCCGGTGCAATGACTCTGGCGCCAGGGCGGTTCACGCTGATTTTCAACCCGCACCAATCGGACTTACAGTCCACGGCGCTGGCCGCGCCGGCTAGATCGTAGGCGGCAACATTCTGTTGCGAGAGACCGGCCAGCAATTCAAAGGGATCGGGACCATGCAGCTCTTCTCCGCCCGTTAAGTCGGCAATTGCCTTCATGGCATGCAATGTCTGAGGGTCAAAGCTGGCGGCGGCCGAACGCCTGGTGCCCACCGGAATGACTGCCACGTCGGCCTGTAACAACGCAGCCATCGCGGATTTCCATAGTGGACGTAATTGTTTTATCTCGCTCTCCGACATCAAGTCGCCGTGTTCCACCAAACCGACCCCCAGCGATTGCTGGATGCCCGCCTGGAGCGAACTCGTGTCACCGCCGCTGCCTTGCCGGGAAAGGCTGATGACCATTCCCGTCTTGTCCTCGACCTCAAAGGGCGTGATGTTGGCGATCCACACCAATGACTTGCGACCAGGAATGCCGGCGGTCGATTGGGCCACGGCGTGAAACATTCTTAGAACGGGTTCTGGGCTGGCACGCAGGAATTCTGACGGGGACGTATTGTTGGCGGTTGTTCCTTTCAAGAATTCAGTGATGCGTGCTGCTTCAGCAATCACCTCCGGGGAATCGGCGCCACCGGCTGGGTGCTCCTGCGCCACCCCTTCGGCCCGATTCAGGGCCGCGGTCAGGGTTGCTGAGCCGGCCGAGTAATCATGTACCGATTGCAAAACCCCATGCGGGTCCATGAGAAGCAGTGAGACGGGCTCGTCTCGACGGGCACACAAGCGCAGATATTTCACAATTTCCGGCCGAAGATACTTCTCGTCTACCCAGCGCGTGTGCAAGGTGTCCAGCACAATCACGATCAGCCCGGGCCCCTTTGTGACTGGGTTACGGTTTGTGAAATCTCCAGGAGATAACTCAGTGCTTGCGCTCGCCGGAGCGACGCTCTCCAACTGCCAGGCCTGCGCTTTACCATGGCTTTCGACCACGAAGTCTTTGTTGGTGAGGTCGCGAATAGGAACGCCGTTGCCGTCGATCACTACCACCCCGAGGCGAAGCCTCCCCTCGCTGGATGGGACTGGCGATTGGGCCGCAGCGGATACGCAAAACAGACCGGCAAGAAGAGCTGCCCGGATTTTCATGTCGGACTCTCCAATGCGCCGGAGAATACCACCGGGTCGGAGCGATGGCAAATCTTATGAACCACTTGGGAAGCTCCGGCAAACGCCACCGTTTTTCGAAGCTCAGGCTGCCGAGGAAGCAGTCTGGCTGCCGGCTTGATTACAAGCTCCATCAGCAACGTCTCAGGGAAACCGATTACTAATGTGGGAAAATTCATTCCCCTTACCAGCAATCTCATTGGCATTTCACTCGCCAATCTTCGGGTTAGTTGCCTCCGCCAAGCCGAATGATCACGCCGGCGGCGATACGAAGATTGTTTTGATGATCGTCTGCGCCGTTATCGAAACGCGTCAAATAGTAGTCGGCCTCAATAGCGCGCAAGGCGATGTGCCGGGTGAGCCTGATATCCAATCCGCCGCCCGCCGTCATGGCAAAAGCATTGGCTGACCCTGGCAGCCCAGAACTACCCGGAGCCAGAGTTCCACTGGCATGGGCTCCGCCGAGCAATAGCTGAGCGAACGGCGTGAAGTGGCGGGTGCGCTTCCATATAAAGCGCGGACCCGCCAGATACGAGGTAAGAGTCAGGTCCGCACCGCTGCTCGAGATGTTCGAAGCATGCTGACTGGCGATTTCACCGACGATGCCCAGGGAGCGGCTGAAGTTGAATGCTACCCAGCCGCTTCCGCCGTTCATCGCGAAGCATCCGCAGCCTCCGGCAGGCGCATTCGTCCGGACATAGTTATAGTCGACGCCCACATCCACTCGAGGCCCACTCTGTGCCACCGCCCGGCCGGGAGCCATCGCTGCGAATCCGAGAGCCAGCAGAAGGAAAACGGCCGTTTTCAGTGATGCTAATTTCTTCATTGAATTTGTCCTCGTCGTCCTTGTCCTTGTCATTATTTTGTTTGCTGCTGGTTGGCTGACTTTGGTTCGCCGAGTCTGCTGAGTGAAGATCATTCTCACTGCACCACCAGCGTCATCGTGGTCGAGGCTTGAAACGATCCGCTTGTTCCCGTGACTGTAACCGTGTAGCTTCCAGCCGGCGTGGAGGGAGTATTTGCGAAACCGCCCGAGCACCCGGTGAGCAGTGCCGTGCCGACTCCCAGACTCGCCAGCGCCAAAACCAGTGCCAGCGCTTTTGGAATGCGTTTGCGCCCCAGCACTGCGCCAAACAGCACGAACCCCAGACTCAGCGGCGCCACCGGAAGTCCCCGGTGGTTGGCAGGAACTTCGCGGGCAGGAATGCTGGCTGCCAGCGTCGCCAACTGGATCGTCATGACCGTCGGAGCGCCCGTGCTCCCCGGCGTAACCGTCGGAGGATTGAACGTCGCGGTTGCGCCCGGCGGAAGCCCGGAAGCCGAGAGCGTAACCACGTTGTTAAATGCGCCTCCCAGTGGCGGTACCGTAATGTCGATGATCGCCGCGCCTCCGGGTGCGACCGGAACCGGCGTGGTCGGAGCGGTGACGGTGTAGGCAGTCGTTACCGTTAAGCTGATGGCGGACGAGGTGGACGCGGCAAATCCCGTATTGCCCGGATACACCGCCGTAATGCTATCGGCGCCCACCACCAGGCTGCTGGCGGTGAACGTCGCCACTCCGGAAGCGTTGAGCGTGCCGGTGCCCAGCAAAGTAGTTCCGCTGTAGAAACTGATGATGCCGGCAGGGGTTCCGGTGGGCGCTGGAGTGACGGTTGCCGTAAGCGTTGCAGGCTGTCCGTCAGCCAGCGGATTAGGCGAGGCTGTGAGCGTGGTGGTGGTTGTGATGGTCGCCGGCGCCGTCACCGTCTCGCTAAGCACGGAACTGCTCAATGCCGAGAAATTAGTGTTCCCGCCATACGCTGCCGTAATCGAATGCGCGCCCAAAGCGAGCCCCGACGTGGCATAGGCCGCCACCCCCAGCGCCAGCGTGCCTGAGCCCAGCAATGTGGTTCCGTCATAGAAGCTGACTGAACCGCTGGGTGCGCCTGCCGAGGAAGAAACCGTCGCCGTGAACGTGACCGTGGCCGCCACCACCGCCGGATTGGCGGAGGAAATCAACGTGACCGTCGGCGCCGCCTTGGCAACCGTCAGAGATTCAGTGGCGCTCGCCGAGGCATAGGTGGTCGTGTCGGTGGGCGTGAAGGTGGCCGTAAGCGTGTAACTGCCCACGCCCAGCACCGTGGTTCCGGTGACCGCGATCGGGCTGCCGCCCGCGAGCGTAGCCGTGTAAGTGAAACTGCCCGCCACCGTTGTCGATCCGCTGGTCGCCGAGGCATCGAGAATGCCGCTTAGCGTGGTGCCATAGGGAATCGCGCCGGACGGCGGCGTCCAGTTGATGGTCGGCACAATCGGCGCGGCCGCAACCGGAATCGTGGTGGTATTGCTACTCGTCGCAAACACTCCTGCCACGCCGACATAATTGGCTGTGATGGTGTGCGTGCCCACACCCGCCAGTGTGACTCCGGCGAGAATCGCCGTGCCTGACCCGTTGAGCGCAACCGCAGTGCCGCCGTTGAGCGAGATGGTGGTCGATCCTACCGTGTCCATAAACGTCATGCCCCCGGTCGGGATAGTCGCCGCATGCCCCGCCGTGGTGTCGGTGACGATCGCCGCGATCGTAATCGCCTGTCCCAGCACCACACTGGTCGGGGCCGTCGAGACCGCGACTGCCGTGCTGTCTGCCACGGCGATGCCAGTGCCGCTTACTGCGAGGTCTTGCGTGGTCGCGGTGAGGTTCAGGCTGTTGTCGGTGACCACGATACCGGTGCTGAGACTTCCCGCCGATTGCGGCGTGAACTCGATCGCCACGTCGCAGAGCGTCCCCGCAGCCAGCGAGGTGCCCAGGGCGCACAGGTTTTCGTCCCCGCTGTCTTCGGAGAAGTTCACCGTATAGCTTGGAACCGTAGCAAAAATTAACGGCAGATCGCCGAGGTTAGCTACGGTCGCGGTTCGCGTGGCGCTGGTCGAGCCCACATTCGTGTTCGGAAACGCCAGAGTGGCGCCGCTGACGTTCGCGAGCACAATTCGATTGTTGGTCCAGTCGGGAATATAAAGGTTTCCCAAGGGATCCAGCGTCGTCCCAAAGAGCGTGCTGCCCAATGTTGAGGGAGCCGGCATTCCGCTGATGCTTAGGGCCGAGGCCACGCCCGCCGTCGTCAGTCGCACAATTCGAGTGTTGCCGGTGTCCACCACGAAGACGTTTCCCATCGCGTCCACGGCCACCCCCTGGGGATTGCTGATGGCAGGGGTGATGCCGGGAAAACTCAGTTCGGAGGCGACGCCCGCCGTCGTGACCTTGATAATGCTGCTGCTGTTCTGGGTGCGGGCGGCGGCATAAATGTTTCCCTGCGCATCCACGGTCATGCCCGTCAGCGTACTGCCGCCGAAAGAAAAGCTGCCCGTACCTATGACTACTCCCAGGCCACTGGAAGTCGATCCCGCGACCACCAGAGTGGACACGCGAATAATCCGGCCATTGGTGAAGTCGGAAATAAAAAGATTTCCCGCGCCATCAAGCGCCAGCGCTACGGGGAAGCCCAAAGCCGGGCTAAGACCGGTGATGCTCAGTACGGAAACCACGCCTCCCGGCGTCACCACCAGGATGCGGCTGTTTTGATGATCGCCAATGAAAAGATTGCCTGCCCCATCAACCGCGACTCCGGTAATGTTCTGCACCGCGATGCTGCCCGGAGTTCCCAGAGCCACCAGCACGGCGCTGCCGCCACCTGCCGGAATCCTGGTCACGTTCTTGCCGGAATAGTCGCCGACATAAATATTCCCCGCGCCGTCCAGTGCCACTTGAAAGGGATTCGAAAGCGTCAGGCCGCCGGCGTTGATCACGGTTCCCGTATTCGGACCTAACGCGGCCACCGGGGAATCACCCCAGCCATAAAGGGGCACGGACAGAATGGGGTTGGCGGACTCGTCGTAAAGAACCACCGAGCCCGTGCGCAAACCGGGTGCGGTAGGCAGGAAGGTAACTTCTACGACGCAAACCGAGCTGGGCCCCGTCGAGCTGTTGCAGGTGGTGTCGCTGCCCGAGATGAAATCGAGGCTCGGAACGCCGGAGGTCAGCACCTGAACCGAACCCAGCCCCGACGATTCGGTAGTGAAGGTCAGAGTCAGGGTCACGGGGCTGGATGATCCCAGCTGAACATGGCCAAAGCCCACGGCGGTTCGGTTCAGCGAATACGTGGAGTCGCCGGCCATGACATCCGCGTTGACCGGAGGGTCGACGACCAGGACACGGTTGTTGAAGAAATCGGCGATATAGACCGTGCCGAACACGTCCAGCGCAACCCCCGTCGGCACGTTGAGCGTTTCCGAGCCGATATACAACACCGTCCCATTTGAGCTGGTGTCGATCTCGGCGATGCGATTGTTGCTGCCATCGGCGATGAAGACGTTGCCCATGCGATCGACCGTGACCGCCTGGGGATGCGACAGGGTCACGCCCCCGAGAATCGAGACCACCACGCCCGTGGTCGAACCTGCCGCCACGGTGACGATGCGGTTATGGTTGGAGTCAGCAATGTAGAGTTTGCCGGTCACGTCCACGGCCAGGCCGAGGGGGCTGCTCAACGTCGCGGAGCCGGAGGACACCGTAATGGTGAGCGCGGCGGCCACGCCTCCCGCCGTGATTTCGACGATGCGGTTGTTGCCCGTATCGGAGACGAAGATGTCCCCGGACTGGTCCAGAGCCACGCCTCTCGGCGAACTGAGATTCACGCTGCCGGTGCTGATCGCCGAACCCACCCCCGCCGCCGTGATCTCAACCACGCGGCTGTTTCCCGTATCCGAAATGTAGAGGTTGCCCGATCCGTCAACCGCGATTCCGCTCGGACTGCTCAACGCCGGCGTCAGGCCGGTGATCGTGACCACCGACGCCACGCCCAGGGCATTCACCTCGACGATCCGGTTGTTGCCCGTATCCACAATGTAGACGTCCCCCGCCGTATCCACGACGACATCCCCAGTCGAGCCCAGGGTGATGCCGGCCGTAGCCAGCCGGCGCACCAGTCCCTGAAACGTCAGACTAAAACTGGCCCAGGACACCCCGCATCCCAGCGGCACCATCAGCCCCGCCGCCACATATCGCAGGAGCCATCGCTTTCCAGGTGTGCCACGCCACCGGCTCTTTCCAGCGATGATTACGACCAATGCGAGAAGCAGAAAAGCAACAGAGACGGCGGTACTCCCTACCAGCGCAGCGAAGCACCGGGCAAGAGCGAAAACGCAAGCGACCACAAGCGGACTCACGATAGCGGTTGTTGCCTTAGACATGGTTGCCTTGACCTCATCCAATCGGAAGATTTGTGCTGGCTGAGAACGTTCTTAGAAACGCCGCTCACTCGGGAGGGAAATATGCATCTGGATTTCCAGACGGGAGATCGGTCTGAAATTTGGCGCAGGGGTGGCTTTACGAAAGGTCGTATCTATTCGGAGGAAGCAGAGGAGCGCCGTTGCTACACTCGAAAACGCCCGCGCAGTAAGGGTTTGCGGGCATTACGCCGGCAGCCATTGCACCCTGCCAGCTGTCTGGTAAGGCCTAGAGTGGAAACATTTGGGGGGAGGGAATCGCCGCCAAGGCGTCACCACGAACCAGAGTCAGCTGGAACAATCCGAAGCAGGAAAAATTCGGGATGCCAAGGTCCAATCCGGGAACCTGACTTCGCTAAGCGGCTCAGGCGCTCCACAGAAGCGTCAGGTTCTCAGTTCAAACATGAGACAGCAACTGCAGCGGGCTAGGAGAGGTGTCAACAGGTCAGACCCATCAAAAATGTGTTCGTGTTAGGACTCGCTAAAATCGACCATGATCGGCCGGTCGCGGAACCCTCGCGTCTTAATCGCACAGTAAATCAGTCCCGCGATGAACCACACCCCGCCGACCAGTTTCGAGGGCAATCCCAGTCCCAGCCAAATCCATAAACAAAATACGAAGCCCAGAAGAGGCACTACAACGTCCACCAGCCAGCGACGCTTGCGGCCGGGTTGCTGTACGATTCCGAATTGCCAGAAGGTGGCGAAATTCACTCCCATGAAAGCAAGAAACGCGCCGAAATTCAGGATCTCTCCAGCCTGTTCGTAACTCACGAACAGGGTTCCGATATAGGCCACAATTCCGATCAGCCAGATGTTGCGGGTGGGCGTGTTCCGCCGGGGATCCAGGTAGGCAAAAAGTTTCCGCGGCAGAACGTTGTCGCGCCCCATGCCGAAAAGCAATCGGGCAGCGCCCACCTGACCGGTCAGTCCTGATCCAACCGAGGCGAGAATCAGCACAATCCCCAAGGCCTGGAAAAGCAGCGGGCCTCCTACCCGGTGGGCCACGTCCATGAAAGCCGTCTCCACGTTGGGGAAGAACCTGAAATCCGGCCATACTCGTTGTCCGAGATAAACTTCCAGCCCGCCAACGATCCCGGTGAACAGGCAGACTAAAACCGTGGCCAGCATGACGTTTCGCTTGGGATTCTTCACGTCCTCAGCAAGCGTAGTGACCCCGTCGAAACCAATATAGGTAAGTGCGGCGTAGGAAGTTGCAGTCCAGATCACTCGCGGGTTGAAGGTTTTAGGGTCGTAAAAAGGTTGAACGGAAAAAACCCCGGCCCATCCCTGGAGATGAAAGAGGTAGCGGACCGCCAGCACCATGAAGACCCCAATCACCGCGCACATGATGGTCAGAAGAACGATATTGGCGTAGGCGGTGGTGCGGATACCGCGCAGATTCAACAAGGTCATGCTCCCAACAAAAACCGCTGCCAGCACGGCATACGGGACGAAAGGAAAAAACCGCTTGATGGTGAGCGCTCCGTAAATGCCGTTCAGCAGCGGCTGGATCAGGTAATCCAGAAACATGGCCCAGCCTGCGAGAAAACCTAAGTGGGGATTGAGTCCGCGCCCGACGTACGTGTAAGCGGACCCCGCCGCCGGGTAGAGCGTCGCCATTCGCCCGTAGCTGACAGCGGTGAGCATCATCGCGATCATGGCAATCAGAATGGTGGTGACGAAGTGACCCTGCGACAGCACCTGGGCGACGCCAAACATGGGGACCGGTGCAATGGGCATGATCAGGACAATGCCGTAGAAGATCAGGTCCCACAGGGTTAGAACTCGGCGCAGGCGCGGAACCGCTCCCGCTGGGTTGGGTGACGCGGAGGGAGCAGGTTCAGTCATCAGTTTCGATCCTCGACTCGATCTTTAGCTTCGTACTGCGAGCGTCATTATGTGCGGGAATTGCTGATCTCAAGAATTGCCACTTCATCGCAACCGCTCCATCGCATCCTTCCAGGTTTCCGGCCGTTGGTACACGGTGGCGCTGATTTCCACGGCAAACTCTTCGCCGGGTTGCAGGGACCGGCTGGTCTTCTGTTCGTAGGCATGCGCGAGATTTACCGGAACGCTTGTCCACGGCTCGAGGATGACGTGATGCAGCCCTCGCCATCCGCCATAGTTTAGCCAGAGCCACAGCGCTGGGCATTGCTCGAGGGGAAACTTCAAAAGAAATCCCTCACCGGAAGAAGCATCCTCAACCGCGTACCACCCGTCTTCAAGATCGATCGCGTAATGGCCGAAGCAGAGATCGCTCTCGATACCTCGAACCTTGTTCATTTCCACTCGGCCCGCGGCGGTTTCGAGAATTGGCCAGTCGTAGCGTTGTCCGGCTTCGCCCCAGCCGGGCTGATTGCACTGCGCTACAATCCCGTGCTTTGCGGGAATGCGCAGAATGGTGTGCTCGGTAATCGCAACCGCAGGATGCGTCCCCCAAAGAAAATCAATACTCGCGGGTCCAAGATTGGTGATTCGGTAATGCATTCTTACAACCGGAGAACGTCCCCCGAGCGTCACCGTCTTTACGGCTTTGACTGGACTGATGGGTCCGAAGGCTGAGAGTTGCGCCACCACATTGCCTCCGCGCCGCACCGCCGAATCGATATTCCAGTGCAGCGACCGCAACTCGCCCAAGCTCGGGTAACGCTGGCCCTGGAATGTGCACTCATCGCAAGTGGGGAAAGCGTCATCCCATCCGCCACACCAGTAATTATCGAATTCGCCCTCTATCGGAAAGGTCTGCGGAACAATCCTCGGGTTGTGCCACAGAATATTCCTGCCGCTTGGTTTCCAAATCAAATCGTAGATCTTGGCGCCAACGTCGGGAAGAATCCGCAGCTTCAGCCATTTGTTTTCGAGTTCCAGCGTGGATAACGCAGCCACCCGGCTCCTCCGCGCGGACGGCGCAGGCTTTTCCCGCACCCCAGCTTTATCTTTGGGCCGAGGTGCGTGTTTCGTATTTCCTCGCGGTCTCCGGATTGCCATCGGCTTTCGTTCTGTCTTGAACTTGGTACGGTTCAAAACCGCCACCCATCTTCATTCGGATCAAACCCAGAACAGGGTGAACTGAAGCGATCCTGCTGCGGTGTACCTTGACCCAACTACCCAAGCTGCTTCACGCACACGAGTCGTGTCAAGAAAAGTTCTTGCCCGATGTGAGTTTTGGTTCAACCGGTTGAACAATATCGGAACAACTTTTCAGTACTCAAAGTCTTGACTGTGCTAGTGGAGATCGCGATAGACGATTTTGGGGAAGGACTTTCGACGAGATTTGCAGTCTGCGGAGACCCCAGGTCGTCATTGTTCAAAGCAGAATTTCGTTATCGTTCAGCCTATTGGACATCGCCGTTCTTTCCCACCGCGATTGCCTTGACAATGCCGAGCATTCAACGCAAAGTCCTAGAATTCTTTAATGCAATTAGCTCGACCGTAGCGCAAATCAGTTGCCGCAGGGCCGGATCGAATCAATCTCGAGTCTTCGCGGGATCGCAAAGACGGCGCAATCCATCTCGGATGCACCGCAACTGATAACTGTGACAGCGTTGGTACGCCGTCCGGCGGTGGAATCCACTTTGACGTTGTGTGACAGAACTCAACCACGAGGAGAACCAAAAATGGCCAGGCAATTGCCACCCTATTCGCTCAGACGCGGTCTGCTCACCATCGCTGCTATCTTGGCCGCAGGTTCCATAGCATGGGGTGCGGTTACCGGTTCGATTTCAGGAGTGGTTACCGATCCCACCGGTGCCATACTTCCTGGAGTCACTGTGGTGGCTACCAGTATATCGACCAACGTGCAGCACACCTCCGCCACCGATTCCCAGGGGTTTTATAGTTTTCCAGCGCTCAATGTTGACCTGTACAACATCACTATCAGCCAGCCAGGATACCGAAATTTTCTGGCGGAGAAGGTGAAAGTCGATACCAGTTCTGCGATCCGGCTTGATGTCCAGTTACAACTGGGAGCGGTCAAGAACACTGTCACCGTCGAAGGCAACGCGCTGGATGTCGAGACTCAAAGCACGCAAATGGGAGACGTAATTGAGGATGTCACCATCGCTGCCATGCCTCTCAACGGGCGTTCTTATATTGAACTGTTAGCGCTCCAACCCGGCGTTTCTCCGTACACGGGCGATTCCACCACCGGCGGCGTGGGCACTCAATCCATCGATGGCGGCCGGCCCGAGTCTAACGCGTTCATGGTAAATGGAGCCGATGCCGAGGAACTCATTTCGAATGGGGCCACGGTCATTCCGAACCTGGACGCCATCGCCGAATTTCGCATCATCACCAACAATTACAACGCGGAGTACGGAAATTTCAGCGGCGGACAGGTAAATGTGGTGACCAAGTCGGGGACCAACCAGTTCCACGGCGACGTCTTCGACTATCTTCGAAATACCGATCTGGACGCTAAGAACTACTTTAGCGGAGGCCGCGGTGTGTTCATTCAGAACCAGTTCGGCGGAACCGTCGGCGGGCCGATTAAGAAAGATAAGACTTTCTGGTTCGCCGACTATGAGGGCACAAGACAAATCGTGGGCGCGGCGCAAAACTTTACCGTGCCCTCAGATGCGGACCGGTCAGGTAACCTGATTGACCAAGCGGCCGCACTCGAAACCTCCGATCCCGCCAATGGCGGGTCCGGAGTGGCCGGTCCCTACTTGGCCAGTAACCTGACATCAGAACTGGGATACACCGTCACTCCAGGCGAGGCATACTACTCGCAAGGATGCACAACCTCCGCCCAGTGCGTCTTTCCCAACGCAGTGATTCCCATGGCCGCTTGGTCACCGGTAGCCATGAACACTTTGAAATACATTCCTGCACCAGACGTTCCGGGGCAAGACGCATTCCAGACTGCCGCCTACAACGCGACCTTTTCGGAAAACAAGGGCGGTATACGCATGGATACAAACACCCACTATGGTGCTTTATTTGGATATTACTTTATAGATCGATACACCAGCGTCAATCCCTACGCCTCGGTCAGTATTCCTGGGTTTAACACTGCCAGTAATGGACAAACTCAATTGGTGGACCTCGGACTCACAACCACGCTGAACAGTTCGACACTCAATGATGTCCGCCTGGTGTACATGCGGGAGGTCAACCTCGGAGGGATACCCGCCGGGGGGACGGGAGTGAGCCTTTCTTCGCTGGGCTTCAATACGCCATGGAATAGCACCGGTGGAATCGGCTCGGTCAACTCCAATCAGCAAGGCGTGCCGAACATGTTTTTCAATAACTACAGCTTTGGCCAGGCGCCCTACCAGCGGGGACAATTCGACAACACCTGGCAAATCCTTGACAACTTCACCAAGATTGTCCGGACCCACAGCTTCCAGTTTGGCGGCGACGTGCACTACGACCAATTCAACTGGCGCCTTCAGGTCTGCGAGAACGGGCAGTTCGGTTTTAGCGGCGGGGAAACCGGCTATGATTTTGCTGATTTTCTGATTGGCGCACCGACGGTTTTTATCCAGGGCAGTAACGAGATCCTCAATCTGCGCACTCGATATACCGGATTCTATGCCCAGGACAGTTGGCGGGTGCGGCCGACTCTCACCATCAATTACGGCTTGCGTTATGAAATCATGACGCCGTGGTACGAAACCCATAACTGGCTGGGAACGCTCATCCCCGGGGAAAATACAAAAGTGTTTCCCGGCGCGCCAACTGGACTGGTGTTTCCCGGTGACCCTGGAATCTCGCGCGGACTCTCGCCTACCATCCACAACAACCTGGCTCCAAGATTTGGCATAGCGTATGCGCCCAATGTGCAAGGTGGATTGATAGGAAAGCTATTGGGCGGAGCCGGGAAATCCAGCATTCGCGCCGGTTACGGAATCTTCTACGGAGCGATGGCGGGACTGGCTTATCAATACACTTCCGGATCGCCTCCGTTTGGCGAATTCTATCAAGCGCCGACGCCTCCAGTGCTGGCCTCGCCTTATATCGATCTTTCCACGGGACATTCGGAAGGGATAAAATTTCCTTTCACCTATCCCCCCACCAACTCGTCCACGAAAAACCCGGACCCGAACTTCAATTGGGCCCAGTTGCTGCCTCTCTCGGGAGGCAACTACTTGTATCCCAGAAACGTCATGCCCTATACCCAGAGCTTCGACTTGTCGCTGCAACGGCGGATCCAGAACGCTACGCTGGTCAGCATGTCCTATGTCGGAACGGTGGGGCGGCATAACTTGACTTTCATCGAATCAAATCCGGGGGACCAGGCTCTTTGTTTGCAATTGAGCAATCCGGCGAATGTGGCCCCGAATACGCCAACTTGCGGCCCCTTCGGAGAACAGAACGTATACACTTTGCCGGGCGGCCAACTGGTAAACGGTACGCGCCCCCTCTATGGAATCAACCTCGGGAGCAATCCGTTCACCGAGACTGCGGCCACCTCCAGCTATAACGCTTTACAGGCCAGCCTCCAGCATTCCTCGAAATACACAAACCTCCTGGTGGCCTACACCTTCTCCAAGGCCTTCGACAATGGCTCCGGGCTCACCGACGTAACCAACGTCTATGACCCCAGCTTGAGCCGTTCTTTGTCCAGCTTTAATAGCACGCACGTATTTGTGGCAAGCTATACGGTTCAGTTGCCCTTTTACAACTTCTTGAGCAATTCCGTTCCGAGCCGGCTCACAAAAGGTTGGGCTATTTCTGGCATCTCGACATTTGCCAGTGGTCAGCCGGTTACCTTGAGCGAATCGGATGATCGCTCTCTGAGCGGAACCTTCGGAGACCCAATCGATGAGCCCAGCATTGCCTATAATGGCAGTAAGCTTTACGGGAATCGCAACCCACGCTCGGGGTTACCCTACTTCAATCCGAACTATTTCGTTCCCGAACCATTGGGCCAGGTTGGGGATGCAAACCGCCGCTTCTTTACCGGACCCGGCATCTACAATTCCGACATGGCGCTGCTGAAAAACACGCAGATTTCCGAGACCACGCAACTGCAATTCCGCGCGGAAGCTTTCAATGTCTTTAACCATGCCCAGTTCAACAATCCGTCCGGGGACATCAACAATACCGGCGTAGGCGGGTTTGGTTATGTGACTTCGGCGGCTGCCCCTCGCATCATGCAAATCGCTTTAAAGCTGTTGTTCTAGTCAACGGAGACCAGGTGACGAAGAAGATCAGTCGTCGTGCTCTGTTCGAGCAGATGGGGCAGGCTACGTTTGCTGCCGGCCTAGCAACTTTACCGGGCCGGCGTTGGCTTCCCTTTCTCGCGGCAGAGGCCGCCGGAGAAACGTTTAACGGCCACCGGGTGATTCTGGACGGCGAGAACAAGATCCTCCCTTGGTTTTCGCCGGCGGAAAATGCTTACGATAACTTTCTTCGCTCGCGCTGGGAGTTCATCAAAACCAAAGTCCCCAATTGTCCGGGCCCTCCCCCACGGTCTTCGTATCCGCAATATTATTTCTACTGCGCCTTCTGGGATAAGAACGGAAAACTCGAGCCGGACACATGGATGAACGACGTGGCGGAGAAAATCCCCAACTGGTTCGAATCGGCGCGATTGTATTACGCCTACACGGGCGACGCCTCGATCATGACCTTGATGAAGCAATTCATGGATTACACGCTGGCTCATGGCACCAGCCCTTCAACTTTCGCGTGGCCAAATTTCCCTTATACGACGACGAATGCCGGCGACATGGACTTCCACGGCTTTACCAGCGCCGGCAAATTCGCGCTAAATGAGGTCCAGGTCGGTTACGCTGGCGATATGGGTTTAGCGTACTACCGCATGTACCTTTTCAGCAGTGACCCGAATTACCTGACGGCTGCTCTTAATGTTGCCAACACGCTGGCCAGCAAGGTGCGAGTTGGAACTGCGACCCAATCGGTTTGGCCTGATCGCGTCGTCATGGACACCGGAAAGGTCACGGCAGAATACGGCGCACACTGGACCGGCTGCTACATGCTGCTCGACCAACTGATTAAGGCAAAGCAGGGAAATATTGAGCTCTATGAGCAGGTACGTACCAAGATCCAGGATTTCCTTCTTCAATTCCCGCTGACGACAGGCTATTGGACGGATGGGCATACCGACGATCCCGTCATCAGTAACACCTACAAAAGCAACACCGCCGCCAGTAACTTTACTTTGACCCTATTGGATTATCCCGAGCTTGATCCCAATTGGCGCGCCGATGTGCCCAAGTTGATCAAGTGGACGGAAGACAATTTCATTTTTCGCGGCGCTCCCGGAGAGTCCGGGACCCAATGGGGAGCCAATATCGTGGGCGAGCAGGACCATTTTCTGTTCAAGATGGACTATCAAACCGCGCGCTATGCCGCGGAATGCGCCCGCTGGTATGGAGTGTCTGGGGACCAGACCTATAAGGAGAAAGCCTTCCGTTCTCTCAACTGGGTCACTTACTGCAATATGCCCGACGGACAGGCAGTCGAGAGTCCGGTGAGCAAGGACATCTCCAACTGGTGGTCAGACCTCTATGGCGAGTGCCCTAGAATGTTTTACCCGGCATTTGCCGGGGTCCCCGAATTCGCTCCTCCACGGGAGAACCATATTCTGTACTCAGCAGTTGTTCTCAAGGACGTTTCCTACGCTGCGGACCATATTCAATACACCGCGACCGATGGAAACGGAACCGACTATCTTCGTGTCGCTTTCCACCCGAAGCGAGTAACCGTGCAGGGCACGGAACTGCACCTTCGGCCTGACCTCAGCTCGGAAGGTTACACACTCCGGGATCTTGGGCGCGGGGACTATGCACTAAATATTGCAAGAAAGAAGGCGGGCACGGTGGTCATACGGTGAGATGCAAGGGGAGACCGGTCGCTGGCGATCGTTATCTCTACCTCTAACTCCTTAGCGAATTTTCATGAGCATCATCCAATGTGAACCGCAGGCAGCGTTCTGACGACCATGTCCACGGTATCGGACAATTTTGATTATCCCAGGGCAATTTCCCTTGTTACGTCCTAGTGGAGGAGCTAGGCTGAGCCAGCATGGCTAACCAACCTGAACACGTCGTAGCGGATTCAACGACAGCTCGCGACATCGAGTTGTTTTCGCACATCGAAGCCACTCTTTACACCGCCGTAATTTCTGATTCGCTGGATGAGATCGGATACAGCGACCAGGCAATGCGAGAAACGATTCGCCCGTTGTTTCCGAATATTCGCTTTGCCGGCCGGGCACGTACCATCGCTTACGTGGACATGTATCACGTTCCGCAAGATCCCTATGCTTTGGAAATCGAAGCGGTGGACAGTATTCTTCCCGGCGATGTGGTGGTCATCGGGACCGCAGGCTCGGTACGAAACGCCCCATGGGGTGAGTTGCTTTCTACGGCAGCACAGGCGCGCGGCGCGCGGGGCGTGGTGTGCGACGGTTTGGTCCGGGACGTCAAGAAAATTGAGCAGCTCGGACTGCCGGTATTCGCCCGCGGAATCAAGGCGGTGAATTCAAAGGGTCGAGGATTGGTGATCGGATACAACGTTCCGGTGGATTGTGGGGGCGTCCTGGTTTCGCCAGGGGACCTGGTCTTCGCTGATTACGACGGGGTGGTGGCAATTCCGGCGAACCGGGCAGCCGAGATTGTTCAAATGGCAACCGAGAAAGCACTGCGGGAAAACCGTAGCCGAAAAGATCTGCTGGCTGGCGCTTCTCTCAAAGACGTTTATGACAAGTACGGAGTGCTGTGAAACACAGGTTTCAAGTAGGCCGGACCGGTTCGCCGGATCCCCCCTCGGAATGATCCGGACCGGGAAATCCGAGGTGGGCTGAAATGGCTGTAGCAGTTTTCTTCACCATCGCGGCAAAAGGACTGATTTCACTCAACTGAGTGGTGGTTCCGGCGATGCTCACAGCAGCCACAACTTTTTGAGTTCCATCGAAAACCGGAGCGCCAATACAACGGACGCCGATTTCCTCTTCTTCGTCATCAATCGAATATCCCATCCGGCGGATGCTGGCGCATTGGTCCTTCAATTTGGTGAGCGAGACAACCGTATTTTCATTGTGCCGCAAGAGCCCCTGCTTCTTCACCAGCTTCTCCATTTCGCTTTCGGCGATGTAAGTAAGCAGGGCTTTTCCCAACGCGGTACAGTGCAACCCCATGCGCTTACCTTCCCAGGTAGCGATTCTAGGGACGGGCATGCCCACGGGCGCGATCTTTTCGATCAGCACCGCCTCGCCATCTTCCAAGACCGCCATGTGCACGGTGGATCGAGTGCGCTCCGCGAGCTGGCGAAGAAAGGGCGCGGCTTGTTCGCGCAGGCCGATGCCACTGAGCGCCACGTTGGCCAATCCGTACAGGCGCAGTCCCAGGCGATAGCGGCCGCCACGCGGGTCGCGTTGCGCGTAGCCACACCGTTCCAACGTTATTAACAAAGCATGGCTGGTACTCTTCGGCAGGTGCAGCGCGCGAGTCAACTGCGAAATGGTGGCTCCCCGGCGCGAGCGGGCCAGGAAATCCAAAATCAGGAAGGCCCGTTGCACGGCAGGTACCGACGGCGTGCGATGAGAGCCATTCTCGGTTTCTATCGTTTTGTCGCTGGGGCTCATGGGCGGAAAGTCGTTAGGTAAGTTTACTGTAGCCCGCACGGTCGGGGCGATGGTTTTTCTAGTATTTTGTCCTGCAATCTGAACAAAATCTGTCCGGCAGCAGGCAGAGTATTGCGCAATGGAGCGGAACACAACAAACTGGAATCGGCGATGCAAGGTCCGTCAGTTGCTGCGACGGGCATTTATAGTAATCACATGAAAATCACGGACGTTAGGGCGATTTATCTGCGCTCCCCGCAAGTGCGGGACCGCGCCGATAGTGGTCAGGACGCGCTGATCGTCATTGTTGATACTGACGCCGGCATCCAGGGCCTGGGAGAAGTGGACTCCGCTCCCCTGGCCGTGAAAGGCATGATCGAAGGCCCGTACTCCCACGCCGTGACCTCTGGCCTGCGGCATCTCGTCATTGGCGAGGACCCCTTTGAGACCGAGAAGATCTGGCACAAGATGTACAGCCAGAACATTTATTCCGGACGCCGCGGAATCGCCATCCACGCCATGGGCGGGATCGACATGGCGCTCTGGGACATTAAAGGCAAAGCGTTGGCCTTGCCGGTCTGGAAACTTCTGGGTGGGGGCTTTCATTCGAAAATCCGCGCCTACGCCAGCACGCTGTTCGGCGACACTCCTCAGGAAACGCGAGAACGAGGGCAGCGCTTCGTCGATAAGGGATTCTCCGCGGTCAAGTTCGGATGGGGGCCGCTGGGGCAAAGCGAGAAACTTGACCTCGCGCTGGTCCGGTCGGCCCGCGAAGGCGTCGGGGAAGACACCGACCTGATGATTGATGCCGGCCTGTGCTACGACACCAAGACCGCAATGCAACGAGCTCGCCAGTTCGAGCCCTATCGCCCCTACTGGTTTGAAGAACCCCTCAAGCCAGACAACTATGACGGCTACCGTCGTCTCGCCGAATCCACCTCGATGCGGATTGCCGCAGGCGAGGAAGAGAGCGATCGGCTCTCTTATCTCGATCTGATGGACAAAGGCAAGATCGACATCGTGCAAGTCGACCTCACCCGTTGCGGTGGATTCACCGAGGCCATGAAGATTGCATCCCTGGCCGCCGATCGAGGGCTTCCGGTGGTGAATCACGGATTCACCACGTATATCAACATCGCATCGGCCCTTCATTTTCTGGCTTCGATTCCGAACTCTTTCATTCTCGAATACGTGGTTGAAGAAGGAACGGTGCTGCGCGACGAGATCAGCACGCAAGATATCAAGCTGGAAGACGGCTGGGTCTACGTGCCGAACGGTCCAGGACTCGGCGTGACTCTGAATGAAGAAGGAATTTCACGCTACCGCAAAATCGGCGGCCAGAGCTAGTAACTACGAGAGGGATCGTGTTCCTGAGATTGCGTGCAGCGCTGGCGATAGGGATGACGATTCTTGCTCTGACGTGCGCATACGCGGGCGAAAGTAAGACTGCCACAAGCCGCATCGTTAGTCGATTCCAGTCAGCACTTTCAAACCATCGATGGTTTTGGCCTGAACTTCACCGCCCCGTATTTCCGTGACGACCAGAAGGCCATGTTCGATATGTTCATCGACGACCTCGGCGTCACTATGTTTCGGGTGGTCCCGTATCTGGTGGCCAGCGATTGGGAGGTTACCAATGACAATGACGATTCCGAGGTCATGAATTGGGAATACTACAACGACCGCTACTCATCGCCGATCTTCGAGTCTTCCTGGAAGGCGATTCGTTATCTCAACTCGCGGGGAATCCGGCCGGTGATTGCGCTGATGGGCCCGGTGCCCCCATGGATGCTGGCGGAAAAGAGCAGCCCGCCGCGCCATACCGTGTGCGTCCCAGCCAGTGATATTGCGCCAATGAAGCCTTCGATGTATCCGGAATTTGCTGAAGAAGTGGTCTCGATGTTGATGTATGCACGCTCGAAGGAGAAACTGGATTTCCAATACTTCAGTCCGTTCAACGAAACCGATTGTTATCCGGCCGAAGGGCCGCGCATTGATCCCGCCGACGCGCCCGCGGTGCTGGCCGCCGTAGTGCGCCGCATGCAAAAAGAAGGCTTGGGCGATATCCGGCTTACGGTTGCCGATCAGGCAGTGATCACGAATGACTACCTCACGCCCATCATGAGCAATCCCGAGGTCATGAAGCAGGTTGGCGTGTTCACCTTTCACACCTATGGCGAGAATTCGGTGGGTCCGCAAGTGGAACGGGTGAAGGCCAGTCCGTACCCGCACATCCCGGTGTGGCTCACCGAGTACGGCGACCTGAATGATGCTGACAAGAGCGCCGACAATGATTGGAAGTCATTTTCTTTAAATGCCAATCGCCGCGCGCTTACGGCTCTAAACCAGGGAGCCAACGCTTTGTTTTACTTTGACGCATTCGACGATTACGAGGAATGTGCCCGCCGGCTGACCTTCTACGGCCTGTTTCACAGCGCGGACCACGTCTACTTTCCCAAGAAGCGTTACTACGCCACCAAGCAGCTATACCATTTCGTCCGCCCGGGCTCGCGCAGGGTCGCAGCCTCGAGCAACGGCGAGGGCCTGACGATTTCTGCGTTCCAGGATCCGTCCGCCGGTTCACTGGTGATTGTTGGGGTGAAAGAGGGTGGTTCGAATCACATTCAGATCATGCTACAGGGACCAGCGCCGATTCCCGATCATTTGGATTTCTATCTCACCAGCCAGTCCGTGAATTGTCTAAAGCAAGGCTCGGTCCCGGTTCACAACGGAGTCGCGGAGGTCGATTTACCGGACGAGGCTGTGTTCACCCTTGTGGGTTCCAACGGGCCTATCGCTAAATGAAGCAAACTCGGGCGAGGCCCTAGGAGAAAGATTGGATGGGATTGCAAGACAAAGTTGTGGTGATCACGGGAGCGGGCTCGGGAATCGGGCGGGCCTGCGCCTACGAATTCGCCAGCCAGGGGGCCAAGGTAATCGTCGCTGATATTGACTCGGTCGCCGCTAAACGCACGGCGACAGAAATTGGCGGATCGGCCGTCGCTATCACCGTGGATGTTTCCGATCCAGCTTCCGTGCAAGTGTTGGCCTTCAAAACGATAGAAGCTTTTCGCAACGTCCATGCTTTGGTAAATAACGCCGCGATCCAGGTGAACAAGACGGTCGAAGACACCACCCCGGAGGAATGGAACCGCCAGATGGCAGTGAATGTCGGGGGCGTGTTCCTTTGTTCCAAGTATTTTCTCCCCCATCTCAAAGTGTCGCGCGGCGCGATCGTGAACATGGCGTCGGTGAACGGTTATTTTGTGGAACCTTTTTGCGCTGGATATTGCGCAACCAAGGCGGCGATTATCGGTTTGACCAAGGCCATGGCCATCGATTGCGGACCCGATCAGGTCAGGGTGAACTGCATTTGTCCGGGATACATCGATGCCGGCCTTGCCGAAGGATATTTTCAGGCGCAACCCGATCCCGCCGCTGCCCGGAAGGCAGCGGGAAAGCTGCATGCTCTGGGGCGCATCGGACGTCCGGAAGAAGTTGCTCGAGTGGCGGCATTTCTCGCCAGCGACGAAGCTTCCTTTATAACCGGGTCTGCCATCCCGGTAGATGGGGGCTTTGGCTCCGGTCTGCCCCGCAGCGATGCTCAGTCCTGAGCGCTCCATGCAAAATACTCAACCGATCAGAGTAGAAGTCCGAATCGCAGCCGACACCGGGGACCTGTGTGGCGAAAATCCGATCTGGAATGAGACAACCGGCTGGGTCTATTGGACCGACCAGGGAGGATTGCGTCTGCACCGCTTCAAGCCTGATTCCTGCAAGTACCAGCTCCTACGATCCGGCCTGCAAATCAACGGCTTCCGCTTCAACCAGGCTGGTGGTTTGGTCATGACCAATGATTCTGGAGTGTGGCTGTGGGATGGGGCAGATGAATTGCGGCTTCTGGCATCGGAAGGAGACGGCAAAGCCTGCCGCTTAAACGATTGCGTGGCTGATCCGGAAGGCCGGTTGTTCGCGGGATCGGTCTTTTATGACCCCAATCAAGAATACCCACTGGGAAATCTGTTCCGCGTGGATACTAACGGCGCGGTGAGCGTGGTCGACGAAGGCATTCATCTTTCGAATGGCTTGGCCTTTTCAATCGATTTCCAGCAATTGTATTTCGCTGATTCGGCTGCGCGAAGAATCTACACGTATGAGTATGATCGCGTCTCCGGCGCGATCAAGAATCGCAGGGTGCTGGTCCAAGTCCCATCGACGGAAGGGATTCCGGACGGTTTGGTGGTGGACGCCGAAGGTTTTCTTTGGTCCGCTCAATGGTACGGCTCGGAAATTGTCCGCTACGATCCCGATGGAAAGGTCGAGAGAAGGATTTCAATTCCTGCCAAGCAAGTCTCGTGTCTATGCTTTGGAGGGCACGACTTGGAAGATCTCTACGTGACCACGGCGGGCGAGTCCTGGCCGGCGCCTATTATGCCTCCTGGGTACGACCCGGTTCACGGACTCTTCGGCGGTCGCCTGTATAGCCTGAAGCCCGGCGTACAGGGCCAGCACACACTCAAAGCCAGGATTAAGGTGTAGCAAGAATCGCCGTCGATGCATGCAGCTACTCGAACAAGACTTTTCACAAGATTGATAATAAAAGAAGTGGTGGAGGCGGCGGGAGTCGAACCCGCGTCCGAAAATGTTACTGGTCAAGAGACTACATGCTTATTCCAGTTCATGCCCTGGGCATTACCCCAGGACGTTCGCGGCCGTCGCTCAGAACGGACAAGAAACGCCGACTGCTAGCCTGTGATCTTAACCTCTCTCCCCAGACGTAGAAGAGAAGAGCAGCCCTCTGTGTGACGCTCGCTCACCGCCCAAGGGCAAAGCGGTGGAAAGCGGCTGCTTAATTAATTAAGCTGCGTATGCCATTTGTTGATTGGCAATTATCATTTTGCCCACGATTACAGGTGCGAGCACCCTGGCATGCCTCTTGGCCGCAAGCATCTCCGTCGAAACCGTGACGCCCCCATTTGGGATGGACCATTCAAAGAACTGCTTCCAATCTTAGTAGAAGCCGACTGGAAGTCAACGTACTAAAGGGTTAGATGCCCTTAACCCCTTGAAAGTAGCGAGCTTGTCACGCGCAGACTTACGGCTTGTTCTGATCTCCCGCCCCATGCATCTGGCCGTCAATCGGACAGCGTGTGGCCGTCATGGTGTTATCCACGCGGTGATGCACGGGTTTGAGCGTCTGTAGATAAGCAAAGATTGCGCTCAAGTCCTCATCCGTCATATTGCGGTAGATCCACCAGTGCATGATCGGATTGAGTTCGCGCGCTCCTGCATATCCCGTCCGTATCGTTTTTATGAAGAAAGCTTGATCGTAATACGGGATCCCGCTGGGATCGGACGTCAGGTTCGCAGTTGCCACATTACCCCACGGCCCGATGAACACGTTTCCGCCCCCAAATTCCATTCCTGGGATGGGGTTCTGCTTTGCATCCACCGGAGTATGACAACCCGCACATCCGATTACGTGGACCAGATACGCGCCGCGTTTAACTGGCGTTGAAAGGTCCGGAGGAGGCACGGGCGCCGTGAGCGGCTGCGGTACGTTCTTGATGATGTATTTCACTGGGAATGTGATTTGCGTTTTGGGAAGCGGATTCCTCGCCGGCGGCAGCGACCGCAGATACACCACGATCGAAGCTACGTCTTCATCCGACAAGTCCCGAAACTCCTCATACGGCATCATCGGAAATAGCGCGCGTCCATCATGCCCGATCCCTTCCCGGACGGCACGGGCCAGCATGTCATCCGTCCAATTGCCCGAACCGGTTTCCGGATCGGGAGTCAGATTCGGGGCAACGACGTGTCCCGGAAGCCCATCGGTGCCCAAATCCTGTCCCGCCAACTCCATGCCCGGAGGGGTCGGAGCGTCGTGTTTGGTCCAGTCGTGCGGGGAGTGGCACCCCTGGCAATCCATCTCGCCTTCCACTATGTACTTCCCCCGCGCCAGACGCGCCGGCGTCCGCTCAAACGTCTGCGCCGAAAGCGGACGAGCGCGCGGGCCTAGAAACGCCCGCGGCCCCAGCATCTTGACCGCTCCGACCGCAACCGCCACCATCAGAAGAAAGATCACGGCCAGCACCATCTGCAGCCAGCGTTTCACGGGATGTCCTCCCCATTGCCGACAGAACTTTAGGGACTCTCGAAGTAGAAGTCAACGCGGGAAACTTTAGGGTAAGGGAAGTCAAATGCCGGTCGGGTGCTCATTGACACTTTATGCATAACTATGCAAGAATAGCATGCATAGGGAGGCGTGATGGGCACTGCTGTCTTGACATCTGATTCCGATCTTGTCCGAAAGCACGTATCCCAGGTTTATCTTTCAGCTGCACGGCGTAGTGGTCGCCGAACTTTTTCGGTAAACGTCGGTACCGTCCATAAGGCTTTGGGCTTCAATAATCGCGTCCCCTTAGTTTGTGCAGCTCTCAGCTCCAGGAAATTCCTCACGGAGAACCATCTCCGCCTGATCTCGAAAACCGGCCCGCCCTCCGGACAAAGCACCACGGTTACATTCACCTACGAGATCGTCAAGCCGGAGTCACGAAAAGCAAATGCAGATGAAGCGTGGCAGTCGCTGCGCGGGATTGCGAAGGACATTTATGCCTCGTTTGGAGGCGGAGAGGCGTATCTCAAGCAAGAGCGCGCCAATTTCTATGGGCCCGGTCAAGACCCCTTGACGCAAATCGTGAAGCACAAACCATGAAGTGCAAATCATGAGCCGGATTTACTGGGACACGATGCTGTTCATTTACTGGCTGGAAGACCATCCCCGGCATGGCGCCCGCGTCCAGCAGATTTTCGAGCGTATGCAAGACCGTCAGGATCAACTCTGCACGAGCGCCTTTGCGGTTGGAGAGACGCTGGTGGGCTTCCATAAGCGAAACGCCATCGAAGCCGCTGCCCGCGTCCGAACTTTCTTCCGGCAAGATTCTGTCGAAGTAATTCCTTACACGTTGGACGCGGCGGATCTGTATGCGGATATCCGCGCCGGGATCGGGATCTCCTCGTCAGATGCCATTCACCTTGCCTGTGCGGCCAGTGCGGACATAGATTTGTTTCTAACCAATGACCAGAGTCTTATCGGCAAGGTGGTTCCCGGCATTCAATTCATTGCTGGCCTGGATTCCAACATTATTTAGCTTCAATCCCCACTAGCTTCGCTTCCAATTTCGCCTTCACCTCCGGCCATTCCTTATCCAAGATGCTGAAGTACACAGTGTCCCGCAGACGGCCGGTGTACGTGATCATGTGCTGTCGCAGCGTACCTTCTTCTTTGGCGCCAATGCGCAGAATCGCATTGCGCGATTTCTGATTCAGCGCATCGGTCTTGAGTTCCACACGCAGGCATCCCCACTGCTCAAAAGCGTGGCGCAGCATCAAATATTTGGCTTCGGTATTGATGGCGCTTCGTTGCCACGCGGGAGCGATCCAGGTGGACCCGATCTCAACTTTTCGATTGGCCCCATCGATATTCATGTAGCGCGTGCTGCCAATGACCCGTCCAGAGCCACGTTCCACGGTCGCAAACGGCAGGGACTCACCACGCTGCAACTCGTCCAGAGCCTTCTCGACCACTTGCTGGAAGTCCTCGGGCTTGGCCATCGAGTAGGGAAGCCAGCGGAAAGTGTCGGCAAGATCATTCTTAACTACGTCCCATAACAAAGGAGCGTGGTCGAGACGGAGAGGCTCCAATCGAACCGCCCTACCTTCTAAAGTGATCGGTTGCAGCACAATTTTGCGTACGTCAGCATTCATCGCGGGCAATCTCCTCAATCCGCGGCCGATCCACGTTTCCGCCGCAAAGTTCTATTGCCCATTCTAAACACTACCCTTTATACTTCCCCATGGGTCTGGCCGAGATAAGCCGTTTCGACTCTCCAGGGCTGCAGAACTATCTCGTTGACGAAGCTTACGACGAGACGTTCGACAGCTCCCGCACCCCCCGCGAGCACTATCGGTCGCTGCTGGACACGTTTACCTCGCTGCCGGCCGAGGAAATCCGCCGCCGCAAGCACTCCGCCGACCTCTCGTTTCTGAATCAAGGCATTACTTTTACTGTTTACGGCCGCGAAGAGGGCACGGAGCGGATTTTTCCCTACGACCTGCTGCCCCGCATCATCACCAGCGCGGAATGGGCCCACATCGAACACGGACTGACGCAGCGCATCACCGCCCTCAATCTTTTCCTGCGCGACATTTACCACGAAGGCCGCATTCTTTCCGACGGCATCGTTCCCCGCGAAATCGTTTTCAGCTGCAAGCATTTTCGCCGCGAGATGCGCGGATTGCAGGTGCCGCGCAACGTGTATGTTGCGGTCGTGGGATCGGATCTCATCCGCTTGCCGAGCGGAGAATTCGTCGTACTCGAAGACAATCTGCGCGTGCCCAGCGGTGTTTCCTACATGCTGACCAACCGCCGGATCATGAAGCGCATGTTCCCGCAATTGTTTTTGCGCTACGGCGTGCGTCCCATCGAGCATTACACCCAAGCCTTATTGAGCACGCTGCGTTCGCTTTCGCCGGAAGGACGGCCGGAGCCAACCATCGTGCTGCTCAGCCCCGGCGTTTTCAATTCGGCATATTTTGAGCACGCCTATTTGGCGCGCCAGATGGGAATCGAGTTGGTGGAAGGCCGCGATCTGGTCACTCACGACAATGTCGTCTATATGCGAACGACCACCGGGCTGCGGCGCGTCGATGTGATCTACCGCCGTGTGGATGACGATTTCATCGACCCACTTGTGTTTCGCTCGGACTCCGTGCTTGGCGTGGCCGGATTGTTCAATGCCTATCGCGCCGGAAACGTGAGTCTGGCCAACGCTTTCGGCACCGGCGTCGCCGACGATAAGGCGCTCTACGCCTACGTGCCGAAAATCATTAAGTACTATCTCGACCAGGATCCGGTGTTGAACAATCTGGAAACATACTTACTCACAGACGCAGCCCAACGCGATCACGTGCTGCAAAATCTCGACAAGTTGGTTGTCAAAGCAGTGGGAGAATCCGGGGGCTACGGCATGCTGATCGGTCCGCATAGCACCGCAGCAGAACGTGAAATATTCCGCGAACGCATTATCGCCGATCCGCGCAACTACATTGCCCAGCCGACGATCACATTTTCCCGAGCACCATGTTTCGTGGACGATCGCTTGGAACCTCGGCATGTTGACCTGCGCCCCTACGTTTTGTTTGGCGACAAAGTGACCATCGTTCCCGGTGGCCTGACTCGCGTTGCTTTGCGTCGCGGATCTTTGGTGGTCAATTCGTCGCAGGGTGGCGGCAGCAAGGACACCTGGGTGCTCAACCAATAGCTATGCTCTCTCGCGTGGCCGACAACTTGTACTGGATGAGCCGCTATCTGGAGCGGGCCGAGCATACTGCCCGCCTGCTGGATGTGAACCTGAATCTCATGCTGGACGAGTCGGCCTCGAGCGCCGACCTGCGCTGGCAGCGCGTCCTCACTGCGCTGGGCAAGCCGCAGAGTCTGGCCTGGAGCGGCGACGCTTATCAGATCGCGCAGATTTTAACTTTCGATCCCAGCACGCGTTCATCCATCACATCCTGCATCGCATCGGCGCGTGAAAACGCCCGTCAGGTTCGTGAGGAAATGAGTTCCGAGCAGTGGCAGCGCCTCAACCATCTTTTCCATCAGGTGACCCGCCACAAACCGAATGAGACCGACGACGTCCTGCCATCTGATTTCTTATTGGCGGTGATCGAGGGCGTGCATTTATTTCAAGGCGTCACCGACTCCACCATGAGCCACGGCGAAGGCTGGCACTTCATTCAGGTGGGACGCTACATCGAGCGGGCCTCGGCTACCACCACTTTGCTGGACATCTATCATCGCGAGTTCTGGAAAGATACCGAACAAGCTCCGGAAGGAAGCGAATATCTGGAATGGATCGGCCTGCTGCGTTCCTGCACCGCCTTCGAAGCCTATTGCAAGGTGTACACCGCCGATATGAATCCCAGCCGCATCATTGAATTTCTATTGCTGAACGTGGAGTTTCCCCACTCGGTCCGCTATTCGATCGATTATCTGCAAGACGCCCTCGAAGCCATACACGGCGAGGGAGTATCACGCCGGGCCGCACCGTTGACGAGACTTGGCGGGCGCTTGCAGGCGTCCCTGAACTTCGGGCAAATTTCAGAAATTCTGGAGCAGGATGTGGGCACGTATCTGCAAGGCATTCTGCGCCAGTGTCAGGAAATTCACGAGATGATTTACGAGCTTTACATCAATTACTCGATCCAAAGTGCGTTGGCGGGATAGTGGGGAAGCACTCAGCATTCAGCACTCAGCCTTGGGATATTGGATCTGTCTCCACGGTCCTGAAAGGGCTAAGTGCTGAATGCTGAGTGCTGAACGCTAAATCCCGAGTGCTCGATTCCATCAAGAGAGGGAACGACAGACAACATGTTTTATTCCATTCGCCATCTGACAAAATTCCGTTACGCCAACCCGGTGAGTGAGAGCGTGATGGAAGCGCGCATGCACCCGCGAAGCGAAGGCGGACAACGCTGTCTTACTTTCCATCTCTCGGTGAGTCCACGCTGCCGGGTGTTTTCCTATCGCGATCATTTGGGCAACAACATTCATCATTTCGATATTCCCGGACTGCATCCGCAATTGGTGATCGTGGCCGAGGCGCTGCTCGAAATGCAGCCCTGGATTGATGTCCCGTCTTCGTTGCCACGCGACGCTTGGGCTGAAATCGACTCCGCGGTGCGGAACGGCGATTTCTCGGAAATGCTTCTTCCCAGCGAGTTCGCCATGCCGACGCCGGCACTGCAAGAGCTGTCGCAAAATCTCCATGTCAGCCGTAGAGACAATCCGCTGAGTGTTCTGCGCGAACTGAACGAAGATATTTATGAGTGGTTTGAGTATGTGCCACGCAGCACGAAAGTCGACTCTCCGATCGATGACGCCATCAAGAACCGCCGCGGAGTCTGCCAGGATTTTGCCCACATCATGATTGCCCTGGTACGCAGCCTGCGCATTCCCTGCCGCTACGTCAGCGGATATCTCTACCGCCGCTCGCACGATCTTGACCGCTCGATCGAAGATGCCACGCACGCCTGGGTGGAAGCCTTTCTGCCGCCGCTGGGCTGGGTCGGATTCGATCCCACCAATCGCCTGCTCGCCACTGATCGCCACATTCGTACCGCGATTGGCCGCGACTACGCCGACGTGCCTCCCACCAAAGGGATTTTCCGCGGCAAGACGGCGAGTGAATTGTCTGTCGCCGTGCGTGTTACCCGGTCTGAAACGACTCCGGAACTCGATCAGGGGCTGCCGGTGCCGGAAGACTGGTCGATTCTTGTGGAGAAAGCGCAGGAACCGCCTCCGCCTTCTCCGAAAGTGCAGCAGGCCCAGCAGCAGCAACAATAGGCCGTGAGCGCTGCGGGACTCTTGGGGCGTCCAGGGGGGTCGGGAGAGGCTTATGTTAGGAGAGGAAACGAAGTTAGCTCCGTGCCCCAGAATATCCAGGGCCAGGAATGTCACGATTACGGTTCTGATTTCGATATTTCTGGCCGTGCTATTGGGAGATGTGGCGGCCGCCCACTTCGCCGAGACCCCCGGAATGTTCGCCGCGCGCAAACTGGTCTCGGCGAATCCCGGCGAGGGCTGGTTGGCCCACTTCGGAGAAAGACTGATCGTATGCCTGACTCTGGACTCTGCACTATGTTTTGTCTTGATTAGTGGATTGTTGGTTATCCTCGACAAACTTCGCCACAAAAGTCCTGAAAATCAGAACTAAGCGCAAGTAGAGACGCCCGATTCGCCCTCTGGCGAGAACACCTTTTGCATCCCACAGCCGTTTCCCTCATCTGACTAAAGACGCAGCCTGTAGAATGGCGTTGACTTCCCATGACCTTGACCGTCCAACCGTGTTGTCAGGAGATCCCCCGTTGAAGTCGCAGTGTCTGCCCTTCGGTCAAATCCCGCACACCACCAAGCTCTTCGCGGATTTCCTTTCTTATTCTTCGCAAGTCCAGCAGTTCTATCCGCGTTCCCCGCGTTTCACCGAGTGGTTTCAGGACGAAGTTTCCCGCGTGAATTATGACGGGGGGCGCCGGGAGCGGGTAGCTGCGATTCTCGAGCGCCAAAATAAAGCCTGGAACGCAGGGCCGAAGAGTTTGGAAAATATCGCTCGCTTGCGTAAAGGAGCAGCCGCAGTGGTCACCGGCCAGCAGGTCGGACTATTCGGGGGCCCGGTATTTGCGATTTACAAAGCGCTCACGGCTGTGAAACTGGCAGATCAAGCCACGGCGGCTGGAGTCGAAAGTGTCCCGGTTTTCTGGCTGGCTACTCACGATCATGACCTGGCCGAGGTCAATCACGTTTCCATTCCGGGCCCCGACGCGGTCCTACAAACGCTCGCCACGCCGACCCACGGTGTGCCGGATGCGCCGGTGGGAACAGTGCACTTTGGCGCGGAAATCGAATCGGTCGTCGAAGCCGCCGCCACGTTGCTCGACCCTGTGGCCACCGCCCTTCTGCGCGAGTGCTACAAGCCAGGAGAGACGTTGGGCAGCGCCTATGCTCGTTTTTTCGCCCGCCTGTGCGCAGATTGGGGAGTGATCCTGCTGGACGCGTCCGATCCTGAGCTTCACCAGATCGCGGCACCCCTTTTTCGGGCCGCGATTGAACGATCCGCGGAGCTCGACGAAGCTTTGCTCGCCCGTGGCAAAGAGCTGGAATCCGCGGGATACCACCAGCAGGTAAAAGTCACTACTGCCTCGACGTTGTTATTTGCTTTGCAGAATGGGGCTCGCCTTCCCATCCATCGCCGCACCGGCACAACCGCGGAGAGCTCAGAGTTTCAGATCGGCGAAGAAAAAATTCCGCAGGCAGAATTGCTGCGCCGCATCGCGGCCGCTCCCCAGGATTTCAATCCCAATGTCCTGTTGCGGCCCGTGGTGCAGGACTACTTGCTGCCCACGCTGGCCTACATCGGCGGCCCCGCCGAAGTGGCGTATTTTGCCCAGATTGCGGTGGTTTATCAGGCACTTGCAGGAAGAATCACTCCAATCCTTCCACGCTTTTCGGCCACCATCTTAGACCATAAACATCAAGCTTTACTTGAGCGTTACCACTTGGCGCTGCCGGACATTTTTCACGGCCCGGCAGTGCTCAGCGAACGCCTCGCCGCCGGCAGTCTCTCGCAGGATGTCCAGAAATCTTTCGATCGCGCCGCGTCCGATCTACAAAACGCTTTGGCGGGCATCCGCGATTCTCTAGGACGTCTCGATCAGACCCTGATCGAAGCCGCCAACAACGCCGGTGCGAAGATGCAGCATCAACTCGACCAGTTACGCTCCCGCGCCGCCCGCGCCGAACTGCGCCACAGCGAAATCCTCGGACGTCACGCCGACTTACTCAGCAACGCGCTCTATCCCAACAAAACCCTGCAAGAACGTGAGATCGCCGGAATCTATTTCATCTCCCGCCACGGCGCTGAATTTTTGCGGAATGTGTATGAGGCCATCAACCCCGACTGCCTCGACCACCAGATCATCTCGCTATAGCTATGCCATCCTGAGCGCAGTCAGACGTTCACAAAGTGAACGTCTGCAAGTCGAAGGACCCCTACCCCCACTGAACTCCATAAGTCTATTTCGCCTGCTTCGATTCCAGCTCTTCCAGCGACTCCACCCTGGGCCACTCTCTACCGCGATAGGCGCCGCAAACGTCGAACAACATGGCGCGCATGCCCACGGCCGTCGCCCCCAGATAATCCACCGAATAAATATCGCCGACATACATACTTTGGCCAGCAGCGACTCCCATCTCCCGCAGTGCCGCCTCGAAAATCGCCGGATGCGGCTTCTCGTATCCAATCAACCCTGAATCGGCAATAGTCTCAAAGCAATCGGCGATTCCGCACCGTTCCAGCACCTGGGCAATCCTGCCATCCGCATTGGAAATCACTCCCAGCCGGTAGCTCTTCGACAGCCGCAACAGCGACTCGCGAGTCCCAGGGTGAATCACACACCAGTTGGCGGAAATACGCGTTGCATTCACCAGTTGATCGCGTAGTGGGTCGTCCTGAATCGCCAAGGCTTCCAATAAATGGGAGTAGAACATGTACCAAAACCCGTGGTCCACGGAGCTTCCACTCTCGAGAATCGCGTCGAACTCATTCTTAGTTCTGCGCTCAATGGATTGCAGTAGGGCCGGTTCAGGACCGACATCCCGCTGGTGGAGCGCGGCCAGCATGTGGCTCCAATCCGGAAAAAGCAGGGTATTGCCAACATCAAAGAAGATGGTTTTCAGTGGCTCGGGCATAAATTAGAACTCAGGACTTCCAGTGTACCGCCTCAATTTCGATCCCCTTTCCGTTCTTTGCGTTGACTTTGCGACCTTAGCGGTTAAAAGCTTTAACCGCAAAGGGCGCCAAGGACCTCGCAAAGTGCGCAAAGAACCACCGCTGGACTGTCGATCTCCGCTGACTTTGGCCCCGGAAACAGGTAATATTTGCGTTCCACCTGGCACTGCTTCGGGTGCCGGCGGGCGGACTCAATGATCCTGGTTCTCAACAAAGCGTTGTCTTACATGACACTATCGCTGGTGAGCGTCCGCGGCATTTCCTCTTTCCTGCTTTTCTGGGTGTTCATGTTTGAGCAATCCGACAAGCGGGAAGGCCTTTACAACATTCTGTGGGCACTGGTTTTTGGCTTCGCTACTCTCAACATTCTGGGCCTGCTGGCCCGGCGTTTTGAATCCGGCCGCAACCGCCTCAGTTTCGGCGAGGTCACCGCCATTCTCCTGGTGGGGGTTTCGGTCCTGCTCCTGCTGTGGGAAATGCTCAACCTGTTCAAGATCTTCCCCATCAAGCTAGGCGCCCATTGACCGACCGTTATGCGGTATGATTTCCCCTGATGGCCAAGAACCCCCGCTTCGAAGTGACCTGCCCCTGCTGTAGCGCGGTGCTGAAAGTGGACGCGGAAAGCAAGGCCGTGATAGCCCACACTGCCGCCGTTAAGCCCAAGATGTTCAATGACATGGAAGCCGCCGCCCGGGCCATGAAAGAGCAGGACAGCCGCCGCGATTCCATCTTCCGCCAGTCCGTCGAAAATCAGAAACACGCCTCTGAACTGCTGGAAAAGAAGTTTCAGGAAGCGGTCAAAAAGGCCAAGGAATCCCCCGACACCGGCAAGCCCATCCGCGATTTCGACCTCGATTGACTCAATTTCAGGAAGCCTATGCACCTTAGTTGATAAATTAATCGAAATTTTAGGAGTTCTGCAAAATGGTTTGGCCTAAAATAACTTATGGAACCGGGCCTTCCCCTCTTACTCGGCCATCGTGGCGCTCGTGCGTCCAAGTCTGTCCCGGAAAACACTCCTGCCTCGTTTGATCTCGCTCTGACCCACGGCTGCGATGGTTTTGAGTTCGATGTGCGCCTCACCGCGGACAAACAAGCGGTGGTCTGCCATGATCCCCAGCATGGCCCTCATGCCATCGCCCGTTCACCGAGCAGCCGGCTCGCGGATCTGCCCCGGCTTGACGAAGTCCTGCGCCGCTATGGGCAGCGCGTGTTTCTCGATATCGAACTGAAAGTCAGCGGACTGGAGAGCATCGTACTGGCCGCCCTGCGCGATCACCGGCCAGAACGGGGCTATGTGGTTTCTTCATTTCTCCCGGACGTGATCATGGACCTAAAAGTCCGCAGCGCCGCCGTGCCCACCGGAATGATCTGCGACAAAGCCCGTCAGTTAGCGGCCTGGCGCAAGCTGCCCATTGACTACGTCATCGTTGAAAAAAGTCTGGTCAAACCCACTCTGGTGGAAGAAGTCCACGCCACTGGCCGCAAGCTTTTTGTATGGACCGTCAACGATATAAAGTCGATGCGCTGGCTGGCGCGCTGGGGAGTCGATGGCATTATTTCCGACGACACCCAGCACCTGGTGCGCACCCTCAGACGGCCAAGCGGGAAACCAAGTTAGTCATCACTAGCTGGCCGCGGCGCGCTCTTCGGAATACACAGTATCAGCAGCCCTCCAGCAAGAGCGCAGATCATCATCAAGGCAATGCCGCACGAAAATGATCCTGTGCGAGTGTTCAGATAACCGAACAGATGAGGCCCGGCAAAGCCTGCCACGCTGGCCACGGCGTTGACCATGCCCACTGCGGCCGCCGCTGCCGACTGACTCAGAATCTCGGTAGGGATTGCCCAGAATGTCGGTAGATAGGCATAGGCCAGACCCGCCATGGTGAACAATAAGATCGCCACGGGAAATGAGCGGGGTTGACTGAGGAGGCCCAGCAATCCGGCTGCCGCGATAAACACCGGAATCGCCGAGTGCCAGCGCCTTTCACAGTACTTATCGGAGTGCCAGCCGTTGATCTGCATCACGATGAAGATGGCCACGTAGGGCACCGCGCCAATCAGGCCGACCCGCGCGTCCGAGAGTCCTGACTGGCGTTTCAGCATGGTGGGGAACCAGAAGGCGAAAGTGTAAAACGTAAAATAAGTGAGGAAGGCCAGGCCCGACAGCAGCAGGATGGTGCGGGACTTGAGCGCTTGCCACACCGTGACCGCGTGTTCGCTGATGTGTTTTTCCTCACCCAGCTCTTGTGTGATCCATTGCCGTTGCTCGGGAGCCAGCCAGGTCGCGTCGCCGGGCCAATCCGTCAAAAGGAAAAATGCCAGCCCGCCCAGCAGGATGGCCGGCATTCCCTCGAGGACGAACAGCCAGCGCCAGCCCTCGACGGCGAACCATTTGTGGCCGAGAATCCAGCCCGCAATGGGCGAGCCAATGATGAACGACATGGGAATTGCCGACATGAAGTTGCTGGTCGCCTTCGCGCGGTCGGCGCGCTGAAACCAATGGCTCAGATAGACGATCACGCCGGGGAAAAAACCGGCCTCCGCCGCGCCTAATACGAAGCGCGCAACGTAGAGCTGATTGGGAGTGTGTACCAGCGCAGTCAGCGCGGTCAGCGATCCCCAGGCAATCATGGTCGCGGAAATCATCCGGCGCGCGCTCCAGCGCTCGACCAGCAGCGCGCCGGGAATCTGCAAAGCCACGTAGCTGACGAAGAAGATGCCCATGCCCATGCCCAACACGCGGTCGCTGAATCCCAGGTCGCGCGACATGCCGAGCGCGGCATAGGCCACGCTGGTGCGGTCGAGATAATTAGTGATGTAAAGGATAAAAAGAAATGGCAGCAACCGCATGGCAATGCGATGCCGGGTGTGGTCCGCGAATCCTACCGTGACCGGCGCTACCCCAGGTGATGGAACTCCCGCCATTCAGGTGTCTCCGAGGAACAAGTTTGGAAGGGCGGAGTATATAACGGGATCACCGCTATTAGTGAATTGATACTGTCCTGCTCATGGGTCAAGAAGCCCACCAGCCGCGCTTATGGGGATTTAGGCGCGGGCGATTTGAAATCGAGCCTCAACGTGCTTTGGGCGATGCCGCACGGCCCGCGAGGCTAAAGACGATGGGCCAAAGCAGGTAGAGAAGAACCACCAGGTACATCACTTCATTCCCCTCGGCGAACGCCCACATTCCAGACGATGCGTTCTGGAGATCCATGATCTGCGCGGTCGACATTCCAGTGATGGCGGCCTCATGCCTGATCATCAGTGTGCGCTTGAGAACCATGCCCTGATAGGCGAGCACCCATATGATCACGAAGGTGCAGAGTTCGTAGCCGACGCGCACGAATACTTTCAAGCTGCGCACGAAGCGGGCATACCGGTCTGTTTCCCCGGGCGCCCGGTCGTTCAGCATGGCCAGGACGGCGAATCCGAGGGGCCCCAACGCCGCCAGAAACAGCCATACGTAGGATCGCTTCTTGGAACGGATCACCAGAAGGCACACCAGCACCCACAACACGACCACACCCGCTTCAGATCCCCATAAAGACAAGTGCTTGAGTAGACTGAGCCGGTGGTAGTTTTGCACATAGTTCGGATGACCCGCCGCAACTTCGGGATGAATCTGGTTGAACAGCATTCCTCCCAGCATCCACACCACGGGAATCAGCAGGAACAGGACAAGCGCCACGACCCATTGTTTCTTTACCATCCCCACCCCCAAGACGTTTCTCTGAGCTAGCCGTGTTCGACGCGCGCCTTTATATCCGAATACGCCGCCTCGATGAGCTCACTTAGAGCTGCGGCGTTCGTGGCCGCTCCCGGTCTCAGCTTCACGTGGCGCATGAACTTGCCGGTGCCTTGCAACAAGTGTGCCGGATCCGCCAGCGCTGAACCTTGAAAAAACCCCACGTTTACGTGCGACGTGAATACGTTGACGTAGCCAAAGGCCGCATCTCCCAAACATGCCGTCGGACAGCCGTCATGCATAAGCTCCCGGACTTCGTCTCCACATTTTCGCATCACCTCAAACCACTGATGCGCGATGGCTCCCAATTCACCTGCATGCTCTTTCATCCACGCCTCAATTGCGGGATCGCGCGCGATAGCGCCGTTCAATCGGAATAATTCCGTTCTTATCATCATGGCGTTTTGAGGGCTACATTACCAGGGTAAGAGTGTAACGTGGCCTAGTCCGCCGCGGCCAGCAGAGCCGCTTCCATACGTTTGGGCTTGCGCAGAAAAGATTCGCGCTCGGTTTCAAAGGCTTCCAGTTCGGCGGCTGCTTGCCGGTCCGTCCATCCCATGATGGCGCGGATGCGCGCCGTCGCTTCGCGGCTGCATGCTGGCGACCAGCACGGGCCCAGCGCCACCGGTACACGGCGCAGCAGGACATCGGCCAGCGTGACCGCGCATTCATTGGCTAATCCATCGACGGCTTCAGCGACAATATGTACGGTGTGCGGGCACAGGGGCGTCCGCATATCGGAACTGCTCAACGCCATGCGGGCGATGGCCAGGGCGCGCTTTCCGTGCCATTCCACAATGCCGCGCGCCGACTCTTCGCTGATGCCACCGGCCTGCGCGATATCGAGCACCCAGCGATCGAGCAACGGGTCGAGGCTGTCTTCGGAGACCAATCCCCCAGGAGCGACGCTGATCGCTCCACTTGTTTTCACCGGCACGCCGATCTTGTCCGCGCACTCGCGGGCCAATTGCGCCGCCGTGGTCAGCTTGCCACCAATCACGGAAATCATTTGCGCCGCGCCATCGGGTGCGTGATCGCGCAAATAATGTTTGCGGGTTACGGCCGAGGCTTTCTGGTTTGGCGAATAGGGCAACGGCCGCACACCGGCAAACGAGTAGCGAATGTCCACATACGAAATCTTGGTCCGGGGAAACAGTTTGAGGAACGAATTCAGCAAATACTGGATCTCTTCCGCCGAGGGTTGGGTCGTGGCCGGATCGTCGTTGTCGGCGGCTTCGGTGGTCCCCACCAGAACCTGTTCATTCCAGGGAATTACGAAAATTGGCCGGCCATCGATGGCTTCGGTGTACACGGCGGCGTCCGGTGCTCCCGCAAACCGGGGCAGCACGATGTGCGAGCCGCGCACCCCGCCTACCATCGGATCTTTGGTGTCGATCCGCGAACGCTGGCATAGCCGGTCTGCCCAGGGCCCGGTCGCGTTGATGATCCAGGTGCCGTGAACGCTCATTTCTTTTTTGCTGAGCTGGTCACGCAGCAGTACGCCCTGGGCGCGTCCATGCCGGACGTCAACGGCCAGGACCTCCATATAATTTCGCACTACGGCGCCCGCTTCCATCGCTTCCACCAGCCACTCCGCGACCAGGCGCTCGGGAAATTCGCACTGCGCATCTTCGAAATCGAAAACCGACCAGCGCCGGCCGGAATCGAGTATCCGCTCCAGCTTGTGTTTGTCGGCTCCGGGGCGGCCCGCGACAGACTTTCCTCCCAGGCGGCGATAGAGCCAAAGGCCGGTGCGCAGGCTGAGGGCATTACGCCTGCTTTTGTCATCCAGCGCCAGCAGGAACTGCATGGGGTTCACCAGATGCGGATACATCTGGAGCATGCGTTTTCGTTCCCGCAACGACTCCCGCACCAGCCCCAGCTCGCCATGCTCCAGATAGCGCAGGCCGCCGTGGATAATTCGCGTGGATCGGCTGGTGGTGCCGGAGGCAAAATCCTGCTGCTCGACCAGCAAGGTACGCCGGCCAGCGCGGGCGCATTCCCGTGCAATGGCGACTCCGTTGATCCCGCCGCCGATCACAATCACCTGGAAGTGTTCGTCACCCAAGAATGCCCGGGTTGTGCGTGGCATGGTCATAGCAGTCGGTTAGAGTGTCCTCGTTTTTAGTGGATCTTAATTTCCCGTTTCGGGAATGAATCCCGATCGGGAATCGAATCGTCGATGATTCAAAAACACTCGTCCCAAGCCTTAAGTTTCTACTCTGGCTAGCCTTTCGAGGTAGATAACCTTAGTTCATCGCCAAAAAAGCACAGTAATCTGTCACTTGGATTACCCAGCTCTCGGTTTCCCGAGGGCCTATCGCCAAGAGCCCAGAGCTTATGGGAGACAGACTATAATCCCTAAACGGGCTGGATCCAGCTTTCATTCGCTTCCGGCAGAAGACCCTGACTATGCCCTTACTTTGGCTGCGCGTCGCGCTCGGCTGTTACGCTGTGGGTTTGCTGTACGCCCTGGTGGCGCTCACCCGCACCGGCGACCTGCTGAACCGTATCGCCTTGCATGCAGCCTACTTAGGGATGATCTTTCATTTGGTCTCCCTGACCGAAGCTGTGGCCGCTGCCGGTCCGAACGCCCTGTCTTCGGTGCAGAACGTGGAGTCGGTGCTGGGTTTCCTGATCATGGTCGTGTTTATGGTGGTTTTTCTGGTGTATCGCACGACCTCGCCGGGAATCGTCGTCTTTCCCTTGGTTTTTCTGCTGACTTTGATGGCCGCCACCGGCCAGCAGGCTTTTTTGCTTTCTCCCGCTGTCCACCGCGGATGGCTGTTCGCCCACATTGCCCTGATTCTTGCCGGCTACGCGGCCCTGGTGCTCAGTTTCGGGGCCAGCTTGCTTTATCTGATACAGGAACGCTCGCTCAAGTCCAAGAAATCAGGAGGGATTCTTTCCCGCCTGCCTGCGCTGGAAGTGATTGACGAAATCGGTTTCCGCTCTCTGCTTCTCGGATTTCCATTCATGACCCTGGGGTTGATCGTCGGCACAGTGCTTGCGCAGGCGACTTTTGGGCATGTGAATGTTTTTGATCCCAAAATCTTTTTGTCGGTGCTGATGTGGGCGGTCTACATGCTTTTGCTTTACACCCGCTGGAACGCAGGATGGCGCGGACGCCGCGCTGCGTATCTTGCGTCGGGGGCCTTCGTGGCTGCGGTGATCGCTTGGGCCGCTAACACGATTCACAGGTTTGTATAGATTTTGGCTTGAATAAATAACGCCATGAATTTTCAGCTCATCGGGGTGAATCACCGGACCGCGCCGGTTGAAGTCCGGGAGCGCCTTGCCATTCCCGAGTCGCGCATGGCGGAGGCGCTGAAGCGACTGGTGGGACATCCCGGCGTGGACGAAGGCCTGATCCTGTGCACCTGCAATCGCGTGGAAGTGCTGGCGCAGACGAAAAACGGCAGCAGTGACTTGCGGAGTTTCTTGCATAACTATTTTGAGATGCGAGTCCCCGAACTCGCACCGCATCTCTACGAGTATCACGAACGCGAAGCCATCCGGCATCTCTTCCGCGTCACTTCCAGTCTCGATTCCATGGTCGTCGGCGAGCCGCAAATTCTCGGCCAGGTCAAAGAAGCTTATGCGACTGCGCGGGCCGTCGGCGCGGTGCATTCACAGCTTGATCAGTTGCTTACTCGGGCTTTTGCAGTGGCAAAACGCGTGCGTACTGAGACAGCCGTAGGGTCGTCGTCGGTTTCAGTGGCATCGGTCGCGGTGGAGCTGGCGAAGAAGATTTTTGGATCGTTGAGCGGCAAGCAGGTCTACCTGGTGGGCGCCGGGAAAATGAGCGAGTTGGCCGCCCGCCATCTGATGGCGCATGGTGCGGCGTCCATTTTTGTGGCGAACCGTACTTATGATCGCGCCGCCGTCCTCGCCGAGAAGTTTGGCGGCCAGGCCATCCACTTTGAAGAGTTGTACGAAACCTGCGACCGAGCCGACATCGTAATCACCTCCACCGGATCGCCACGCGCGATTTTTCGCCGCGAACATGGCGAGCTTTTCCTGAGCCGCCGCAAGAACCGTCCCATGTTTTTCATCGATATCGCCGTCCCGCGCGACGTGGATCCGCAGATGAACAAGCTGGACGGCATTTTCGTCTACGACATCGACGACTTGCAACAAGCCGTCGCGGCCAACACTTCCGATCGCAGCAAGGAAGCCGAACGCGCCGAGCGCATCATTGACAACGAAATCGAGCGCTTTCAGGCCCGCTTGCAGACACGCGATGTCGTTCCCACCATCGTCTCGCTGCAAGACCATCTGGAAACCATTCGCCAGGCCGAAATTGACCGGGTACGCGGACGATTAGGCACACTCTCACCAGAGCAGGAACTGGCCATCGATGCGCTCACTCGCGGCATCGTCAGCAAGATCATGCACACGCCGATCAGCACGCTGAAAACGGCGGCGCGGGAGAGTGAAGCCACTCCCATGATTGATGTAGTGCGCCGAATTTTTAATCTGGAAGACAAAAAGAATCTACAAAAAGAAGACGAAACCGAGGACGCTGAATCGAAGGATAAACTCTAGTGGCCCGGCTGCGTATCGGTTCCCGGGGTTCGCAACTGGCGCTCTGGCAAGCCAACCATATCGCGGCGTTGTTGCGCGAGCGCGGACATCAAGTCGAAATTGAAATCATCCACACTACCGGCGACAAGATTCTCGACGTCGCTCTGGCCAAAGTCGGCACCAAGGGCATGTTCACCAAGGAGATTGAAGAAGCGCTGGCCGACGGCCGCGTGGATCTTGCGGTGCATAGTTTAAAAGACCTGCCCACGGAACTGCCTTCAGGATTTGAAATCGCGGCCATCCCGACGCGTGAAAATCCTCGCGACGTTTTCTGTTCCAGCAAGTATGCAAGCATCAAGCAATTGCCTAAGAACGCGCGAGTTGGCACCAGCAGTCTTCGCCGCGAGGCACAGTTGCGAGCGCTGCGGCCCGATCTCAATATTCTTTCTCTGCGCGGAAATGTGGACACCCGCCTGCGCAAACTGGAAGCCGGTGAGTATGACGCGATCATCCTCGCGGCTGCGGGTCTGAACCGGCTGGGGAAGACGGAATTGGTCAAACAGATCATTCCTGAAGACGTGATGTGTCCAGCCGCGGGGCAGGGGGCTTTAGCGATTGAAATTCGTTCTGGTGATTCGAGCACCCGGCAGCACATTGCGTTCCTGGATAACGCTGCGGCTCGCACCGCGGCAACCTGTGAGCGCGCATTGCTAAACAAGATGGGCGGAGGCTGCCAGGTGCCGATCGGAGCTCTGGCGGAAATCCGTGAGGGACGATTGCACTTGCAGGCGGTCGTCGCTCGTCCGGATGGAACCAAAGTCTTGCGCGAGTCGGCTGAGGGCGACGATCCGATCCAGTTGGGTGAGTTGGTCGGCAGTGCATTGTTGCGCAAAGGCGGAGATGCGATTCTTGAAGAAGTTTACCGGTACGGCATAGTAGTGGCGGAAGAGCCGTAGTTCTTTGATGATCGAAATCAAATTCGAATGAGCCACCAAATAAGAAACAATAAGAAGGGTTTGATCTCGAGATTTCCTCCGTGTACCTCCGTGTCCTCCGTGGTTGAAATGGTTTGTTGTTTATGAAAGCGAACCCCAATCAGAGGTCTCTCGCCGGCCTTCGCGTTCTCGTCGGACGCGCCCGCCATCAGGCGAGTGCGCTGTCTGCCGGATTGCGCAAGCTCGGCGCGGACGTGATTGAGATTCCGTTCATCGAAATTCGCCAGCCGCGTTCTTACAAGCCGCTGGATTCCGCGCTGAAACATTTGGACGAATACGACTGGCTGGTCCTGACCAGCGTCAACGGCGCGGACGCGGTTTGGGGACGGGCGAAGAAACTCAGGCTGGGCAAAAAACAGTTCCAGCATTTGCAGATTGCCGCCATCGGTCCGGCAACTAGCAAGGCAATCAAGAAGCACGGGCTTAAAGTCGATGTAGTTCCGGAAGAGTACGTGGCCGAATCGGTCGTAAAAAGTCTCCGCAGGCAGGTAAAAGGGAAGCGCGTGCTGCTCGCCCGCGCCAGAGTTGCCCGCGACGTGATCCCACACGAGCTGCGAAAGCTGGGAGCGCAGGTGGACGTCGTCGAAGCCTACGAGACTGTCATTCCTAAATCTTCGCGTTTGCGATTGCGCGCCGTTTTGAAAGACCCAAAGCGCCGTCCCAATGTCATCACCTTCACCAGTTCCTCGACGGTAAGGAACTTCGTGGCACTGTTGGGGAAGAGTGTGCAGATGTGGCGCGGGCGCCCCCGCCCGCGAAGGTCGGCCCCCTCAACATTCGATGGCATCCAATTCGCGTCCATCGGCCCCATCACTTCGTCCACCCTGCGCGAACTTGGCCTTCGCGTGGACATCGAGGCGAAGGAGTACACGATTCCCGGACTCATCGCTGCGATTGCACGCATTGAGAAGGAATCCAGTTAAAACCAATTCCCATAAATAAAGCGGCCCGAGAATGCTCTATTTGAGCGGGCACTGTGCATATGGCATGTCGGTAGGGCTGGGCACTAGCACGATTTTCAGAAGGCACTTGTCCGATTCCAAACATGCAACATCAGTAGGCTGCCTCCACCCCCGGGTAGGCGCAAGAAATCTGTATTCACCAGCATCTACTGTTCCAAAATCGAAGGTGCCGCCTTTGTCCGTTGTCGAAGCTCTATAGGCGGTTTCGCTGCCGTTGCTGTACTTCCGAAGTTCGAATTTCGTTGATGCAAAAGCCGCCCCTGTCACATCCTGAACGGTTCCGCTAACCTGTCTGGCATTTTTCAAAACAACGTTTGGCTGCACAGTCTCTGTCGCACAGTATTCACGCTGACCTTTTCCATCTGAAGTGAGCACCCGAACAGCGCCGCTTGGTGCAATTTCGGTTGGTATGCCAGAATCCTTCGGCAGAGGTCCCTCAACAGCGTGTAGCTTCGAGTTTGCTACCTGCAACATGACAAGTTGAACTTTACTCATTCCGCGGGCACCAAATCCGTTCCCGAAGTTATTTTCGATTCTAAAGTCGTCTATGGACATGAGCACACCTGTAAAATCGGCCTCAAGATAGTCGAAGCCGCAGGCCTCTGTCATTCCGTTGCACAGTAAGTTCGACTTCTCATCAAATTCCCGAAATCCATCGTCATGTATCAGAGAGAGGGACGCATACCTGCTTGGCAGTAGAGGCTCGGACGGAGAAATCTTCAAGTTGACGCCACCACTCCGCTCGCATTCGGGATCGTTCAAGAAGACACCCCACTCCCAATTGACGGAAGTTCTTGCGCGAACTTTGATTATCTTTCCGTTAAATTCCTTCGGATTTCTCAGGACTTCGCAAAGAGATGTCTCTACCGTTCGCAACATTGCATCGGGTGTGGAGGGCGGCTCGCCTGTTTGGCCTGACGCAGATAATGCAAACCACATAACTAGGCACAAAGGCCCCAAGAATCGCTCTATTGTCGTAATTCTCCTGCAGCCCAGCATCTCAGCCCCACAGACTCGTGTCACATTTTAGATCGGTTCAACTCTGGCGAACAGAGATTTTTCAAACTATCCTGAATAGATCATTTGAAGTTGCTTTGGTGTCGGGATCCCCTCACCGAAGAATCAATAACTTAGCTGCTGGCTATCCAAAACGGGAAGCGATCAGTCGACAAACGGGCCAAAATGCCACGGCAACCGTCATGCTGAATGCCAATTCTTGAGCCGCAAACCGCCCTTCCGTCGGCGACCGGGCTTCTGGAGGAGCAAGAGGCCATCCGGCCCGGCAACATCTCTCAAATCGACGCCTACGAAAAAATAATCTTAAAGCTAATAAACATTGTCTCAGCTTGCGACGCCGAAGGTCGTCTTTCGCCGCTAACCCCTACTCCGTCAGCGAGCACCCGCAGTTCGCCGGAGGCACATGCGCCTTCAAGAAATCGGACACGCGTTTATACGCGTCAATCTGATTTTCCACGCGGGCGAAGCCGTGGCCTTCGTTTTCATAGACTTTCAGGTCAACTACGCCGTTGCGCTTTTTGACTGCGTCCACCACCTGCTGCGCTTCTTCCTTGGGACAACGGGGATCGTTTCCGCCCGCCAGCAGTAACAGCGGCGCTTTGATCTGATCGACGAAGAAAATCGGCGAGCGGTCGTGGTAAAGGTCTTTGTTTTTCTCGACATCGCCCATGGTCGCGAGATCGGATTGCTGCAGCACCGGGTCTTCATGCTCGATTTCGGTGAACCAGTTGACGAAAGGCACGATGGGAACGCCCGCGGCCCAAACGTCCGGAGCTTTGGTGACGCCCATCATGGTCATGTAGCCGCCGTAGCTCGCGCCCATGAGGACAATCTTCTTCGGGTCAACATAACCAGTTTGCTTGAGAAAATCGGCTGCGCCGATCACGTCCTGCAAATCGCCGCCGCCCATGTCGAACAGATTGGCCTGCTGGAACTCTTTGCCGTAGCCGGTGGAACCGCGATAGTTGGGGGCGATCACCATGTATCCCTGATTGACGATGTGCTGAATGAAGCGGTTGAACGAGTTCACGGTTTGCGAAGTCGGCCCGCCGTGTACGTACACGATGGCCCCATTGGTCCCATTGCGCACCATGTTGTAACTCACATACACCCAGGCGGAGATGGTCCATTTGCCGTCTTTGCTGGGATAGTGCACCAGAAAGGGCTCGACCATTTCTTCGGCGTGCATGCCGGCCACCAGCGAATTCGTGATCTGATGCGGTTTTCCAACTAACGGATAAACCCACACATCGTTGGGCGCATTGGGGCCGTTGTGATAGCACAGCAGGCGCGATCCATCGGGGCTAAAGGCACTAAAATCGCCGCCCAGGTTGTTGACGCCTTTGGGCAGAGGCAGGGAAGACGTCTTTCCGGAAATCAGATCGTGAAGATAAATATCCGTGTTGCCGTCAACGTTCGCGGTCCAGGTGAGGTGCTTGCCATCAGGCGAAAAATTGCCGCCGTTTATGCGCCACTTATCTTGCGTGAGCCAGGTGATTTTCTTGCTGGCGATTTCGAGCAGTCCTACGTTGTCGTATCCGTTGGCAGCGTTTGAGGTGATGAGCAGCTTCTTGCCGTCGGGCGAGAAATCGTTGACTGAGTAAATCTGTTCGCCGCCGTGAGGAGTTAACAGAGTGCTCTGTCCAGTGGCCACCTCGCCGACAAAGATGTTGGAATCCGTGCCTTTGGCCTGTTCCTGGGTATAGGCGATGTACTTGCCGTCACGCGACCAGATGGGATGATCGTTCAACTTATCGGCGGGCGTGCCAGTGGTTAGGTGCTGGGTCTCGCGCAAGACGGTGTCGTAAATATCAATCTCGTAAACCGATGAAGTCTTTGGCTTTATTGTGTAAGCCAGGTAGCGGCCATCGGGAGACCATGCCGGGCTCTCTTCGGAAATTTCCCGGGTGCGGGTCAGGTTGATGACCTGCCCGGTTTTCGGCGAGACCAGAAAAATGTCCCATTGTTCGTCGCCGTCGTAGTCGGAGATGTACGCGATCCATTTTCCGTTGGGCGACCATGCTGGTTGCGTCTGGCGTTGATCGCTGATGGTGAGTTGCTTGGGCCATCCGCCTTCGGCCGGCACCAGCCACAGATTGTTGCGGCCGCTGATGTTGGAGATGAAGGCGATGGTCTTGCCGTCGGGCGACCAGGCAGTGTCTCCGACAGACCGAGTCATGTAAAGCTTTTCGATGGAGAGGCTTTGGGAGCCTTGTTCAACGTTTGCGTTCAGCTTGCTCACGATCAGTTTGGGATCGGTGATGGCTTGGGGTGCGGGCAAGGTCTGGGCCGAGGCGATTGTATTCATCAGGATGACCATAGCGAATAGAGTGCGGACGCGCATGAGGAGTCCTTCGAAATAAAAAAGTGTAGCAGAGAGAGTCGAGCAGTTTGCGCCTTGGGCGCGTAATCTTGAGCGGCGCTACCCCGGACTTCCGTCCGGGGCTTTCACATTCCGCTCCTTCGGAGCTTTTTATTACCGCAGTACCAGCGCCGAGGGCTGTGGCTGCACAGAGATGGGGCCTGAAGGGATGGGGCCCAGCAGGGGGCTGGATTCGCCCACGCTGTAAATCGAAACTGAGGTCCCGCCGGTGTTGGCGACATAGACCCAAACGCCGTCGGGATGCACCTGGGCCCAAGTGGGAGCGGTCCCGGTGGAAACCGTTGCCGGGGTAAGAACAGACAATGAGCCGCTGTCGGAAGCCCACTTATACATTGAAATCGCGTTGGATCCCTGGTCGACGGCGTAAACCCCGTTGTAAATCGGATTGACTGCAATATACACGGGGTTGTGTCCGGCCGCGTAGGGAGAACTGGAGAGTTCGGTGAGCTGGCCGGTGGGGGTGAGACAGTTGACGGAAACTATGTCGCAGACGGCGAAGCCTGTGATGTTGTCCGATCCGGAATTGGCCACGTACAAGAAGTGGGGCTGGGTGATGGTTCCGCTTACGGTGATGTTGCGGGAAAGCGCCAAGCCCGTCGGATTCGAGCCCGCCGTATAGGTGAACGGTGAGAGCGGAGTGAGCACGCCGGTGCTGTCGTATTGGAAAGCGGATACGGTATTGGTAAATTGATTGGCTACGTACAAGTAGTTTCCCGTGGGAGTGACCGCCAGAGAAGAGGGGCCGGCCACGACCGGGTTATTGGGATCGACGTCGGAAAAAGGCGATCCGGCAAGTTCGGTCAGGGTGGTGCCGCTCACGCTGAATACCGAGATGTTTCCGCAATAAGCCGCGTAGGCGGCAAGAGTGCAACTCGGTGTGGGAGGCGGTGGCGGAAGGAGCGCGCCCTGGTTGGCCACAAATAAGATCTTTCCCGTGGGATCGATGGCCAAACTTACGGGATTCAGAACATTGGTCAGCGGCGTCGTGCTGCCGGCGGTGAGGGTGCCGGTCGAATTCACGGTATAGCTCAAAACATTGTAATTGCCGTTACCGTCCACGGACTTGTCGACGACAAACATGGTGGTGCCATCAGGCGAGATGACCATGGCGTTGGGAGTAAGGCCGCCGTCGATGGCGCTGCCGTTCTGGGTGGGCACGCCGGTTCCCAGATCCAGAGTGAATGCGGAAACGGTGTTGTTGCCCTGGGCTGCAACCCAAAGAAATCCGGTGCCCGAAGGGCCGGTAGTGGTGGTGGAGTTATTGGTGCAGCTTGTCAGAATGAGCAGTGATCCCAGTAGCAGGCTTGCAGCCAATCGGCACTTCATCCGCATTCTTTCTCCCAAGTTTCTTCCCTTTAAGGTCATCCATGCCTGCACAACCCGGCGCGACCCTGATAGAAGCGCAAATAATTACCCCCATTTGTGTATCAGGAATGCACCGGAAGAGCAAACGTTGCCACTGGTTGGAACCAATACAAAGCGGGAAAGTTGCCTGCTTCCTGAATAGTTTAGCAGGAGATGCGGGTTCAGGGCCGGTCGCTGTTCATGGCGGTCGCCGCCGCCCGAATCTCGATGGGCTGGGCGGCGGTGGCGGGAACCAGCGGAAGTCGAATCTCGACCATCAAACCGCCTTGTGGCCGATTGATGGCGCTGACGGTGCCACCATGCAGGCGGACAGCGCGATCGGTGATGGCGAGGCCCAGTCCCACTCCACCGGTACCACGGCCGCGGGCGTCGTCGATACGGTAAAAGGGGCGGAAAAGTTTTTTGAGGGCATCTTCGGGCACGCCGGGCCCGGAATCGGTCACACGAACGGCAGCTTCGGGGCCGGCCGCGCTTGGTTCCTGTCCCAGCCGCACCAGCACATCGGTACCTTCGGCGGTGTAGCGGGTGGCGTTGCGCACCACATTCTCAATCGCGCTGTGCAGCAGGCTGGCGTCGCCCAGGACGGTGCACTCGTCGGCGATCACGCAATCCACTGCGCAGTTACGATACTGGGCCTCGAAGGCGGCGTCTTTGGCGATCTCGCTCACGATCTCGGCCAGCCGGACGGGACTTCGCTGCAACTCCGCGCCGCTTTCAAGACGAGCGACGGTGAGCAATCTTCCAATCAACTGATTCAGGCGGTTGGCTTCAAGGTCGATGCGCTCCAGGGCCGAGTGCGCTTCCACACCGGAGCGTTGGCGCGCCAATTCCAGCGCGACATTCAACCTGGCCAGGGGAGATCGTAACTCGTGCGAAATGTCGCTCAACAAATGGGACTGGGCATTGACCAGGTTTTCCAGGCGTTCCGCCATGCGGTCAAAGTCTCTTAACAGTTCCGACATTTCATCGTGCCCGCGGGCATTCGGCATCCCGGCCCGCGCCTTCAGGTCGCCGTCGGCCAGGCGCTGGGTGGCGGCGCGCAGGCGCACCACCGGGGACGTCAAATAGCGGGCAAGAATCAAGCAAACCAATCCCGAGGACAGCACGGCGATCAGAATGCCAAGTGCCGGTATGCCATGCGGGCCGAACAGGACGTGTTCGGGAGGCAGCTCAATCACCAGAACGTAGGTGTGTCCATCGGCGGTTTTGGTTGTGGCCCGCAGAAACTGAGGCCCGGGGCCGAGGCGTCCCCAGATGCTGTCGATGGTATGGACTTTTCCGCGAAACACTCCCTCGATCCACTCCGGGGCTTTTCGTCCGGTCAACTCGTGTCCCTGCTCATCAAAAAGATAGCTGCGGATTTGCTGGCTGTCGTGCACGGCGCGAAGGTTGCGGCGGGCTCCCTCCTGGCCGCCAGTCTGGTAAGCCTGTACTGCGTCATTGAGAATTTTGCCTTGCTGGGCTTCGGCATTGGCGCTCTCGCGCGGGGGACGCAAAGCCAGGGTGGTCAGAATGGCGAGAACCACAAACAGAGCCAGGGCCAGCCAATAGGAGAGAAAGATTTTAAAAAAAATGCTTCTCACTTGGCGCCGCTCCTGACCGGCTCCCGCTCCAAAGTGAAGATGTAGCCGACGCCGCGCACGGTCTTGATCAGGTCAGTGCCGTTTTCAGCGTCGCCCAGCTTCTTGCGGATTTTGCTTACGTGCATGTCAATGCTGCGGTCAAAGGGGGAAAACTTGCGGCTCAAAACCGTGTCCACAAGATTCTCGCGGGTGACCACGCGTCCGGCTTCGCGTAACAATGCTTGCAACAGATTGAATTCGACCGAGGTCATCTCAATCACAGTGCCTTTTTGGCGGACGGTCCGGGTGGCTGGGTCGAGTTCGATATCGCCTACGTGCAAGACTCCGGGGATGGGTTCGCTGGAAGTTTCGCCAGATTTGGTGCGGCGCAGGATGGCGCGGATGCGGGCCACCAGTTCCCGCGGATTAAAGGGTTTGGGAAGGTAGTCGTCGGCGCCGATTTCGAGTCCGACGATGCGATCGACATCTTGTCCGCGGGCGGTGAGCAACAGCACCGGGATTTTCGAAGTGGTGCGAATGCGGCGCAGAACATCAAAGCCGTTGATGCCCGGCAGCATGACATCCAGCACGACCAGCAGGTGCTCTCCACTGAGGGCGCGTTCCAGGCCGCGTTTGCCATCATGGGTGCTCTCTACCTGAAAGCCCTCGGGTTCGAGATACTCGCCCACCAGGCTGCAAAGTTCAACGTCGTCGTCAATGACAAGAATTTGATCCACGGTATGTGCCCACAAAACCTCAGCTTCAGTTGTATACCAGACCGCCGCAAATGCAGGTAAAGAATCGTCAAATCAAGGGCTTACCCATTTACAAAACTTTACTTCCATTGACCGACTCTTTACCACTTTTTTTTCTGCCAGGTGTTCTTATTCAGTAGGGCAATTTGCGTTCAGCGCAAGGCACGGCCTAGACATAAATATTTCAGGAGGCAAGAAGTGAAATCACTAGCAACCGCAGCATTAGCAGTGGCGTTATTGGCAACGGTCGGGATGGCGCAAGAAGGCCCACATGGTCATGGTGAAGGATTCGGCGGGCCGGGGATGGGTCTGCGGGGCTTGGATTTGAGCGACGCACAAAAGGCCCAGGTGAAGCAGATTTTCACCGCGGAAAAACCAACTATAAAGCCTCTCATGCAACAGGAAGAACAAAATCATCAACAAATGACTGCACTGGTTCGCAGTGGCAGCTTTGAGGAAGCCAAGGCGCAAGCCATCGCCGCCCAGGAGACGCAGATCCATACCCAATTGGCGGTGGAACATGCCAAGATCGAAGCGCAGGTGTATCAGTTGCTGACCGCGGACCAGAAGGCCAAGCTGGCGGAACGGGAAGCCAAGCGTGACCAGTGGATGCAACAACATGAGAACGATCAGGCGGGGCCGCCAGACGCTCCGAACGAGTAGTTCGATGTAGTGGGGGACCACGGGGGATGGGGGATTTTTTCCCCGTGGGTTAAGTGGGGCGATTTATCGGGTGGGCTCAGAAAGGCGTTTAAGACCATGGCAACTACGGTATCGGCAACCGATTTCGTGAGCGCCGATTTTGTAAACCTGGTGGCGACCGAGATGGCGCATGGCGTGGAAACTGCCGTGGAATGCTGGTTGGCGCGGATCGACCGAGCTTTGACGGATCGACACCTCACTACGCTGGGGAGACTGCAAGCGGTCCAGGAAGTGTTGCAGGACTACAAGCGACTCACCGGGAAAGTAGAACTCAAATCCACTCGAATTGAATAGATCGAGGTCCCCCATGGATGTTGATGCTCTGTATTCGATTTTGATCAACTGCGGCAGGTTTTTCCTCACCGGCTGGATATTGCTTATCTTGCTGGCATCGGTGATTGTGTTCCGGCGGGATTTGTTGTAACTACAGCTTCTAGCTACTAGCGTCTAGCGAAACCGTCGTTGCTTTGGCTATTAGCTAGAAGCCGATCTTCCTGCATCGGCGGCTGGTAGAATTTCATCTACTAGAAGCACATGCTGCTCAAAAGCCTTCGTCCCCTCATTCCATATCTCCGAAAGTACCAGCGCAGCTATTGGCTGGGTGCGGTGTGCCTGTTCCTGACCAACGGGGTGTGGATATTGTTTCCGCAGGTGATTCACCGCGCGGTGGATGATCTGGGGAAAGGCGTCTATCGGTACTCGCTACCGACTTACGGCTTGATGCTGCTGGCAATCGCCCTCGCCAAAGGTATTTTTCAATATCTGACACGTTCCATTCTGATCGGAGTATCGCGCGAGATCGAATTTGATTTGCGCAACGATCTGTTTCAACACCTGGAAAGCCTTTCGTCCTCTTTTTACCAACGCACCCGGACCGGCGACATCATGGCGCGCGCCACCAACGACTTGAATGCGGTGCGGATGCTTCTGGGGCCGGGCATCATGTATTCGGCCAACACCATCGTGTTCACGGTGGGGGCGCTGATTTTCATGCATGCGATCAGCCCCAAGCTGACCCTGTATGCTTTCCTGCCACTGCCGGTGGTGAGCGTTGCCATCCAATATTTCGGACGGCGCATTCATGAGCGCTTCGAGAGAATTCAAGCCATGTTTTCCGAGATATCGGCCCGGGCGCAGGAGAATTTCTCGGGGGCAAGGGTGATCCGCGCTTATGTACAGGAGGAGGCGGAGATTGCTGAATTCGAGACGGCCAACCAGGAATACATTGCACGCAGCCTGAAATTGGTACGGCTGATGGGCATGTTGTGGCCGACGCTGGAGACCATGCTGGGCCTGGCCATTGTGCTGGTGCTCTGGGTGGGCGGACGGGAAGTGATTCAGGGGCGTATGACGCCGGGTGGATTTGTGGCGTTCAACACGTACATGGTGCAACTTACTTTTCCGATTATCGCGCTGGGATGGGTGATCAATATTTTCCAGCGGGGCACGGCGTCGATGTTGAGGATCAATGAGCTGCTGGTCGAGAGGCCGGAGATTGCGGATGAAGAGTCAAAGGCGGCGGACAAGAGTGTCCGCCCCACACGGGCTGTTGAGGGTGATATTGAATTTCGCAATCTCAACTTTGCTTACAACGGGGCGGCGGTGCTGCATGACATCAATTTGAAAATTCCGCGGGGTAGTAGTCTGGCCATCGTGGGGCCGACTGGGTCGGGGAAAACTACGCTGGTGAATTTGATTCCGCGGGTTTACGATGCCGCGCCCGGCAGCGTGCTGATTGATGGCAAATCGGTGCGTGATTATCCGCTGGAAGTGCTGCGACAGAATGTTGGGTTTGTGCCGCAGGAGACATTTCTGTTCAGCGAAACCATCCGCGAGAATATTGCTTTTGGGGTGCCGAGTGCGAGCGATGAAGAGGTCCGCGCCGCCGCTCGGGCGGCCAGCATTGCGGATGATATTGAAAGCTTTCCCGAGCAGTATCGAACCCTGGTGGGAGAACGCGGGATCACGCTATCCGGCGGACAGAAGCAGCGTACCGCAATTGCGCGGGCCATTATTCGCAATCCACGAATCCTGATTCTGGATGATGCGCTCTCCAGCGTGGATACGCATACCGAAGATAAAATCTTGAATCATCTGCGCGAGATCATGCGGGGCCGGACGACGATCTTTATTTCCCATCGGGTGTCCACGGTGCGCAATGCGGACCGGATCGCCGTGCTGCATGGGGGGCGGATTGTGGAGCTGGGCACGCACGACGAGCTGATCGCGCGCGACGGCTATTACACGGATCTCTATAACAAACAATTGCTGGAAGAGGAATTGGCGGAAGTGTGATGGCGCGAATCTTCAGTTTTATTGACACCCAATTGACAACTGCTAATTAGATTCTGCCCTAAACTGGGTTTGCGTGACTTGGTTTTGCATGACTGGGTTGACATGAAAAGATCGGTCACTGCTGAGCTGCTCGATACCGATTCCGGCACCCCGGCCGAAATCACCGCTTCGCTCGCCGATCTGCGGAGTATCAATCGGCGGTTTGGCGGGATTGCGACCACGCAGGCGCTGGTTGAGGAGGTTGCTCACAAGCTTAATGCGAAGAAGCTTTCGTTGCTGGAAGTGGCGGCCGGATCTGGAGATGTGGCGATCAGTGTCTCGGAACGGCTGAAGGAGCGTGGGATTGGGGTGGAAGTCACCCTGCTGGATCGGGCCGCATCTCATTTGCCAGTTCTTTCGTCCAACGGACATTCGGTGAGACGCACGGTTGTGGGCGATGCGCTGGCGTTGCCTTTTCCCGACGGCAGTTTTGATGTGGTGGATTGCGGGCTGTTCACGCACCACTTGATGCCGGAGCAAGTGGTGCAATTTGTGAATGAAGGATTGCGGGTCTGCCGCCGCGCGGTGCTGATTAACGATCTGGTAAGGCATGCGGCGCATTTGGCGCTGGTGTATGCGGCGATTCCGCTTTATGGCAGCCGGCTTACGCGGCACGATGCACCAGCTTCCGTGCGGCAGGCTTACACGCCGCAGGAGATACGCGAGTTGTTGAGACAAAGCAAAGCGGCGCGGGTGGAAATTCGCCGGCATTATTTGTTTCGCATGGGTGTGATTGTCTGGAAAAGCTAAATTCCGTGCAGCAAGGATTAGGTTTCGAAATATGTACGATTTGATTGTCATCGGCGGCGGCCCGGCGGGAACATCGGCGGCGATTACGGCGGCACGTGCTGGGGCGCGGGTTTTGTTGCTGGAGCGCGGGCGTTTTCCGCGTCACAAAGTGTGTGGGGAGTTTGTGTCCGCTGAGTCGCTGGACCTGCTGGGCCGCCTGTTGGATTCCGGCGGCAGGAATTTGTTGAACGATGCTGTCCGTATTGCCCATGCGCGGATCTTTCTGGACGGGCACACGTTGCGCACGGTCGCCGATCCGCCGGCGGCCAGCATCGCGCGGCTGGAGCTGGATGAGGCATTGTGGAATTCGGCGATTGAGTGCGGTGTGGATGCGCGACAGCAGACCGTGGTACAGGGAATTAACGGGACCGGACCGTTTCAGGTCAAGACAGCGGACGGAGAGTTTGAGGCGCAGGCTGTGATCAATGCTTCGGGACGCTGGTCAAATCTGACGGCGCAAGCAGGCAACGGCGGGAGCGAGAAGTGGGTAGGGCTTAAGGGCCACTTTGCCGAATCGCCGGTGGAAATATCTGTCGACCTGTATTTTTTTGAGGGCGGTTATTGTGGGGTGCAGCCCGTCGATCTTAATGCGGGAGATTCGAAAAGCGGTCGGGTGAATGCCTGTGCCATGGTGCGGGCGGATGTGGCGAGCAGTTTGCCCGAGGTGTTTGCCCGCTATCCTGCGTTATTGGAGCGCAGTCGTCGATGGGAACCATTGAGTGATCCGGTCACAACTTCGCCACTGATTTTCCGCCAGCCGCAGCCGGAGCGGGCGGGAGTTTTAATGGTAGGCGATGCCGCTGCATTTGTGGATCCTTTTGTGGGCGACGGCGTGTCTTTAGCGTTGCGCGGCGGATCGTTGGCGGCCGAGCACCTGGTGCCGTTCTTTAAAAAGGAGATTTCATTGCCGGACGCAGTGGCGGCATATCGCAGGCAGTATCAAGCCAGCCTGGCGCCGGTTTTCCGGGCGTCTTCGGGCATTCGTAGATTGCTGGGACTGCCGCGTCCGGTGCGCAGGCCTTTGCTGTACTTATTTGGCAAGACGCCCGCGCTTCTGCGTTACCTCGGAAGAAAAACCAGATGGATTGCTGAGACCGAGCTGGCAGATCAGGATCGCTTCATTGGTGGCGGGAGATTCAGTTACCGCAGAGGCTGAAGCCCCCGCAGAGAGTAGCGCCTTTAACGCAGTGCTGGAAGCGCTCTCCACCCTAAACCTCTGCTCCAACTCTAAAAACAGCTGCTTCACCCTAAGCCACTGTGCAATTCTTAAAATGGCTCGTTGACGAATGGGTGAATCGGAGTACCGATTCTGTGTGAGTTTAGCGCGCTGCGGGCGGCTTGTAGAACCAGCCGATGAAGTCATTGATCTTCTTGAGTTTGACTGGGTCAGTTTCGTGTTCGGCGGCCGCTTTCAAGATGGGCAGTTCAAAGCGGAAATACTTTCCGATCATCTCGCCATCGTTGGTCAGGAATGCGGTTTCGACCGCCTGCTCGGTTGCCGGGGGGATGAGTTCCAGGCGTCCGACAAAAACTCGTGTGGTTTGGGCCGGTGCCGGGCGGATCGCGAGTGGCAGAATCGTATTCACGAACTGCGAAGGCACGATGTAAATCAATCGGCTACCTTCTTCGGACCAGGAATCGCGCCAGGTTTCAACCATGGCGTGGGCTTCATCCGGGAACAGGCCCTGACCCACCAGAATTCCCTCCAGCTCATTGTTTAGAGAATCAGTGTTTAGAGAATCGACGCTGCCGTTGAGTTCGGGAGGGTCCAAAGTCATTTCACTTTGCAGCAAGCCTCCCACGCGGTAGCCCATTTTGTCGCCGCGACGTTCGAACAGGATGACGTTGGGGACCGCTTCCTGGTTGAGATTGCTGACCAGAACTCTGCCATCGGGCGTTATTTTCGCGGAAATGGGAACGGGGAATGTCGACACGCCACGATAGAAGAGAAACTTTTCCTGCTGGAAACCTGTCTGCGTTTTTATGCGGAGAGGTGTGGAAGAGGTTTCGCGGGCGGAATAGTAACGATTGTCATTCTTCTCGCGGGGAAAGTCCGGGTTTAGAGATGGCATGAGTTGGATGGAATCCCAGGCAATGCTGCCATCGGCGTGGTTCTTGTAGAGAGATTCGTCCTTGACCATGGCGGAGGGTTCGACCCGGCTGGCGTGCGGGTACCACTCGGTAATAAGGCCCTTGGAGAAAGCCACCTTCACGGAAAGCGTGGTCTCGTGCGGAGAATAAAAATATAGCACCGGCGTTTCCATGCGGACCGTCCCACGCAGGTTGATCTTGAAGTTGGAACCTCGAAAAGTTTCCACGAACATGGGAAGGTCGGATCCGTTTAGCGGCAGCCATTGCATGGCTTTGCCATCGCTGCCCGCAATTGAGGTAAAGGTTCCCCATTCGTGGGCGGTGAGATCGGGATCCTGCTGCCGGGTTTGTTTGCCGAGAAGGCGGAACGAAAGGACGAGGCAAAGAGCCGAGAGCAGGAGGACGTACGACAATCGGCGCAACAGTTTTGACGGCATGGCAGACCCTCCACGAGCGGCCCGGAATGAATTTTACGCCTGGGTGGGGTTAGCGAACAACCAATACTTCGCGGATGTTGTCGCGGGTGAGGAAAAACTTGATGGAGGCGAAGTCGCGGAACAGGGTCTCAATATGGCGGTTATTGAATACGCGTTGCAGGCGGAAGCCGTTTCCGACGGCGGTATGTAACGCGCCGGTTGGTCCGCGGCGCACTTCGTGGCGGGGCTCGATATGCTGCATTTCCAGGGTATCGGGGCTGACAATGTGGTAACGATAGCAAGGCGCGTCCGGACCGGCTTCGCGGGTGTGAAAGAAAGCCAGCAGAACGCCGCCCGGCTTCAGCATGGACCACAAACGTCCGACTACGGGCTTGACCAGGCCTTCGTCGAGGTAATCGGCCAGATTCCAGCACAATACGGCATCGAACTGGGCGGCGGGATGGACCAGATTTTCGGCCAGGAATTTCTTGCTGTCGAGAGCGGGCTGGCCTTGCTCGTCCTTGGTGACGAGTGACGGATCAGTGGAAGCGTCGAGCAGGTCTTCGCTGTAAATCTTGTGCCCCAGTCCGGTGAGGTAACGGATATTCGCGGCGGAAGTGGAACCAATATCGAGGACGTAGAGTGGCTCTTCCGGTTTTAGGACCCGCACCAGTTCACCCAGGCCGCTGGACCGGCGAGTCAGGCGCTGGGCAGCCGGAGTGGCTTTTAAACCTTGACCCTCGTCTGCCGATGAACCCCGAAAGAGTCTCATGAAACCGTGCGATGCAGATACCATTGAACTTCCTGATTGCAAGTTCTGCTAGGAAATAACCGATTCTAAAATATAACCCACCAGGTTAGCGCTAACTCTCAAAACTTGGTCTGCCAGGTTACCGGAGTTTTCCGGGCTCGAGGCCTTGGATTAGGACTTAACCGCAGTCCCATCTTTCTGGATATCGACTTTGCCCTTGAAATAGGCGCCGTCTTCGATCGAAATCCGCTGGGTGGCGATGTCGCCCGTGGTGACGGCGGACTTTCGCAACTCGGTGCGGTCGCTGGCGCGGATGCTGCCCTCCAGTTTGCCCTGCACGATGACGCTCTTGGCATTGACGTTGGCGCGAACCTGCCCGTGGGGGCCGACCGTCAAACTATTGCCCGCCAGTTCGATGCTGCCTTCCACCTGTCCGTCGACGTACAAGTCCTCGCTGCCGGAGAGTTCTCCCTTGATGATGACGGACTTGCCAATGTTTGCCACTTCCGTCGTCTTCGGCGTCTCCATAATCTTAGCCTCCTTGGGCTGGTGAACTGCGGGATGCACTTGAAAATACCGGATTTTAAATCATCTTGCTACACGCCGGGCGGCCAAAGCCAAAGAAGTGGACCGGGTAAAATATCCTGTAAAAAAATTTGTAAAACTGCCTCACGCAGGGTTGTGATGACTATATCCTACGGATGTGGTGATGACAAACCTGGTATGACCTGTCGAGTGGGACATATTTACCACGGAATGTTCGTTTTGGTACATGGAGGTTCCGGGGACGTGCGCTTGCGGTCGAGGATGGCAAATCAATGGCGACCGATGTACAACTGTGGGTACGGAAAGCTCGTCTAAACGAGCTTGTGTGAATTTTATGCGACGCCGATACAGCTTCGTGCGATTTAACCTGCTGACAGCAGCGCTCGCGCTGAGCATTGCGGTCCAGGTTTTTGCCCAGCGACCGTCGGAACCTGCCGTGGAACTCGTCCGCCGGACGGTACAGAACGAGATCAAAGCCAACAACAATAATGTGGCTTTTTCGTTTCAGGAACGGCGGGAGTCGCCCGCCGGCTCGCAGGTCGAATTGATGGTGGAGACGCGGGAAGCCATGGCGGGAATGCTGATCGCCAACAACGACCATCCCCTCAACGCCGAACAGCGGCAAGCAGAGATTGCCCATCTGGACCACCTGGTGCAAGACCCGGCAGAACTGGCCCGCAAGAAAACCAAGGAAGCTGAGACCAAAGACCGGATCACACGAATCGTCAAAGCCCTGCCGGATGCGTTCCTGTATGAGTTTGATGGAACGGACACCGGCAACCCGCTTATGGGAGGCCAGGCAGCGCGGCTCACACGGCTGAAGTTTACGCCCAATCCGAAATATGATCCGCCTTCCCATGTGGAACAAATCCTGACTGGAATGCAAGGCACCATGCTGATTGACGCCAAGCAGGAGCGGGTGGCTCGGATCGATGGCGTGCTCGCTCGCGAAGTGGGGTTTGGCTGGGGGATTCTCGGGCATCTAAACCCGGGAGGGCATTTGATGGTGGACCAGGCGGACGTGGGCGGGGGCAATTGGGAAGTCACACGTTTGGGACTGGACCTAACCGGCAAACTCTTCTTCATCAAACCTCTGGTTTACAAGTCGACGAAAACTTATAGCGCCTTCCATCCCGCACCGCCCAATCTATCTTTTGCCGAGGGCGTGGAACTGCTGAAAAAACACGAGGCCTTTCTGGCCACGAATCAGGAAGCCAACCAGGCTCAGAAGGGTCGTTAGTGGCTAACCGCGCGAGGAAAGCTTTTAACCGCAAAGATCGGGAAGGACGGAACGCAAAGGTCGCTAAGAGAAGCTAAGCCGAATTGATGTGGTTGTCTTCGCGTTCTTTGCGATTTCTTGGCGTACTTTGCGATTAAGGTTTAGCAATCTATTCCGCTTTGAGTTTTTCCTTGCGCACGGTCAGCTTCTCGATCCGGTCTTCCAGCACCCGGTATCCGGTTCCCGGTTCATCGCTGATCGTGATCGTCCCTTCTGGAGTGACTTCTACTTCGGGCTCGATGATGTCTTCTATCCAGTAGCGCTTCGAGGCGGACACGTCTCCCGGCAAGCGGAAATTCTCCAGAGTAGAAAGCGCGATGTTGTGGGCGCGGCCGATGCCGGATTCGAGCATGCCGCCGCACCACACCGGAACTTTATTTGCCAGGCAAACATCGTGGACTTTCTTGGCTTCGCTGAAACCGCCGACGCGGCCAACTTTGATGTTGAGAATGCGGCAGGCGCCGGTTTCGACGGCTTGCGCGGCGTCACGCACATTTTGGATGGATTCATCGAGGCAGATAGCCGTGCGCAATTCGCGCTGCAAGCGGGCGTGATAATAGATGTCGTCGTTCCATAAAGGCTGCTCGATCATGAGCAGGTTGAATTGATCGAACTTGCGCAGGTGTTCGACTTCGTCGAGAGTGTAGGCGGAGTTGGCGTCGCAGCTCAGAACGATGTCCGCCCAACGGGAGCGGATGCGTTCCAGAACTTTGATGTCCCAGCCCGGTTTGACTTTGACCTTAATGCGGCGGTATCCGGCGGCGAGCTCGGTTTCAATTTTTTCCAGCAACTGCTCGATGGAATCCTGAATGCCTATGGAGACGCCGCAGGGAATTTCCTGCTGCTTGCCTCCGAGCAACTTCCACAGTGGCTGCTGTTTCTGGTGGGCTTCGGCATCCCACAGCGCGTTTTCCAGGGAGGCTTTGGCCATGCGGTGTCCGCGAACTTTGGACATGAGCGCGACGCTATCGCGGCCAGACTCGATGGTCTTGCCGAGCAGGGCTGGAGCCAGATAATGCTTGATGGTCGGCCATGCGCTCTCGATCCATTCACTGCTGTAGAAGGGATCTTCACCGGCGACGCATTCGCCCCAGCCGTTAACGCCGTCGCACTGCATCTGGACTAGGAGAATGCGGCGGCTGTAGATGCGTCCGAAGCTCGTCTCGAAGAAGTGGACCAGCGGCATTTGAATTTCGCGGAGGGTGATGGCTTCAATTTTCATGGGTATGGATCAGCACTACGATAGCAGCAGCAACCAGGGTGGAGCAGGGCTTTCGCCATGCGTTAAAGCAAGCCAAAAGATTAACGCAGCGCTGAAGCGCTGCTCCACCCTTAGGTTCCGCCCTTAGTAAGTCAACTCTTCGTCCCAGTGCCCCAACAAAAACTTTCCATTGCCTCGGGCATCCCGCTCATAGCCGAGCACGGCTAAGCCGTCGGCGATAGCATGCAGGAAATCTTCGCGGTTGCAATCCTGCACTTCTTTGGCCTGCTCCCTGGTGCCGGGTGACGCTTTCCAATCATAAATTTGGGCCGGGACGGTAATTGTTTTCACGGTCTGAAACAAGGGTTTGGTTCCGTGGCTCAATAGATTCTCCACCCGCTTCGACTTCAGCCACCATTCTGCCACCAGGCGGTCGGTTGGCAATCCGGCTTGCAGAGGAGAAGAGGTGATTCCATATTGATTCACGGTATAGCGGCGGGCGATCGCGCCCAGCTTTTCAATATTCAGATAAGCGTTCTTGATCTCGAGCGGATCAAAAGTCCACTCGATGAGTTCGAAGCCGCGGGCCACAGCATCTTCGCGCTGAAAGAGTTTGAGCCGGCGGCCGAGGCCGGCATTGCGGCTTTTCTTGCGCACCGCCAGCATGTGGGAATGCAGATAAGAATGTCCGCTGCGAAATCCTGGGACGGCCAGCGTGAATCCCGCTAGTTCATTGCCTTCAAACGCACCGATGATCTGGCCACCGATTTTTTCCGCGACCACGAACATGCGCAGGGGGACGAGTTCGGCGTCGCTGAATCCCCAGACTTCTTTTTGCAAGGTCACGCAGGCGCGCAGTTCGTTGAGGCCCTGGCAATTGCGGATGACCACTGAATCCGTCACTGGCCGCTCCGTTCCTGTTGCTTGGCTTTCTGCCAGAGGGCTTCGAGGTCTTCTACGGGAGTGTGCTGCAGGTCGCGGCCGGAAGCTTGGAGTTGCGCTTCCATCCATTGAAAGCGGCGTTTGAATTTGCGATTAGTTTTCTTCAGCGCCGACTCGGAATCGAGCGAAAGATAGCGAGCGATATTTACCAGCACGAAAAACAAGTCGCCCACTTCTTCTTCCAGACGGCTGCGCAGGTCTTCAGATACTTGCGGATTTCCTGAGCCCGCCATGCCCTTGCCTCGAGGTTGCGGGCCAGGAGCAGGGAACTGTTTGAGCTCCTCCCGCAATTCATCAGCTTCTTCTTGAAGCTTGTCGAACAGACCTTCCACGTTTGGCCAGTCGAATCCTACATTGGCGGCTTTGGAGCTTAGCTTGTGGGCTTCAAGCAGAGCAGGCATCGCTGACGAAACTCCCGACAAAATGGATTCTGTCTTATTTTCGGCCTTAACATTCCCGTTTGCGATTTCCCGTTTCTGCTTTTCTTCCCGTTTCAGGGCTTCCCAGTTGCGGACGACCTCTGACGCCGTGTCCGCCTTTACGTCTCCGAACACGTGGGGATGACGATCGACCAGCTTCGTAGACATCCGATCGAGTACGTCGTCGATGGAAAATGTCCCCTCGTCTTTGGCCATCTGGGAATAGAAGAGAACTTGCAGCAGCAGGTCACCTAATTCGCCGGGCAACTCTTCCCAGTCGCGATTGTCGATCGCTTCCAGGACTTCGTAGGTTTCCTCGATGGTGTAAGGCTTTATGGAATCAAAGGTTTGCTCGCGGTCCCAGGGACAGCCTCCCGGACCTCGCAGGCGGGACATGATGGAAACGGCGCGCTCAAAACGCTCTCCGGTGGTGGGCATGGGTGGAGTTACTTTAAATGACGGAGAGAGGGGTGGGCAATTGCCGTAGGAGCAGCACTTGGCATTTGGCAATTGGCCCCTGAACTATTGCCCGACTCACCAGGGCTAAATGCCAAGTGCTAAGTGCCAATCGCATGCTTTGGCACCATACGTGCCAGTAGAAAAGCAACGCTCCTTACTGGGCCCCCTCAGGTGAGGAGAAACGAACCGGGCAATCCTCCCCCGGATGAACGTCTTCCGAGCCCGTTACATGGGTCGGGCGCGTGGAAGGACGTCATCTGAAGCGCCGAATGGTCGGCAGTAAATGCCGACTATTCGGCTTTCAAAAAGACAACCGCCAGCGGCGGCAGGGTAAGGCTTATCGAGTTCGGGCGTCCATGGGTTGGAATCGCCTCAGCTTCTTTCCCACCCAGATTCCCAATTCCGCTTCCACCGTATTCCGTGGCATCGCTATTCAAAAGCTCTCGCCAGAATCCGCCCGAAGGAACTCCCACCCGATAACCATGCCGCGGCACCGGGGTAAAGTTGCAGACGATCAGCACAGTATCCTTCGGCGACTTTCCTTTGCGCAGCAGAGAAACGATGCTGGCCGCGTTGTCGTTGCAGTCCACCCACTCGAATCCTGCCGAATCGGTATCCAGTTCGTGCATCGCGGGTTGGCTGCGATAGAGGCGGTTCAACTGCTCCACCCAGTTTTGCATTCCGTGATGAAGAGGGAAGTGCAGGACGTGCCATTCCAGGCTGGTGTCGTGTCCCCATTCGCGAACCTGGCCGAATTCGTCGCCCATGAAAAGCATTTTCTTGCCGGGCTGGGCATACATGTATCCGAAGAGAGCGCGCAGGTTGGCGAACTTTTGCCATTCGTCGCCGGGCATTTTGCCGATCAGCGAGCCTTTGCCGTGGACGACTTCATCGTGCGACAGCGGCAGCACGAAATTTTCGGTGAATCCGTACAGCATGCGGAAGGTGAGCAGGTTGTGATGGTAGCGGCGATGGATGGGGTCTTCGGAAAAATACTTGAGCGTATCGTGCATCCAGCCCATGTCCCATTTCATGCCAAAGCCCAGGCCGCCGACGTAGATTGGCCGCGACACCATGGGCCACGCCGTCGATTCCTCGGCAATGGTCTGAATGCCGGGATGGTCCTGATACGCCACTTCATTCATCTGCCGCAAAAAGTTGATGGCTTCGAGATTTTCGCGGCCGCCAAATTTATTGGGAATCCATTCGCCGGCTTTGCGCGAGTAATCGAGATAGAGCATCGAGGCGACGGCATCCACGCGCAATCCATCGGCATGATATTTCTCCAGCCAGAACATGGCGCTCGACAGCAGGAAGCTGCGCACTTCATTGCGTCCGTAATTAAAAATGTAAGTCTTCCAGTCGGGATGGAATCCCGAGCGCGGATCGGCGTGCTCGAACAAATGCGTGCCGTCGAAAAACGCCAGGCCGTGCGCGTCTTCGGGGAAGTGCGACGGCACCCAGTCGAGAATCACGCCAATGTTGTGCTGATGCAGGTAGTCCATCAGATACATGAAGTCCTGCGGAGTGCCGTAGCGCGACGTGGGCGCAAAGTAGCCCGTAGTCTGGTATCCCCACGACCCGTAAAACGGATGCTCCATCACCGGCAACAATTCCACATGGGTGAACGCCATGCGCTCGCAATATTCGGCCAGCCGCGGCGCCATCTCGCGATAGGTGAGCGAACGGTTGCCCTCTTCCGGGACGCGCATCCATGAGCCGAGATGCACTTCATAAATCGAAATCGGCGCAGAGCAGCGATTGCCGGCTGGCCTGCGTTTTCATCCACTCCTGATCGCCCCACTGATAATCGAGGTCCCACACCACGGACCCGGTGCGCGGGGAGATCTCATGCCAGATTCCGAACGGATCGGCTTTTTCGCCGACGTGACCGCGATCGCGAGAAACGATGTGGAACTTGTAGAGCGTCCCTTTACCGGCATTGGCGATGAAGCCTTCCCAAATGCCCGAGCTGCCGCGCGGTTGCAACTGATGCGAATCGGGGTTCCAGTTATTGAAGCTGCCCGTTACCGAAACCTTGCGCGCATTCGGCGCCCACACGCTGAAGGCTGTACCAGCCTGTCCGTTGACGGTGGTCAGGTGGGCTCCCAGCTTGTCGTACACGCGGTAGTGCCGGCCTTCGTTGAAGAGATAGAGGTCCTGGTCGGTGAGCAGGCTGGGGTTCGCGGGAGTAAGGGTTTCTGGCGGTTTGGTGATGGCCATGGGGACGCGGTTAGTTAACGCCTAAGTGTACCGGAAGTGGGAGGGTAAGACCCCTGAGTTCCGACCGAAGATTAGCTTCGGAAGGCACTGGGGGCAAGGCTATTGTTGCGGAACGAACAATAGACAGTCGCACCGTTTAACGTACATAGCCTGTTTAGGTGGTTCGCCTTTTGCGGCGATACATGCTTTGCCGGGGTGACCACGATGTTCGGACTCGGAGTGGGCACATCCTGCGCATATTATCTTGCTACTTTGCATACAGGTCTCCTTTCTGAAAAATTTGCTTACAATTCAATTATACGCGGCGGGCGGTCAACCCCTGGACTGGCGACGAACTCGGGGTGCCTGGTTGAAAACCGCGAAAAGTGAGGCACACAACGATGAAGATGAGTGGCATTCTGGGGTCATCCCTCGGGGGTATACTTCGCGGTGACATGGACCAAGACGCAGCCGAAAGGTAGCCGCTTCATGAGGAAAACATTGCAACGACGCCTGGCAGTTGCAGCCCTGGCATGTATCGCCGTATGCGCGAAAGCTCAGGAACAGCATCCAGAAATATTTGGAGAGCCGTCTATCGTGACCATTGGTGCACAGCGAGTCGAGACTTTGTGGACTGAGGCTATGGGAAAATGGTCCGACGCCGGAGACGAACTTGGCACAACCTCAACTCATATCGAATGCTACAAGAAGCTTGGATTCTGTTCGGAGGCAGAGGCATATTCTCTCGGGGGCAAGGCATGGGTAAATTTAGATACACTTGACATTCTTCGATGGGACAGCCAAGAGCTCATTGCCGTTGACAGCACTCCGATATGCCAAATGAACCAAATTCGCTTTGATTTCAAAACAAAACAAGTCACTGCTACGAATTCTCTCAAAGGCGATTCCAAAGACCCTCTTTGCAAGGATGCGAAATCTACTACCGCGTTTCTCGGCGGCTTGAAAGATGAACTAGACCAGATCCACAAAGGCGCAAGCCAGAAGCAGAAATAAACGGAAGCCGGGTGCCCCGTGTCTCGCCGATTTTGCGAGACGCGGGATTCCGCAAGGCTCAACCTCTGGGATCTTGATTCTCAGGTCAAATCTAAGGTCAAAGGCGACGGACAGGAGTGTCCGTCCCACACGGGCATGGATTGGTGGTTGGTAGGGTCCGTATCAGGGCACGGCTTTCAGCCGTGCCGTAAATCGTGCAGCGCGTCTTTACGGCATCGCTGAAGCGATGCCCTGATACGACCACCTCGAACCATCGGCCACCGTGGAAGAGCGGGCCTTCCAGGCCCCGCGTTGCGATGGGACGACGATTTACGCGGCGCTGAAGCGCCGCTCTTCCACGGCGCTGCATGCTGGGATCGCAAGCGCTGAAGCGACTGTGTCACCCAAAAGCTTCAATGCAGAGATCCTTCGTTGGGAGTCCCCGGCTTCGCCAGGGACTCCGCTGCCTCAGGATGACAAGGGTATTTAAAGCCGGGTGCCCCGTGTCTCGCGGATTTTGCGAGACGCGGGATTCTGCAAAGCTCAACCTCTGGGATCTTGATCCTCAGGTCAAATCAAGGTCAAAGGCGACGGACAGGAGTGTCCGTCCCACACGGGCATGGATTGCTGGTTGGTAGGGTCCGTATCAGGGCACGGCTTTCAGCCGTGCCGTAAATCGTGCAGCGCGTCTTTACGGCATCGCTAAAGCGATGCCCTGATACGACCACCTCGAACCATCGGCCACCGTGGAAGAGCGGGCCTTCCAGGCCCCGCGTTGCGATGGGACGACGATTTACGCGGCGCTGAAGCGCCGCTCTTCCACGGCGCTGCATGCTGGGATCGCAAGCGCTGAAGCGACTGTGTCACCCAAAAGCTTCAATGCAGAGATCCTTCGTTGGGAGTCCCCGGCTTCGCCAGGGACTCCGCTGCCTCAGGATGACAAGGGTATTTAAAGCGGGTGCCCCGTGTCTCGCGGATTTTGCGAGACGCGGAATTCTGCAAGCTTTACCTCTGGGATCTTGATCCTCAGGTCAAATCAAGGTCAAAGGCGACGGACAGGACTGTCCGTCCCACACGGGCATGGATTGCTGGTTGGTAGGGTCCGTATCAGGGCACGGCTTTCAGCCGTGCCGTAAATCGTGCAGCGCGTCTCTACGGCATCGCTAAAGCGATGCCCTGATACGAACCACCTCGAACCATCGGCCACCGTGGAAGAGCGGGCCTTCCAGGCCCGCGTTATGAGGGTGGATGATTTACGCGGCGCTTAAGCGCCGCTCTTCCACGGCGCTGCATTCTGGGATCGCAGCGCTGAAGCGACTGTGTCACCCAAAAGCTTCAATGCAGAGATCCTTCGTTGGGAGTCCCCGGCTTCGCCAGGGACTCCGCTGCCTCAGGATGACAAGGGTATTTAAAGCCGGGTGCCCCGTGTCTCGCCGATTTTGCGAGACGCGGGATTCCACAAATCTCAACCTCCGGGATCTTGATCCTCAGGTCAAATCAAAGTCAAAGGCGACGGACAGGAGTGTCCGTCCCACACGGACTGCTGGCTGCTCCGTGGAAGAGCGGGCCTTCCAGGCCCGCGTTGTATGGGGGGGACGATTAACGCGGCGCTTAAGCGCCGCTCTTCCACGGCGCTGCATGCTCGGATCGTGGCGCTGAAGCGACTGCTTTCCAAAACAAATGCAGAGGTCTTCGTTGGGAGTCCCTGGCTTCGCCAGGGACTCCGCTGCCTCAGGATGACAAAGGGTGGGGTTCCCGAAAGGAAACGTCTTCGCAATTTCTTCGCTCAGAGGGACTCCTTGCCACCCTATACTGTCTAGATATGCACGAAGTGGATCTGCTTTCCCCGCTGCACCAATATTGGGGATACAACTCTTTCCGTCCGATGCAAGAGAACATTGTGCGCAGCCTGGTGGCTGGGCACGATACCTGCGTGATCATGCCGACGGGCGGGGGCAAGTCGCTGTGCTATCAGTTGCCGGCGTTGGTGTCGGGAAAAACTACCGTGGTGATTTCGCCGCTGATTGCGCTTATGCAGGATCAAGCCGCGCAGTTGGCGCAGATGGGAATTCCGGCGGCGGTGTTGAATAGCACGATGGGCGGCGGCGAGCAGTCGCGCATCATGGGGAAAGCGCGGGCGGGCGAGTATCGACTTCTATATCTTTCGCCGGAGCGGTTGGCGCGCGAGGATACGATTGGCTGGCTGCGC
>CAVXME010000004.1:0-115995 GCA_963762965.1 Terriglobales bacterium
CGTGACTGCAAAGTGGGAGCCCTCCGACGGCAAGAAAACCGTCGATGTGCCTAACGTGCTGGGCGATGTGTCGCCAACTGCAGTGTCAGGAACTGCAGTCTTCAAAATCAACGGGCAGGAAGTGCGGCTCACAGATTTGGGTGAAGATCCCACCAAGGGATTATTTTTCGTCTTCAATGATTTGACCAGCAAGACGGATACGTATCCGGGCGGACGCTTCCTGTACACCGATCCGCCGGCGAATGGGGCAGTAGTGTTGGACTTCAATCGAGCCCACAATCCGCCTTGCGCTGTAACCGCCTACGCCACCTGCCCGCTGGCGCCCAAGGAGAACCGGCTGCCCATGGCGATTCCCGTGGGAGAGAAGTACGACCACGCTCACGGGCATCACTAAAGGCTGGTTTCAAGCCCTCAATGCGGCAGTACAATGGAGCTGTGGCTGACGCTCGCATATCGAGGACGTTGTGATCAATTCATTGCTGGAACGAAAAATCGAAAAGCGTCCGGACAAGGTCCGTCTCAAAGGCCGTGTACTTTTTCTCACCGAAGATCCGAAACTCATCAAGAAGCAACTGGCGGGTGAAGACCTGCCATGGGACACCAAGAACCCCGCCAACAATCCTAAGTTACGCGACGATATCTCGACCGACGAAATCACGCCGGCGCATATCTGCTTCTTCTTCGATGAGACCTTAGGCGAGTTCCCCTACACTGGGCTGAAGTGCGGCAATGAAACTCCTATTCAGCGCGGAGATGTGAAGCGGGGAGGGTTTGTCGCGGCAGTCAGCGGCAAACGGCGGGGCAAGGGTTCCAGCCGCGAGCAGTCGCCCTATGCCGAGCTTTGCGCCGGGATTCAGCTCGTGATTGCCGAGAATATTGAGCGTATTTACAAGCAGAACTGCCAGAATCTGGGTGTGCTGACCTCCACCAACTTCTCTTTGATTGATACGATTCGCGACGGCCAGGAGATGTCGCTGTCGGAATTCACCCAGGGCGAAGACGAAATTACGCGGCAGATCATCGAACATGGCGGCCTGTTCAATTTCAATGTGGCCCGCATGCAGGGCAAAGTCTTTCTTCCGCCCATTGAAACCAAAAAGCGTCCGATGACGCTCGCCGAAAAGATTTTCGCTAGGCACATGGCCGGTGCTGACGGAAAAGTGGGAGTGGATGCGGTGAAGCCGGGCGACTCCGGTTTCGCTCGCACCGATCTTCGTTTCAGCCATGAGTATGTAACCCCCATGGCCGCGATTTTCTTTGATCAGTTGGTAGGCCGCGACGCTCCTGTGAACGATGCGTCATCAGTAGTGTTTTTCCGCGATCATCTTACTTTTCTGGACGAAGTACTCTCCGAGCAGAAACGAAAAATGGGCCTGCTCGATCTGGCTACGCAACTCAAACTCAAGCAGGAAACCTTCGCCAAGCAGCGCGGCGTCAAGCTGCACGGCGAATTGACCGATCGCAAAGGCTCGGAAGGCATTTGCCATTCGGTGGTGCTGGAAAGCTATGCGCTGCCGGGGCAGGTGGTTGTAGGTTCGGATTCGCACACTCCGCATTCGGGCGCGATTGGCTGCGTCGCTTTCGGTATTGGCACGACCGACGTTTTTAATTCCTGGATCACGAAAGATGTGCGGGTCAAAGTTCCGGAATCGGTAAAGGTCATTGTCCGCGGACGCAAACATCGCAATGTGACGGCAAAAGACTTCATTCTCAAAATCCTGGCGCTCGATTACGTGAAGAGCGGCAAAGCTCTGGCCAAGGTGATCGAGTACTCAGGCGAGGCTATAGAAGAACTCAGCGTCGACGAGCGCGCCACCATGACCAATATGGCGGCGGAAATCGGCGGATTCACCGGCATTGTCGCGCCGGATCGAAAGGCAGTCGATTTCCTTGTCGAACGGCGCGGGATGGACCGCAAGAAAGCCGAACCCATGATCGAGGGCTTGTTCAGCGATCCCGATGCGCAATACGCGCATGTGATCGAACTGAACGCTGCCGACATCACGCCGATGGTGGCTACGCCGGGTGATCCGGGAAATGGCAAATTCATACGCGATCTGAATACTCCGGTGCCGGTGGAACTGGCTTACGGCGGCACCTGCACTGCCGGCAAGAATGAAGACATGGACATGTACGCTCTGGTGCTGGCCGATGCCTTGAAACATGGAAAGCGCGTTGCGGATTCGGTCCAGTTCTATATTCAGTTCGGTTCGCAGGAAACGCGTGATTATTGCGTACGCAAAGGCTATCTCGACATTTTCTCGAAAGCTGGAGCGCATGTGATCGAGCCCAGTTGTGGTGCTTGCATTAATGCGGGGCCGGGGGTGACGACTCGTCCTGAACAGGTTGTCATCAGCGCGCAGAACAGAAATTTCCCCGGACGCAGCGGGCCGGGGCAAATGTATTTGGCTAGTCCGCTCACCGTAGCGGCGAGCGCGGTGGCTGGATACATCGTCGAGTATGAACCGAGTCAGGAGCGGGAGTTGGTGGGGGCGTAGGGACTTTTTAAGTAGGTGGTAATGAAGAAATCAGGAAAGAAGCCGGATATCCCTAAGGATCAGTTATGGTGCGAGTATGAATGCATTAACTGCGAGATTGGCGCTCACGAGCGTTGCGCTTCTTCGAAATGCCACATGCCGAAGTGGAAAGACGTGAACTGGAAACTACCCACGCCGAATCGCTAACCCAGATTTTTCTGAGCAAACTGGCGAAACTGGAACTCGAATTCTTCCGGCGAATAAACGCCTTTTTGCACTAGTAGAGTATTCATCGAATAAACCGTCGCACGAAAGCGTTCCTCGCGTGACAGTTTCTCCATGGTATCGGTGAAACTGATGAGTTCTTTACCTTGAGATACCGCTTGTCCAGACTGTTCGATCCCCGTAGTCGCCATGAAGTCCTCCCCGAAAAATATTCTACTCTGTCATATCGGGCCCACAAAGTGTGGTCTAGCTCTTATTCCAGAGATCCTTTGGATATAGGGATTTTCTCGATTCCATGCGCAAATTTCACCAACCAGAGCGCTTGGTGGCCCCTCCCTGTGTTGTCCTGTACCATCGTTAACATTCTTGCTAGAATATCCGGTTCCAGTAAGTTCCATGCGCCTGGGGAGACCTGACAGCTTATGACCTACGTGATTGCAGAACCGTGTATTGGCACAAAAGACGCCGCCTGCGTGGACGCTTGCCCGGTGGATTGCATTCATCCCAAAAAGGATGAGGAGCCTTTTGCCAAAGAGGAGATGCTCTACATCGATCCCGTGGAGTGCATCGACTGCGGGGCCTGCGTGCCGGTGTGTCCGGTGTCGGCGATCTTCGCGCAAGATGATCTGCCGGAGAAGTGGAAGGAATATACCGAGCGCAATGCCAAGTATTTCGGAAGATAGCGACTATTTATCGTTAACCTTCATGGCGTGTGCCACGAAGCGCACGCTTGCTTTTCACGCAATCATGAAACCTTCGAAAGCCCTGGGACCAATTTTTCAGATGATCGCGATCCTCGCGGTCGGATCATTTGCTATTGGACAGTCTTCCCCTTTCCCTCCATCTGGACGCTTCCTTCTTAGCCCTCCGGCGGCAAGACTAATCTTCGATCAGTGCTCTCGTCCAGCGCCTTTCGCGAAGTCAGATCTGTGGGAGCCTTCTACGAAGGACCTCGATGATCTTGAAGCCTCACTTGAGAAGTATCTTCATCTGCGCGAAAATTCGGGTAAGGCGGTTCCTCCGAAGAATATCAAATATCATCGGCAATACGTCGGATTCATTCGAAATGGCGAACGCTACGTCTACGGCAATTTTTATCCTGGGAGCGAAGAATTCGCTGTTAACGAGGCAATCCACGCGGTCCAAGTCTGTGACGGCGGCAATAATTTCTGGGGAATTGTCTACTCGGTAAAGACTGGGACCTTTGAGGAGCCTCAGTTAATAGCGTTAGATGAAAAACATCCGAGGCTGAAGGCTGACTGCTCCTTTTCTTCTCCCCCTCTCTCCATTACAATCGAGGATTACCTGCTGGGCTTCCATGGCACTGAAGGAGTCGGAAGCAATCGTCCTGCGCACGTATCCCTTGCGGGAGGCCGATTTGCTGGTCACGCTATTCACGCGCGCGGGAGGCAAGGTGCGCGGCGTGGCGCGGGCGGCCAAGAAGTCCAAGCGGCGGTTTGGTGGGGCGCTGGAGCCTCTGACTTACGTCCGGGCGCATTACGAAGACCGCGAGCGGCAGGAGTTGGCCCGATTGGATTCCTGCGAAGTGCTGGAATCACCGCTGGCCACGGAAGTCAGCTATGCCCGCGCGGTGGCTCTGGGGCATGTGGCGGAGTTGTTGGACGAGTTGCTGCCTGACCGTGAGGCCAATGATGCCGTGTTCAGGCTCGCGCTTTCTGTGCTGGCGGGACTGCGCGGGTCGGATGTCTGGATGCCGGTCACTTATTTTGAACTGTGGATGACCCGGCTGATGGGCTATTTGCCGGATTTGTCCGAGTGCATTGTTTGTGGACGCAAGTTGAACGGGCGCCGGGCTTTTTTTCACGCGCTGGCCGATGGTTTGATGTGCGTGGACGATAAGCGGATTGCGTCTTCGGAACTGTCGCCTGAGTCACGAAAGATTGCGGCCCAGATGCTGCGGTCGCCGGTTTCGGAGTTTGCAGGAATTGAATCGCCGAAGGCAGTTTGTGCGGACCTAAGAAAGTTCCTTCTGCAAATACTGGTTCGGCATATCGAAAAGAAGCTTGTGACCGCGGGAATGTTGGAAAAGATTTAACTGCGAGCCATGATGGAAAGATATTTAGTAGCGGTTGTTTTTTTGGCGCTTGCGGGATGGCGAATTTCACGCCTGATTCGCGGCCTCCGCCATACGAATGCCAGGATCCGAGCCAGAAAGATGCGAGAATCTCAGAGCCCCACAAACTCAAATCAGCCGTGATTCTGCCTAAATCCAATCCGCTGACTTTTCAGGAGCTTATCCTCCGGCTGCAATCTTTTTGGGCCGCGCGGGGATGTGTGTTGCAGCAACCCCATGACGTCGAAGTCGGTGCTGGTACCATGGCGCCAGAAACTTTTCTGCGCGTACTGGGGCCGAAGCCTTACAAAGTGGCGTATGTGCAGCCTTCGCGGCGTCCAGCGGATGGGCGGTATGGAGAGAATCCGAATCGGCTTTACAAGCACATGCAGATGCAGGTGATCCTGAAGCCGCCTCCGGAAAATGTGCAGGAGTTGTATTTGGAATCGCTGGGGGCACTTGGGATCGACTTGCGGCAGCACGATCTGAAGTTCGAAGAGGACAACTGGGAGTCGCCGACGCTGAATGCCTGGGGCGTCGGCTGGCAGGTCATGCTCGATGGATTGGAGATTACTCAGTTTACGTATTTTCAACAGTGCGGCGGGGTGGATCTGGATCCGATCTCGGCCGAGTTGACCTATGGCCTGGAGCGCATTGGAGCGTTTCTGCAAGATGTCGATTCGATTTATGACATCGTATGGGCGCGCGATCCCGTGACCGGCGGCGTTACCACGTATCGTGATGTGCGCCTCGCGGACGAGTTGCAGTTCTCGGTATACAACTTCGAGGCGGCGGATGTCGAGAAAGCGTGGAAGCATTTCGATCTGTGTGAATCGGAGTGCAAGGCGCTGCTGGATCAGTATGCTGCTTTGAAAAAAGAGAAGAGCACGAGTATGCAAGACAAGAAGAGATTTCCTCTGCTCGGTGCATACGACCTCTGTCTGAAGTGCTCGCACCTGTTCAATATTCTGGATGCGCGCGGTGCGATTTCCGTGACCGAGCGGGTGGGCGTGATTGCCCGAGTGCGTGCTTTGGCGGTTGGAATTGCCAGGGCTTATGTAGACCAGCAGGCAGAGGTGTCAGCAGATTCGGAGCTGGAACCCGAGGTGGGAACAAGTGCCAAGACCAAGAAAGAAAAGCTTGCGCCAGTAGGAACTTAGAAGTTTCTGTCATCCTGAGCGGAGGAGAAAACTTCGCGAAGCGAGGTTTCTCCGCAGTCGAAGGACCCCTATAAGTAGGCAGACGTGGTCGGGCTAGGGGTCCTTCGACTCCGCAACCACTTCGCGTTGCGAAGCGGCTCAGCTGCGCTCAGGATGACATTAGGTACCAAATGCCAGATTTTCTGCTCGAAATCGGTTGCGAAGAAATCCCGGCGCGGATGATTGATGCCGCGTCGCTGGAGTTGCGCGAACGCGTCCCTAAGTTGCTGGAGCGCGAGCGGCTTTCCGCCACCGGAGCGATCTCATATCTCGATACCCCTCGCCGCCTGGCTGTACTCGCGTCTGGAATTCCTGCCGCACAGCCTGATATTACGGAGCAGGTCACTGGCCCGTCCGTGAGCATTGCGTTCAAAGACGGCCAGCCGACGCCCGCAGCCCACGCTTTTGCCAAGAAGGCTGGAGTTGAGGTCGCAGATCTCCAGAGAATTACCAATGCCAAAGGCGAATACCTGGCAGCAACCATCACCAAGAAGGGCCGCGCTGCCAGCGAGATTTTGGCTGAGCTGCTTCCCAAAGAGATCAATTCCATCTACTGGCCAAAGAACATGTACTGGCGCGAGAAGACCGAACTTTTCGTGCGTCCAGTGCGCTGGCTGGTGGCGATGCTCGACAGCGAAGTCATCCCGCTGAAGTTTGATGGTGTGAGTGCTGGGAATGAATCTCGCGGACATAGAATTTTGGCGAATCGCGCTGTGAAAGTCCCCCGTGCCGGAGCCGCTTACGTGGAAGCCCTGCGTGAAGCGAAGGTTCTCAGTCGTTCCGACCGCGAGCACCAAATACGAAAAGCGCTCGATGCAGCGACCCGCGAGGTTCCCGGAGCGCGCTGGCGCGAAGACAAAGACTTGCTCGATACCGTGGTTAATCTGACCGAGTTCCCGTCGGCTATTCTGGGAAGCTTTGATCCTGAGTTTCTCGAGTTGCCAGAGGAAGTGCTGGTCACGGTCATGCGGGACCATCAAAAATATTTTGCTGTCGAAGACTCAAAAGGCAAGTTGTCGTCGCATTTTCTGGCAGTGTTGAATACAGACGGCGATCCGCAGGGAATTATCCGGCATGGCCATGAACGTGTGCTACGGGCCCGTTTCAACGACGCGCGCTTCTTCTGGCAGACCGATCAGAAGATATCTCTGCTGGACCGTACGCAATTGCTCAAGAACGTAACTTTCCAGAAAGATCTGGGCAGCTATTACGAAAAGACACTGCGGGTGCAGCGGCTTGCCAGTTGGTTGTCGGAAATCGTCAAGCAGAATGGAATGGCGATCCGCCCGGGAGTGGTGCACAAGGCAGCGTGTCTGGCCAAGGCGGATCTGACAACTGAGCTGGTAAAAGAGTTCACCGAGTTGCAGGGAATTGTCGGCGGCCTGTATACCAGGGCCCAGGAACTCGATTCGGGCCTGCCGAAGAGCACACGTTTTGCGATTGCCGACGCAATCTACGATCAATACAAACCGGAGTCCGCGGAAGACTCGGTGCCGCGCTCGATTGAAGGCGCGATTCTTTCAATCGCTGACAAAGCCGACAGCATTGCGGGAATGTTTGCCTTGGGATTGATTCCCAGCGGGTCAAAAGACCCGTTTGCATTGCGGCGGCAGGCGAACGGCATCGTAAGAATGATTGCCGAATACAAACTCCCGCTCACTGTTACGGATGTTTTCAAGTCTGCGTTGGCAGCCTACCCGGATCTGGCTGCTGATAAAACCAAAACTCTTGCACTCGTGTTTTTGTTTATGCAAGAGCGAATTGAGTTTTACCTGCGTGACGCTAGAGGCCATCCCTACGACATCGCCAGGGCTGTGATGGGTTCTAGTGCTGAACCAAATGACATCGTCGAAACGATTGCTCGCGCAGAAGCTGTGACTGCGGTACGTGGTTCTGAAGACTTCGAACAGGTATCGGCGGCGTTTAAGCGGATCAAGAATATTCTTTCTCAAGCTAGACAGACGGCTGTCCATATCGGAACTGACTTTGATCTACAAGTGATGCTGGAGAAAGAGGAGCGGGCACTTGCTGAAGCGACAAGGCAAACTTCCTCAGTCGTCGATAAATTACTTGCAGAACGCCGTTACGGCGATGCCCTTATTCAGATTTCTAAGCTTCGACCCGTTGTGGATGAATTCTTCGATAAAGTCATGGTAATGGTTGAAGATCCTCGGCTGCGGCAAAACCGGTTGGCTTTGCTGGCAGCTTTGCTAAAGAATTTTTCCACCATCGCCGACTTCTCCGAAATTGTGACTGAAGGCAAAGAATCCAAAGACTCTTCAAAATAGAAAAGGAACCGATTAAATGGCAACTCAGACTCTCCCCGAAATAGAAACCGTGAAGAAACCAGCCATCAAGTACGTGTATTCGTTTGGCGGCGGCAAGGCCGACGGCAACGGCAAGATGAAAGACGACCTCGGCGGCAAAGGCGCCGGCCTGGCCGAGATGACAAACGCCGGCCTCCCCGTGCCTCCAGGATTCACCATTCAGACGGAGGCTTGTCGCGAATACATGCGGCATGGCGGGGTATCGAAGGAAGTCGATCGCGAAACCGAGGTCGCCCTCCGCAAGCTTGAAAAGCTCCAGGGACAGAAGCTTGGCAAGGGCGACAATCCGCTGCTGGTAAGCGTGCGATCAGGCGCGAAGTTCTCGATGCCCGGCATGATGGACACCATCCTTAATCTCGGCTTAAACGATCAGAGCGTGGAAGCGCTGGCGAAGCTCACAAATAACCCACGCTTTGCCTACGATTCCTATCGCCGCTTGATTCAGATGTTCGGCAGCGTGGTGCTGGAAGTTCCGAAGCATGCTTTCGAAGCCGTATTCGATGCCAAGAAGAAGAACAAAAAAGCCAAACTCGACACCGATCTCGATGCCAAAGCACTGAAGGAAGTCATCGAAGAATACAAGAAGGTGGTCAAGAAGCACGCCAAGATTGATTTTCCGCAAGACCCGCAACAACAGCTGGTCATGGCACGCGACGCCGTGTTCCGTTCGTGGATGAACGACCGCGCCAAGCATTATCGCCGCATGAACAATATTTCCGAGGAACTCGGAACCGCGGTGAACGTGCAAGCCATGGTGTTCGGCAATCTCGGCGATACCAGCGGCACGGGCGTGGGTTTCACCCGTAATCCTGCCAATGGCGCCAAAGAATTCTACGGTGAGTTTCTAATGAACGCGCAGGGCGAAGACGTGGTCGCCGGAATCCGCACCCCGGTTCCGATTCTTGAATTGCAAAAGATCCAGCCCAAGGTGTACGACCAACTGCGTGAAATCACCACGCGCCTGGAAAAACACTACCGCGATTTGCAGGACTTCGAATTCACTATCCAAGATGGCAAGCTCTACATGCTGCAAACCCGCAATGGAAAGCGCACCGGCATTGCAGCGGTGGCAGTGGCAATCCAAATGGTGGAGGAAGGTCTGATTACGAAAGAAGAAGCAATCTTTCGTGTCGACCCCAATCAGCTTTACGACTTCCTGGTGCCGCGATTGGACGAAAAGAGCACCAAAGTCGAAGTGCTGGCTACCGGTTTGCCGGCGTCCCCTGGCGCTGCGGTGGGGCAGATTGTTTTCACAGCGGATGAAGCCGTCGAGAAAGCCGGCCATGATAAGAAGAACCCGGTGATTCTGGTTCGGGCGGAAACAACGCCGGAAGACATTCACGGCATGGAAGTCGCAGCCGGCATTCTCACTTCACGCGGCGGCATGACGAGTCACGCCGCCGTGGTCACGCGCGGCATGGGCAAATGTTGCGTCGCTGGCGCCGGCGATATCCGTGTGGATGAAAAAACTCGCCAGATGTTCGCCAAGGGACAGACCTTCAAAGCCGGTGACTGGATTTCACTCGACGGTACGACCGGCCGTGTCATCAAAGGCAAGCTGAATACCTTGCCGCCGAAGGCTGACGATCCGCAGTTGTTGAAGTTCATGGCATGGTCGGAGCCGTTCCGCACGATCGGGGTTCGTGCGAATGCCGACATCCCGCGCGATGCCATCCAGGCCAGAGCATTCGGCGCCGAAGGCATCGGCCTCTGTCGCACCGAACACATGTTCTTCGGCGAAGAAAAGTTGCCGCACATGCGGGCCATGATTCTCGCCGAAAACGAAAAAGATCGTCGCGCCGCGCTGAAAAAGCTACTGCCTTTGCAGCGCAAGGATTTCGACGGCGTCTTCCGCGCAATGGACGGATTCCCGGTCACCATCCGCACCCTTGATCCGCCGTTGCACGAGTTCCTTCCCCGGCGCGAGGACTTGATGGTGGAGATCGCCGTCCTCGAAGCCACCAAGCCGAAATCGCCGAAACTCAAAGGCCTCAAGAAACTGCTACAAAGAGTGGAAGAACTGCACGAGTTCAACCCGATGCTAGGACATCGTGGCTGCCGGTTGGGAATCACTTATCCCGAGATCACCGAGATGCAGGCTCGCGCCATCTTCGAAGCAGCCGTGGCTGTATCGAAAGCCGGCATCAAGGTGAAACCCGAAGTGATGATCCCGCTGATTGCTACAGTGAAGGAAATGGCGAATCAGGCGGCGATCGTCAATCGCGTTGCCCAGGAAGTCTTCAAGGAAAAAGGCAAGAAGATCGACTATCTGGTTGGCACCATGATCGAGTTACCGCGGGCAGCATTGGTGGCGGATGAAATTGCGAAAGAAGCCCAATTCTTCTCGTTTGGCACCAACGATCTCACCCAAACCACTTTCGGTTTCTCTCGCGATGACGTGAATAAGATTCTGCCTACCTATATTGCGGAAGGAATTCTCAAGCAGGATCCGTTTGCGGTTCTTGATCGCGAGGGCGTCGGGCAGTTAGTGAAATGGCCACCGAGCGCGGCCGCAAGACCCGTCCAGATCTCAAAGTCGGAATCTGCGGCGAGCACGGCGGCGAACCTTCGTCAGTCGAGTTCTGCTATCAGACGGGATTGAATTACGTTTCCTGCTCGCCGTTCCGCGTGCTAACTGCACGGCTGGCGGCGGCGCAGGCAGCGGCGGCTGATAAGTTGAAAGTCGAGGGCGGAAGGACCAAATGATTAACCGCCGAGGACGCTGAGTTACGCAGAGGAACAAGAGTAAGATCTCTCTGGGTAACTCGGTGTTCTCGGCGGTTTTCTGTTCTTACTGCACTTTCTGTAGTCGAGCAATCAGCTTCTGGGCAAGGTTCTCTTCGGATTCAGACCACAACAACCGTGCGCTTGCGCCCGAGTTCTTCTCTATCTTATTGGTGAAATCGACAAGCTTGGCAACATTGGTTCGCACTCTGTGTTCGGCCTCTTCGGTAAGCTGCACTTCTTCTTGAAGGAAAGGTGCGTCCAGTCCCAAATCCACCTGAATGTGGCCATCCTGTTCGTATGTTCCACCGTCAAACTCCAGCGCGTGTACACGAAATGTCACTCGCGATGGTTGCAGAATCCAATGCCGCCCGTTTTCGGCGAACATCCAGAGGTCCCAATACGCCTCGAAGACATAGGCATAATCCTCATGCAGTAAATCGGAGGCGATGAGCACTGCTTGTTCGGGAGGAATTCCGGGGACATAGCGCTGTTCGAGGATCGTAGATTCGTCCCAGGAAACAGGATGAAGCGCAATATAGCTGATTCCGGGCTGCTGGCTCGAAAAAGGGAACTGACGCATCACTGCCAGGGCATGGGGCAGCATGTCTTCGACGTCGAAGCTAGGAAACCAGAGACTCAGATAAAGAGGGTCAGGCATGAAGGCTGTGGCATCGCCGCTGGCAGCGGTGTTCTTTTATTGTAAACGTGACGCGTTTTGAAAACGAGGTCCGGGGCTTTTCCGGGACGGTTTTTGACAGCAGGAATAGCGCGCTGTTACCATCGAAAGGTTCGCAAGACTCCCGCCAAAATCGCAGTCCCCGTCGTCTAGCCTGGCCTAGGACATCGCCCTTTCACGGCGGTAACACGGGTTCAAATCCCGTCGGGGACGCCAAGCTTGTCAACCACTTGCGGAATTGCCGGTTTTGGCGCGCTACGGTTTAGTACTGGATCACTCCACGATGGGCATTGCGCTTCTCTTCCGATACAGCTTCATCGTAGAAATTCATCGTGATGGGTACCAGGCATGCCGCAACAAGCCGTGCACTACTTTCGGCTTGTTGTTGTTCTGGCGTAGCACGGCTTGACGTGATGCTGCATGACCCGACTCCTCCCGCACGGCTGCTTGCCTCTCCTCTTCGTGCTGGCGAAGACGTAGTCGCTGTCTTGGGCACAAGGAGTTTCCGGACACGAAGCCAGCAATTCGCAGGAAGTCACCTGTGTGATGTGTGAGCTTCGGACACCGCTCGGACGGCGATAGCACGAAGCATTCCGGCAAAAATCCAGCAGTGGACAGGATACAGCGCGTGCCAATAGAAAAGACCACCCAAGCCCGCCGGGTCGAAAATGGCGGTCTGGCGGATATCGGACGCTGGGGAGTTTGGCAGTGAATCGATCGGCTCAACGTTGAATTGGAGCCAAGCGCGTCCCGGCACTTTCATTTCCGCCACCAGTCTCAGACGGCGATCGGGCTCGAACGCTTCTACTCGCCAGAAATCCAGTGCATCCCCCACGGCCAGCGTCTGAGCGTTCCGACGCCCACGCCTCATTCCGACGCCCCCTACTAGAAGATCCAGAAAACCGCGCAACCACCACAGAAAACCCGCAAAGTACCAGCCCTGTGTTCCTCCAATCTGCCTGATGGGAGCAAAGGCCGCTGCCGGTGTCAGCGAGACGCGTAGAGTACGCGAGTCTACGAGCCGCGTTCCGAAGCGCACGCCGCCCCACGACCGGCTCTTTCCGGAAGAGGAGAGAGCGTCAGACCAAGACGTCTCGGCGAACTCGAGATTCTCATTTTGTAATGCCCTTTCGATCGCATCCTTCAAACCCCTCGGCCTGATAGCGAACACCGTTAGCGCTGAGTGGTTCCGGACGAGTGTGGGGTTGCGCATGCTATCGACCAGCTTGCGTCCGATGCGAGCGTAGATAGGCGTGACCAGGCCTAACCACAAACTGGAGAGGCGCGGTGTTAAGACTGGAACTGGAATCATCCATCGGCGGAGGCCGCACTGCCGCGCATACTCCTGCATGATTTCGCCATAGCTCACCTGGTCGGTGCCGCCAATCTCGAATACCGCTGTTTCCCCGACCGGAAGTTCAAGTGCCTGCAAGAGATATGCGATCACGTCTTCGACTGCAATGGGCTGAGCCTTCACGCCCACCCAGCGTGGGCAAATCATCACCGGCAGGCGCTGAACCAGTGCGCGAATCATTTCAAAGGAGAGGCTTCCGGAGCCGATCACGATCGAGGCACGGAACTCAAGGAGGGGGACTCCTGAGGAACGCAAAATGTCGGCTACTTCCTGCCGGCTGCGCAAATGAGCTGACAGCGATTGTCCCTCTGCACCCAGCCCGCCTAAATAGATAATGCGGCGCACACCTGCCTGGCACGCGGATGCAGCAAAATTGCGCGCTGCTTGACGGTCCTCCTCCTCGAACTTACCCGAGGAACCCATCGAGTGAACCAGGTAGTACGCTGTGTGCACTCCGGCCATGGCCGGTGGGAGGGAAGCCGGGTCGAGGCAATCGCCCATCACCACTTCGGTGGTGGCAGCGACACGCGGCCCCAGAAATTCAGGGTGTCTGGCCAGACATCGAACCGGCCAACCGGCCTTCTCAAGGCCCTTGAGGAGACGTCCTCCGATGTAGCCGGTGGCCCCAGTGAGCAGGACTAGCGGTCGGCCAGTGGAATCAAATGAGGATGCCAATGTCAGGATCCACCTCGTGAACGCAAGCGATCAGTCGGAACCGAATCATTTCTTTGGAAACCAAGGAAGAAACACGTTTGTTCTTCTTTTGTACTCTGCGAAGTCAGGATTCTCCGCCATCTTCCGTTCAAGCATTGGAATCCCGGAAACCTTCAGGATCAGGACGGTGATGGTGATGGGTCCGACAATACCCAACCAACCGCCCGGAACGCCGGCTGCCAGCAGCCAAATACCCCACCACTGGACGACCTCTCCAAAATAATTGGGGTGTCGGGTGTACTGCCACAGCCCGCTTTGCAGTATCTTGCCCCGATTGAGAGGATCACTTGCGAACCTTGCAAGCTCTGCGTCCCCCACCGATTCGAAAAGGAACCCAAAGAGCCAAACGCAAACGCCCATGACTTCAAGCAAGCCGAACGTGCCTCCGGATCTGCGATTAATTAGCAGCACCGGCAATGCGACGAGGAACAGTAGCGCGCCCTGCAAGAGGTACACCTGCGCATACGAGCGAGCATAGAACCACTTGCCCCATTCCCGTCTCCATGCCATATAGCGAAAATCTTCCGGCTTGCCACGATGGCGGGCATGGATGTGCCATGCCAGACGCAGGCCCCAAATGCTCACCAGGATGCCTGCTAGTACACCTCGCAATCCCGATCTACCAGCCAGGAAGAAAGATGTCCACGCTAGAAGGACGAAGCCCAGCCCCCATGCCACGTCGGCGACATCGTTTCTCCTCTTGATCAACGAGACCAGGAACCACAGGGTCATGTATCCCCAAAGCACGACCCCCAATGTCGAGTAATAGCTCATAGGCCGAGCTTGCGCGCGATGATGTAGGTTCCAATCGATACGGAACCTGCCAATACCGTGCCCCAAATCAAATCCACCACCGTCAGCGCAAGTGGCCAATCCTTGAGCGTGGCCAGATTGGTGAGATCGTAAGTCGCGTAGGTGATGAGGCCGAAAAGTGCCCCGAGCAGGAGTGCACGCACCCAGGAATCTTTTTCGACAGCGGGAGCAATGACGAAAACCACCAGGCCCGCCAGGAAGAGGAGGTAAAAGAGGATGGCGGCTGCCCAATTGACCTTGGGCGCCATCAAAAATCCGATCTGTTTCGTGTAGAAGTTCTTGGCTGCTACGCCGAGCCAGACCATATCCAAGCCAAAGAAAATCGGCAGGGCAATGCAATACAGTTTTAGAAACATAGCTTCACCCATTCACTTTGATGGTTGCAACTGCGTCACGCAATCCGTAGGAGGACGCGACTTGCCGAAGCGCTCTGGACAGCACGATGTACAGGAGAAAAATCGCCGGCGGGCCAGACAGCAGCCACGCCAAAATTGCGTGTACTTCCGCCAGCCATAGCCTGGAGATGGCATGGGGCAGGTCGGCGCGCACCATGGCCAAAATCTGCGTTAGAGACAGCGGCAGAGGCGCAACCCGAAACAGCTTCTCCCCCATCCGGATGAAGGGCACCAGCATGAACAACTGCAAGGGATAGATCAGGTAGTTCACTAACTGGATGGCAGGCAGATTCAACTGGAAAATCAAGGCTGCGACCGCACACAGAATGGTGGTTGAACCGAGCACCGGAAAGATGCCCAGCACAATCCCAAATGCCAGGCTCAAGGCAATCTTCTCTGGCGTGATCCCCTGGGTAAGAAGGGTGACGATGGGCGCAACCACCCGGCGATGAAAGAACCCGTGTTTCATTATGCCGGCCTCGCCGCCACTGTCCATTACGATTCCCGCCCGCGTTTGGATTGCCTTGGCCGTAGCTAGAACCTTGCTCCGCGCGCGGTCAGTTGGCGTTCCAGCGCGGCGAAATCCTCTACTACCAGCCAGCGAGATCCCGCGGTTGCCTGGTCCAGGTGCAGCGCTGGAGAGCCGCCTAGCCACAGAGCGGCGGCCCGCGGCGCCTTGCGGGCGATGTAATCGAGATGGTCCAGCACTTCGGAATTGGGCGTGGATGAAAGGCTGAGCAAAACCACGTCAGCTTCACTCTTTCGAGCCGCCAGCACGATGTCCGCCGCCGGCAAATCCGTTCCCAGATAAATGGCTCCCAGCCCCCCCGCCGCGGCCAGCATCGCAGCAGTTAGAGTGGGGAACGCGTGGCGTTCATTGGTCGGTGTGGCCAGCAAAATCCGGGCCGGAGGATTCGACGGAGAATAGGTTCGCACCAGCGAGGCCAGCACGCCGGTGAGCAGATTGGTCAGCATGTGCTCCTGCGCGATACTGCATTTGCCTTCATGCCAGCGCTCCCCGACCGTCCGCATTAAGGGTAGCGCGGCTTGATGAACGAAGTTCCTCGGACTGCCCAGGGTCGCCGCCAGTCGGTTAATTTCACGGTCGGTCGCGGCGTAGTCGAAGCGGTCGAGGGCGTGCAAAACCGGCGCCAGCAGGGCCTCTGCATCGGTCCGGTGCGAAGCGGATTGTCCGGCTGCGATGGCAGAGCTTTTCTCCAGCAGTTCCCGCAACTGCCGGTCACCGAGCGCGGCCACTTGCCCGATGGAGTGTCCCTGTTCGACTGCCCTCCGCAGCAGGATCAACTTCTGGATCTGTTCCTCGGAGTAAAGACGTCCTCGGGCAGCCCGCTTGGGAATGACGGTCCGGTAGCGGCGCTCCCAGGCGCGCAGCGTGTCCAGAGGAATCCCGGTGAGTTTAGCCACCGCACTGATCGGGTAGGAGGTCGCCATGGGAAAGCATCCTATCAGACCCGCTCATTGTTTGTCAAAGAAATGTCCTGGACAAATGCTTGACAAATACGTTGCGGATTGATACAACAAATCAGGAAGCAATCCGAGGACCTGCCGGAGCGCGTACTGGCAAGAGAAAAGGTTCTCGAACCCAAGTCAGAAGTCAGAGGTAAAAGCCAGGAATTCTGTGTGATCAAGCGAATGCGCAACTACAGTTTCGGGACAGTCATTCCGTTTGTGCTGCTGCATCTGGGGTGTATCGCCGTTGTCTTTGTCCCCTTCCGATGGTCATGGGTCGAGCTCATGCTGGCGATGTATGCCGTGCGGATGTTCGGGATTACTGCCGGATACCACCGCTACTTTAGCCACCGCAGCTACAAGTTGGGGCGCGGCTGGCAGTTTATTATGGCGTTTCTGGCGGAAACTTCCGGACAGAAAGGCGTGCTGTGGTGGGCTGCCCATCATCGCGTGCATCACCGGCATGCGGATCAGGATCCAGACATTCACTCTCCGTTGAAGCGTGGATTCTGGTGGGCCCATGTGGGGTGGGTGCTGTCGAACGAATACGACAAGTACGATCCGTCGCTGATCCAGGACTTCGGCAAGTATCCGGAATTGCGCTGGCTCGACAAACACTACTTGGTTCCCCCGGTCGTGTTAGCGGCAGTTCTGCTACTCGGCGGAGGGCTGGGAGCTTTTGGGTGGGGATTTGTGGTCTCGACTGTCCTGCTTTTTCACGGGACCTTCACCATCAATTCGGTCGCGCATCTGTGGGGAACGCGGCGCTTCGACACGGCGGACGATAGCCGCAATAACTTTGTACTTGCCATCATCACTCTGGGTGAAGGCTGGCACAACAATCACCACAAGTTCATGTATGCGTGCCGGCAAGGACTTCGCTGGTGGGAAGTGGATGTTACTTACTACGCGATAAAGATGTTGAACTGGCTGGGAGTAGCCAAGGATTTGCGGGGCATTCGGGTGCCGCTGCCGGAAAGTAAGGCGGCATGAGCCGGATCGCGGTAATCGGGGCGGGGATCTCAGGAATGGGAGCAGCATATCTGCTCAGCCAGAAACACGAAGTGTGGCTGTTCGAGAAGGAGGGCCGTCTCGGAGGCCATACCCATACGCATCAGATTGAAACCAGTCGCGGCGTCTTGCCGATCGACACTGGGTTCATCGTGCATAACGACCGCACCTATCCGAATCTGGTTCGCTTGTTCCGGCAGATAGGCATAGCCCGGCAGGCGAGCGACATGTCGTTCGGCGTGTCTTGCCGGCAGACTGGATTTGAATACAGCAGCCGCGGCCTGAGCGGGTTCTTCGCGGGCCGGAGCAATTGGTATCGCCTGGGACACTACCGCTTCCTGGCCGAGATCATGCGCTTTAACCGGGAGGCTCGCAAGCTTCTGCGGGATCCAGCCGGCGCTGAAATCACTTTGGGGGATTACCTGCGAACGAATCAGTTCGGAGGCGAGTTCACGCGCTACTATTTGCACCCTATGGCGGCGGCAGTGTGGTCCACCTCGCCAGAGGAAATCGAAGACTTTCCGGCCTTTACCCTGATCCGCTTCCTTGAGAACCACGGGCTCCTGAGTTTGACGACGGCTCCTCAGTGGTATGTGCTCAAAGGCGGCAGCAGCTCTTACATTCCGGCGTTGACTGCGCCTTACCGCGAACGGATTTGTCCGGGAGCAAAGATTGACGGGGTCAGGCGCACTGCCGCCAGAGTGGAAATTGGCTTTGAGGACCGTCCGCCGGAGTCTTTTGACGAAGTTGTCTTCGCCTGTCATGCGCCGCAAACCCTCCAACTCCTGAAGGACATAACTCCGCTGGAGCGGCAGGTGCTGGGCGGTTTCCGCACCAGCCGCAACCAGACCGTGCTGCACACCGACTCGAGCCTGCTGCCCCGCCGGCAGGGGGCGCGTGCGTCGTGGAACTATCATCTCGGCGGCAGACAGCGAGCTGCTACGCTGACATATCACATGAACCGATTGCAGAGCCTGCCCACACGGGAAGACTATTGCGTCACGCTGAACGACACTCAGTCCATCGACGAGCGCCAAGTCCTGCGCCAAATGACATACTTCCATCCTCTTTATACGTTAGAGGCCGTACGAGCCCAGGCGCGCTGGCAGGAGATCAGCGGCCGCAACCGAACTCACTTCTGTGGCGCATACTGGTTCTACGGGTTCCATGAAGACGGATTGAATTCGGCGATCCGAGTTGCGGGGAAACTGGGTGTAGCCTGGGATGAACCGGGAGAAGTGGCGGCATGATGGAATCGGGAATCTATTCCGGAACGTTGCGTCATCGCAGGTTCAGTCCTGTCCGTCGTGAATTTACTTACCCGCTGTTTATGGTCTTTCTCGATATTGACCGGCTGCCAGAACTGATGAAGGTTTCCCCGCTGGCGGGATACAACCGGCGGAACTGGGTTTCGTACCAGGAGCGGGACCACTTCGGGGATGCAGCGAAACCGCTGCGCGAACGGGTTTCGCGAGATGCACTCAAGAAGGGCATTGTCATTCCGGAAGGGCGAATCTTCCTGCTCACGCATCTCCGCTACCTGGGATACAACTTCAATCCCGTTTCGTTCTTTTACTGTTACGACCGCGAAGACAAGTTGCAGATGGTCATGGCCGAAGTCAATAATACCTTTGGAGAAACCGCAAACTACTGGCTCACTCCCACGGTCGAGCGCCCGGCTGGCGAAAACAAGCGGTACCGGTTTCCCAAGCAATTTCACGTCTCGCCCTTCCTGAAGCTGGGACAGGAATACGATTGGACGTTCACGCCTCCGGGTGAGCGACTGATCAGTGAGAGCGTTAGTTATGAGAACGGGCGGGAGATCTTCGATTCCACGCTGAAGCTGGAGCGGCGCGAGTGGTCTCGGTCTGAACTGCACCGGGCAGTGCTGAGATTTCCCTGGATGACGGCCAGAGTAGTCACAGCAATTCATTGGCAAGCGTTGCGGCTATTGCTGAAGCGAGTCCCAGTGGTCAGGCATCCAGGCGCAGGCCGTTTCGAGCGCGCGACAGTTCAGCATTTGGGGGCGTCATGGCGAGCGGAATGACGGCGAATATCGCGAAGTGGATATTTCTGAAGACTCTGGCTGGGCTCCGGGTGGGCTACCTGGAAGTGGTTTGTCCGGAGGAAACCTACTGCTTCGGGCAGTCCGTCGGTGGCCGGGAAAAAGACCCGCTGCACGTGGTCATCGCAGTACACGATGAGCGCTTTTTCCTGCGCGCGCTGTTAGCGGGAGACGTCGGTATTGGAGAGTCGTACATGGAGGGAGACTGGTCGACTCCCAATCTGGTCTCGGTTGTGCAGTTGGCGGTGCGAAACCTGGACCAACTGGACGGCAGCAATCGCCTCTTGACGTCCTTTCGCAGGCTCGCCGACGTTTTTGAGCATCGCCGCCGCCGCAACACGCAGGCCGGCAGCCGGCGCAATATCGCGTATCACTACGACCTGGGCAATGACTTCTACAGTCTTTTCCTCGATCTCAGCCTGGCCTATTCCTGCGCCTATTACGAAAGCACGGACGACCCTCTGGAACAGGCACAGATCCGCAAGTTCGATCGCATTTGCCGCAAACTCCAATTGGGGCGGCAGGACGACGTGCTCGAAATCGGAACCGGCTGGGGCGGCTTCGCGGTCTACGCGGCTGAGACTTATGGATGTCGTGTAACTACTACCACCATCAGCCAGCAGCAGCACGACTACGCGCGTGAAGTGTTCTCTCGGAGCAGGACGGGGGATCGCATCCAGTTGCTGCTCGACGACTACCGCAACCTAAGCGGTCAGTTCGACAAGATCGTCAGTATTGAAATGTTCGAAGCTGTGGGTTACGAACACTACGACGACTACTTCGGAGCCTGTGATCGCCTGCTCAAGCCAGACGGCAGCATGTTCCTGCAAACCATCACCATCCAGGAAAAAACGTTTCACCAGTACCGTAAGCAAAGCGACTGGATCAAGAAGCACATCTTTCCCGGAGCTGAGTTGGCTTCGGTCATCGAGATTCAACGATCGCTGGCTCGAACCACCCGCATGCAGCTTTTTCACATGGAAGACATCGGGAAACACTACGCTCTGACCCTTCACGAATGGCGCCGCCGATTTCTCGAACATCTCTCCGAAGTGCGCGAACTCGGATTCGACAATCGCTTCGTGCGCATGTGGGACTACTACCTGGCTTACTGCGAGGGAGCGTTCCGCGAACGCTACATCAGCGATGTGCAGTTGGTGCTCAGCAAAGTGACCAGCGAAGTTCATCTGATGAATGAACCTGAGACGCATGGCAGGAGAGATCGTAAACCGAACCAGCCTAGTGAGGAAGTAACGGCAGCACTCGCCGACATGCAAAAGCAGAGCGGCGGTTTCCGGTAAGACCTTGAGGGCTAACTGACGACCCCATGAACTACGACGCAATCCTGGTCACTTCTTTCGGTGGTCCCGAACGTCCAGATGACGTTATGCCATTCCTGGAAAATGTCTTGCGGGGCAAGAACGTGCCGCGCGAGCGCATGCTGGAAGTGGCCGAACACTACTACTACTTCGGCGGCAAGAGTCCGATCAACGATCAGAATCGGCAACTCATCGCGGCTCTTGAGGCGGAACTGGCTCAGCACGGCCCTCGCCTGCCCATCTATTGGGGAAACCGGAACTGGCATCCCATGCTTACCGACACACTCCGCCAGATGCAGGCGGACGGAGTGCGACGCGCGCTGGCTTTTGTGACGTCCGCTTATAGTTCGTACTCGAGTTGCCGGCAGTATCGGGAAGACATAGCGCGCGCGCAAGAGGCAGCAGGCGAAGGCGCGCCGGTGGTAGATAAGATCCGCGTGTTCCACAATCATCCTGGATTTGTTGAGGCCGTGGCAGATCGTGTGAAGCATGCGCTGGCAAAGATTCCAGACGGCCGGCGTGAGTCGGCGCACCTTGTCTATACCGCACACAGCATTCCACTGGCAATGGCGCACGGCTGTGACTACGAAAAGCAACTCAAGGATACCGGCAGTCTGGTAGCGGACGAAGTGGGACACAAAGAGTGGCGCTTGGTGTTCCAGAGCCGAAGTGGTCCAGCGTCGCAACCTTGGTTGGAGCCGGACATTCTTGATTACCTGCATGAGATCAAAGAGCGCGGAGGCAGTTCGGATGTGGTGATCGCTCCCATCGGTTTCGTCTCAGACCACATGGAGATTCTCTTCGACCTTGATACGCAGGCGCGAGAGCTGTGCGCGGAGTTGGGCTTGCACATGGTACGGGCCGGGACCGTAGGCACGCATCCCCGGTTCATACGCATGATTCGCGAACTGATTTGCGAGCGCCTGGGCCAGGATAAGCCGCGTCTTGCGTTAGGAGCATTGGGTCCGCGTCCCGACGTGTGTACGGCGGATTGCTGCGCATCGCCCAGGCGGCCGGCGGCGATTTGATGCTGGACTTTATTGAGGGACCGCTCCGCGTCTCGCATAAGATTTACCGTGATCCGATTGCGCAAAGCTCTTCAAGAATGTTGAAGGGCTAGGACTCCTGGATCTGCCGCCAAACCTCGGGATCCACTGGAATGCCTTTTTCCATATTTTCCTGGCGAAGGCGCAACACCTGCTCGCCGGGATAACGGACGGACTCTCCTGCGGCCTGTGCTCCCGAATGCAAATTCTCGATGACCTGGTTCGCAATCTGTGCCGCGCTTGCGGCCGAGGCGACACTGGCCGGATTGAACGCGAGAAAGACCTGTGAGATTCCGACTTCGCGCTCCGGCGTCGGTTCAATCTGATGCGTCGTCTTACCGCCTGATAAGATGCCGGCGAGAAGATCCAGCATCAGCGCCAGGCCGGAACCTTTCCAGTAGCCGATCGGCAGAGGGCGCTGGGACTTCTCAATCTCTGCCGGATCGCGGGTCAGTCGGCCTTCAGTATCGAAACCGCCTTCGACCGGCAGCAGTTCGCCGCGCGCGCGATACGCGGAAATTGCTCCGTAGGAAAACTGCGACGCGGCCATATCGAGAATCACGTGGCCGCCGGGCCGGGGCACGGCCATCACCAGCGGATTGTTGCCGAGCAACGGAACGCTCGCGCCCCAGGGAGGAAGATTGGGCAGCGTGTTGGTCCAGCAGATGCCGATCATGCCGGCGTCGGCGGCCTGCCATCCATAACTGCCGCCGCGCATCCAGTGATTGGTGTTGGCCAGCGCGACGCATCCCATGCCGTGCTGGCGCGCGAGCGCGATGGCGCGGTCCATGCAATGCCAGGCGTTGAGATTGCCGGGGCCGACTTTCCCGTCCCAACGTTCGAGTGGGCCAGTGCTGGCCACGAGGACCGGGCTGGCATGAATGTCGATGCCGCCGTTCCTGATCATGGCGACGAAGCGGGGAAAGCGGTTGAGGCCGTGCGAGTGGACCCCGTCGCGGCTGGAATCGGCGAAGAGCTGGGCGCAGCGGTCGGCGCGGGCGGGTTCGAATCCCAGCTTCTGAAATGCGCTTGAGAGGGTGTCGACGAGGTCGGGATAGGGGATTCTAAGCATGATTTTGCAGTTCAGAGTAGCGCCTCATTTTCCCCACCGACGGGTAAAACGATGGGGCGCCAATTCTTGATGTGATTCTACTTCTCGAACTTCACCGGGACGAAAACTTCGACCCCTTCCTTCTTCAACTGGTCAACATTGCGCAGCAGCTTCCCGTTCATCTTCACATTCTTGAAAAGGATGGGAGCGACGTTCTTGCCCATCAACATTCCCGGGCGCGTGGCTTTGTAGAAGGTGCAGTTTTCGAAAACGAAGTTGGTCAGCGGGGCGTCGCCGCCGTCGATGTAGATGTGACCGCCGTCGTTTTCGAAAGTTGAGTTGACGATTTTGAAATCGTCGAGGGGGACGCTGCCGCTGGAGCGCATGCCCGAGCTGTATCCCTTGCCCACGAAGTACGCGGGAGAAAGTTGAATCCAGATGGCGAACTTGTTCTGGTTGGTGACGAAGTGGACATCTTCGAGCCGCAGATGATAGATGGGCGGCGCGCCGCCGTATCCGATGGTCAGGCCGGAGGTGTAGCTGTAGTCCACGAATCCTTTGATAACGATGTCTTCGAGGCCGCCGGTCGCGTCTTTCCGTCCGCGGTAGAAGGCGAAGGTATCGTCCATGGTCATGGCGAAGCCGTCTTCGATTCGAATGTGTTTGGTGTTGCCGGCGAAGTCGAAGGCGTCGTCGTGATATTGCTGCTTGCGGTTGACGATCTTAATGTTGGTGGCGGAGAAGCCATCGGTGTCGGTGACGGTCACCGTCCAGTAGGACGAGCGCAGCAGCAACAATCCCTGGAAAGAAATGTTGCGGCTGTTGTTGACGATGTATCCTCGGACGCCGCCGTGGGGATCGTTGACCAGGCCTTCTTCGGATCGCGCCGATCCGTCGCCGAGGTCAGGCTGGAAATCGTGCCACAGCCACGGATAGCCTTCGGCGTCGATGGTGCCGGGGCCGGAGAGTCCGGCGTTTTCGACATTGTTGAAGACGATCAGCGCACGCAGCGGCCTCGCCCCGGCGGGTATGGGCGGCGAAACGTAATCCGCGCCTTTGCGCGAACCGCGAATCACGGCGTCAGCGGCCACGTAGAGCTTGACGTTGCTCTGCATCAGGATGGTGCCGGTTAGATAAACGCCAGTCGGAAAGTACAGGACGCCGCCGCCGGGTCGCGCAGAAACGTCGCTGATCGCCTGATTGATTTTCGCGGTCTCCAGCGTCTTGCCAGTGTTGTCGATTTTGTAGTCGAGAATGTTGACCACGTTGGCGTCGCCCAGCCTCGGCGGATTCTTTTCTTCAGGCTCGGCGAACAGCAGCAGGCCCGGACTTTGGAACGTCGGCTCTTCGTTGAAAAAAATCACCAGATAACGCGGCTGATCGAGATCAAAGCTGATGCTGTTGCCGTTGATCTGGGGATGAATGTTGTAGGCCAGCGGCCGGATGTAGCAGGTGACAATGTTGCGGTCGTTGACCAGCGACGTAATAGTGATGTGCACTTTGCCGGACATGGCGAAGCTGGCGTGGTCCATCCATTGGAACTGATTGAAAGTTGGAAAGCGATGGACGAAGACAGCCTGGCCGTCCACAGTCACACGATAAGCGAGACTCGGCGCGGCGCCGGGATAAGCGGGGTAAGGAGTGACGGCGGCGGATGCTGGGAGAAACGTCGAGAATAATAGGATCGCCACAAATAGTTTGGAGGTCATTGCATTCATCTCTCTAAATCAGCGGCGCTCCTATGGGGCCGGCCCTGCCGGGGAAGTAGAGACGCGGTCAGAGTATATATCGAGGTCGTATGGCGCCTCGGGATTTTTGCGAAAGAGTGGTCCCGATCGTCTGCTATGATGCGCGAGGCGCAATGGGATAAATGAGATATCGGAACAAGCTGTTTTCAGTTTTATTCGTGGCGGTCGTTTTCTGCGCGATGTTGCCCACCGGGAACGCCCAGGGCAGCAACCGACCTGCCGATCCGCTGGCGCCCACGCACGAGGTCAAGTCGGCGGAGGAAATCGACCGGGAATGGCAGGTGTCGGTTGCGAAGTATGACGCGAAGCGGGATTCACTCATCGCTGAAGCCGACCGCCAATCGCACGACGGCCTTTACCGCCCCGACTGGGAAACTCTCCGCAACTTTGTAAACCCGCAGTGGTTCAAAGACGCCAAGTTTGGAATCTTTATCACCTGGGGAGTGTATGCCGTCCCAGGCGCGGTCAACGAATGGTATCCCCACAACATGTACCGACCCGGCGACCCCGCGTATGAAGACTTCCAGAAGCGCTACGGCTCACTGGAAAATCTCGGCTACAAGGATTTCATCCCCAAATTCCGCGCCGAAAAATGGGACCCCGCCGACTGGGTGGACCTCTTCAAACGCGCCGGCGCGAAATACGTAATCCCGGTCGCGGAGCATCACGACGGATTTTCCATGTACGATTCCAGCCTCTCCGATTGGACCGCCGTCAAAATGGGCCCGCATCGCGACATCGTCGGCGACCTCGCCCAAGCCACCCGCGCCGCAGGATTGCATTTCGGCCTGTCTTCCCACCGCGCCGAGCACAACTATTACTACGACGAGGGCCGTTCCATCCGCTCCGACGTGAACGATCCTAAGTACGCGTCGTTCTACGGCCCCGCCCACGCTTGGATGAACGACCCGCATTTCATCACTTACAACGAATGGTCCTGGGTGAGTGAAGCCTGGACGCGCGACTGGCTGGCCCGCGCCGTTGAACTCACCGAAAAATACAAGCCCGAAGTTTTTTATTTCGATGGCGGCATCGGCCACCCGGCCTTCCGCCGCAACGTCACCGAGTTCGCCGCTTTCTATTACAACTACGCCGCGCGCAATAACATTCCCGCGGTCATCAATTTCAAAGATTATTCCATGCCGGAAGGTTCCGGCGCCCGCGACTACGAGCGCGCCCTGCTCCCCAACATCATGGCTTGGCACTGGCAGACCGATACGCCAATCAGCAATCTGAGTTGGGGATACATGCAACACGACCAATTAAAGTCGGCCGACTTCCTGATTCATCAACTGGTGGACATCGTCAGCAAGAACGGCAATCTGCTTCTGAACATCGGTCCGAGGCCGGACGGCACCATCCCCGACGAGGTGCGCGCCACGCTGCTCGAAATCGGCGCCTGGCTCGACGTGAACGGCGAAGCTATTTATGGAACCCATCCCTGGAAAGTCTTCGGGGAAGGACCCACGCAGATTCAAGCTGGCTTCGGACATGACGCGGATACAAAACCCTACACCGCATCAGATTTCCGCTTCACCGCGAACGGGCCCTATGTGTACGCGATCAGCATGGCGTGCCCCGCGGACAGAGTCGCAGAAATACACGCACTGGGGACGGGTCCCCAGGGCATTGGCTATCAAACCATCAACGCAACTCTTCTCGGCTCGACCGACAAGGTTGAATGGATGCACGCCGACAGTGGGCTCTCCATCAAACTGCCCGAGAGCTACGACTGCAAGCACGGCTTCGCGCTGCGGGTGCGGATTCCGGGCGTACCCATCAATTAAAATGTCGCTCGATATTCTTCAAGGTTCCAAGAGGATTTCAATGCGCCTCCAGCTTTTTATCGGAATTCTTTCCCTGGTACTTGCAAGCACGATTCGTCTGACGCAAGCCGCGGCCGGGAGCGAGCCCTTCCGTAATCCCGGCCTGCCCCTCGACCAGCGCGTTGACGATCTGGTCTCCCGCCTCACCCTCGACGAAAAAATCGCCATGCTCGGCCAGATGCAGCCCGCCATCCCGCGGCTGGGAATCAAGCCGTTCACCAATTTCACCGAAGGCCTGCACGGTCTGGGATGGGTTTGGGGCGGCAAGGTCACGGCAACAACCTTCCCGCAGTCGGTTGGACTCGGCGAAACCTGGGATCCGGAGGTTCTTCGCCAGGTCGGCTTTGTCGAAGGATACGAAGCCCGCGTCTATAACAAGAAGTTCGATGGCAAGCGCGTCGGCCTCGCCATCCGTACGCCAAACGTTGACCTGGCGCGCGATCCGCGCTGGGGACGGACCGAGGAGTCGTTCGGCGAAGACCCATACTTCGTGGAAAAATGTCGGTCGGCCTCATCCATGGTTTGCAGGGCGACAATCCGAAGTATCTGCTTGCCGCCTCGACCATGAAACACTTCCTGGCCAACAGCAACGAAGACGGCCGCACCAGTTCATCTTCCGACTTTGATGAACGCAATCTCCGCGAATACTATCTGGTTCCGTTCCAGATGGGCATTGAAGAGGGCAACGCGCAATCGTTCATGGCATCGTACAACGCGGTCAATAAAATCCCCGACGCCGTTTCGCCGTTCATCCGCGACATCGTTGAGAAAGAATGGAAGTTTGACGGCATGGTATGCACCGACGCCGGATCGCTTCCCAATCTCACTCACGAATTTCACTACTATCCCGACCCCACGGCCGCAGTGGCCGGATGCGTCAAAGCGGGCATCAGCGTTTTCCTCGATCGATACGAAGTGCCGTTGCGCGACGCTCTGGACAAAAAGCTGGTCACCGAAGCCGACATCGAACGCACCATCAAAGGCAATCTGCGCATGCGGATGCGCCTCGGTGAGTTCGATCCGCCCGGCATGTCGCCCTGGGAAAAAATCTCCGGCGACGAGGAACCTTGGTACAGCGACAAGAACAAAGCCCTGGCCAGAAAGGTGACGCAGGAATCGATTGTTCTGCTGAAGAATGCTCCGCTGGATAACGGCGCGGGCCTTTTGCCTCTGGATAAAAACAAACTGCGCTCCATCGCCGTCATCGGCCCCTACGGCGACAATGTTCTGATGGACTGGTACTCCGGAATGCTGCCCTACAGCGTCACCCCGCTCGAAGGCATCCGGAACGCCGTGGGCCCAGGCGTGCGTGTACGCTACGCGCCGGACAACACTCACAACTTCGCCGCCAATCTGGCCGCTGAATCCGATGTGGCCATCGTCTTCGTCGGCAATCATCCTTACTGCAACGACCGCTTCGGAATCTGCCCGCTTCCCAGCGAGGGCAAAGAAGCGCGTGGACCGCAAAGCCATCGACCTCGATCCGCCGCAGCTTGATTTAATTCGCCGCGTGAAGGCGGCCAATCCTAAAACCATTGTGGTGCTGATTTCCAGCTTTCCCTACGCCATCACCTGGGTGCAGGAAAATATTCCGGCCATCCTGCACATGGCGCACTCCAGCCAGGAAGAAGGCAACGCGCTGGCCGACGTTCTCTTCGGCGACTACAATCCCGCCGGCCGGTTGGTCGCCACCTGGGTCAAATCGCTCGACGATTTGCCTCCGATGATGGACTACGACATCCGCAAAGGCCGCACCTACATGTATTTCAAGGGTCAGCCGTTGTATCCCCTCGGATTCGGGCTGAGCTACACCACCTTCGAATATTCCAACCTGCGCACTTCATCTGACTCGATCAAAGCCGATGGCGAGGTGACAGTCAGCGTGGACGTGAAAAACATCGGCACTTGCGCCGGCGATGAGGTCGCGCAGCTGTATGTGAAGCATCTCGATTCCGCTGTCGAGCGCCCGGTCAAAGAGCTGCGGGGATTCCAGCGCATCCCGCTTCAGCCCGGAGAGACTCGCACCGTGAAGTTCCCGCTGGCGGCCACCGGGCTCACGTACTGGGACTCAGGCAAGCAAAGCTTTGTAGTAGAACCCGGCCAAGTCAAAATCATGGTGGGAGGTTCTTCCGCCGACGTGCGCTTGGAAAAAACAATTGAAGTGAAGGGAAAATGAAATTTGCGTTTCAGCTTTCATTGCTCTCCGTTTGCACTCTTGAGCCAAAACTCGCGAGCGACTCATCGCGTTGTTGATTGGCCACGGAAGTGGCGTCCGGCGGCGATTGCGTTCGATTCACAATTGACATCCGCGATGGGCTAGGGTATCGTTCCTTTCCAATCAGTCAGTCTGGTGCTACTGATTCGGCCCCGTTACATTCACTGGTTTCCCTTTGAGGTTTTGAATATCGGTTGGGAGCGATCTTTCAGAAGATCGTGAGGGGATAGTTGTGTGCATTAACTGGGACCAAGCGATGGCCTGGGGGCTGGCCCACCCTTGCACCGCAACGAATGAGGGCTGCCCCACCCTTGGTTTTTCAAGGGTGGGCACCGCGGACGTTGAATGCTAGTTTCAATCCTCGAATCCGATCGTTCCTTAGGACAACAAAACAAAATCTCCAGCGGGATACAGTTGTGGTCTCCCACCCTTCAAAAAACGAAGGGTGGGGCAGCCCTCATTTTTCCGCTATACTTCCCGCGAAAGGATGGGCCAGCCCCCTCCACCACTCTGGTGGACCATACCCGAAAATCTGGCGATTCCATGACGCGGAGTGGGCATGTCAGCGAGCAGCGAGGCAAATCATGAGCGTTCAAATGACAAACTCGACGATACAGCGATTCAATAGCGTTAGGTGGCACGATTCCAAGCTGCTGGGCCTGTGTTTCTACAGGGAGGGTTCAGAAGAGCTAGTAAAAATATCTTTGCAGTTGCTTGGGGAAGAAAGTGCCCTCACGCCTGTTGACCTAATTTTCAAAGAAAGCACATACGTCAAGCTGGAGGTGGACTTGGAGGGAAAGAGCCAATGCTCCGACGACATCTCGGATGCTGAATGCTCAGCCGAGTCTGAGTTCCTACGAACCCTGTCGGAACGGAATCCCTACGATAGTTTCAAAGGGTATTTGCACTTTCGCATTAGCCTGATTCCGCCGGGAGGTGCGATCAATATCCTTGCTAAGGATTTTTCGTTAGAACCGCCCATCTCAACATGATCGAAGCTCTGACATCCAATCTGCGAGCAGAGTAGCTGCTGGTTGCGTTTCTGGGCGGTCTAGGGCCACGATCCGAGAGCGGGGTGACGTCAAGAGCAGGTACTCCGGTTGAGGGGGTGTTCTGGGAGTTTTTCTTTTAGGGGGCTGGCCCACCCTTTCCTCAAAATAAACTGAGGGCTGCCCCACCCTTGGCTTTTCAAGGGTGGGCACCACGGACGTTGCAAGCTGGTTTTCAATCCTCGGCTAAGAATGTGACCAAGTGCACGGCGGAATCGTTGAGCGTGGGTCCGGCTACGCTGCAGAATCAGCTCCCGAGCAGTTCCGGCTTTGGCTACGATGCTGGGGGCTGGCCCACCCTTACACCGCCACGACTGAGGGCTGCCCCACCCTTGGTTTTTCAAGGGTGGGCACCGCGGACGCAGAAAGCTCGTTCTCTGAAGCGATTGTGCAGCCCTGTGACGACACCGAACCGAAACTCCAAGCGGGACGGGCTGGGAGCTCCCACCCTCTAAAAAACGAAGGGCTGGTGGGCCCGTTCAAGCCCGGTTTTGGCTTGAGTGGGGCAGTTCTCAGAAGCCGCAGACCCCACCCTTGGTGGTCTTGAACTCCAGGGCGGCAAGCTCACATTTCCCAAAGCGGGAATTTTCGCTAACTCCAACCACTCAAAACACTTCGGCTGTTTTGTACATACATTTCCATAAGCACAAAATGTGGTAATAATTGACTTGGCTCACCCGCTAGAGTAGAAGTGAAGGTGGGCCAAGCGATTTTCCAGCCTTTTTGAGAAAGCAATGGAAAATCACCTTGGCAGCACCGCTTGACACTGAGATTTACGTTGAAGTTGGCTCAGGCGAACCAATTGAGCGGGAGAACCTTGTGGAATTCCATCTTCTGTATAGCGGCCCATTACACAGCAGCGGAAGTTCCAATCCGCGTAAGGAAAAACACTCCATTCGTAAGGTTTTCCATTCCCAGTTGCAACATCTGTGGTCGATACATCCAAACCTTAAGGAAAGAGCCGAGGGAGTTGGAGGTGCTCTGGGATTTACTCCGGGATCGGGACTTGTTGCACAATTTACGCCGCCCGATGCTTTTCAAAAGGGCATTCAGGAAATGGGAAAGAACTGGGCGCGGAATGGGTTTACGTTTCTCCCGCTCGTAACCGAAAACCTTTGTCTGCGTTGCAGTTTGGATATTCTGTTCCTTCGGAGAGACGAAAGAAATTTTGTTTTGCAGGGCGGCGACATAGACGGTCGTATAAAAATCCTGTTCGATGCGTTGCGCGTTCCTAAGACACTGGAAGAGCTTCCGTCGAATGCGGTTCCTGAAACCAATGAGAATCCATTGTTTTGTCTGCTGGAAGATGACAGCTTGATTTCAGAGGTTCACATAAGGACTGGGCCGCTGTTAATGCTTCCGGGAACAACTGTGCCCGATAAACACGAAGTCTATTTAGAAATTGCGGTCAGGCTAAATACGACTCGGAGAGTTGCGCATTCTTACGTTTATGAATAGGGCACGGATTGCAAAATCCGTGAGATAATTCCCGCCGATGAATCCCACCAAAGCAGCCGCGATCCTGGCATTGATTGTGGCCTTAGCCGCACTCGGTTACATGGGCCACGAATATTACGAAAATTCAGTAATGCTTAGAGATGAGATTCTTGCACTCAGGGGCGAACAGGTGGGCGGCACGTTGCTTGAATATTGGGTGCCGGGTGGAATTGCTGTAGTCGGCTTGATTGCTTCACTGGCCTTGTTTGGAGCGGCGAAGCCAAAGACGTAGATGCTAATCTCGCTCATACACCCATGACGAAAGAGCAACGGCACGATCTATGCAATCTGATACGCACGTACACTCGGCTAAGGATGGATCATTTTCACCTTGTGGCCTTGGTGGTGAGGTTTCAAGATAACGGGGACAATTTCCCAGATGATGTAATCGGCCATCTGCGGGCACTTCGGGAACTGCCTCAATGCCGCGCACAGACAGAAGATACCGAAAGACTGCTCGCTGGTGTTCTTCGCGCAATTGACGACGACGCGCTATTAAATCTGGTGTCAATAATTGTGAAGGATGATCGTCCAAATTAGATAGTTCCATGTTGCCTCCGCGAGTATGATTATGAATGTGAAAACGGAACCGAAAACAGAACAGCCTTCGGAGTTTCAGAAGTTTGATAATGTCATGCGGAAAATTCTTTCCGTCTCGCATGATGAACTGGTGAAGCGTGAGAAAGTTTGGAAGCGGAAAAGATTACGAGCAAAAGAAAAGCGGGCTAAGACTTCGCCCGCTTCCCGCGCCAAGAAACAAACAAAGAGCTAAAGCCCTAAGCCCTTTTTGTCAGCACTCAATTGGTCTACCTTTTCGCGGAGTGCTGCAAGTTCATCGCACTCACTCTCAATCTGCTTGATATCCAATTCCGGCATGGTCGCACTAGGGCCGCCCTCTCGTCGCAATGTCGGAGCAGTTTCAACGTAGGTAACGAACGTCTTTAACTTTTCCGCAGCGTGCTGTAACTGGCCTTGCGCCCGTTTTAACTTCACTACCTGTGCACTAAAGTCCTGCTCTGCCTTGTGGTGCTCATACAGGATGTCTTTTTCAAGTCGGATTCTTTCAGTTTCAGTCATTGTCCTGCCACCCCCGAATACTCTACTCATTATCGCACTTTGGTTTCTTCCCGCGCTTCAAAGACCAAGACTTAGTGAATCGTGCTCGTCCCCTTCACCTTGCCAGTTAGCTCGGCAAAAGTAAGACGCTTTCCGACTATCTGCGATACGGCTAGATCAAAACGCCCCGCATCGTCCAAGTCTTTGCGATTGTTGTAACGGAACATCTGCTCATCCAGATAGCGGAATAGGTGGAATGGTTCCACGCTGATATAGGTTCCATGTAGGCCGCGCTTCACTAAACTCCAAAAATTCTCGATGGTGTTTGTATGCACCCGGCCATGAACGTATTCAACCGCGTGATCTACCACGGCATGCTCGTACTCTTGGTCGAGTCCGCTGTAAGCCTTGAGCGCATCCGTGTAGAGTGCCGCGCCCGCCTGAACCTGCTCCCGAATAAGCGGTTGCAAATTGACCTTGCGGCGTTTGTCCACAATCTGAGTCCGAACTTTCCCGCCGCGTTCCATGAATCCGACCACGACGGTCTTGTCATCATCAATGCGACCAGTGAGACGGGCCTTGCGAGCTTTGTGCATGTTCCGGCCTTTGCCGCCGATGAAAGTCTCGTCCACTTCCACTTCTGCGTCCGGGCCGCTTCCCAACTTCGACCCAAAGAACTCATCCTGCAATACCAGCCGAATCCTGTGCAGCATGAACCACGCCGACTTCTGACTCACTCTCAACGCTCTGGCAACTTCATAGCTGCTAATCCCATTCTTGCAGTTGGTCAGCATCCAAGTTGCGGTGAGCCACTTGTCCAAGGGGATAGGACTGTCCTCGTACACGGTGCCCACCTTGACCGAGAACTCCCGCTTGGCATGGTGCTTAGAGCACTTCCATGTACGGCGCTTTGCACTGAAACTCACCTTCGGAGAGTCACAGGTTGGACAGGTAACGCCCTTGGGCCAGCGGCGAATAGCGACGTAGTCGATGCAATTATCAGGGTTAGAGAAATAGACAATCGCTTCCTGAAGGCTCTTGGGTTCGGGACTCATGTCGGCTTTCATGAGTCAAATAATACCGAAAAATCACGGGTGAGTCAAGTTAATTATTGCCCAAAATGTTCCACGTGGAACATTTCTCCATTTTGTAGGCCCAATGTTAACCTTGATATCCATCCTTGGGTTTTGGCTTAGACTCTTTACTTACACTTTTTGGAGGCTTCTTTGGCTGGTGTGGCAAAAATCTCTCCCGCACTCAAAAAGCGCGCCGCGCAAATCAAACTGATCCTGATGGACGTGGACGGCACCATGACCGACGGCGGCGTCACCTTGCTCTCGCAAACCGACGGCACCGCGCTCGAAATCAAAACCTTTGACGCGCACGATGGCCAGGGTCTTACCCTGGCGCACACTGCCGGCCTGCGCACTGGCTGCATCACCGGGCGGGAAAGTGCCGCGCTCCTGCGCCGCGCCAACGAAATGAAGATGGAGTTTATCTATATGAAACAGCCGGTGAAAATGCCGGCCTATGAAGAAATCGTTCGCAAAGCCGGCGTCTCCGATTCCGCGGTGGCCTTTATTGGCGACGACCTTCCCGACATCCCCTTGATGCGCCGCGTGGGTCTCGCGGTTGCCGTGGGGGACGCCGTTGCGGAGGTAAAAAAGGCCGCGCATTACACCACCAAGGCCCTCGCCGGACACGGCGCGGTCCGCGAGGCGGTGGAACTGGTCCTGAAATCCAAAGGCATCTGGGAAGAGATGATCGGCAAAGCGCGTGCCTGACGCTAACGCAACCACGATTTCGCCCTTCGCCGGCAAGCCAGCTCCCAAAGCGATGCTGGTGGACGTCGCACGCCTGGAGAAGGAATATTTTGAGCGCCATCCTGACCTGAGTGATCGCAACCAGCTGGTCAGCTTCGGCACCAGTGGACATCGCGGCTCGCCGCTGCACGGCACCTTCACCGAAGCCCACATCCTGGCGATTACGCAGGCGATCTGCGATTACCGGCGCGAGCAGGGCACCGACGGCCCACTCTACATGGGGAAAGACACTCATGCGCTGTCCGCGCCCGCGCAGCGCACCGCGCTCGAGGTGCTGGCAGCGAACAGCGTCGAAACCATCATCCAGGAAAACGACGGCGTCGCTCCGACTCCGGTCATCTCGCGGGCAATTCTGGTTTACAACCGCGGACGGAAAGAACATCTGGCCGACGGAATCGTGATCACGCCGTCGCACAATCCGCCCGAAGATGGAGGCTTCAAGTACAACCCAACCAACGGCGGCCCCGCCGATACGGACGTAACGCGCTGGGTGCAGGACCGGGCAAATGAATTATTGCGAGCCGGCAATGTGGGAGTGAGGCGCGTTCCGTTTGCCAAAGCCATGCAGGCCGCGTCCACGCATCAGGAAGATTTCATCCTGCCATACGTTCGCGATCTCAAGAACGTAGTGGATATGGATGCGATCCGCGACGCCCACCTCAAACTCGGCGTGGACCCGCTGGGCGGGGCGTCGCTGCCTTATTGGGAGCCGATCAACTCGGTTTACGGACTGGACATCGCCGTTGTCAATCCAACTGTCGATCCGACATTTTCGTTTATGACGGTGGACCACGATGGCAAGATCCGCATGGATTGTTCCAGTCCGTATGCGATGGCCAGCCTGGTCGGGCTTAAAGATCAATATCAGGTGGCCTTCGCCAACGATCCTGACGCCGACCGGCACGGGATTGTGACTCCGGTGGCGGGTTTGATGAATCCGAACCACTATCTGGCGGTGGCGATCCGATATTTGCTCACGCATCGCCCACAGTGGCGGCAGGATGCAGCGGTAGGAAAAACCCTGGTGAGCAGCAGCATGATTGATCGCGTGGTCAAAAAGCTTGGCAGGGACCTGCGCGAAGTACCGGTGGGCTTCAAATGGTTTGTGCCGGGACTGGTTGACGGCTCGTTTTGCTTCGGGGGAGAAGAAAGCGCCGGCGCAAGTTTTCTTCGCCACGATGGCACCGCGTGGACGACTGACAAGGACGGGATCATCTTGAACCTGCTGGCGGCGGAGATTACGGCTCGGACAGGCAAGAATCCCGGCGAGCACTACCGTGAACTGACGGCGGAATTCGGCACTCCGTACTACACGCGCATAGACGCCCCGGCCACACCCGAGCAGAAAGCAAAACTACAAAAACTCTCACCGGAAGCGGTGAAGGAGTCGGGTCTCGCGGGTGAACCGATTACCGCCAAACTGACCAGGGCCCCCGGTAATGACGCGCCCATCGGCGGACTGAAAGTGGTGGCCGGAAGCGGCTGGTTTGCCGCCCGGCCTTCGGGCACGGAGAACGTCTACAAAATATATGCGGAGAGCTTTCAGGGCCAAACGCATCTCAACGCGATCGTTCGCGAAGCCCAGGCAATGGTGAATAATGCGTTGAGTGGAGGGCGTTCCTCCGATTGGAGTTCGCCCCCCGGCCGAGCCTAACCAAACGTTAATTGCTCCAGATGACTTGGGCTTTTTTTGCGGTAGCGTGCTCTTTTTTCAGCATGCGCGCGGAATCGCCAAGCGGGGTGGGATGGGATACGGGCGCGACTTCCCACAAAGGCCTTTCGCCCTGGGCCCAGGTGTAACCTGAGTTATCCAATATGTTCTGTTCACGTCCCATCGAGTGCTGGGAAGCCATGGATTCATGGCTCTGAAACTCCAGCGGGGACGGATTCGCATTTAACGCTGAACCGAAGGCCTGTCCAAAGGCCGCTGTCGCACAAAGAAAGCACAGTGCCAATACGCTAATTTTCATCGACTTTTGTCTCCTGCTTTAAGAGTCCCTGCTGCCGGCGATGCCCGCGGGAGGTGCAAGTTGCGGTGCGCGTCCCGGCTCTGCATGCTATATATGCAAGCCCCGTACCAACCTCTAAGTCGTTGATACGCATGATGTTATCCTCTTGCGTCAACGGCTCTGCGCAATTGTTTGCACAATTGTGGACGGGCTGAACAGCGCGGGCGGGAAAACCCAGGGTCAGTATCCGGGTTTGACAAAGTTCGGCGGTTTCTCTAACTTTGCGGAATTACAGGAAGGTTTGCCGCAACCGTAATTCAGGAATAAACATGATCCAACTCAAAATAAATGGGGTTGAACACTCCTTCGACGGCGATCCTGAAATGCCGTTGCTGTGGTATCTGCGGGACACGCTAGGAATGGCGGGAACGAAATATGGTTGCGGCATGGCGCTCTGCGGCGCATGCACGGTGCTGGAAAACGGAAGCGCGGTCCGGTCCTGCTCCAAAGCCATGAACACGTTGGAGGGCAAGAACATCACCACCATCGAGGGCATCGCGGAGAAAGGACTACACCCGGTGCAGAAGGCATGGGTAGAGAACAACGTTCCGCAATGCGGTTATTGCCAGCCCGGCCAGATCATGCAGACAGTGTCGCTGCTTAATAGCAAACGAAAAGTCACGGACCAGGAAATTGATGCGGTCATGTCGGGGAATATTTGCCGGTGTGGGACCTATCAGCGAATTCGCGCGGCCATCAAGGCGGCGGCGAAGGAGACGGCATGATCACCATCGAGAATGTCAGCCGTCGCGGATTCCTTCAAGGCATAGTTTCGGCGGGTGGCTTTGTGTTGTGCGCGAGCCTGGTGCCGCGGACACTGTTTGCGTTGGATGCCGCGGACGTTCCTATCGACGGCACGGTACTGCATCCGACCATTTTTGTAGGGATCGACGCCGACGGAACTGTCTATATAATCGCCCACCGTTCTGACATGGGGACGGGAACCCGTACCAGCCTTCCACGCGTGGTCGCCGACGAACTCGATGCCGATTGGTCGCGGGTGAAAGTCGTGCAAGCGCTGGGAGATGCGAAATACGGAGACCAGGACACCGACGGATCGCATTCGGTCAGAAGCTTTTTCGATGTAATGCGAGAGAGCGGGGCCACGGCGCGTTTCATGCTGGTCAGTGCCGCGGCGCAACAATGGAATGTCCCGATGTCGGAGTGCGTAACCAATCCCGTCCATACCGTTGTTCACACGCCGACGGGACGTAAATTGGGATATGGCGAACTTGCCACCGCGGCTGCAAAACTTCCCGTCCCTAAGAAAGAAGAATTGAAATTCAAACCGAGAAGCGCATGGCGCTACATCGGCAAACCCTCGGCCCATTACGATGTAGAAGATCTGTGCACCGGCAAACCGGTGTTTGGCATGGATGTTCGCCGCGAGGGCATGGTTTACGCAGCTATTGCGCATCCGCCGGTGTTGGGCGGGAAGGTCAAATCGTATGACGACAAAACGACTCTGCAAGTGCAGGGAGTCAAGCAGACGGTCTCGATTGAACCCTTCAAGGCGCCGCATGAGTTCCAGCCGCTAGGCGGGGTCGCGGTCATCGCGGACAACACTTGGTCTGCGTTCAAAGGCCGCAGAAAACTACAAATCGATTGGGACAACGGACCCAACAGTAGTTTCGATTCCGACCAGTTTAAGAAAGAGATGCAGGAAACCGCGCGCAAGCCTGGCAAGGTAGTGCGCAATATTGGTGACGTGGACGCCGAATTCGCCAAAGGCGGAAAAATTCTCGAGGCAGAGTACTACGCGCCCATGCTGGCCCACGTATCCATGGAAACGCCGGTTGCGGTTGCCGAATATCGCGAGGGTAAAGTAACGGCGTGGACCTGCACGCAAAATCCGCAAGGAGTGCAGGAAACCGTAGCCAAAGCAGTGGGCATCAAGAAAGAAGACGTGACCTGCCATGTCACGCTGCTCGGCGGAGGTTTTGGCCGCAAATCCAAGCCTGACTATGTGGCCGAGGCAGCGGTGCTTTCAAAAAATCTCGGCAAACCGGTGAAAGTGGTTTGGAGCCGCGAAGACGACATCAAGTTCGATTACTTTCACACCGTGGCTGCCATGTACATGAAGGCGTCCGTCGGTGCCGATGGCAAGCCGACTGCCTGGTTGCAGCGTTCAGTGTTCCCGCCCATTGGTTCAACTTTCGGGATTGATGTGAAGCTGGGTGACGACGGCGAGATGTCCATGGGCTGGAACAACGTGCCCTTTGATCTTCCCAACCATCGCGCGGAGAACGGTGAAGCGGCGGCACATGTTCGGATTGGCTGGCTGCGCTCCGTAGCAAATATTTATCATGCGTTCGCCGTGCAGTCTTTTGCGAATGAGTTGGCCCATAACGCCGGCCGCGATCCCCTGGATTATCTGCTCTCTCTGATCGGACCCGGACGCATCATAAAAGAAAATGTGGATCCAGACGATGCGTCTGCCGCGAATTATCCCTTTGATACCGCACGCCTGCGTCACGTCACCGAACTGGCGGCCGAAAAAGCGGGCTGGGGCAAACGTAAGCTTGGTAAAGGAACGGGATTAGGCATCGCGGTGCACCGCAGCTTCCTTACTTATGTGGCCACCGTGGTGGAGGTCGAGGTCAGCGACCAGGGTGCCGTGCGCATTCCGCGAGTTGAGACGGTGGTGGATGCGGGAACAATTGTGAATCCAGATACGGTGCGGGCACAATTTGAAGGTGCGGCGGTTTTTGGCACAAGCATCGCCCGTACCGGAGAAATCACCGCGACGAACGGCGTGATCAATCAATCGAATTTCAATGACTATCAAGTTGCCCGCATGAACGAAGCGCCTTATCAGACCTATGTTCACATCGTGGAAAGCGAAGCTCCTCCGGCCGGAGTGGGCGAGCCGGGAGTGCCGCCATTCGCGCCCGCTTTGTGTAACGCAATCTTCGCCGCTACCGGCAAACGCGTGCGGGAGCTGCCGCTCGCGCGCAATGGATTCAGCTAAGCGGTTTCAGGTAATCGGCTTCAGGTAAACAGGCCCATCATGAAAAAAGACGAAAGCAATCCATCTCGTGATCGCGAGCTGGGGATGGACAAGCCCATCACTCGCCGTGATTTCCTGAACGGGATGGCCGTTGGAGTGGGAGGAGTGGCGGCGAGTTCCCTGGTTCCGGGATTCGCTTTCGCCGCGGATGAATCATCCAATCTTGCCCAGAATGCTCCGGGATATTACCCGCCCGTGCTGACCGGCATGCGCGGCAGCCATGATGGATCTTTCGCTATCGCTCATGCGCTTCGCGACGGCAAATTCTGGAAGACTGCGGGAACGCCTATCAATACTCGCGAGATTTACGACCTGGTGATTGTGGGCGGGGGCCTGAGCGGGCTGGCGGCGGCGTATTTCTATCGCGCGAAGAATCCCTCGGCGCGGATTCTTATTCTCGATAATCACGATGATTTTGGCGGCCACGCCAAGCGCAACGAATTTCATTCGCGCGGGCGCATGATGCTGTCGAATGGGGGAACGTGGGCGATTGAATCGTTCTTTCCTTATAGCAAAGAAGCGCGCGGATTGATGACCGAGTTGGGGGTCGATCCTCCGGCACTGGAAGCGAAATGCCATGATCAGACCGCTTATCAGGATTTGAGCACGGCATGTTTCTTCGATAAAGAAACCTTCGGTGCGGACAAACTGCTGACCGGTGTTCCCCATGGCGGTGGGAAGAGCGCGGCATCCTGGACGGAGTTCTTGCGCAACGCGCCTCTTTCCGATGATGCAAAACGCGACATTGCGCGTATTCAAGAAGCCAAGATTGACTACCTGCCGGGCTTGACGCAAGCCGAGAAGAAAGACCGGCTTTCGCGCATGAGCTATAAAGATTTTCTTCTGAAGGTGGTCAAAGCCCACCCCGATGTGGTGCCGTTTTATCAGACCCGCACGCACGACCTTTATGGAGTTGGCATCGACGCGATTCCAGCACTGGATTGCTGGGCCATTGAGTTTCCGGGATTTCAAGGGTTAAGCCTGGATCGGGTTCCGTCTCCGCGCCTCAGCTTTACCGCGTTGGGTTTCGTTACCCCGGACCAGCCGCCATACTATTTTCACTTTCCGGATGGCAATGCGTCGGTCGCCCGCCTGCTGGTACGAGCGCTGATTCCCGCCGCGGCCCCGGGTCACACTGCCGAAGACATTGTCACGGCGCGTGTGGATTACAGCAAACTTGATGCAGTAAGTTCTCCGATTCGCATCCGGTTGAATAGCACCGTCGTCGGAGTGAAGCATGTGGGTGAACCTGCGTCCGCCAAAGAAGTTGAGATTACCTACGGCAGTGGGAAGCAGGCTTTCACGGTTCGCGCGAAGGGGACGGTGTTGGCTTGCTGGAACATGGTCATCCCTTATTTGTGTCCGGAGCTGCCCGCCAAACAAAAAGAGGCGCTGCATTACGGAGTGAAAGTGCCTCTGGTGTATTCCACCGTCGCGGTGCGAAATTGGACAGCGTTTCAGAAGCTGGGCGCGCAGCGTGTGCTTTGTCCGGGCATGTACCACACCGATGTTGTGCTGAACACGGCGATCAACATCGGCGAGTACCAATCGCCGAAATCGGCGGACGAGCCGATGCTTCTGCACATGACGAGAACTCCGTGCATGCCAGGTTTGTCCGCTCGCGATCAACAACGCGCGGGACATTACGAATTGCTGGCCACGCCGTTCGAAACGTTCGAACGGAATATTCGAGATCAATTGGGGAGAGTATTGGGTCCGGGCGGATTTGATCCCGCGCGCGACATCGAGGCCATCACGGTAAACCGCTGGCCCCACGGCTACGCTTACGAGTACAACCCGCTCTGGGACCCGGATTGGCCGGCCGGGGAAAGACCATGCGACATCGCACGAAAACAATTCGGCCGGATTACGATTGCCAATTCCGATGCCGCCGCCGCGGCCTACACCGATCAGGCGTTTGATCAGGCCTATCGCGCAGTACAGGAATTGCTGGCAGGCTGACCGCGAGTGGTTCGCAGCGGATTCAAGTTTGTGGAGGTTTGAATGAGTGACGATTCGCGCGACCGTGATCTGGGCATGGACCGCAAGATCACGCGTCGCGATTTCTTGAACGGGGTCAGCATTGCGGTTGGCGGATCGGTGCTGGCCGCGAGCGTTCCAGGACTGAGTGGTCTCGAAACATCCACTTCATCCTATGCTCCGGAAAAAGATCCGGGTTATTACCCGCCGGCGCTAATGGGGATGCGTGGCAATCATGAAGGCAGCTACACCTATGCGCATCAACTTCGCGACGGAGACTTCTGGGAGAGCGCGTCCAAGACAGAAGACACCGGGGAGAAATATGATCTGGTCGTTGTTGGCGGTGGCATCAGCGGATTGGCGGCGGCTTACTTTTATCGTAAGCAAGCTGGCGCGAACGCGCGCATTCTGATTCTCGATAATCACGACGATTTCGGCGGTCACGCCAAGCGCAATGAGTTCACAGCGGGGAAGCGCATGGTGCTGAGCAATGGTGGAACGCAATCGATTGAGAATCCCGGCGAATACAGCAAGGTTGCGAAGGAATTATTGGTCGAGCTGGGGATTGATACCCAGCGTTTCTATAAAGACTACGATCAAACGCTCTACTCCAAGCTAAAAACAGGATGCTTCTACGACCGCGAGACGTTTGGCGAAGATCGTTTGGTCACGGGAATGGGGGACGCGCCCTGGAAGGAATTTCTGGCCAAGAGTCCGCTCTCGGAGGTGACGCGCCGCGATATTGAGCGCGTTTACACCGAAAAAGTCGATTACATGCCGGGACTGTCGCAAGAAGAAAAGAAGAAGCAACTGGCGAAAATGAGCTACGCGGACTTCCTAACCAAAGTTTGCAAAGTGCATGCGGAGGCATTGCCGTTTTTTCAGAAGTATCCGCATGATCTTTTTTGCGTTGGAATTGAGGCGGTTTCAGCTCTTAGTTGCTACAGGAACGGCGACGACTATGACTCTTTCACCTATGCAGGGTTTGATGGATTGGGTCTTGATGCCGTCCCGGACGAGGAGCCTTACATCTTTCATTTTCCGGATGGTAATGCTTCGATCGCGCGCCTGCTGGTGAGATCGCTGATTCCCGGGAGTGTTCCCGGGAACACAATGGAAGATGTGGTGACATCCCGCGCCAACTACAGCCTTCTTGACCAGGAGAAGTCGCCGATTCGAATCCGATTGAATACGACAGTGGTCCGGGCGAGACACTTAGGACCTGCGGAATCCTCAAAAGAAGTTGCCATCGACTACATGCGGGGCGGGAAGCTGCAATCGGTGGTCGCCAAGAACTGCGTTTTGGCCTGCTACAACATGATGATTCCGTATCTTTGCCCCGAGCTACCTGCAAAACAGAAGGAAGCACTGAGCTACTGTGTAAAGGCGCCGCTGGTATATACCCATGTGGCCCTGCGCAACTGGACTGCATTTCAGAAGCTGGGAATACATCAGATCTTCGCGCCGGGCGGTTACCACTCTTTGGTCGCGCTGGATTTTCCGGTGAGCATTGGCCAGTATGAGTTCCCCAGCAAGCCGGAAGATCCCATGGTGTTATTCATGCTGCGGACGCCGTGCAAGCCCGGCTTACCGCGGCGCGAACAATTCCGCATGGGAAGAGTGGAGTTATTTGTGACTCCGTTTTCGACGTTTGAACGGAATATTCGAGATCAGTTGGGAAGAATGCTGGGGCCGTCAGGGTTCGATCCCGCGCGCGATATTGAGGGAATCACGGTGAATCGCTGGGCGCATGGCTATGCCTACGAATACGAATCGCTTTCCGATCCGGACTGGCCCGAAGCCGAGCGGCCTTGCGTGATTGGCCGCCAACGCTTTGGAAGAATTTCGATTGCCAATTCCGATGCGGGGGCCAGTGCTTACACCAATGTGGCGATTGATCAGGCGTACCGGGCAGTGGGAGAGTTGTCGCTCAGCTGAATGTCGGCAGGTGTACCAAATCGTCCTCCGGAACGGTTTCCACTGCATAGCCGGCTTTGCGCCAGCCGGTCAAGCCCCCAACGATTACGAACGCGTTGAATCCTTTTTCCCGCAGCATGTGCGCCACACGGGCGCTGGTGGCTTCGCGCTGTCAAGTACAGTAAAGATAAATGTCCTTGTTCTTGGGGAGATTTTTGATTTCTTCGTTGAGGTTATTAGGCTCAATGCGAATGGACCCTTTAATGCGAGCGGCCCCGGAGTCGTAGTAGCCGTGACTGCGGACATCCACCAGCAGGATTTTATCGGCTTCCTCTGTCTTCAGCTTTTCCGCCAACTCTTCGATTTGCACGCGTGGGACGACGCGATAGATGCGGTTTTTAGAATAGAGCCAGAAACGATAAATGGTGTATCCCGCCAAAACCATCAAGACACCAATGCCAGCCACATGCCCGGCGGCGCCTATGGTCCGTGCGATGGCAGTAAGAAATCGGTGGAACACATATCCCAGCCCACCGTAGGCAAGCACGTAGAGTGAAGCGCCTACAAAGTCAAACCACAGGAACTGTCCGAAACGCATCCGCATGCTTCCCGCGAGAGGGGGAGCCATGGTGTTGATGCCGGGAATAAACTTGGCGATGATCAGGGTGGTCTTGCCCCGTTTGTAAAACAATTCAGCAGAGCGCAGGATGCAGGTCTCCGGATTCACCGAAACTTTGCAGAGAAAGCCCAAGAGGGTCCATCCCATGTACCGGCCCAGGAAGTAAATGACGGAATCGCCCAATAGCAGAGCCGTGACTGCGCCCACAAAAACAATGGACGCCCTTAAGTCGCCAGCGGCGGCAGCAGCGCCGCCGGCGATCAACGCCAGCGAGGCGGGCAGGGGAATGTCCAGGGCCTCAGCCAGGACGATCAGGAAAATGACCAGGTATCCGTGATGTGCGATCAGAATGATTAAATGATCCATTAAATTTAAGGCGCTAAGCTAATGACATTTAGATTCGCAATCCAGTGCATTCGCTGCAATCATTTCAGATTATCGCTCTTGGCGGGTAATTCTTTGTGGGCCTACTGAGACTTCGCTGCCGGCGCCGGGTTGACCTTGGGTGCCGGGGTTGCCGAAGGCTTCGCAGTATCAATCTGGACCGTAGCAGTCTTCGTGCTCTGCCTCGTGTCGATCCAGGTGACACCCATCCCTCCACTGGCGGCCGGAGATTCGGTGGTGTGTTGTTCCTCGCTCTTGCCGTTCGAACCGGGCCGGATAATATCGATCGCCTTCTCGGTGGGCCGGAGGCCGCTGTCCAGATTGCCGGCGGTTCGTGCATCGGTTTGCGTCTGGGTCACTTGCCGTCCGTCAGAAGAGGTACTTTGGACGGTACTCACGCGCTGACTCAAACTCAAGCGACCTTCGCCGAATCCTCCCGGAACATTGGTGGAATAAGTTTCGGTGGTCTGCTGTTTGTCGCCGGGAGCGCTCTCCGATTCCTTGCGGATAGTTCGCTCAACCACCGCGAGGCGTCCATCGTTGTCGGGGCGCAGAACGTTTTCTTCGCGGGTGCTCTCTTTTCCGTTTTCGCTGCGGATCGCCCCTTGCCTGACTTCGTTCAGCACCCAATTGCCGTTTGTGTCGGGCAGCAGCGTGGACTTCTTGAATTCCGTCAACTGATCGCTGCGCCGGGTCTCTCGTTCTTCCCGTTGGAGCGCCGGGGCCAATCCGCCATTGGAGGAAGGGGTCAAGACCGTTGTCCGGGTTTCCTTTATATCGGGGCTGATCTGCTTGGTGTCCTGAATTTCCCGCTGCACTACTTGCAACTGGCCATTGGCATCGGGATTCGAAGTGGTGAGAGTGGAGTGCTGTCCGCCGCCTGGCAGGCTGCGGGTTTCTTCTTCGGTTACCTGGCTGAGGGTTCGACGACCGTCGGAATCCCGCGTGAAAGTGCGGTTGATGGTCTTCGTGGTGTTCGCATCCACCTTGACCGACTCTTTCTCAACGTCAAGATAAGGCACGTAACGGCCATCCGGGCCGAGCCGTTCGGTGGATTCCTTGTCGACCACGCGGCCGTTTTCCACTTCGTGCGATTGTTGGGTCCGGGTGGGATTGACGTTTCCAGATGCAGACTGTTCCTGGCTGCTGGCCGACCAGGATTTGTCTGCACTGCTTGAATCGTCACTGCTTTGGGCGCTCGCCAGCAAGCTCGGCGAGGGTAACCACGACACCGCGACCCAAAGGACGGCAACCGTCGTCAATCTCCTAACGCTCATCGAATGCCACTACATCGCATTGACCTGCCTTACTTCAGAATTGTCCTCTCTCAAGGCGAGTCTTGTCGAGCAGGGATTTCCCGCATCCAGATTAAGCCCGTGGATTGATCCATCCATCATTTTTACCGGTGAACCCATCGGCTTCCTGTGGCCCCCAGGAGCCGGGCGCGTAGGAGTGCACCGGGGTCACGCTTCCCAGGATGGGGTCAACAATCCGCCATGCCTCCTCTACATAATCCTGCCGTGCGAAGCGCCCCGGATTTCCATGGATGGCATCGTCAAGCAGTTCCTCATAGGCCTGCAATTCCGCAGGATCGGAGTGTTCCGTTACCAAAAGCTCGACTGGCTCCCCTTTAAAATCTTCTCCCGCAACCTTCGCTTGCGCCTCAATGGCAATGGCAAGATCGGGGGTCACGCGAAAGCGGAAAAGGTTCGGCGGCGGAGCCGCGTCCGAAAAAACTGGCGGCGGCTGACGCAATTTCGCGAGGATTTCGGTAGCGGTTACGGGAAGCGATTTTCCTGCCCGGATATAGAAAGGAACTCCCTGCCATCGCCACGAATTGATGTGGAGGCGCAGGGCCACGTAGGTTTCGACCTGGGAATCAGGTTTCACCCCCGGTTCATTGCGATAGCCAGTGAACTGTCCCCGAACCACATCTTCTGGCCGAAGCGCAGGGATGCTCCGCAAGACCTTCACCTTTTCGTCTCGCATCCTCTCCGGCTCGCTGTTCGGCGGAGGCTCCATGGCGACATTGCTCAATAACTGGAGCAGGTGGTTTTGGACCACGTCACGGATCGTGCCGGCTTGATCGTAGAACGCCCCGCGCCCTTCGACGCCGAAGTTCTCCGCCATGGTGATCTGCACGCTTTCCACATAGCGGCGATTCCAAATGGGCTCAACAAACGAGTTGGCAAAACGAAAGAAGAGCACGTTCTGGACAGCATTCTTTCCCAAATAGTGGTCGATCCGGAAGATGTTTTCTTCCGGAAGCGCGGTGTGTAACGTCTGACTCAGGGCTTGGGCGGAAGCCAAGTCGTGTCCGAAGGGCTTTTCAACGACCACACGCGCCCCATGGCAGCAACCAGACGCAGCCAGTTGCTTCACCACTTCTCCAAACAGGCTTGGGGGAATTGCCAGGTAATGCAAAGGGTGTTGTGCGCCTCCCAGTTCCTGGCGAAGTTGGCGAAAAGTTTCGGGGGCCGCGTAATCGCCGTCGATGTACCTCAGAACGCCCATCAGTTTCCCAAAGCCGTCGGCATCCAACCCGCCGTAATGTTCTACGCTGTCTTTGGCCCGCTGTTTGAGCTGATCCAGATTCCAGCCGGCTTTGGCCACGCCGATGACCGGCATATTGAGTTTGCCGCGCTTGGCCAGTCGCTGGAGAGCGGGAAAGACTTTCTTGAAGGCAAGATCGCCCGTGGCCCCGAAAAATACCAGGGCATCCGACGGTGTTTGACTCATCCATGGCCTCGCTTCTAATTGCACCTCTTGGTGGAGGCGCACCCTCCATCATAATTTAGATGGAAGGTGTGTCCATGGAAAGTCCGGTAGGAATCAGATTATGAGAATGCGGCCGCCAGGCCAGCCGTAACCAACTTCCAGAGCAGGTACCAGCCGGCCACGATGCCGATCGCAGTCCCGCGTTTCACCTTGCTGTTGCAGGCGAAGCCAATGCCCAGCAGCACGATGGTCCAAATCATAAAAACATCGAGGCCGGAAGCCATGCCATAAGCGAACTTGTTGCCCATCGGATCCATGAAGTACGCGGGGTTGGTGGCCACCGGGTTATTTATATTGAAAGCTTCCTTGTCCAGCGAGCCGGACATCCCCCCGGCAAACAATGAAATGGTTCCCAACAGAGCATGGAGAATTCCCGGTAGGCCGGCGTAAACCACTATGGCGTAGGCAACTTTGAATGGAACCGATGCTCCCGCGCCAAGGTTGAAAGTGGCCATCAGCACGGCGGCAATTACCAGAAAAGCGATGAGCGCAATGATTGGGACTCCATAGCTAAAGATCTTGGTGGCGATAACGGTGATTTGCAGTTGCTTGGCCTGCTGGGCGGCCGGAAGTTTTTCAAACTGATCCGAACGGCGAGGCGATCTCGCAATTTCATTCTTGCTGATCTGGTCGAATCCAACATTCCGGTCCATGCTGTAAATAAACATGACTGACACAATGGTGATCAGCAGCCACGGCGCCCACCAGCTGGCGCTTCGCTGCAAGTCGCTGAAAGTCTTGCTGGGGGCAATGAATGTATTGACGATGCGGCTGCCCTGGGACAACGGCGCCGGTTCTGGAGTGGCGGACGGGACTGGCATAGCGTTCATGGCGGTCTCCTGAAATTTATCGGGCGAATTTTATGCCGTAGCCAGCAGAAACACAAGCAGAGTCTTCGCGCCCTTTGCGAGTTTTCTTTGCGTTCTTTGCGGCCAAAGGCTTTCAACCGCAAAGGCCGGAAAGGTGCCGCTAAGAACGCAAAGCTGGAATAGTGAGCCGAGACGCACCCTAAAATCATGTAGGCGCGGACACCTCGTCTGCGCGCGACCTTCAGCTCGCCATAACGATGCGCCGGGCTAAGGCCCGCGGGGCAGGTGAGGGCACCCGCCCCTACGTGACCATGGGGAATCCATGCATTTCCTCGCCTCTCGAAGCTGATAAACTGCTAGAGCTTGAGGGCTTTAGAAACCGTCCACAGGCCGGCGGCCTAATTTATGAAAATCCTTGAAGCCGTCCGCATTGCGCTGCAATCCCTCTGGGCCAACAAGTTGCGCTCTTTGTTGACTCTGCTGGGCATGATGATCGGCGTGGCGGCGGTGATCGCGGTGGTTACGTTCGTGAACGGTATTAACGGCTACGTGGCTACGAAGATATTTAATCTGGGCGCGGACGTATTCATCGTCTTCAAGGTTTCCCCGGCCGTCACCAATGTGGACCATTTCCTGGAGGGCGAAAAGCGTAAGGACCTAACCATGGAGGACTATCTGGCGGTCGCGGACGCCTGTCCGCACTGTCTTGATATCGGCGCTGCCCTGCGGAACTCCACCGGCAAGGTGAAATATGCGGAGCAATCCATCGATGACACTACAGTGCAGGGAATCACTCCCTCCATGGCTCCCATTTATGACACCGAATTGACTGCCGGCCGAATGCTGAATGCTACCGACCTGAACAATAAGTCCCCGGTTGCGGTCGTGGGCGTGGATATCGTTGACAACTTAATGGCGGGCGCCGACCCATTGGGCCGCGAGATCCGCGTGGATGGCTGGACGTACCAGATCATCGGCGTGGGCAAGAAAAAGGGAAAGACGCTGGGCCAAAGTCTCGACAACTATGTGATGATTCCGATTACCGCTTACCTGAAGCAGTATGGGGTCCATAACAACAGCATTCGAATTTCGGGCAAGGCGGTCAACGCCGGCCCCGGCCTGGACGTTGCCATGGATGAAGTCCGGGTCGCCCTGCGTTCGCGCCGCCATGATCGTGCCGGTGCCGACGACAGTTTTGACATTGAGACCAACGCCAGCCTGCTGAGCATCTGGTCCGGCTTCAGTCAAACATTTTTTCTTGCCATGATTGGCATCGCGGCGGTATCGCTGGTGGTCGGTGGCATCGTCATCATGAACATCATGCTGGTTTCGGTGACCGAACGCACCCGGGAGATTGGGATTCGCAAAGCTCTTGGTGCCCGTAGCACGGATGTGCTGCTGCAATTCCTGGTGGAATCCGCCACCATGTCATTGGTTGGAGGAGCGGTGGGCGTTTTAGTGGGAGTGGGTTTAGCCAAGGGAATCACCCTGGCAGTCGGCATGCCGTCGGCCATCAAGTTATGGGCGGTCGCCGCCGGGTTGATCGTTTCGGCCAGCGTCGGAGTTTTTTTCGGGGTTTATCCGGCACGTAAAGCCGCGCGGCTCGATCCCATCGTCGCCTTGCGTTTTGAAATGTGATCAGAGATTTTCAAGGCGGGACGGCCGCCAAATAGAAAGGGAAGCAGCTTGAAAGTTAGCGTCTTCGGTCTGGGGTATGTGGGCACGGTTTCGGCGGGATGTCTTGCCCATGATGGGCATGAAGTGGTCGGCGTGGATCCGGTTGCGACCAAGATCGAGCTGATCAATCGGGGCCAATCCCCGATTATCGAGGCGGACATTGGCGAAATTATTGCATCGAATGCGAAATCTGGCAGGCTCCGCGCCACTAGCGATCAGGCCCAAGCGATCCGGGAAACCGACCTGTCCTTCATTTGCGTGGGCACGCCCAGCCAGCCTAACGGCAATCTCGACCTGAGTTACATCACGCGGGTTTGTGAGCAGATTGGGCTGGCACTTAAAACTAAGGCCACGCGGCACACGGTTGTCATTCGCAGCACAATTTTGCCGGGCACCATGCACAAGTTTGTGATCCCGGCACTCGAGCAATTTTCCGGGAAGAAGGCTGGAGTGGATTTCGGCGTCTGTCACAATCCTGAGTTCCTGCGGGAAGGTTCGGCAGTGAAAGACTTCAACGCGCCGCCCAAGACGGTCATTGGCGAGCTGGACAAAGCCAGTGGCGACATTCTGGTTTCGCTCTACGAAAAGCTCGCGGCTCCATTGATCCGGACGGACCTCGAAACCGCGGAGATGGTCAAATACGTGGACAACAGCTGGCACGCCCTGAAGATTGGGTTCGCCAACGAAATCGGTAATCTCTGCAAAGCCTTTGCCATTGATGCCCACGCGGTGATGAATATTTTCTGCCAGGACAAGAAGCTCAACATCTCACCCGCGTATCTATTGCCGGGATTCGCCTTTGGCGGGTCTTGTTTGCCCAAAGACCTTCGGGCCTTGTCTTATCATGCGAAAACCCATGATCTGGAAGCGCCGATTCTCAATTCCATCCTGCCCAGCAATGAAATACAGGTCAGCCGCGGCCTAAAACTCATCATGGATAAAGGGCACAAGCAGGTGGGGATTCTGGGCTTCAGCTTCAAAGCCGGTACCGACGACCTTCGCGAAAGCCCGGTGATTGAAGTCATCGAACGCTTACTCGGTAAAGGCTACGATCTTCGGATCTATGACAAGAACGTGAATATCGCCAGCCTGGTGGGGGCGAACCGCGACTTTATTCTCAATCGCATTCCCCATATTTCGAAGTTGATGGTGAACGAAATCGACGCCGTTCTTGTCCATGCCAAGACAGTCGTGATCGGCAACAACGATCCCGATTTCCGGACGGTCCCCGAACGGTTGCGCGAAGGCCAGGTGCTGGTGGATTTCGTGCGCATTACGAATCGCCGGAGCGAGAAGGGCAAATATGACGGCATCTGCTGGTAGGGCCCTATGATCCGCAGGCGCGATTACGGCGAAATTGTCCGCATGGCATTGGACACCATACGCAGCAACAAGCTGCGCTCGTCCCTGACTGTGCTGGGCATCGTGATTGGCGTGGCTGTCGTGATCGCGATCTCGTCCATTGTGCGCGGGCTGAACGACAATGTTTCCCAGGTAATCAGCAGCCTGGGCTCGAACATCATTTTTGCTTCTCACATTGATCCATTTATTTTCTCGCGGCCCACGGCGGAGATGCGTACCCGCAAGGAACTCACCCGCGACGATGCCGATGCCATGAAAGACTTGCCCCATATCCAGGCGGTATGCGCCGGGGTCCGTTATTTCCGCCCCGAACTTGGCATTGGCACCTACGCGGTGAAATACGGAGATCGCAAAGCCAAGAACACCATTCTGGAGGGCGACACGGCGGCGTGGAGAAATGTCTTCGATCTCGACATATCGTACGGACGCTGGTTTACTGACATTGAAGACGAGCGCCACGCGCCGGTCATCATCATCGGAACCGACACCGCGGAGGAGTTGTTTCCATCAGGCGATCCGCTGGGCAAGGAAATCAATATCGAGGGCCAGCTATTCACGGTGATTGGCGTGCTCTCACGGCGCAAAGCGGTGTTCGGCGGAGGCAAGAATCCGGACGACAACATTGTCATTTTTCCGCTGAGTGTTTTTCATCAGCTCCATCCCGAGCTCAAGACCATCTGGATCAGCGTCAAAGCGACCTCGCATGCCGCCATGCCGCAGGCGATTGATGAGATCCGGGAATTGTTGCGGCGTCGTCGCAAGGTTGCTCCCGATAAGCCCGATAATTTCTCCGTCTTCACCCAGGATTCCATCTCCGATGTATGGAACCAAATCACCGGCATGATCTTCGTTTTCATGTTTGCCGTTTCCAGTGTCGGCTTGATCGTGGGCGGTGTGGGGGTGATGAACATCATGCTGGTCTCAGTGACGGAACGGACCCGGGAGATTGGCGTGCGCAAGGCCATTGGTGCTCGTAAGCGCGATATTCTTCTGCAATTTACCCTGGAGGCCATCGCCTTGACCGCAGCCGGAGGGATTCTGGGCGTCCTGATTGGGGCCATCATCACCTGGACCATTCCCGCGATCTGGAGCTCATTACCCGCGCGCATGTCGCTGTTTTGGGCCCTCTTCGGTTTGGGAGCGGCGGCGGTGGAAGGATTATTTTTCGGCATCTATCCAGCGTGGAAAGCTGCGAATCTTGATCCCATTGAGTCTTTGCGTTACGAGTAGCCGCTTTGCCCCGTCACGGCCAGGCTGAAGTAAACTGAGGAGGAGGGTACAGATGAAGATTTCCGTAATCGGCGCTGGGTACGTGGGACTGACGACGGCTGCCTGCCTCGCGCAGATCGGCCATGACGTGTTTTGCAGCGAAAGTGACGCGGAAAAACTTCAGAAGCTGCAAAGCGGCGTGATGCCGCTCTTCGAGCCCCACCTCGAAAGCATCCTCACCGACACTCTCAAGTCGGGCAGGCTCCAGTTTGGCGCGACAGAACAGGCCATCGATTGGGGCAAAGCCATTTTCATCTGCGTGGGCACTCCGCCGCTCAGCAATGGCGACGCGGATTTGTCCGCCATCGAGGGAGTGGCACGCACGATCTCCAAACGCGCAGAAGGTTACCGGCTGATCGTCGAAAAGAGTACGGTGCCGGTACAGACCGGTACGCAACTGCGAAAGCATCTATCGGTGCACAGTACCAGCGAACTCGACTACGACGTTGCTTCCAATCCGGAATTTCTCAGGGAAGGTTCTTCGGTCGAAGATTTTCTGCATCCTGACCGCATCGTGGTCGGCGTCGAGTCGCAGCGGGCCGCCGATCTGCTCAGTGAAATATACAGCCCGATTATCCAGCAGACCTTTGCCTGTCCCATTCATTCAGTATGTCCCAGCCGCAAGCCGGCCCGCTTTCTGGTCACCGACACCAACTCCGCCGAACTCATCAAGCATGCCTCCAATTCTTTTCTGGCAATGAAAATTTCGTTCATCAACATGGTTTCTGACCTGTGCGAAGCCGCAGGCGCCGATATTGGCAAGGTGGCGGAGGGCATGGGCATGGACCCGCGGATTGGGCCTTCCTTTCTTCAGCCGGGCATCGGTTTCGGCGGCTTTTGTTTTCCCAAAGACCTGCAAGCCTTCGTGCGCATTGCCGATAAATTCGGCTGCAATTTCGCGCTGCTCAAGGAAGTTGAGCGCATCAATCAGGCACGCGTGGATCAACTGGTGGAAAAGATCAGGAAAGAGCTTTGGGTCTTGCGCGGGAAAAAGATTTGCATCTGGGGATTGGCCTTCAAGCCCAACACCGACGATGTTCGCTTTGCGCCAGCTCTCTTGATAATCCGGCGGCTGCTGGCCGAAGGCGCAATCGTCCAGGCTTACGATCCGGAAGCTATGGAAAAAGCCAGGAAGGAACTACCCGAGGTGACCTATTGCCGCGACCCCTACGAAGCCGCCAAAGGCGCGGAGGCCGTCGTGCTCCTCACCGAATGGGAAGAATTCCGAAAAATGGATTGGAAGCGTCTGGGTAGTCTGGTAGAGAGAACGTTGATCATCGACGGACGAAATACCTTGCCCCGCGAAGAAATCGTCGCTCATGGGTTCCTATACCTTGGTATAGGTGGAGTTTCCGGCATCCCAAGACAATCACCATCACTCATCAAGGCATAGAGAAAATCAGCATCACTCGATTGTCTTCGTCGCTGTAATTCCGTTAAAATTGAATCAAGATTCAACGGGGCGACAGAGGAAATTGTTATCACCACGTGATCTCGCTGATTCATGGTTCGAACCAGCGAATTCCGCTTTGATTTCTCGATTCCGTTGTCTCTCGAAATTTTCCTGTTATCAATAAGCGGCGGCAGCATCAAGGTGATGCGCCCGGCGACCAGCCAGGAGAGGGCGGTTCGATGCCGTCCCCGCCGCTCCAACCTCAAACGAAATCGAACCCAACTATGAATTGTCGTCTGCGGCAGTCGGCGCCGAATTGTCCACCTTGACGCTGGTGCGGGGGCGCAGCGTGCGAAGCACCTTATACGAACCGGTGACAACTTCGTCCCCTTCGTTCAATCCGCTCAGGACTTCGATATCATTGCTTCCGGTAATCCCCGTTTGCACCGGCACGAATTCGGCCTTCCGGTTGCGGATCACGAACACGCCCTGGATATCTGTTTTTGCGTCCTTCGGCTGGGCCGCTGCCTGCACCGATCCTTTGTCATTCGCCGTCTGCAAATCAGCCTGCCGCCGAACCGTGACCGCCTGGATGGGGACCGCCAGCGCGCTGCTTCGTGAAGCGGTCGTTACTTTGGCCGTCGCCGAAAGCCCCGGACGCAGGTTTTCTGGCGGGTCCTGCAAGGTCACCACCACTTTAAACTCTTTGGCTTCGTCGCTGGCCGTGGTCTGCTGAGACGTGGCGACTCCGGTCGAGCGCACAATCGCGTTGTCGCCAATCTCCGTCACCACCGCTTTGAACGTTTTATTTGGAATGGCATCAATCGCGACTTCGGCCGGCTGCCCCAGCCTCACGTCCACGATGTCGGTCTCATCCATTTCGACTTCTGCCGTAATGATCGACATATCGGCAATGCTCATCAGTGTGCTGCCGGGCGAATTCTGAATGCCGATGACGACGGTCTCGCCTTCCCGCACCGGCAGACTGGTAATCACGCCGTCGAAGGGGGCCACGTACCGGCTTTTTTGCAGGACATCCGAAACCCGCATCAAGTTGGCCTGGTTCTGGGTGATGTGCCGGTCCGCGGATTCTTTCTGGGCTTTGGCCTGTGCCACCCGCGCCTCCGCTTGGGCCAATCCGGCTTGCGCAGTTTGCCAAAGCGCTTTTTGCGTGTCGTACTCCGACTTCGGAATCAGAGCGCTCTTCCACAATTCCTGACTTCGGTCCCAGTCCAGCTGGGTGTGTTCGGCGTCCGACTTTGCCCGGTTCAAGTCGGCCAAATCCGTGCGCAAGGCTGCCTCGGCTGCAATCGCGTCGCTTTGCGCTGCATCGAGAGACGCCTGCGTTGCATTCACGTCCGCACCTGATTGCACGCTTTCCAGTTGCGCCAGCAATTGGCCCTTCTTTACCCGGTCGCCTTCCTTTACGTACAGTTTGGTGATCTTGCCGAATGCGTTGGCGCCGATATTCACGAATGTTTTCGGCTTGATCTCCCCGGAGGCGCTCACCACCGTGGCAAGATCCATGCGCTGCACTTTGCTGGTCTGTACCGTAACCAGGTTCTTGTTGCTCTGGTGAACGCTGAAACCGACAATGCTGAGCATTAGAACCGCTGCCCCAGCCCCGATCACAATCTTCCACGTAGTGCTCATTCCGTTCCCATCCTGAAGTTCATGGATAGTTTACCTTGCGAGTCAGGTTTCCGGCATCCGGGATTCTGAAAGGCAAAATCCCTGGAAATCAGACTGGATCGATTGCAGAGTGGGCTGCTGGTTCGGACGCCAGCGCCGCGTCGCGCCACTTGCCGATTTGTTCGACCGCTTCCGCCAGAGAAGCGACCACGCGATCGGGCCGAGTGCTTCCAAAACGTTCCTGCGCTTTGTCGATCTCGCCGGCAAATCCCCATATACCCGCCAGGATTTTAATATGAGGCAGATGCATGCGAATACGCTGGCACAAGGCTTGCGACGGCGCGAACGCAAAGGGCGGGAGCGCGGAGATGCAAACCACATCCTGGGGTTCGGGCGGCAGATGGGTCAATATTTCCTCGAAAGCCGAGCCCACCGGCAGCGACAGAACTCCGTGGCCGGTACGTTCGAGCAATTGCGACAGCATCGAAGAAGTGATCTCGTCGGCCTGATCATTCGCCGCCAGGCAGAAAACCCGGAGCGCGGAAGCAACCGGCTCCGCATGACTCGCAGGCAATTCCTGCGGCGTGGTCGACATCCAGCGCGAGCGGAACCCTCTCGGTTTGGCGGCCGCTTCTTCCGGCCGGTAGACCGCCAACTCTGAAACAATTTCGCTCACGCTGAGAAACAAGAATGATTCTCGGGTCTCATCCAGCGCGCCTTTATGCCGGTCTTGTTCCGCCAGGGTGAGGGCGGGGACAAGGACCTCGTCGTACAGGCCCACGAGGGAGTGCGCTCTCAGATAGCTGGTCGCCAGCAGGCGGGCGTCTTCCTGGTCCAGGGCCAGCAGACGTTGATAAAACCGCGCTTCGACCGACAGCGCGGTTTCGTCCCCTAGCAGAACATGCAGGAACGACATGCGCGGAACATAGCGGCCCATCACGATGACACAAACCGTGAGGGGGACGGCCAAAACCAGTCCGGCCCATCCCCACAGCGTGGTCCAGAAAACCGTGGTGACCAACAAAGCGAGAGAAGAAATCCCAGTGTGTGCGCCGTACAACCAGGGTTCCACGACATTCCCTGCAATCAATTCCAGCAGCGCGAACAGGAGAAATACGAGAACCGGCGGTCCCCAGCCGTTGAATGCGGCAAGCGCCAGCGCGACCGGGAAAGCGGTAGCGGTCAGAACGCCCACATAAGGCACGATGCGGAGCACGCCGGCGATCACGCCCCAAAGAACCGCGTTTGGAATCCCGATAAAAAACAGGCCGACACCGAAGCAGACACCATAGCAGGCATTGACCAGAAACTGCATCACCAGATAGCGGCTGATGCGGCGGGCCGCGTCATTCAGGGCCAGGGTCATGGCGTTCAACTGGTCCACGCCAGCCAGGCGAAGAAAGCGATTGCGCAGGTCCTCCTGCTCAATCAGGATGAACACGGTGAAGATCAGAACCATGCCGGCTGTTCCTAGCGGCATGAGCGCCGGCCCCACCAGCTCGCGAAGGGATTGCAGTCCGCCCGCCGGAGCCTCAACCACCTGAACCGGCACGACTCCTACCGGCTGCGAAGCGTTCTTAGCAGGGCCACCAGCCCGGGACCCGGCCGGGGAACCATTCTTCGATAAATCGCCCGAGGGAGTCGCCGTGCCGATCGCCGAATCCGAGAGCTCTTTCCCGATTTCTTCCACACTCTCGGTTGCCCTTCCCAGCGCACTGTCTGGCGCGGAATGGAAGGCCTCGATCTTGTTGTGAATGTTTAATTGATACTTGGGAAGATTATTTGCCACTTCCAGCAATTGCTTGGAGACGATCCATCCCATGCCGCCGACGGCGGCAACCGAAATCAACATCGCCAGCGCCACCGCAGGCCCGCGGCGCATGGGAAGCTTCTGGAACCAAATCACCATCGGGGTCAACAGGAAGTTGAGCGTCAGGGCGAGGGCTAGCGGGATTAAGACCGCCCGCGCGAAATATAAAATCAGAATGACGAGGACCAGGACAACCAGCGGGTTCAGCGTTGGCAATTCCTGCCGCGTACGACTCATCCCCAATCCCCTCAAAACGCCTTGTTGGCGTTGGCACGATCATACGACCAGTTGGATCGAGTTCAAAAAGGAAATGTGGACTTAGGCGAGCGGAAAAAGAAAAACGGCTGGCAGCGTTTTGCTGCCAGCCATTCCCATATTCCGAAGACTTCGCGGAACTGATTACCGGTGTCCGCCACCGTGGCCTCCACCATGGAAGCCACCGCCGCCGTGAAATCCGCCTCCGCCGTGAAACCCGCCGCCACCGTGGAATCCGCCGACCGGCCCGCGGGCATAGCCGCGATAGCCGTATCCGGGGCGTCCGTAGAAGCCGCGCCCGTAATAGCCGCGTCCGTAGTAGCCGCGGCCGTAGTATCCGTGGTACCAGGGGCCGGCTCCGATAAAGATGCCGCCGGAGAACCATTGCGGTCCATAGTAGCCATAAGGGGCGCATGCGTAGGGAGCGTAGTCGTAGTATCCGTAGGCGCATGCCGGAGGCCCAGCGACATATCCGTAGCCCGGGCCAACCCGGACGCCAACTGCAACTTGCGCCTGGGAGTAAGCCACCGGAACCATCAAAACACCCAGTAAAGCGAGATATCTTAAATAACGCATTTTCGTCTCCTCCCCAGATTCGCAAGATCAATCTCAATCACGCTGAATCTGATTAGCCCCGGCAACCTCAGTCTCTTGAAGCGCCTTGACTATTGGTATAAACGCGAATGCGGGAGAAAAGTTGCTGTCGGCGTTTCCAGCCGCGGGCAAAAGGAAAGCCGCTCCGAAGAGCGGCTGTTTTTCTTTTGATTTTCGCTGCGGTTTACTTTGCGAATTTTCTTTTCAAGGCGCCGAACAGAGCCAGTCCGGTGCAGCTCAATAGCGCAAGCGATCCAGCATCAGGAGCCGAATAAGACGGGTCCGGCAAAGACTGTTGGTGCAGGATGCTCAGGACCTTGTCAAAGTCGGCGATTGCAGTTTGGAAATCAATTTGTGCGGCATTCGTGTTTCCGCGCGAATTCTGGAAAAGCGCAGCTGCACCCGCCAGTTCCCCGGCAACGAATGCTTGTTTTGCGGCAGAACTCGACTGGAAGAGAGAGTAGTTTTTGTAGATATCGGTTTGGACAATTTGAAGGTCAGCTTGGAACGCGCTCGGAGTCACCACCGAATCCGCCCACACAGACCCGACCAGGGTCAGTACCACTAACACAGCCAGAGAACCTGCCTTTACAGTGCGCATTTCAGACCTTTCAATTCGTTACTGTCTCTGAAACAGAAGTAAAGAGAATCAGAGATCTCCATTACTATCGGCCATTGGCCGGCAGTTTGTGAATAGCCCAAATGGGCCATTCGAGCGCTTTTTTATCAACCTTCGAGAATGCCGTATCGAGTCCGTGATTGCGCAGAACTTTTCATGGTTGCCCTGAAGTGGGCACTTTCCGTGCCTGCAACCACGCTTCGGCCAAGCTGGTGAAGCTCGGCTATTTCTGCTTTCGTACTCGTCAACCTCACCTGATTTTCCCGATCTTAAGCTGCAACGGGCTCTGGATGTGCAACTTATTTCACCTCCAGGTCGCAAGGTTAGGTAAGAGATTGTTCATTATCAGCAGTCTGGCGTGGATTGCCGATTGCCCCTGTAGGGCCAGGGGAATATGAAAATGAAGCGTTATCTCCTTTTTATGCTGCTGCTGGGGTTGCGGGCTTTCGGCGCGGACATGCCTTCCGCTCCAGTCGCCGCCAGTGCGCCGTATCTGGCAGTGTCCTCCAGCCCTTTTGTTACCCAGAAGTCTCCGGCATCCGCCCACCGGTTCTTCGATCATGACAACTCGATCCGTATGGGAATCCTGGGCGGACTTATAGCTGCCGATGGGATCTCGACGCAAGAAATTCTGAATAGTGGCGGTCACTGGCGGGAGATGAATCCTCTGGCTCGTCCGTTCGTAAACAAGGGTGCGCCGGGACAGTTGGCGGCATCGGTGCTCGGCTGCGGTTTCAGCGTGGGCAGTGCTTATCTGCTCCACAAGACCGGCCATCACAAGCTGGAAAAGTTGATGTTAAATGCGTCGATTGGAGTGGAGACCGCAACCGTCAGCAGTAACCTGATCTGGTACTCAACTCGCTGACCCAGCGCCGTAAAAGCTACACGGATACCGGCGCATTGTTGGACATCGGGGCGTGAGAAGTGAGTGATGCGGATTTCTTCAGGTGTGCCGAGGCCCTCTTTTGCGCCAGTAAAATCTCCTCCGTGGTGAGCGACTCGGCCAGTTTCCTCTTGGCAATGACGATCCTGTCCTTTATTTCCAGGGTATTCTGTTCAGAAATCAAGTACCACATATACGCGGTAACATCGTCCTTCTCGACATTCTTCCCCTGAGAGTACATCTGGGCCAAGGCGATCTGCGCATTGGGCGTGCCTTGCTGTGCTGCTTTTTCGAGCCCTGCGAAATCTCGATGGCCGGCATCGTTCCTGGTGCCCGGTCCGGGGACGGTTGCGGTCTGCGGTCCGTGACCCTGAGGCTGGCTCAAAGTCAGGCAAAGCAGCTCCATCCGGCTGGACACCCCCAATTTGTCGAAAACCCGAAACAAATAGTTCTTGATGGTGTGCTGACTGAGTCCCAGGCGTTCTGCGATCTCGCGATTGCTGAGTCCCTCCGCCAGGCAGCGCACCACTTCCAATTCGCGCTTGGAAAGCAGGTTCAAACCGTTGGCATCGACTGCACGCACGGTTGGTGCCGCCGCCAGAGCTTCGACGGCAAATGACATCTGCTGGCTGTTCGCCCATATCTGGCCCGCATGCACCTGGCGAACGCACTGGCCCAGAGTTTCAAGGGATTCGTGCCGGCTGAAAACGCCTCGTGCCCCCGATTCGAAGGCTTCCAAAATGATCTCGCGTTTCGAGGAATCCAGAAGCACGATCACCTTCACTTTAGGAAGAGCGGCGCGGAGCCCGCGTAATATCTCAAAGCCCCGAAGGGGGTCGTCATCCAAACGGGACCCGACCACAACAATGTCCACGGGTTGAGCCGTGGCGGTCGCGATCAAATCCGTGGGTTGCACCGCGCGCACCTCGAATTCTGGATCCCGCTTGAGAGCGTCGGCCAATAAGTGGGTGTGAATCAGGGTGCTGTCGGCTACCAGAACCTGGATGACCCGGTGAGCCGGACCTTGATTTTGGTGCATAAAGCAACTCTCTTTGATGGAGCATTTTTCCCAAAAGCCGCATCCACCACCCTAATGCGCTTGTTGGACAGTGTACTAGACCTAGGCTGCAACAACAACGATGGTTGAAGTCGATTGCATGGACTATAGTACCCAAACGAATAAGAAGCTAATGAGAATAGTGGACCATAAACGTCGCCTCTTGTGCCCATGATCTGGCTGCTCGTGATTATATGTAAACGTAACATTAATAAAGCGTTACATATCATGTAAGACTTAATATGGACTTGGCAATCATTGACATGCAGCATATTGCATAGAGAATATAGTCTCAAGCCATAATATCTCAGTAACTTAGGTAATAAATAACGTATGTAAATGAGAAAATAATACCAGAGAAGTTGTACCTCTTGCAGCAACTTGCAGCATTGCGTAGGCTAACAATCAAGTTCTGGACAACCCCCGTCCGGGATCGTTTTACCCCCCTCCCCGCGTAAAAGCATTACCCAAGATCTCATTGCGATTTTCAGCAGGGTCACTGTTGTATGTGACTTAGAGGGCGAAGCTGTGAGTGCGGTCTGCCAGTTTACTCAAACATTTACCACTGATGTGATGCCTGAACCTGACCAGATCCATTGGTACGCGGTGCAAACCCGTGCCCGCCACGAAAAAAGAGTCGCCGAGCGATTCCGGGAACAGGGCTTGCCCATTTTTCTTCCCCTGGTCAGCGAACTTCGTCGCTGGAGTGATCGCAAGAAAATGGTGGAATTGCCCTTGTTCGGTTGCTACGTGTTCGTGAAAGTGGCGGCCGGCAGGGAAGAGCGGTTACGCGTGTGTTGCGTGGATGGCGTGCTTCGCATCGTGGGCGGGAAAGGCGAGGGTGCTCCTATCCCCGATGAGCAGATTGAGGCGGTCCGCACCATCACCTCACAGAGTCTGGCCTGGTCAGAACACCCCTTCCTGAAAATCGGCCAGCGAGTGCGAATCAAGAGCGGCGCCCTGACGGGTGTGGAAGGCATTTTAGTGGCCCGAGACGGGGCCCGTACCCTGGTGGTTTCCGTGGACGCGATTCAAAGGTCTTTGTCGGTCCGCATCGAAGGCTACGACGTAGAGTCGGTTTAGAACACAGTTTTCCTCTCAGCTATCTTTTTCACTCGAATCAAATTGCACTCACCCGATCCCATGAACCAAACACCCACCATACTCGTCGTGAGCCGTGAGCCGTCGGTGCTCAGCCTGCTCGAAGGTGTCGCGGGTGCAAACTCCTGGCGAATGGAGAGCGCTTTCAGCCGCTGGGAGGCTCTGGAGCGAGTGCAATCGGAAGACGCTCCCGGGCTGGTGTTACTCGACCTGGTGCAAAGCGACGCCGATGGGCTGCACACTCTGCACTGGTTACGCCGGATTCGTCCCGATCTCCCGGTCGTGGTGCTGGCGCATTCTGAAAATGGCTCGCAGAAAGCCGAGGCCATCCGCCTGGGCGCTCAGGATTACCTTTCAAGGCCGTTTGAAGAGCAACATCTGCAAATGGCGATTGGCCGCCATTTGACGATTGACGGTGGCAACTCCGCGCTGGCGATTGGCAGCGAGAACATCGAGCACATCGATAACGATGTGTTCCTGGTCGCGGCCAGCCCGGCCATGCGTCATCTTCGCGCGCAAGCCGAGCTGCTGGCGCAAGTCGATGCGCCCGTCCTGATCCTGGGAGAGCGCGATAGCGGCAAACAGATTGTCGCCCGTCTGCTGCACAAACTTTCCATCCGCTCGGGTTTCCAGTTTCTAAAGATTAGTTGCGCGGCCCTGCCCAGCGATCTTTTGGAAACCGAGCTGTTCGGGCAGGAACGCCGCGTAGTCGCGGGAACCTCGCGCACCAATACGGGTAAGTTGGAGACCTGCGAAAAAGGCACGCTTTTCCTCGACGAGATCTCCGAACTGCCGGCCAGCCTGCAAACCAAGTTGATGCACATTCTGCAAGACAAATATTTCGTCCGAGTGGGCGGAGATACTAGGGTGGCAGCGGATGTCCGCATCCTCGCCGCCAGCCACACCAGGATCGAGCAACTGCTGGCCGAAGGAAAGCTGCGCGAGGATCTTTATTACCGGTTGAGCGCGTTCAGCGTTTATGTGCCACCGCTGCGCAAGCGCCGAGAGGACATCCCGCTGCTGATGGGGCACTACATGAACCGCCTGGCCCGGCATTACGATATCCAAGCCAGAACGTTTTCGTCGGGCATGCTGCATGCCTGCCAAACCTATGCCTGGCCGGGCAACCTGCGAGAGTTGGAAAGTTTCGTGAAGCGTTACCTGGTGGTGGGAGACGAGGAGCTGTCGGTTCGCGAGTTGGAGAGGAAGCTGGCGGGCAACGGCAATGGCCACGGCGACGCCGAACGCTTGGGGACGAAATTGGAACTGGTGAGAGAAGCCGAGGCTGACCCGGGAGCTTCCGCCAGCCTCCGGTCGCTGGTGCAAAGCGTCAAAGGCGAGGCCGAGAAAAATGCCATCGCCGGCGCGCTCGGACAAACCCATTGGAACCGTAAGGCGGCGGCCCGATTGCTGCGGGTCAGTTATCGCACCCTTCTCTACAAGATTCAGCAGTATAATTTGACACCTCCGACAACCTATCTTCCCGAGATGATTCCGGGAATCAAGAGCAACGGCCATGGGCAATAACACAAATGCCCGGCGGGACGGCGAGGTCGCAATGACAAGTTCTATGAAGCATTTTTCCGGCAAGCGGTGGGGAATTCTTTGCGGTTGCGTTCTGCTGTCTGGTTCTCTGTGGTCGCAAGCGGGGTCTGCCGGCCCATCCACGAATTCGAATCCGGCGCCGCCGGAAGCCGCCCCAGCGCCAGGCCAGGAAACGCATGCTCCAACCGCCAAGTCCGATAACACCTACGTGATCGGCAACGACGATGTGCTGGCCATCAATGTTTGGAAGGAGCCGGACATTTCAAGGTCGGTCCCGGTGAGGTCCGATGGCAACATCTCGCTTCCGCTGGTCGGCGAAGTGCAAGCCGCGGGGCACACCCCGCATGAACTGGAAGCCGAGATTGCCGGCAAGCTGAAGAACTACATTTCCGAGCCGGAAGTGACGGTCATCGTTCAGGAAATCAGGAGCCAGAAATTTAATGTTCTGGGCATGGTGACCAAGCCGGGAGCTTATCCGTTGACGAATTCCATGACGGTACTGGATGCGATCGCGCTGGCGGGTGGATTTCGCGATTTCGCGAAACAAAAGTCCATCTACGTTTTGCGCGCGAACCCCGACGGCACTCAGGCGCGCCTCGATTTTAACTATAAAGATGTCGTCAAGGGGAAGAACCCGCAGCAGAACGTAAAGCTCCAGCCCAAGGATACGGTTGTAATTCCGTGATTCGAAAAATGTTTACAAGAATTAGCTTGGGGATCGTTCTCCTGGGGTTGAGCCCGCGGCTGTGGTCGCAGGCGGATTCTTCCACCACCTCCAGTGCGAATAGCGCCATGGTTGCTCCGGCGCCCGTGAGTGGTGAGGGATATTCAATGGATTTTGCCTCCGAGACGCCGCGCACCAATTACTTGAGCGGCGGGATTGTCCTTGGAGCGGCTTACGGCGACGGCATTCTGACGGCTGCGGGAAACGGCGTCGATGACGTAAGCTATTCGGTTTCTCCGACCATTGCGCTGGATCAGACCCGGTCGCGGTTTCACTGGAATCTGGCCTACAGTCCGGGATTCACTTTTTATCAGAAATATTCGGGGCTCAATCAATCGAGCCAGAACGTGGCCACAAAATTCAGCTACCGGTTGACCCCGCATGTGACCTTCAGTACCCAGGAAGTTTTCACCAAGACTTCAGGCGGGTATTCTCCATCCTGCGACAATCAAACTGGGAGCTTGTGCGGTCCGTTGCAGACGCCGAACAATTCCGTCGTTGCGCCGGTCACGGACACGCTGAACAACGCATCCAACGCGCAGATTACTTATCAGTTCAGTCCGGGTGGAATGGTCGGGGCAACCGGCAATTTCTCAGAGCTACGTTATCCCAACCAGGCGGAAGCGCCCGGGCTTTTCGGTTCGAGTGCGGCGGGCGGGAGCGCTTTCTACACCCACCGGTTGTCGGGGAAACATTACATTGGGGCCACCTATCAATTTCAGAAGTACGCTACCCATGCCGATGCGCTTACGGCGGAAGGGGCACCGGGGACGCAAACCCAGAGCTTGATGCTCTTTTACACACTTTACCTGCAACATACGGTGTCATTCTCGTTGTTTGGAGGGCCGCAATACACGAACACCTCCGGCGAGCTGTTCTTTGGCATCGTATTGCCGCCGTTGCGCTCCTGGTCTCCGGGCGGCGGGGGCAGCTTGAACTGGCAGGGGCAGCATAACAGCCTGACCGCCAGCTATTCGCGGCGGATTAGCGATGGCGGCGGCCTACAGGGCGCAGTCAGTTTCAACGGCGCCGACGCTTCGATTCGTCATCAGTTCACCGCGGCCTTGAGCGGCACGCTCGGTGCGGACTACACAGTCAATAAGATTCTGGATCCAGCGGCCACCTCTAACGGCAGCACGGGTGGTCATTCGCTTTCCGGGACCTGCACGGTGCAACGCACCTTGGGGGAACACTTCAACTTGACGGCCGGATATTTGCGGCTGCATCAAAGCTACGATGTGACCTCACTGTCCGTTGTCCCGAATCGGGACCGGGTTTGGCTCTCCATCGCATATCAATTTCAGCGGCCGTTAGGACGATAAGAGATACATCATGGTAGAAGATTTCGAAGAGAAAAGTCCGGAAGCTTTCGACCTTAATCAGGTCAGCGGAATCGTCCGCCGGAGGCGCTGGCACTTTCTGCTTCCGCTGTTTCTGGGTTGGCTGATTGTGTGGGGCGCGAGTTGGGTTCTGCCCGCGAAGTATAAGTCGGGAACCACCATCCTGGTGGATGAGCCAACCGTGTCCAAAGAACTGGTGCCCTCGAACGTGAACGACAATCTGCAAGATCGCTTGCAGAGCATCACCCAACAGATTCTCAGCCGGACCCGGCTGCTGCACATTATTGATACTTTAAACCTCTACGCCGATCGCCGCGGCAAATCTACTCCCGATGACCTGGTCGAACGGATGAAAAAGGACATTGACATCGACCTGGTGCGCGCCCCGGGAAGCGACCAGCTAACTTCATTTAATGTCTCTTTTTCCGCCCGCGACCCCCAGGTCTCGCAACAAGTGACCAGTGAACTCGCTAATCTCTTCATCAACGAAAATCTGGAGATGCAAACTCAGCAGTCGCAAGACACCACCCAGTTTTTTGAGAGTCAGCTGGAAGAAGCCAAGAAAAACCTGAGTGAGCAGGAAGAGCGGATCCGGGAGTTCAAAGATCAGCATACGTCGGACTTGCCGGGTCAGCTGCAAAGCAATCTCGCGATCTTAAGTGGGCTACAGAACCAATTGCAGGCCGAAGAAGACAATCTGGACCGCGCCAAGCAGCAGACCGTTTATTACCAATCTTTGATCGGTCAGTATCGCGCGCTCCAAAAATCCTCGAAATCTCCCACGGGCGCGCCTGTCGGGCTGGCGGCGATTGACCAGGAGCTGGAGAAATTGCGGGCCCAGCTTGCGGATTTGAGCGCCCATTACACTCCGCAGCATCCTGACGTAAGGAAATTGAAAGAGCAGATTGCTGAAACCGAGAAGACGAGGGCCCAGCTCGCGGCCAGTCTCAACACCAGTTCTCCAACGGACAACGGCACACCGAACTCCAATGGCGACATGTCGCTGGCCCAACTCCAGAGCGAATTGCAGGCCAATCAGATCGAGATTGCTAATCGCGAGCATTCGGTCGCGGCCTTGCAAGCCAAGATCAACGAATATCAGGGACGACTGAACTCAGAGCCGGTGCGCGAACAGCAATTGGCCGACCTGAGCCGCGGCTACGACCAATCGAAGGCCAATTACGATGACCTCCTGAAAAAGAAAAACTCTTCCGCGTTGGCCACCGATCTGACGGAGCGCCAGCAGGGAGAACATTTTCGGATGATCGATCCGCCTAACTTGCCGGTGAAACCGGATTTCCCAAATCGCATCAAACTGTGCGGAATTGGTCTGGCGGTGGGAATCGTCTTGGGCGGCGTGTTTGCCGGAGGCACGGAATTCATGGACGACCGGATTCACAGCGAGAAACAGTTCAAACAGCTCGCGCCGATCGCCATTATTTCCGAGATCCCCGAGGTGCCGACCATGGACGAAGAGTTACGGGAGAAGAGATCGAATCGTCTGGCCTGGGTGGCGGCCAGCCTGGTGTTCATTTCAATTTTGGCAGGAACCGCGCTGAGCCTCTTGCGGGGTTAGCGGGAAACGCATGTACAAAGCTTTTTACAATCTACAGCGCAACCCATTCGAGATCAGCCCCGATCCGTCTTTTCTGTTTCCCACTCGCAGACACAACGAGGCGTTGGCTGCGCTCTACTACGGAGTGCGCCGGCATAAGGGTTTCGTGGTCATGACCGGGGAAGTAGGCACGGGCAAGACCTTGCTGGTGCGCTGCCTGCTGCAACTGCTGAATAAAAATAATGTAAGTTATGCCTACATCTTCAACAGCCGCCTATCGCCGCTGGAGTTCCTGCAATATGTGGCGGGAGATTTCGGACTTCCGGCTTCGGGCAAAAACAAAAGCGAATTGTTGATGGAGTTGAGCAATTACCTGATTGAACGTCACCTCAAGAAACTGACCACGGTGCTGGTGGTCGATGAAGCGCATCACGTTTCCGCGGATGTGCTGGAGGAAATCCGGCTTTTGACCAACCTGGAAACCACGCAGGAAAAACTCCTGCAAATCCTGCTGGTCGGGCAGCCGGAGCTTGACGAGAAACTGGACTCCGTGGAATTGCGGCAATTGAAGCAAAGAATTGCGCTGCGTTCCCAACTGGAACCATTGAGTCTGGACGAGACCCGAGGCTACATTCATCGCCGCCTGGAGCTGGCGGGCGCGGCCCCGGACGCGGCCAAGCTGGTGTTCTCGGAGCAGGCGATTGAGCGGGTCCATTTGCACTCACGCGGGATTCCGCGTTTGATTAACACCATCTGCGAGAATGCGTTGATCACTTCTTTTTCCCAGGTATTGCCCAGTGTTCCGCCCAGCATCATCGATGACGTGGCGTCGGACTTCCGCCTGGGTGTGATTCATACCGCGCCCGCGGAACATAATAAATTGAAAGACGACAATACGGACGCTTTGCAAGCGGTCAAGACCCTGCTGAATTTACACGAGTATCTCAAGCGAATGAGATCGAGCGAACTCGAGCCTGCGGTATCGGCCAGATCGGGAGCCAGCGAGCATGAGCCGTATATTTGAAGCGTTGCAAAAATCCGAGGAAGAGCGCTCTGGGACTTCGTTTCCAGCGTCTCCGTCGCTGGCCACAGAGCTTTTGCAGCGGGCAGAACAGGCGTTCGAGGGAACTGCCCCGGCTGGAATTACCGCGCCGGCCGTGGTCCCTTCACAACCCCGCGCGAATGAGTTCGGCCAAACTGGCAACCAGCCGGTCACAGTTTTCCCAGAAAGCCGTTTGGTTTGTTTGAGCGACAACGAAAGCCTGGCGGCGGAAAAATTCCGCTTTCTGGCAGTGCGTTTGCGGCAAATCCAGCAGACCCGCCCGCTCAAGAAGATCCTGATTACCAGCACTATCCCGGAAGAAGGCAAGAGCATGGTTTCGGGGAATCTAGCGGCGGTGCTGGCTCGCCGCAAGCAACAGAGGATCCTCCTATTAGAAGGTGACCTTCGCCGTCCAGTTTTGGGCTCCCGATTCGGTTTGGGCAAGCTGCCAGGGCTCACCGAGTGGTTGCAGGGCGAACCCCGGCCGATGACCAGCATCTACCACCTGGAAGGCGCGGGTTTCTGGTTCCTGCCCGCCGGCCGCCCGGCGGAAAACCCTTTAGAACTAATGCAATCCGGAAGGCTTTCCGGCCTCATGGAACAGTTGACGGCAGCCTTCGATTGGATCATAATCGACTCTCCCCCAGTCCTCCCTCTTGCGGACACAAGCCTTTGGGCGCGTTTGGTAGATGGCGTGCTGTTAGTTGCTCGTGAAGGAGTAACCCAAAAGCGCCAGTTAAAACGTGGATTAGAGGCCTTGGATGAATCGAAGTTACTTGGTATGGTATTAAACAGCAGTACCAACAGCGACCACGAGAATTATTATCAGCGTTACAGTCCCGTGGTCTCGGCAGCACCGCAGAATGGTTCTCCGCAAGATCCCCCATCTTCGCTGAACCAGTAGTTTCTGCAGCAGCGATGTTCGACTGATAGACAGTCCCTCCCCAGACAGTCTTAGGAGCCCTCATGTCACAGCTCATAGACAATTTATTTGTTCCTGCACCACTGAAAGAAAAAAGTCGGGCAGAACTAGGAGAGGGAGTCGTGAATCCACGCCGTATCACTCCAAGAGTTGGCTTTCCAGCAGGCCGCACCCCGGCAAACCCGGATCGCGGTGTTCTGGAGGAATCGTCCTTTCACAAAATAATTTCGCTCGAAAGAAAAAGAACCGAGCGTTCCCGCAAGCCCTTCCTGCTGATGCTCCTGGAGCTGGGCAATCGTCTGCCTTCGGAAAAGAACGGGAAGGTGCTCGAACAGATTCTCTCCGCGCTCTCGTTGACCACCCGGGAAACCGACGTAACCGGCTGGTACACGACACCCTCGGTGGTGGGCGTCATGTTCACGGAAATCAATCTCGATGATCGGACCTTGAGTTTGAATGCTCTGGCCAACCGCGTGAGTGAAACCTTGCGCAGCAATTTGAGCGCCCAGCAGTTCAGTCAGATCCGTATTACGCTGCATCTGTTTCCCGAAGATTGGAACCACGAGATGCCGGGCACGCAAAGCAACCCGACGCTGTATCCTGATCTGGCGAACCGCGACAAGGATGAAAAAGTTCATCGCGGGCTCAAACGGCTGATGGACATCCTGGGGAGTCTGGCTGCTCTGATGTTGTTTTCCCCCTTGTTCGTGCTGATTGCGATCCTGGTGAAGCTGACTTCCCACGGCCCCATCATTTTCCAGCAGGAGCGCCTCGGCCAGTTTGGAGGGACATTCAAATTTCTGAAATTCCGCTCCATGTATGCGGACAGCAATCACAAGATCCACGAGGAGTTCATGAAGTCGGTGATTAGCGGCGACCACGACGGAAACGCCGAGGGCGAATGCAAGCCGGTCTACAAAATGACCAGCGACCCGCGCATCACGAAAATTGGAAAGATTCTCCGCAAAACCAGCCTGGATGAGCTTCCCCAGTTCATTAACGTCCTGAAGGGCGATATGTCGCTGGTGGGTCCCCGTCCGCCGCTCGCCTATGAATATCGTGAGTATGACATTTGGCATCGCCGCCGGGTCTTAGAGGTCAAGCCCGGAATCACCGGCCTATGGCAAGTGAAGGGCCGCAGCCGCGTCAGTTTTGACGACATGGTGCGTCTCGACCTGCAGTATGTCCGGGGATGGTCACTGTGGCTCGACATTCGCATTCTCATGCGGACGCCGGGAGCTGTGCTGTTGGGCGACGACGCTTTTTAGTCTGGTATTTCCTTAGGTTTTCCCTCCCCGATTCCGATGTCTTGTGCTTGCCTCCCCGTGGTTTCTGTCTAACGCAGCGATTGAATGAAGCCTGATCGTAAACTGACTTCTGTCCACGGAACGTGTTTCGTCCGCGAATCCTCTCCCCGCGTTTCTCTCCCCTGTCGCGAATGGTCAATCTTTAGGCGCGCTTCTGGAGCTATGGGGAGACCGCGAACCAAGTGAAAAAAACAGTCTTAGTTGCAACCACGTGTCGATGGTTTCCAACTGTCCGGTTGGCAATGGCCCTGGCAAACGCCGGGTGTCATGTGGAAGCAGTCTGCCCGCCGCGGCATCCGCTCGAGACCACGAGCTCGGTGAGTCGTACGCACACTTATCGCGGCCTGGCGCCCTTGATGTCGTTCCGCTCTGCGATTGCGGCCGCCAAGCCGGATTTCATCGTTCCCGGCGACGATCTCGCCACCCAGCATCTGCATCATCTCTATCGTCAAGAACAACGGAATGGGAAAACGGGACCTCTTTGTGCGCTGATTGAGCGCTCGCTCGGAGCGCCTGAAAGCTTCCCGGTGGTGTACGAGAGATCTGCTTTCATGAAAGCGGCCCAGGAAGAGGGCATTCGGGTGCCCGAGACTGAAGTGATCGCGGACCTGGAAGGTCTCAGGCAATGGGTCGCCCGAGTGGGTCTCCCAACGGTCTTGAAGACCGATGGTACTTCGGGCGGCGACGGCGTCAGGGTGGTGCACACGTTGGCCGAGGCCGAACATGCTTTTCGAGTGCTGCAAGCTCCTCCAATTTTGCCAAGGGCAGCCAAGCGGGCCCTGGTGGATCGCGACAAAACCCTGGTCTGGCCCTCGCTGCTGCGCCGGCGATTTGTGGTAAATGCTCAGGCCTTTGTAGCCGGGAGCGAAGCCACCAGCACAATCGCTTGTTGGAAAGGCAGTATGCTTGCGGGCCTGCATTTTGAGGTGGTGAACAAGCGGGATTCATCCGGACCGGCGAGCGTGGTCCGGTCAATCGATGACCCGGAAATGTCGGCCGCTGCCGCCGGCATGGTCCGTCGCCTCAATCTTTCAGGGATGCACGGATTCGATTTCATGCGGGAGACGAGCAGCGGGCATGCCTACTTGATCGAAATCAATCCCCGCGTCACCCAGGTGGGACACCTGACGCTGGGGCCGGGACGGGACCTTCCCGCCGCGCTCTACTCAGCTCTGTCCGGAGAACCTCTTCAAGTGGCCCCGAAGATGACCGAGAACGACATCATCACGCTCTTCCCGCAAGAGTGGCTTAGAGATCCAGCGAGCGCGTTTCTGCGCTCGGGTTATCACGACGTTCCCTGGGAAGAACCTGGTTTGTTGCGCGCTTGCCTTCGCAAAGGGAAGAAGCAGAACACCTGGTATTCGCAACAAAAGGCGATCCAGATTTTTTCCACGGCTCGCGTGCCTCGCCCATGACTGCTCCGTCAAAAGGCCGCATTGCCCGCGCCGGGCTGCCCGGCAGGACATCCGGGTTGTTCTCGCACTTCGTGCAACCCCGCCCGGTCGCAGCTCGTAGGCGAAAAAACTTGAGCAAGCCATTGCTGGTCATGAAATTCGGCGGGACCTCGGTGGGGAATGCCTCCTGTATCGAGAATGCGGTGGAAATCGTGCGTGCTGCGGCGCGTGACAACGACGTCGTAGTGGTGGTCTCGGCGATGAGCGGTGTGACCAACCGGCTGATCGAGGCTGCCAGGCAATCGCAGGCAGGTGATCGGGGGCAAGTCACCAGGATTCTCGGGGAGTTGCGCGCCCGCCATGACGAAGTGGCGAACGCTTTGATCGATTCCGTGGAGGAGCGAAACCGCATTGGATGCAGGACCTGGGAGTTATTTCGCGAGATCAACCGGCTGTGCCAGGACACGGTCCTCAGCCGCGAACTGACGGTGCAGGCAAACGATTCGATAGCGAGTCTGGGCGAGCGCCTTTCCGCTCCGCTGGTTGCTGCCCGGCTCGCGGAACTTGGAGTGGCTAGTCAGGCATTCGAGGCCACCGATCTCATCGTGACAGATTCCAACCACGGCGCGGCTGAGCCGAGGATGGATCTTACGCGAGGGCGTTGCGAGGCCAGCCTGCGCCCGCTTTTGCAGCGGGGAATCATCCCCGTGATCACGGGCTTTATCGGGGCCTCCGAAGCCGGGGCCCTCACCACACTGGGGCGCGGTGGTTCGGACTATTCAGCGACCATCGTGGGCGCAGCTCTCGATGCGGACGAGGTCATCATCTGGACGGATGTGGACGGAATGATGACCAGCGATCCGCGCCTGGTCCCGGGCGCCCGTACCATTGCGGAGATTTCCTATCGCGAGGCGGCCGAACTCGCATATTTTGGCGCTAAGGTCCTGCATCCGAAAACTCTGCGCCCGGTGATGCAAGACGGCATTCCCCTTTGGATCCGTAACTCCTTCGCTCCCGAACGGCCGGGAACAAAAATAACGCCATCAGAATTTCGGCGAAGGGATGTGACTGCACTGAGTGCGCTCCGCGACGTCGCGTTGATCACCATTAGCGGCCCCAGGATCGCGCAGGTGCGGGATGTCCTGGACCGCACATTCGCGACCACCTCGGCGGTACGGGCGGATGTGTTGCTGGTCTCGCAAGCATCTTCGCAAAACGAGCTGCGGCTGGTCATTTCATCGGCATTGGCCGAAGCTACGATGGATGCGTTACGCCATGAGTTTGCTCACGATCTTGCCCAGCAACACCTGGAACCCATCATTTTCGATGCCAGCGTTGCGATCGTGACGATCGTGGGCCATAGCCTGCGAGGCATGTCCGGGATTCTCGAGTGTGCCGTCGACACGATGGAGCGCGAGAAGGTGAACATTATCGCAACCGCGGAAGGTCCCTCGGAGTGCACCATCTCCTTCGTGGTTCCGACCAGCGACATGAAGGCGGCACTCGCCAGCTTGCATGGGGAATTCCAACTGGGGATCCGCACCGCTACCGAAGAGCAAAATTTCTATCCGGGTTGCGAGCCCTGCAATGCCACTCCCAACCTGACCAGGAACAGTGATGAATCGCAGTCGCGCTGACGCCGGCCTGTGTGAACAAAGTGGTCCCTCTCCCAAGCCCCATATTCGAATGAGCAGCAAATGAAGAAGGAAGCCGAACCCATCATGAGTGCCAACGAAACCAGCACGTTCGAGATTGAGCCAGCCACCGAGAGGCGCGAATCGAGAATGGTCCACACGTTGACGCCTCCCAAATCGGGGAAGCTGAAAAAGGTTTGGATCGATATCGACAATTCCCCCCATGTCCCATTCTTCCTTCCCATTATTGAAGACCTGGAGAAGCATGGCGTTGAATTGCTGCTGACCGCCAGGAACATGTATCAGGTCCGCGATCTTCTCGAATTTTTCCATTTGCCGTGCAAAGTGATTGGCGGGCATTACGGCAAGAACAAGCTTCTTAAAGTATTCGGTACGCTCATCCGGGCAGTTGAATTGGGCCCGACGGCGGCCACCTCGCGTCCGGATCTCGCGGTTTCACACGGTTCCAGAGCGCAACTGCTGATCTGCAAGGCCTTGGGCATCCCGACCATGATGCTGCACGACTACGAACACTCCACCAAGACCGGATTTCTCGAGTCCGATTGGGTCCTGATGCCGGATGTCATCCCCGATGGAGCGATGAGCAAGAACACAGACCGGGTGTTGCGTTATCCGGGCCTGAAAGAGGATGTTTACATACCGCGCTTTAAGCCGGATCCCTCGATCTTGACCGAATTCGGGATTTCCGTGGAGAACCTGTTGGTCACCGTCCGCCCACCCGCGACGGAAGCGCATTATCACAATCCCGAGAGCGAAATCTTATTTGCGGAAACCTTGCGGTTGCTCGCCTCCAACCCCCAGGTTCGAACCATTGCACTGCCACGGAATGTGCGACAGGGTGAGCAGTTGCGCGCGGAATGGTCGGACTTGATCGCCAGCGGCCGACTGCTGGTGCCGTCGCACCCGGTGGATGGCTTGAACCTGATTTGGTTTTCCGATCTGGTGGTGAGCGGTGGCGGCACCATGAATCGGGAAGCCGCCGCCCTGGGCGTCCCGGTTTACAGCATCTTCCGCGGAAAGATTGGAGCGGTCGACCGTTACCTGGCGGAACAGGGGCGCCTGGTCCTGATCGAGACTCCGCAAGAGGTGCATACCAAAATCAAACTAACCAGGTGGAACCGCCCCGCCCAACCGGAGAATCGCAACCTGCCCGCGTTGCAGTGCATTGTTTCCAATATCATCTCCGTGCTGGCGGCGAAAGATCGGGGCTACCGTGTCGATGAACAAATGTCAAAAACTTCAGGGCCGAGAACTGGGGAAGCATAATTTGTCTCGCTTGGATATCGTGGCGATTCCGGCCTCTCTTGCAAGGGAAGTTTTCGCCGGATCGCTGAGGCTTAGCTTGCATCAACTCGGCGGTTGTCGAGTAGAAAGCAATTTGGTTCCATCATGTCTTGCGCCGCTCGCCTGACCTTTCCACAAGCCGCGCCATCGAAAGTGGCCCAGTCCATTGAGCCGCTCCAGGATTCGCGCTGGGACAATCTCGTGCAAAATCATCCCCGCGCCTCGGTTTTTCACTCCTCTCCATGGCTCCGTGCCCTATCCCGGACTTACGGATACGAACCCATTGCCTACACCACGTCTCCCGCTGGACAGGATTTGCAGAACGGCATCGTGTTCTGCCGCATCGAGAGCTGGCTAACGGGACGCAGACTGGTTTCGCTGCCCTTCTCCGACCATTGCGAGCCCCTGGTGGACGCGGCCCCCGATTATGTGGTTCTGGCCGCCGCCCTGGAGCGCGAATACGAGCGCGGACAGTGGAGTTATCTGGAAATTCGCCCGCTGGAGCCTTTCAAGCTGGCCACTCTCCTCCGTCATACCGCGGTGACCTATACTTTTCATAAGCTGGACCTCGCACCGTCCCTCGATACCATCTTTAATAACTTCCATAAGAGTTCCACGCAGCGAAAGATACGCCGCGCCGAACGCGAAGGCCTTCAGTATCGCGAAGGGTCCACGCCGGGTTTTCTCGACGACTTCTACCGGCTTTTCACTCTGACCAGGAAGCGCCAAGGCCTGGCGCCGCAATCGAAGGAATGGTTTGCCAATCTCATGGAATGTTTCGGCGATGCCTTAAAGATCCGCATCACCCTAAAGGACCAACGCCCCATCGCGGCCATGATTACCCTCCGGCACAAGGACACGCTCACATACAAATACGGCTGTTGTGACACCCGCTTCAACAATCTTGGTTGCATGCATTTGCTTTTCTGGAATGCCATCCAGGAGGCCAAATCCTCGGGACTGCGGTTCCTCGACTTCGGGCGCACGGACGCCGATCATCACGGCCTGATCACCTTCAAGAACCGTTGGGGCGCCACGCAAACTGCGCTCACCTATTCGAGGTACGGTGTGTCGGAGAGCTCCACCCACCTGTTTGACTTATACAACTCGAGATGGAAATCAAGTGCGGCAAAGTACGTGCTCAAACATGTCCCGGCAGCGGCCCTTCCCATGATCGGCGGGATCGCATACAAACACATTGGATAGCAATCAACCCTCCTCTTCATTTTGGCTTTTGATCAAAAATCTGTGAACTCCACACTCTGAGGAGCATTTTGGAAATGAAAGACTCCAAAAACTTGCCGTCGCAACCATCGGAAGATATGCAAGCGACGGTACGGCGCTTTATCGGGCTAGCCACTCGCGGCCTGGTGCCGATGTTCGACCAGCAACGACAGTTATTTTGCTACAGCTTGAAGAAAACCTCCCAGGGCATGGTCCAGGAAGGAATTTCGCCCCGCTATACCATGATGACCCTGATGGGTCTTCACCGGTTGGAGCAGGCGGGTTACGTGTCCCCCATCGAAATCAAACCAGTTCTAGATCGCCTGCTGGCGGACCTCAATTGGATAAAAGACATTGGTGATCTAGGGGTGCTGTTGTGGACATGTGCTTTGATCGCGCCCGAGCGCATGGATGAACTCGAAGGCCGCATCGAACTTGAGACCGCATTGACGCGCTATCCTAGTGCGCAGCGCGGAGTCACCATGGAGTTGGCCTGGTTTCTGACCGGGTTGTCGAATTGGGCATTGGCCATTCCAGACCAGCAACCGCGATTAAGAAATCTTGCCCTCAAGACATTTGCCATGCTCAAAAAGAACCGCGGCGAGCAGGGATTCTTCGGCCATCTGGCGCGGCAGGGGAGTATGCAAGGCATGATGCGGGGCCGCATCGGAAGTTTTGCCGATCAGGTTTATCCCGTCTACGCCATGACCCGGTTTTCTCAGGCGTATCAGGAAGAAGGCGCCATGCAGCTGGCGCTCCAGTTGGGACGAGGCCTGTGCCAGGCCCAGGGATCGTTGGGCCAATGGTGGTGGCACTACGATTCGCTAAGTGGCCGGGTGATGGAAGGATATCCGGTGTTTTCGGTGCACCAGCACGCCATGGGCCCGATGACGCTGTTCGCGTTGGGAGACGCCTCCGGTCACGACTTCTCTCCCTGGATCTACAAAGGATTGAAATGGATCAACGCCGAGAACGAACTGGGTTTCAACATGGAAGATGACTCGGCCCAGGTGATCTGGAGATGCCAGTTCCGTTCTGCATCTCAGGTCAAGACCTATCTCAAAGCTGCATTCAATCTTGGCGGCGGCGACAAACCATACGAAGCAAAAAAAGACCTGAAAGTGTTGTTCGAGTGCCGTCCCTACGAACTCGGTTGGTTGTTGTACGCCTTCGCGGGCCGGGCCGGCACGGGCACATCGAGTCTTTCAGCAGCCGCCGGCTTCGAAGCCCACGCTATGCCAGAAGCTCTTCAGAAGCAGAGCTAGCCGGATCATCGCAACATTTCTCGAAATATGTCCTTAGCGTCAGAGCGAAAGCGCGAGCAACCGGGGTCGGAGGCCTACGTCCTGACCACGGCAGCGCACAATGAGGAGGCATTCATTGAAGGGGCCATCCTCAGCGTGCTCTCGCAGACAATACTGCCGAAGCGGTGGGTGATCGTCAGTGACAATTCCAGCGACCGGACCGACGAAATCGTTGAAAGCTATGCCCGGCAGCACGACTTTATTCGTTTACTGCGAATTACCCGGGAGCCCGGACGCAGCTTTGGCGCGAAGGTGATCGCGCTGCGCCAGGCCAACCAACTGCTCGAAGATGTGGAGTACGACTTCATCGGCAACATCGACGCCGATGTGACCCTGGACCCTTCTTATTTCGAAGACATTCTCAGCCGTTTTCGGCAACGTCCGGAGTTGGGTCTGGCGGCTGGTTTCGTTTATGAGGATTCTGGAGGCGAGTATCGGGCGCTTGCGATCAATGGCGTTCGCAATGCCGCACACGCAGCCCAGTTGGCGCGCCGGGAGTGTTACGAAGCCATCGGCGGGTACGCCGTCCTGAAGTACGGTGGCGAAGACTGGTACGCCCAGACGACGGCCAGGATGAAGGGGTGGCAAGTCGAAGCTTTTCCGGACCTCAAAATTTATCACCGCCGGCACACCGGCGGAGACCGTCCGGTAAGAAATGCTTTTCATCAGGGCAAGCAGGACTACTCTTTCGGCAGCGATCCGATTTTCGAGATCATCAAATGCCTGTGCCGAATTCCGGAAAGACCCTACTTCGGCATCGCTCTCGGGAGACTGGCTGGATTCGTCTGGCCCCACATCCGCCGGGAACCAAGAGTTGTGCCGGATGACTTCGCGGCATTTCTGAAAAAAGAGCAAAAAGCGCGGGTCTTTTCATTTCTGAGCCGGGGCCGTTCTGCCGGCGCGGTGATGACGTCGCCCAGGTTCGACGGCGAGTGAGCTGCCGAGTGGCGCAATACCAAATATAAAAACTATGCTGTCTAATTCAACCGCGAGTGACACTGTTGACCAGGCCGTTGCGTTCATCCCCCGGGTCCGAATCGGCCATGCTCTGGTGCATTCGTGCGGTTTCGATGAAATGCTGGCAGCGATTGCCGGCAGTGCAGCGATCAGCGGAGAGCCCCGGTACGTGGTCACACCCAACGCACAGCACGTGGTCATGCTGGCGAAAGACGAATACTTCCGGCAAATCTACTCGGAAGCCGCTTTCGTTCTGCCCGACGGCGTCTCCTTGCTGCTCGCTGCGCGGCTGATGGGACATAAAATTCTTCATCGCGTTTCCGGCGTGGACATGTTCGAGGCCCTCTGTCGCGAGGCGGCCCGCGAGGGACTACGCGTTTTTCTGCTCGGGGGACGACCTGGATCGGCGGAGAAAACCGCAGCCACGCTGTGTGCCCGATATCCTGGACTGATCGTTTCCGGAACCTGCTGCCCGCCGCTTGGATTCGAGCATGACCAAACTCAAAAAGACGCCATCGAGGCCAACATTAAATCTGCTCGTCCGCATCTGCTTTTTGTCGCGTTTGGCGCTCCCAAGCAGGAATATTGGATCTACGAACACGCAAGGAAACTGGGTGTTCCCGTCGCCATGGGAGTCGGAGGCAGCTTTGAAATGGTGGGTGGCGTCGTCACCCGCGCGCCGGTGTGGGTGCGAAAGACCGGCATGGAGTGGCTGTATCGCTTTCTCCGTGAACCCCGCCGCCTTTGGAAGCGCTACTTGATCGGCAATCTACAGTTCGTGTCTGTTGTGCTGCGCCAACGACTGAGCTCCAGAGATGTTACCCGGCTTCCGTTGGAAGCCAGCGACCCTGGACAGTCCTAGGCAACGCTAACGTATTCCCTTAAGAAAGCCTTCCGAGGCAAAATTAAATTTGCTAACGTCAACCCAACAAACACCGGATATGAATACTGGATCCACCGTACAGACGATTTCGTCCCAACCTCTGCCGCCACGGCCGACCGTGTCGGTCGTGATTGTGGTGTGGAACGCTAAGAAATACGTGATCGAGTGCCTGGAATCGCTGCGGGATTTGTGTGGAGAGGTTTGCGATGAAGTCATTATCGTGGACAACGCCTCCAGCGATGGGACTCCGGAGTTGATTGCCGAAGTGTTTCCTGAATTCAAGCTGATTCGTAACTCCGAAAACCTCGGTTTCGCCAAGGCCAACAACATCGGGATGGCGCAGTGCGTGGGCGATTATGTCTGCCTGGTAAATTCCGACGTCAAATTCACCAGCGACTGCTTCTCCCCCATGCTCAGATTTCTGGCGGAGAATCCTGGGATCGCGATGGTGGGGCCCAAGATGGTGGGGCCGGACGGCAAGGTATGGCGTTCCACCATGCGTTTTCCAACGCTGTGGAACCAATTCTGCCGCGCGCTGGGACTCGACCTTGCTTTCAAGAAATCGCGGGTGTTCGGCGGATATTTGATGTCTGACTTTGACCATCAGACGACCACGCCGGTGGAAGTCCTGAATGGCTGGTTTGTGGTGGTGCGGCGGACGGCGCTGGAGCGGGTCGGCCTGCTCGATCCGCAGTTCTTCATGTACGGCGAAGACGTCGATTGGTGTTACCGCTTTCACCAGGCAGGGGAGGGAATCGTTTTCTTTGCCGAGGCGGAGGCCATCCACTACGGCGGCGCCAGTTCGGCCAACGCGCCTCTGCGTTTCTACCTGGAACAGTGTTATGCCGACTGGCAATATTGGCGAAAGCATCATGGAAGGTTGTCGCAAATGGCATATCTGGCCAGCTTCGCCACCAGCCATTTGGTTCGTATGCTGGGGTCGGCTGCGAGTTACGTGTTCTTGCCAGCCCAGCGGTCCGAGAGCTTGTCTAAGATCAAAAGAAGTCTGATCTGCCTGCGATGGGTGAGCCGGCCCCAGAGAAACCCGCTGGAGATGAAGATCGACTTCGGGGCGCAAAAACAGATTGCTCGCCGTTTACCCTCCAGTGGTGCGAAGGGCGTCAGCTTTCGGGCACAGCTGGGACGAGTTCGGCGCAAGATGTTGTGCTCGCTTTATCGCCGCCCGGTGCCGCTGGGTGACCAGGGACCAATCGTATCTTTCACCTTTGACGATTTCCCGCGCAGTGCTTACTCGGCAGGCGGGGCCATCCTGGAACAATTCGGCGCCCGGGGCACCTACTATGTTGCGGGTGGCCTGATGAATACTTCGAACGAACTCGGCGAACTATTTGTGGAGAATGATCTGCATTCTCTAGTGGAAAAGGGTCACGAACTGGGCACGCAGACGTTTCGCCACAGTTCCGGCCGTTCGGTCTCGCTGGCAGATCTCCAGGACGATGTTCAAAAAGGAATGCAAGCGGTGGAGGATCTCGCGGGTCACAGTTCCGCCAATTTCGCCTATCCTTACGGCCACATTACGCTTCGCGCCAAGAAGACCCTGGGGCCGCGGCTCACCAGTTCCAGAAGCGTTGTACCTGGGCTGAACGGGCCCGAGGTCGATCTAAACCTGCTGCGGGCAAACCGTCTGTATGGTGGAATGGAGAATGCCCAGGAGGTCGAAGACTTAATTCTGGAAAACGTGAAACAGCGGGGCTGGCTGATCTTTTACACCCACGATGTCCGGACTAACCCTTCGGAGTATGGCTGTACTCCGGCGCTTTTGGAGTTTGCGGTGTCGCTGGCCGCAAAGAGGGGATGCCGGATTTTGGCGGTCCAGGAAACCTTGGCTGAGCTGGGAGTGGGCTCGGCGACGGCGAAACCGGCAGTTCCGCGACGAATGCATGCGGGCTAGGCTTTAATGCCTGCGTGTAAACGACTGTATGGACTTGACTTACAGGTGTGTAAACGAAATAACGGGGGCGCTTTGGGCGGGGGACCACCGGCCAAAGGTTCACTGCGGGGTACTGCTGGGTGCATGCACTTCTGGGACTTGCCGTCAGGAAATCAGGTGCATACCATGACAGTTAAAGCCAGCCAATGGAGCAGGCTTCAGATTCTTCTGACATTGGGAGCCAAATGAGCCGCCGAATCCCCCTCGCTCTGCTTGCACTCTTGCTTGTTATCGTGATGTCGGGCCATGCTTCTGCCGCCACGTATTACATTGCCGCCAACGGTAGCGATTCCAACAGCGGCACATCGAAATCCAGTCCGTGGCTGCATGCTCCCGGGATGACTACCTGTTCCGCCACTTGCTCTTCCACCAACATCAACGCCGGAGATTCGCTCATTTTCCGGGGCGGCGATACCTGGCACTTCGGCAACAGCAGCCTGTCGCCCTTCGCTGGTTTTCAGAATGATGCCTGGAACTGGTCGCGCAGCGGATCGTCAGGAAATTGCAATCTCGATGCATCGGCGGGTTCCGTCGTAACCACAAGCTGCATTTATATCGGCGTGGACCAGACCTGGTTTACTGGCAGTTCGTGGACGCGGCCCGTCTTGAACATGGACAATCCGCTGAGCACGAGTAGTCCATCGTCATGTGCGCATGATGACTCCAATTACAACCTGATCGCAAGCACAGCCAGTTACGTCATTTGGGACAACCTTGAATTTACGGGATGGTGCTGGAACAGCACGTCGCCCAGCGCGGGCCTTTTTACTCTAGGGTCGAACTGGGAGCTGCGAAACTCGTACTTTCACGGCTGGACGATGGGTCAATCAGCGACGGGCTGCGGGGGCTGCGACTCCGACGAATACTTCATGGTGAAGGGTTCGTATTCCATGGGCAGCGGCTATTTGCGGATGGACTATAATGTATTCGATGGCTCGGACTCGACTTACGGAAATCTTGCGGTGGCTTCCGGCAACGCCACGGGCGGCGTTTTCGCGGTAGGCGGGGAAATCGATCACAATGTCCTGGAGCACGTCTCCAATGGCATGAAATATGACCAGGCAGTATTGGTGCACGACAACTACTTTTTCAACATGTCGGAGCCTCGTCCTGGCGGGACCCATGGCAACGTCATGGAGTGGTCCCCCACGAACTACACCAGTTCGACATATTATTTCAACAATTTGATTGGGGCGACCAACGAAGGCGAGACCATCGACATGTATCCGGGAGCGAGCAACAGCGGAAAGCACGGATACATATTCAACAATGTTATGACCGGGCCGAACGCCAACTCCAGCAACTGCTATATGGGCGAGGGGGATGGGTCGGGAGGAGCAGGTTCCTTCTACTTCTTCAATAATACGACGGACAATGCCTGTGGTTTCAGCGAGCAACGCGGATCTGGAGCGGTCATTTTTCAGAACAACCATTTCATCGGATATTCGCCAACTGCGGTCAGTGCTTTCTCGAATATGACTGGAACAGACAAAGGGAATGAAGTCTGGCAGTCGGAATCGACGGCCAACAGTCAGGGATACGTTTCCAGCAACAATTATGCGCCGACCGCCAGCAGCAACGCCACGGTAGGAGCGGGAGCGAACCTGACGTCTCTGTGCACCTCAATGGACAATTCGATTGCTGTGGCGGCCTGTGAAAATGGGTATGCCGGGGTCACCTACAACACATCCAATCATACTGCGTTGGCAAACACTCCGATCGCTCGCGCTTCGAGCGGATCATGGGATGCAGGTGCGTATGTTTACAGCGCATCGGGATCGGTGAACCCTCCGACAGGTCTGGCTGCGTCGGTTCAGTAACGATAAGCTCCAATCAAGTCAACGAGCTCGGTCGGGATGTGGTTGTCCCGGCCGGGCGCATACTTCATCTCCCAATCCTTCCATTCCAAAAAGAAATTTAAGACCCGCCCTTGAATAACAATAGCCCAACCGCACCCGTGCTCAGGAAGCAAGGCTCCTATACCTCCGGCCGTCTGCCGGCGCGGCGGAAGTTCCAGGAGGCCTGGGACCTTTATCGATGGTATCGCCAGCGGGCGGAACGGGGATCCAGCGTTGTTTTCGACGAATGTGAGTCAGCCCGGGAACAGATAGAAGCGCTGCTCGGGCGGCCGCTAAAGGGCCTGGCGGTGTTGGACGTGGGCCCTGGGTCGTTCCTGGCTTATTCGCATTACTTTGCGGTAGACAACGCAGTGACCGCAATCGATAGCGACATCATCCCGGTAGGATTCTCTCCAGTTCCTTACCTGCGGATGTTCTGGATCAACGGGGCCTGGAGAACGACCAAGACGATTGGCCGAAAAATCCTGGGCGTCGATCGGGCCGAGCTAAACGCCCTCAAGAAACGGATCGGAGCCCGCAAATTCAGGCAGGTGCGAGTGTTGCATGGGGACGTGTGCCACGCTGGAATCGCCGATGGGTCTTTTGACGTGGTTTACTGCCGATCGGTCATGCAGCACATCGTGGAACCGGGAACGGCTTTGACGGAGATGGCCCGCATCGTGAAGCCGGGCGGAGTGCTTTACATTTCGGTGCATCTATACACGTCCCATAACGGGGCGCAACCATTCCGCGCAGGGGATACGGACCATCCTGAAGATCTTTTCTGGGCCCATCTGAGGCCGGGCCTCAACCGGGACCTCGGCACCACTGCGGTCTTGAACCGTTTGCGTCTGAGCGAGTGGAAAGCGCTGTTCCAGGGTATTTGCCCTGGATACTTGCTGGAGATCAGGGAGAGCAGCCATCCTCGTGCGAAGGAACTGGCTGACATGTACGTGGCCTCGGGTGAGTTGGCGGGATACACCTGCGAGGAACTGATGGCGCACGAGCTGGTGTTTACGTGGAAGAAGAGTTCGTAGGTGGTTCGCGGTTTCAACCGGGCATACTGATCGAGATTTGCCGTGAAATCTAGGCTGAAGGAATTTCTTATCGAAACCCCATTCTTTATTCCCGCTCGGTCCGCGTACCGCTGGGTTTTTCAGCGCCGGCTGAATGCTGAGCATTCCCGGATGCGATCGTTCTATAGGCAGTTTTTTGGCAACGGTGATCTGGTGTTTGATGTGGGCGCAAACCAAGGGGAGTATGCCGAGATCTTTGCCGCGGATGGTGCACGGGTGATCGCGATTGAGCCCAATCCAGCTTTTCGTGCGCGGCTGGAAAAGCTGGCAAAGATCCGATCGATCGTCCCTGAGTTTTGTGCAGTGGGGGACGCGGAAGGTTCGGCGACCTTGAACGTATGCAGCGAACCGGGCTACAGCACGCTGCAACCTGAATTGATCGAGTGGACCAAAGACTCACCCGACTACCAGGATGTTCAGTGGACGGCGAAAGTGACCGTACCCGTGGTCACCTTGAATGCCCTGGCCGAGCGTCACGGTCAACCGGTTTTCGTGAAGATCGACGTCGAAGGATTTGAGCATGAGGTGATTCGCGGGATGCAGTTTAATCCACGATTTATCAGTTTCGAGTTTGGCGCCCGCCGCAAACAAATCGCCCTGCAATGTATCAACGATCTCGGCAAGAGAGGCTACCGTTTCAATCCCATCGTTGGAAGAGTTTTCTCGTTTGACTCTGACCATTGGCTCCCGGTCCAGGAAGTGACGGAGTGGCTGAACGCCTACAGTGTGGATCGTGGCGAATATGGAGACATGTTTGCAAAGCTCTAGATCCGAGGATTCTCACGTGGCAGTGGTTGCGGATAGCGAGCAAGAGAACGTGACGTCAGTTTCCAATCCCGCCATGGCCAATCTTTTAGCGAGCGAAATAGAAGCGGAGCCGATATCGGCGGACCCGTCCGGGCTCGAGTTGGCCGCCATCGGGCTGGCCCGCCGGGTACCCGGCCTGGGCGGAATCTCGGCTTCGCGCAGAGTGCTGACGGCCATACGCGGCGGCGCCTGGACCATGGTGGGCTACAGCGCAGGCCAGTTGTTCCGGCTGGCCTCAACTCTGACGCTGGCGCGGATGGTGGCACCCCAGGCGTTTGGACTGGTTGCACTGGTCAACGTGTTCCTGTCCGGACTCGAAATGCTTTCCGACCTGGGCGTCGGAATGGATGTGATCCAGCATCGGCGGGGAGACGATCCGGTCTTCATCAATACCGCCTTCCTGATCCAATCAGGTCGAGGGATCATCATCTGGGCGGTGGCCGCTGCACTGTCTTATCCTTTTGCGATCTTTTATCACCAGCCGGCTGTCCTGGCGCTGGCCATTGTCGGGTCTTTCTCCGTTCTGGTGCGGGGGTTGTCGAGCGGTTCGCTTTGGACCCTGACTCGCCGTGTGCAGCTCAGGGAGCTCACCCTGCTAAACACCGGCAGCGAGTTGTTTGGATTCCTGGTGTCGCTGACCTGGGCCCTGATTTCTCCAACCGCCTGGGCGCTCGTGGTGGGAAGAGTGGCTGCCGCACTGGCATTGACTGTCGCCAGTCACTGGATTGCGGAAAATCCGGTTTCGCTGAAATGGGATTCCAGCGCCGCGAAAGACATTTTCGCGTTTGGCGCTGGCATATTCTTTTCAACCGCCACTTATTTCCTGAGTGGCGAAGCCGAGCGCCTGGTGGTGGGGAAGTTTGTCACGCTGGTGGAGCTGGGTTGTTTCTCGCTCGCGCTTTCGATTTCGTCAGCCGCGGCAAAAGGCTTGCAGCAGGTAATTTCGCAGGTCTTCTTCCCCATGATTTCTGACTCATTGAGGGAGGACCGCGATGGTGCGATAAAGCATTTCCGACGCGCCAGGCGCGTGGTATTGATTCTGTGTGCTGGTCTGGTTATCGGGTTTATTTTTGGGGGCAAATGGTTCGTGCACCTGCTGCTGGGGTCGAAGTACGCATCGGCAGGTTGGATGCTGCAATTACTCGGCATACGGGGAGCTCTGGAGCTATTCACCTCCCTCACTGTGTCAATGTTGTTCGCGCTGGGGACCTCACGATACGCCGCCATTGGGAACCTCTCAAAGCTCGTGTTCATGGGAGTGGGGCTGACGGTGGCATTTGGCCGCTTTGGATTGCACGAAGCGCTTTGGGTATTGACCCTCGCACCGTTAGCACACTACGTGGTGATCTTATTCGGCCTGCGGCGTCATTGCGAATCCGCCTTGAAAGCAGAGGCGGCGAGCTTTGGAGCTTTTGCTGCGATCACCGTAGCGGCGATGCTGATAGCCAGATGAATTGGGAACAGGATCAGGGGAGATGACAACGCAGCCGCTGGTGAGCATCGTCATTCCGACCTACAACCGGGCTGGGGTGATCGGGGACACGATTGAGAATCTGTTTCAGCAGACTTACCGGAATATAGAAGTCATTGTGGTCGATGACGGATCGACGGATGAGACCCCGGCAAAGCTGGCATCCTATGGCAGCAGGATTCGCTGGGTGACGCAAAAGAATGCGGGGCCGGCGGCGGCGCGAAATCGCGGCATCGCGATGGCAAACGGGGAAATCATAGCCTTTCAGGATTCTGACGACGCCTGGCACCCGACAAAAATTGAGCGGCAGGTTTCGCTGATGCAGAGGGCGGGCGAGTCGGTGGTGGGCTGCATTTGCAACAGTGTGGTGCAGCTTCCCCATTGCGTGGTGCGCTCGTTTGAAAACGCTCCGATTGATCCTCCGATCAAAGAAGGAGTTTGGCTCAACGTGACCGAGGTGCTGGCCACGCGGTTTATCCTTTTCAACCAGGCGATCGCGATTCGGCGGGAAGTTCTGGCGAAGATTGGCGGGTTCGACGAGTCCTTCCGGCTCAATGAAGACATGGACCTGGGGTTGCGCCTTTCCCTGGAGGGGCCCTGGGCGTTTATTCGAGAGCCGCTGGCCACGCGGCAAGCAATTGTCGAACGCACGTTGGGGCACGAGGCGACCCCGATCATTGTCCGCGAAAATGAGGCGAGGATTCTCGAGGGCATCTTGGGTATGGTGGAGTCAGACGCGCGACTGGGGCATCTAAGAGGACTGATGAAAAGGGAAGTGAAGAGGTCGCACCGGCTGCTTCGTGCGGCTAGAATTAGGGCTAGCCAGCGGCCCGGCGCGGCGGTGCTCGGTTGGTTCCTGGAACGGTTGGAGCGATACCGGTCGGCGGCACGCCGCCGGTCGCCGTGGTTTCCAGAGATGAAGGTGGTCGCGGTCGATGCCGCGATTTCATGAGAGTCTAGTCAGAGCAGCAGGGAATTGGACGAAGAATAACGCTTGAACATTCAGCAGATGCAATTCGGTGGAGGGGCAGCGGGGACTGTGGTCAGTCCGATTGCGCTGGCCATCATATTTGTTTGTGGGGTGATGATCTGCGTCTGCGGGCGGAAATGGGCGATTGCGGCTTTTCTCCTGCCGGCGATCCTGATTCCAGAAGATCAGGTCCTGCTGATCGGGACTTTGCACTTCCCCATGCTGCGGGTGCTGGCATGTGTTGGTTTAGGGCGATTGCTGTGGGCGAGGTTTTCGGGAAAAGAGCAGGTTTTCGCAGGGGGAATGAACAACCTCGACAAAGCCCTAATCGGGCTGGCCTTGTCGATCGCGGTGAATGGCGTCTTGTTATGGCGGGATACGGGCGAGATCGTAGTCCAGTTGGGGAATTTATGTACAGCTTTCGGCGTGTACTTTTTGTTGCGGTTTCTGGTTCGCGACTCAGAGGACCTTAAGCAGATCATTCGCGTTCTGGCGATTGTAGCGGCGGCCGTGGCCGCCATCATGATTACCGAGCAGGTTACGGGCAAGAATCCGGTTTACAGTCTGCTCGGCGGAGCGCGGGCCGATGTTTTCGAGACGGTGATCACGCGGGACGAACATTTTCGGGCGTCTGCTTCTTTCGGACATCCGATACTGGCCGGGACTTTTGGCGGTATCTTGTTCCCTCTGTTCGTCGGTCTGTGGTGGATCGACAAGAAATCCCGATATTATGCTGTGCTCGGGGCGGTGGCGGCGGTCATTATTCCTTTCTGCGCCAGCTCGAGCACCGCTCTCATGGGTCTGTTCGGAGGCCTGCTCGGTCTCTTTTTCTGGCCCGTGCGGCGGTGGATGCGGGCCATCCGCTGGGGTATCGTCACCACGCTGATTTTGTTGCACATCGTGATGAAGGCGCCGGTTTGGGATTTGATTTCCCGGGTTGACCTGACGGGCGGCTCTTCGTCCTATCACAGATTTCAGCTGCTGAATCAGTGCATTCTGCATTTTTGGGACTGGGCGCTGATCGGCAGCAAGACTTATGGATTCTGGGGATGGGACATGTGGGACTTGTGCAACCAGTACGTGGCCTATGCGGATCCGTCCGGACTCATCCCATTGATATGCTTTTTAACCATGATCGTCCTGGGATTCCGTTATGTCGGCAAGGCGCGCCGATCCACACGAGACCGAAAGGAGCAATTCTTTCTTTGGGCGTTGGGTTCAGCATTGTTTGCCAATGTGGTGGCGTTTTTCGGAATCTCGTACTTTGATCAGACCATCGTGGCCTGGTACGCCTTGTTGGCCATGATCCTTGCCGCGACGATCTCGGTTCGCCGGGGTCGGCGTCGCAATACGGGACTAGGATCTAAAGATAAGCTGTCCATCCACGTGCCCGTCGAGAGCCCAGATTGGGCGGTGCAGACGGCGGGGCCGGTTGGCGGCCTCCGCGACGACGAAGTCGAAACCGAACTGCCGAGACTTCCGATCACGCAACGCTTTCACACCCTCTAAATCTTACTTCTTACACAATGGCCACGTTATCAGAGCGCGGGCAGCGGTCCGGGACGTACGTCCTGATGACGGCGGCCCACAACGAAGAGTCCTTTATTGAAGGGACCATCCAAAGTGTGCTTGCGCAAACGTTGCTGCCGGTAAGATGGGTGATTGTCAGCGACAACTCCAGCGACCGGACGGACGAGATCGTCGAGAGCTATGCGCGGAAACACGACTTCATCCGGTTCCTGCGAATAACTAGGCCGCCCGGGCGCAACTTTGGCGCGAAGGTTATTGCGCTGCAAAAAGCATGTCCCCTGCTGGAAGGTTTGAGTTATGAATTCATCGGTAACCTGGATGGTGACCTGACGCTGGAGCCTTTCTATTTCGAAGAACTGGTGAGCCATTTCCGGCGGCATCCGGAATTGGGGCTGGTGAGCGGGTTTGTGTATGAGGATTCAGGAAACGGGTTTCGCAGCCGCAGAATCAACGATGTCCGCAACGTTCCGCACGCAGCCCAACTGGTACGACGAGAATGTTATGAGGCGATCGGGGGATACAAAGTTCTGCAATACGGCGGCGAAGACTGGTACGCGCAGACGACAGCCAGAATGAAGGGATGGCAAGCCGGATCGCTTCCGGAACTCAAGATTTTTCACCACCGGCAAACTGGTACGGGTAGCACAAGCTTGATACGGAACGCATTCCGGCTGGGCCGTCTGGACTATTCCTTCGGCAGTGATCCGCTGTTTGAGATCGTCAAATGCCTTCGCCGAATCCCTGAAAAGCCCTACTTTGGCAATGCGCTGGCCCGGCTGGCTGGGTTCACCTGGCCCTATCTGCGAAGAGAATCCAGGGGTGTGCCGGATGAGTTCATCGCTTTCATGCGGCGGGACCAAAAAGGCCGGATCTCGTCGATTCTGAATCGGAAGCGATCAACGCCGCCTGTGGTTGCGGGAAAAGCCGGTAGCGCGAGAACTTAATGGGTCCATCGGAGATGTCCAAGCCAAGGGAATTTACGTTCGTCGTAGCGGTCAATAACAGAGATGTTTTCGAGACCCACTTTCTGGCTTCACCGTGTTTGGGAGCTCCGCATGCACACGAAGTCCTGGTACAGGAGGGCTTCAAGTCAGCATCGCAAGCCTACAACGATGCGATAGACCGCGCGCGAAACGATTTCATTGTGTTCGTCCACCAGGATGTGATCCTTCCCGAACGGTGGCTGGACCAACTTGAGAGCTCACTGGATTACCTGGAGGAAAACGATCCTCAGTGGGGAGTTTTGGGCTGCTACGGTGAGACCCGCAGCCAGGGGGGGCGAGGGTATGTTTACTCCTCCGGGTTGGGCATTATCGGACAGGCATCGGAACATCCCATGCCGGTACAGACCCTCGATGAAATTGTCCTGGTGCTGAGAAAATCCTCGGGGCTGCGATTTGATGGAAATTTGCCCCATTTCCATCTCTATGGCACCGACATCTGCTTAAGAGCAGAACAGTTGGGAAGGAAAAACTACGCCCTGTCCGCTTTCTGTATACACAATACGAACCAGGGTTACGTGCTGCCCAAGGAATTCTACGAGTGCTACTGGCGAATCCGGGGCACCTGGAAATCGCAGTTGCCGATTCAAGCTACCTGCATCCGGATCACGAGGTCCAACCTGTTGTTTTACAAGCGAAAGCTGCAGGAGATTTATCTCCGCTCGATGCGAAGGAGTGAGTGTGGCGAGGTTCGATCCCATGATGTGCCGAGTTTGCTCAAAGAGGTCGATAGGATGCTGCGGCAAAACTCAGCCCTGGATCGCGCGGACAGCATGATGGCGGAAAGATCAGTTCGATGAACCACATTCTCCATGTAGTTGGCGCGCGTCCGAATTTTGTGAAGGCGGCGCCAGTTTTGCGCGCGATCCGGCAGCGCGGAATGCGGCAGACGCTGGTGCACACTGGACAGCATTATGACCGGAACATGTCGGACGTATTCTTTACCCAACTCGAGATTCCGGAACCCGACGTGAATCTCGAAGTGGGTTCCGGCAGCCATGCCTGGCAGACGGCCGAAATCATGCGCCGATTTGAGCCGGTGGTTCTGGAACGAAAGCCGGACATTGTGTTGGTTTATGGCGATATCAATTCCACCGTGGCGGCTGCGTTGGTTTGTTCCAAGCTGCTGATTCGCGTCGGCCACGTGGAAGCCGGACTTCGCTCCTTCGATCGTGCCATGCCCGAGGAAATCAATCGGATTGTCACGGACCGGCTCGCGGATTACCTATTTACGCCTTCCGAAGATGGGGACGAAAACCTGCTGCGCGAAGGCGTTGCTAAGGACCGCATTTACCGGGTGGGCAACGTGATGATTGACTCACTCACGCAGCTACTGCCGGCTGCCAGGAAGTGTCCAAAGAATGGATTTCCAGAAAAGTTTGCCCTGGTCACAATGCATCGGCCATCCAATGTGGACGACAACCAGAATCTGCAAAGAATTCTGAACTCTCTTATCGAGATAAGCGAGCAACTGGACGTCATCTTCCCAGTGCACCCACGGACGCGTCAGCGGATTGCTGAGTTTGGGATCAACTCCGGGAAGTTACATCTGTTGGAACCGATCCCATACATCGAGTTTCTCTCACTGCAAACGCGGGCCGCGGTTGTGATCACGGATTCCGGCGGGATTCAAGAAGAGACCACATATCTTGGGGTACCCTGCCTCACCGTGCGGGCCAATACCGAGCGACCCATTACGGTGACTCTCGGAACCAACATATTGGTTGGCGAAGACAAAGCCAGGCTGGATTCGGAATTGCAGAACATTTTGGCGGGGAAGGCCAAGAAAGGTTCGGTCCCTCCCCTATGGGATGGCCATGCCGGAGACCGTATCGCCCAGATTCTACAGGGTTTATGAAGGGGGGCCGAAGCGGTCAGGGTCGACGTTTTCCTTGAATGAAGGTCCATTCCGGGGAAACTCTTGCAGCGAATGCAAGGTGACTGTCGTCACTATTCTCCCCCCGCAAGATGCGGCAGAATTGACCGCAACAAAATAGAATTTTCTTGTGTTTCTCCCCTGGTTGTTAGTGGTTTAGGTCAGCTGTTTTAAGAACATCAAGATAAAGGGGCAATTGCAAGCTATGTTAAACACTGTGGTTATCGGCGCGGGTCCGTATGGACTCTCAATCGCGGCGCATCTTCGAGGGCGCGGCATATCCTTTCGCATCTTCGGCCGTCCCATGGACAGCTGGCTGGCGCACATGCCAAAGGGCATGTTGCTCAAGTCCGACGGTTTTGCGTCGAACATTTCTCATCCCGATGGTCAGCTCACACTGAAGAAGTTTTGCGCGGAGCGCGGAATCGAGTATAGCGACACCATGATTCCGATTCGGCTGGATACGTTCACCAGCTATGGGCTCACGTTCAAGGAACGAATGGTGCCGGAGCTGGAAGAAAAGATGGTCGTGAGCATCGATCGGTCGCCGAAGGGTTATGTCCTGCGGCTCGACGATGGCGAGACCTTCGAAGCGCGGAGGGTAGTGCTGGCCGTTGGCATCACTCACTTTGAGTACGTGCCCGACACGTTGGCGCATCTGCCAGCGGAGTTCCTGTCACACAGCGCCCGCAACAACGAAGTGGAACCTTTCCGGGGCCGCAACGTGGTTGTGATCGGTGCGGGTTCTTCCGCACTGGACTGGGTGGCGTTGCTACACGAGGCCGGCGCCAACGTGCAGCTGGTGGCGCGTCAAACAGCCTTGAAGTTTCACGGCAAGGCCAGCGGGGAAAAGCGTCCGCTGTGGCAGCGGATTCGGCATCCGCAGTCGGGACTTGGGCCGGGCTGGAGATCGCGGTTCTATGCCAATTCAGCATGGGCATTTCGCTACTTGCCCGAAAGCCTCCGGCTGAAAATTGTCCGGCGCACGCTGGGTCCCGCGGGGGGATGGTTTATCAAGGACAAAGTGGTCGGTAAGGTCCCGCTTACGCTGGGATACACGGTGCAGAGCGCCGAAGTGCAGGACGGCAAGGTGCGGCTCCGCCTCCAAGGGATGGACGGGACTCAGAAGGAGATTCTGGCGGATCATGTTATCGCCGCAACCGGTTACAAGGTCGATATCGACCGCTTGACCTTCCTTAGTTCGGAGATTCGTTCGAAGGTGAAAACCGTCAATAGCACGCCGGTGCTTTCGTCCACTTGTGAGTCGTCCGTACCAGGCCTCTATTTTGTGGGGATTGCGGCCAAGGACAGCTTTGGGCCGGTCATGCGGTTCGCCTTCGGGGCTGATTTTGCGGCACGCACGGTCACGCGGGGTCTGGCCAAAGGATTCAAGCGGGAGTCCGTGTCCGCGACAGTCCCAAGTGTTGTGACCACCACGAAGTAGCCATCCTCAGGACCTGAATGGTGTTCACCCATTCAGGTCCGCTTTTCTTCTCTAAAAGAATCGTGATAAGCGCATGAAAAGAGAGACCATCGCACTGCACGCCGGCTACGACGGCGATCCCACGACCAAGGCCGTGGCGGTGCCGATCTACCAGACCGTCGCCTTTGAGTTTGACAGCGCCGAACATGGAGCGGCGCTGTTTAATCTCGAAGTCGAAGGCAACATCTACACGCGGATCGGCAATCCCACCAATACCGTGCTGGAAAAGCGTGTGGCAGCGCTCGAAGGCGGAGTGGACGGGCTTAGCGTCAGCTCAGGGATGGCCGCCATTGAATATTCCCTGATTAACATTGCCGAAGCGGGCAACAATATTGTTTCTCTTCCTCAGCTCTATGGGGCCACCTACACTTTGCTGGCGCACATCTTTCCGAAACGGGGGATTGAGGGGCGTTTCGCCAGGAGCGACGATCCTGCTGACGTCGAAAAGCTGATCGACAAAAACACTCGCGCGGTCTTTTGCGAGAGCGTGGGGAATCCCGCGGGGAACGTTGCGGACATCGAGGGACTGGCCAAAGTCGCGCATAAGCATGGCGTGCCTTTGATCGTCGACAACACTATCGCAACGCCCATCTTGTTAAGGCCGATCGAATACGGCGCCGACGTGGTGGTGCATTCCATGACGAAATTCATGGGAGGGCATGGCACCAGCATCGGCGGGATGATTGTGGATAGCGGCAAGTTTCCCTGGCGAGAACATCCCGAGCGTTTCTATATGTTCAACCGGCCGGAGATCGCCTATCACGGCGTGGTCTATGTGGATCATTACGGCGATTCCGCGTACGTAGCCCGCTGCCGGACGGTTTGTCAGCGGAATACCGGCGCCACGCTTTCTCCGTTCAACGGATTTCTGTTCTTGCAGGGAATTGAGACGCTTGCCCTGCGCGTGGAGCGTCATGTGGAAAACGCCCGCAAAGTTGCCGAGTATCTTCGCGACCACCCCAGAGTGGAGTGGGTGAACTATGTGGGTTTCCCTGACAACCCGCTGTACGCAATGGCCGAGCGATACCTGGGCTCGAAGCGCTGCTCGTTGTTGACGTTTGGAGTGAAAGGCGGCTTCGAGGCAGGGAAGAAGTGCTTCAACGCGCTGACCCTCTTCAAGCGCATGGTCAATATGGGCGACGCCAAGTCTTTGGCGTGCCATCCCGCGTCCACGACGCACCGGCAACTGGAGCCTGAGGAACAACTGAAGGCGGGCGTGACTCCGGAGATGCTTCGCTTAAGCGTGGGCATTGAGCACATCGACGATATTCTTGCTGACCTCTCCCAGGCGCTGGACAAAGCCACCACATGAGAATCATCGCGGTTCGTGATTGGGGAGGCACTTCATGCCACTGATCATCGAAGGAGATCGAATGCCGGCGCATTGGAAAGGGAAGGGCTCGAGCCCGGCTCAGCCGGTGAAGCAACGTGAGGTAGGGGCGGAGCGCGTCAGAATTGCGTTCATAAATAACATGCCCGATCCGGCCCTGGAAGATACCGAAGCACAATTTTTTTCGCTTTTGGAGACGGCGGCTGGCAATGTCCCAGTAAGCGTGAAGCTGTACTCGCTGCCTGGGGTACCGCGGGGCGATCGCGGAGCGGAGCACCTGAAGAACTTCTACTCGGGAATTGCCGGACTTTGGGACAGCCAATTCGACGCCGTCATCATGACCGGCACCGAGCCACGAAGCGCCAATTTGCGGGACGAACCGTATTGGTCCGCGATGGGCGAGGTGCTTGATTGGGCAGAGAGCAACACGATCTCTACTGTGCTTTCCTGTTTGGCGGCGCATGCTGCGGTTCTTCACAGGGACGGCATTCCACGGCACCCGTTGGGTGACAAACAATTCGGGGTCTTCGAATCGACAAAACTCGGTGACCATGAACTCACTAACCACGCCGCGCCGCTGATGCGGTTTCCGCATTCCCGCTGGAACGAAGTGCGCGAGGACGAACTGATCGCCTGTGGCTACGAAGTCCTGACGCGCTCAGCCGATGCGGGAGTAGACCTGTTTGTGAAGAAGAAGAAAAAGAGCCTGTTCGTGAACTTTCAAGGCCATCCAGAGTACACGGAACGGACTTTGTTGAAGGAATACCGACGGGACATCAAGAGATTCCTCCGTCGCGAAAGAGAAACTTATCCGTCCATGCCGCACGGATACTTCGATGCCGCAGCGACCAAACTGCTGAGCGAGTTTCAAAGGAAGGCCCTCGCCCATCCGCGGGAAGAACAAATGGCGCACTTTCCTGAAGCTGCCGTGGTGGATGTTTTGGAAAACACCTGGGAGTCGTCAGCGACCTGCATTTATCGAAATTGGTTGCAGTATGTTGTGGAGCGAAAAACGGAAGCACCCGGCGTTGCCTTGGCTCGAGGCAGACGAAGGGCATTGGCGAATCACGAGCTTGCTTAAGGTAAGACTTCGAATCTGATGGGCTCTCTCGAAAAAAAATTCAGCGGCGCCATCCTCAGGATGGTCCGGGCGCGCCGGGAGACCAGCCCTGTTCGCTCGGCTGACTCGAGCGGGAGTTCCTCGGGCGCCGTGGCGCCGGCCAAGCTTCGGGAAGCGCAGTTTTCGGATTTCAAAGGTGTTGCCGAGCTCAAACAACGCTGGGGTATGGCATCAGATTCCATCGAAAACTGGGAGAGGCTGTGGCGCCACAATCCCGCTTTCGAGAAAATGCAGACGAAGCCTCCAATCGGCTGGGTGTTGGAGGCCGAAGGCCGGGTGGTTGGCTACCACGGAAACATTGCGCTGCTTTATCATTACGGCGATAAGACATGGACCGCTGCCGCCGGGCATGGGTTGGTGGTGGACACCGCATACCGCTCTTTCACCGTAACCCTGGTCGCATCTTTTTATCGGCAGAAGTCGGTAGATCTCTGCCTCACGACGACCGCAATTCCGGAGGTTGGAAGGATTGCGAAGGCGTTTAAGTCCGACGCGCTTCCACAGGCTGACTATGAGACCGTACTCTTTTGGGTTCTCCAGCCCTATTCCTTCGGCAAAGCGATGCTGGAAAAGCTGGGCCTCGCGCCGGGAATTTCCGGGATTGGCAGCGTCGTGGCTGCGCTTGCCGTAGGAACCGACAAGGTGCTCCGAAGACGATGGCCCCGGCATTCGGCAGCGCCTCTCGTAATTAACGAAATCACAGTCGGCGAAATTAGAGATGATTTCGAGACCCTCTGGACAGAGAAATTGACGGAACGTCCCCGGCTGCTTGCCGATCGCAGTCCGGCAACCCTGCGATGGCATTTTCAGATTCCCGGCGATCGAGGGAGCGCTTGCGTACTCTGCTGCCGGAGAAATGGCGAACTGGTTGGGTACGCGGTGGTCCGCAATGATCCTCAGCCCAACGGCCTGAGAAAATCCGTGCTTGCCGATATGCTGGCCAAGCAGGATGATGCGGAAGTGCTGAGGGCTTTGTTGGTGGCTACTCACGATCATGCGAAGCGTTCGGGGAGCTATATTCTTGAGGTCCTTGGTTTTCCGTCCAGCATCCGAGAAATCTGTTTGGAATGGAATCCGTATCGCAGAAAGTATCCTGCGTGTCCGTTTTATTACAAGGCGGCGGATCCGGCACTGCACCAGACGCTCTCCGACGGCAAGGCATGGTACGCCTCCCCATTTGACGGTGACACAACCCTGATTCGGCCCTCGTATTCCGATATAGTTCCTGCTGAGGATTCCGGGCGGAAACTTGAAGTTAGCGGCAACACAGTTGCTCCCGTTGTCCCCGAGGCAGCACGAACGGGAGTATTTTGATTCTCCCGGCAACATTCACAATCCGAAAGTAAAGGTGATTGGATCAATGCAGACGATAGATATTGAGCGTGATGTTCGAAGTTTTGTAGTAGAGCACTTTCTGTCTGGACACGCCGAAAGATTGCGTGACGATGGTTTGTTGCTGGGCGATGTGATTGATTCGGTGGGCGTCCTTGATCTGGTCGGCTACCTTCAACAACATTTTGCAATTACCGTTGAGGATGAAGAAGTGGTCCCGGGCAACCTGGATACGGTCAGCCATTTGGTCGCATTCGTTGCGAAAAAGCTTGGTGTCAGCGTCTAAGGTCGCGTGTTTTCAGCAGACCAGGTCTGATTCGTTAAAGAAAAACTATGAGCACGGAATTGGCAGGCAAGGTTGGGCTGGTAACAGGCGGGACGTCGGGAATTGGCCGCGAGACCGCCATACTTTTCGCCAAAGCTGGGGCCAAGGTCGTGGTTGCGGGCCGGCGCGAAACGGAAGGCAAGGAAACCATTGAGCTGGTCCGTGCGGCGGGCGGCAAGGGGCTGTTTGTGAAAGCCGATGTGTCGAAAGCCGCTGAAGTCGAGTTGCTTGTCCAGAAGACGGTGGAGACATTTGGCCGCCTCGACGTTGCTTTCAATAACGCCGGCATCGAAGGGGTTTGGGTGCCCATCGTCACCCAATCCGAAGCAGACTGGGACCAAACCATCGCCATCAATCTCAAGGGCGTCTGGCTCTGCCTGAAGTATGAGATTCGGCAGATGCTCAAGCAGGGCGGCGGCGGAGCCATCGTCAACATGTCGTCCATCGCGGGTCTGGTCGGATCTGCCGGGGCGGCCGCGTATAGTGCGAGCAAACATGGAGTGATGGGCTTGACCAAGACCGCCGCGCTGGAAAACGCGCGCAGAGGGATTCGGATCAACTCGGTTTGTCCTGCGGCCATCGAGACGCCGATGGCGGACCGGATTTTTGGCGCTCCAGAGGTCCACAAATATGTTCTGGGATGCCATCCCATCGGCCGTTTTGGGAGACCGACGGAGGTCGCCGAAGCGGTGGTTTGGATGTGCTCGGACCGAGCTTCTTTCATGACGGGCCAGTCTCTGGTGCTCGATGGTGGTTTCCTGGCGGGGCCCAATCCTCCGGGCTAGCTCTACTTGATAATTCTCGCAATGGCTGAATCTATCGTTTCTCCGGTCGAAGTATCCGGGCACACTAACGACAAGCTTGTGGGCACGTGGAAGCTGGTGTCCGCTTCGAGCACGGCATCGACCGGGGAGCGCAGTGAAACTCCCTATGGTGACAATCCCATCGGTTTTCTTACCTACACCGGGGACGGCAGAGTCACTGCCATGATCAGCTACGGGGGGCGAATGCCGCTGTCGGTCGGCGGCGGGGCTCCGGAAGAACAGGCTGAGGCGTTCAAAACATTTCTGGCCTATGCCGGACGCTACACGCTCAGCGGTGACCAGGTAACCCATCACATCGAAATCTCATCGATTCAGAACTATGTCGATAAGGATCTGGTCCGCAGCGTTAAGTTCGAGGATGAGCAAATCATCCTGATTACGCCACCGACGCGGGTGAACGGAAAAGTTCAAACCCTCGAATTAATTTGGCAGCGTCTGCACAAACCCAAAGGAAGGTGAAGGTTGTCTAACGCTACCGCTCCTGTCAAGAAAGTTGTTTTCAACGACGAGATCCTTCAGGATCCGTATCCCACGTACACTCGCTTGCTCGAAGAAGGCCCGCTGCATTACGTGGATGTGGGCAGCAAGTGGGCGGTGTGGTCGGTTTTCAGTCACGCCGAGTGCTCCTCGATTGCGAAGGACCCCCGGCTATCAGCAAAACGCGCGCAGCAGATGCTATTGCCGCTGCCGCTCAGCCGCCAGTCTGAATTCAGCGAGCTGGCGCGCATGTTGGGATTGTGGCTGATTTTCATGGACCCGCCGGAGCACACCCGGCTGCGCAAGCTGATGAACAAGGGTTTTTCGGCGGCGGCGGTGGAAGGCCTGCGTCCGCAGGTGGAGGCGATCGTCGATCGGATGCTGAAGCCACTGCAATCAGGCTCGGAAGTCGAACTCATGAGTCAGTTCGCCAATCCCATGCCGGTACGCATCATTTCGGAATTGCTGGGAGTTCCGCAGGAGCTGCACGACACGTTCGTCAACTGGTCGCGGGCCATTGCGGTGTTTCGTGGCAGTCCGAACCGCACGGTGGAACAGGCGCATGCGGCGCAGGATGCCCTCATTGAGTTGACCGAGTTTTTCCGCAAGACAGTGGCGGAACGGAGACGCAATAAAGGAAACGACCTGATCAGCCTGCTTATCGACATTGAAGAAGAAGGCGAAGTGCTGACGGAAGAAGAGCTGTACGCGCAGTGTATCGCGCTGCTTTTCGCCGGCCACGAGACGACTCGAAATCTGATCGGCAACGGAATGTACACGCTCTTGCGCCACCCGGAACAGACGGCGGAGTTACGGGAGAACCCGGAGATCATTCGCTCGGCCGTGGAGGAGATCCTGCGTTACGAAAGCCCGGTGCAATTCACCGCCCGCGTGCTCAAAGAAGATATCGAGGTTTGCGGCCAGCGCATCCCGAAGAAATGGTCGATTCTGTGCATGCTGGGAGCGGCGAACCGGGACCCCAAACGATTTGAAGAACCAAATCAGCTAAACCTGAAGCGGCTGAATAACCAACACTTGGCGTTCAGTGCGGGTCCGCATTTTTGCATTGGAGCCCAACTCGCGCGGCTAGAGGGACAGATTGCGCTCTTGAACCTGGTACAGCGCTTTCCGAAGATGAAGTTGACGGGCCCGCGACCGGAGTGGGCTTCCACCTTTGGATTCCGGGGCTTGAAAAGTCTTCCCGTGATAATGTAATAGAAGGGCGCGAAAAAATTGATTTCCCATCGGTGCATCTTCTCTGCAATACTAAACCTTAGCTCGATGTTGTAATGGCCATGTCGTTGATAACAAGGAGAAATAGGTGTTATCTGTCCTGCATTCCTCGTTGAGAAAGCCGGTCCTGGTGGCTGCGGATTTCGCAGTTCATCCGCTTGAGGCCTGGACGAGGATCCAGGATACCCTCGCGGACAGGCGCGAGCGGCGCGGACCCCAGCATCAATATCAGACCGACCAGGATTGGGAACACTGGATCCATGATCAGCTCGGTGTCGAGTGGCCATGCAAATTGACCGCGGAGTTCTGGACTTTATGGCCCGAAGTGATGAGAGAGCTGGAGGCAAAGGGAATCCAGCCGGGTCCCGAGAGTTTCAAATATTGGAATGATGGCGATGCCGGATTGGCGCGCTCGATCTGGTGCCTGATTCGGCACCTGCGTCCGAATAACGTCGTCGAAACCGGAGTCGGTCATGGGGTGACGTCGCGTATCGTCCTCGAAGCCATGGAGAGAAACGGTCGCGGTCATCTCTCGAGCATCGACCTTCCGACCCTGGAAAAAGGCTGGCAAGAGCAAGTCGGCATTGCAGTCAGCGAACGCCTCAAAAGCGATGGTCTTACATCAAGGGTTCGAGCCGGATGCGCCTTCCTAAGTTGCTTTCCCGGCTCGGTCAGGTTGATATGTTCATTCACGACAGCCTGCATAGTGAGCGCAACGTTCGCTTCGAACTGGATCGGGTTTGGTCGGTCCTGAGGCCGGGTGGCGTAGCTCGTGGTGGACGACGTCGATGCGAATCGGGGATTCCAGTCCTTCACCCAAACGTTCTCCGGTCAGCAGTCGAGAATTGGCGAGGCTGAGCCGGTTCGTCCTGATCTGCGGCGAACCAACAGAAAAGGAATGTTTGGAATCATTCTGAAGACGCCGGCTGCGAGCGCTGCCGCTTAGGATTTCCCCCCGGAAACCTTTCCTGCCATGGAAAAATCCCAGCAAAGAGCCATGATGGAAAATCAAGGATTCAACGGCTCAGTGACCCCTCTGCCCACATCAGCGATGTCGTAGAGCCATGGGCGAAGCGCTTTCCGGATCGCCCCGCTCTGGTAGAAGCCGACGGCACCTGGACGTATCGGCAACTCGCTTCCGCTATTTCCGAGACCCAATCGCGGCTCTGCAAGTTGGGGGTTCGTCCCGGCGATCGGGTGATGATCGTGGGGGAGAACTGCCGGGCATTTGTTGCCATTCTGTTGGCCGTATCCGCACTCGATGCGTGGCCCGTTCTGGTGAATGCACGGCTCTCGGCGTGCGAAATAGACCAGATCCTGGAGCATTGCGGTGCCCGTCGCGTCTTCTACACCACCAGCGTTTCGCCGAATGCGGCAGAGCACGCCGAGCGGGCGGGAGCGACCATCGAAGAGTGGGAAGGTTTCGGTAGAGTTGGGATCGGTCAACTCAATAACGAAGCAAAACCGGAACCAATCGAGACGAACGTTGCCGACCGCGTCGCCGCGTTGATCTACACCTCGGGCACAACCGGGCTCCCCAAAGGCGTGATGCTGACGCACCGGAATCTTTTATTCATGGCTGCGGGATCGGCCAAGGTGCGGTCCTTGACGCCCGATGACCGGCTCTACGGCGTCCTGCCGATGTCTCATGCCGTAGGCCTTTCGGTGGTGTTGTTGGGTTCGTTGATCGCAGGCGCATCGCTATATGTGTCACCGCGCTTTGATCCTATGACGGCGCGGGTGACGCTGGAAAAAGAACGGATCACGTTACTGTTGGGGGCGCCGGCCATTTTCAACCAGTTGTTGCAGTACGCCAAACTCAGGAAGATTTCGTCTTTGAAGTTTCCCGCGCTCCGCATCATCTCTTCTTCGGGCGCTCCACTCGACCCCGTGACCAAGTCGGGTGTCGAAAGTCTTTTCGGAATGGTGCTGCACAACGGTTATGGCGTGACCGAATGCTCTCCAACAATTGCATTGACGCGGCCCGAAGCGCCTCGCAGGGATACATCAATTGGCCCGCCGTTTCCAGGAATTGAAGTCAAGATGGTGGGACCTGATCGCAAGCCGGTGGCGGAGGGTGAAGCCGGCGAATTGTTGGTGCGTGGACCGAACATCATGAAGGGTTACTATCGCGCCCCGGACGAAACCGCCGCTGCGATTGATGCCGACGGATGGTTTAATACTCGCGACCTCGCCCGGATGGAAGATGGGGGCCTTTTCATTGTCGGGCGCACCAAGGATTTGATCGTTCACCGCGGGTTCAACGTGTACCCCATCGAAGTTGAGGCGGTGCTGAATGCTCATCCGGCCGTGGTCCGCTCAGCTGTCGTCGGCCGAACCGTTGACGGTGATGAGGAAGTCATCGCTTTCGTACAATCTCTGCCGGACTCTAAGATGACGGCAGGGGACCTCGCGGAATATGCGGCGCTTCATCTTGCGCCATACAAACGGCCTTCTGAAGTTGTGTTTGTTTCTGACATGCCGCTGACGCCGACTGGAAAAGTTGTGAAAACTGAATTCGCAAAGATGGCGGCAAACGGCGTCTCTGCGCGTTGACCGGCTATCAAGGCGCCAGCCTTACAGCGGAACCTCGATCAACGACGGACCTTCGCTAGCAAAACCCTCCTGCAACGCTTTCGCAAATCCTTCCAGTGAAGTGACACGGGTGCCGGGCACTCCCATGCCCTTTGCCAAATGCACCCAATCGAGATCGGGACGGCCGATTTCGAACATATCCAAGGCCCGGGTCCCCGGGTCGCCGATTCCAAGATAAGAAAACTCCCGCTTTAAGACCGCGTAGTCGCGGTTCGCGAAAACCACGGTCGTCACTTTGAGACCTTCGCGGGCCATGGTCCACAAGGCCTGGAGTGTGTACATTCCGCTGCCATCGGCAGTCAGGCATAGCACTCGGCGATCGGGACAAGCCACGGCCGCGCCTACCGCGAGCGGCATGGCGATCCCAATCGACCCTCCCGTGTTTCCCAACCAATCGTGAGGCGGAGCGCCTTTCGTAGCCGCCATCATGCCCCTCCCGGAAGTCATCGATTCATCCACCACAATGCAATTCTCGGGGAGCAGTGCGCCCACAGCCGACGCGAGACCTGTCAATGTGATCTCGCCGCTCGGGATCGAGGGCCGCTCTGCCTTTTCTCCGGGCGCATTTGTCTGAGGAACGGACAATGCTGCTGCGAGCGATTCCAGTGCGCCCGCGTAATCTTCTCCGTGACTCGCCAGCGTGAAAATCTCACATTCCGGTGACGTGAAAGCACTGTTCTTTCCCGGATAAGCGAAATACCCGACCGGGGCAGGTGCGCCCACGAGGATAAGCTGGCGGAATTCCTTAAGCTGATCTATCGCCTGCTCCAGTACATACGCAACGCGATCCACCGGCGGCATTCCAGAGCCGCGTTCCAGGCGGGTCAAGGGATAGGGGGCCAGGAGCCTGGCGTTGGTGGCCGCAGCGATGCGGCCGGCGGCGGCTAATCCTTTGCCATAGAGTGCATTCCCGTTCAGCAGCATCGCTGCTTTCAAGCCCGAACGCAGCATGGCCGCTGCGTTCTCGACTGTCTCAGCGGAAGGGAGGCGAGCGGCAGAAAGCGTGGGGAGCGCAGCCACGGCGCCGCCTTCGCTCCAGGCTAGATCGGCAGGAACAATCAGCGTAGCGATCTGGCCCGGAGCAGTGCGCGCCTCTACGATCGCTTCCGCAGCATCGCGGCCGACTCCGGAAGATGCACTTGACGTCCGCAGCCATTTCGAAAACGGGCGGGCGATGGCTTCGATATCGGAAGTGAGTGGCGTGTCGAGGTGAAGATGATGAGTTGCATGCTGGCCCACAAGGTTGATGATCGGTACCTGGGCTCGGCGCGCGTTGTGCAGATTCGCCAGGCCGTTGGCGAGACCAGGTCCCAAATGCACGAGAGTGCATGCCGGTTTCTCCGCCATGCGGGCATAGCCGTCCGCAGCCCCGGTTACGACACCTTCGAAGAGGCCGAGCACACAACGCATTTCCGGCAGCCGGTCAAGCGCAGCAACAATATGTATTTCCGACGTGCCAGGATTCGCGAAGCAGGTTTCTACTCCTCCTGCGACCAGGGTGCGAATCAGGCTTTCAGCTCCATTCATATCGATCTTTTCAGTTTGATGCCCGCATTACTCTGCGGCCCGATTTTCTTGGCGGACTAATGAGTATACTCAACCGTCGAAGAAGGAGACTTGCGGCCCGGCAAAAATTACCGTTCATATATCTCGATTGGCAAGTTGTCCGGATCCCGAAAAAAGGTGAAGGATTTGTTGGTTGTCTCATCGATGCGAATGGATTCGACCTCAACCCCACGGTCTCTCAGCCTTCGCGCAGCGTCTTGCACATCGTCCACTTCGAACGCAATATGTCGCAAGCCGCACGCCTCCGGAGAAGAGACTCGTGCTGACGGATTCGGAAATGAAAACAATTCAATCTGATATTTACCGCCAACCTGCAAGTCCAGCTTGAAAGATCCCCGATCTTCACGATAGACCTCCCTCATAATCTCGAAGCCAAGAACCTCAACATAGAAATGCTTTGACCTGGGATAATCCGAGCAGATGATGGCAACGTGATGAAGGCGATTGAACATGCTTTCTCCTGCTTCAGAAAACCTGACGAGAATGGTTTGCAAGCCCTGAAGCTAAAGTTTTTTCTCGCCGAGTGCTTCTATCAGGTAGCGAGACAACACCGGTGCCAGGGTTTCGAAGTGAGTGGTGACGATTTCGCTATGATCGCCTGGCACCTTCTCGACTTCAAGTTCTGCCACCAGTTTGCCCCAAACCGAGCGTGGATCCTGCGGAAAAAAAGAATCACCCGCGGCTTTCACAAACTTTATCTTGCCCGGATAAAATCTTGGACGATAGTGTGCCAAAGCAACGTAAGCCTTGGGCATGACGCGCAAGGCGGTTTGTGCGAACGCTAGTGGAGACGTCTCGCTGGTCAGTGAACTGCGGCTGTAAACTCCGAAAAGGTGCAACCTGCGTTCAATGCCGCGAGTGAGGTAGGAAAGAGCCTCAAGGGGCGGATGCTGCTTTATTTTGGAAATCCGGCGTCTGGTGCGCTGTGCGAGGAGCGATAAACGCTGGCCCGGCGCCAGATAGCGCGAATGCGGGAAGGTATCCACCATGACCAGCAGGGCGATGCTCTCTCCGTCTTCCGATAGCTGCCGCGCCATTTCGAGCGCCACCATGCCGCCGATGGAGTAACCGATAAAGATATAAGGACCGTGGGGTTGCACCTCCTTCAGCTCGGCCAGATAATACCTTGCCATATCTTCAACGTTGTCTTGTGGTTCCTCCAACCCGTCCGCGCCTTTGGCCTGAATCCCATAGATCGGATGTTCCGTTTGAATGTGCCTCGCGAGCTCGACGAACTCCAGATAGCCGAACAGCCCGTGGACCATAAAAACCGCCGGCATCTCCTGTCCCGCCTTCATTAGGGCATAGGGCGAAAATCGCGGGAGCATGGGCTGCTCCAACATGGATGCCAACAACCGGATCGTCGGCGCGCGGCAGATGGTTGCGCTGGGTAGTTCTCGGCCGTAGACCTTCGCGATCTCGGCAAACAGCACATCCGCTAATGGAAGATTTCCCCCAATATCAAAGAAGTTATCGTCGACGTTCAGGGATGATCGTTGTAGTACTCGCAGCCAAATCGGAGTGAGCAGTTCGATCATTGTGAAGGCAGGCTTATTATTCACACGCAACCTGATCGAGTGGAAATAGGACCGGTAGACTCATCACCCCGTAACCTCCCATCAACGTTCTGCCCTCATGCATATGTCTGGTATAAATCCTTGTTCGTGGTCCGGTATGCTCCTGAATTGTAGAGTTTACAATGGGTCGGTTGGGTGGTGCAGTTAATTCCTGGTGCTGAGCATAACCATAGAGATAACTTTGAACTCGAGAAATTCTCGAGTTCGGCTTGGGTCCCGGAGTTGCCAGATCATAACTTTCTGATCTTGGGTCTGTGCTGGGATTAGGGCCGCCAAGCGGAGTCGCCCTCATCTTTGTAGCAAACTCTTTGGCGTCGGTATTCCAACCCCGCTGGGCACACTGTGTGGGTATCCGATGACGTTCAGAAGATTGCTGTGGCGAGGACTGATTTTGATGGCGACCATGGCGGCTGTCGCCCTGGTCGTGTTCTTATTGCTAAATGTCCGTGGTTGGCGGGCACTTGTGCTGGCGAGATTGCTTCGTGTGGACAACGATCCGGTTGTTGTTAAACCGCCGGCAAACTTTCAACCAACAGTCCCCGCTGGGTTCAAGGTTTCTGTCTTCGCTGCGGGTTTTACTGGGCCGCGGTGGCTGGCGGTCGCTCCCGATGGCGATGTGTTTGTGGCCGATTCAGCGGCCGGCGAAGTCTTGGTGTTACAAGATCGGCAGGGCAAGGGAAGCTCCGAGTCGCGCTATATTTTTGCCGGCCATCTAAATCTGCCTTTCGGAATCGCCTTCCATGACGATTACGTTTATATAGCGGACACGAATGAAGTCCTGCGTTTCCGCTATGACCCCAAGACATCCAAGCGGCTCGGTGATGCGGAACACATCCTTGACCTCCCAGGTATGGGTTATCACCAGCACTGGACGCGGTCGCTGGCCTTTGGTCCAGATGGCAAGAAGCTTTTTGTTTCGGTTGGATCGAAAACCAATGTCTCGATCGAGTCCGACCATCGCCGGGCGGCGGTCCTGGCTGCGGCCCCTGATGGGACCGGCATGCGAATCTACGCCAGCGGGTTGCGCAATGCTGTGGGAATTGCCATCAATCCCGAGTCCGGTAGCTTGTGGGCAGCGGTGAATGAGCGCGATGACATTGACGACAACACTCCGTCCGACTACTTCACCCATATTGTTGACGGTGGTTTTTACGGATGGCCCTACGCATACGCCGGCCCGCATGTGGATGACCGTGTTTCTTCGAGGCCGGACCTAGTGGCAAAAACAATTGTCCCGGACGTGCTCTTGGGAGCCCACGTAGCACCACTCCAGGTTGCTTTTTACGACAAACAAATGTTTCCTTCCTCTTATTGGCGCGGGGCCTTTGTTGCCGAGCATGGTTCCTGGAACCGGCGCCTCAGGAGCGGATATCAAGTCGTTTTCATACCATTTCTTAACGGTGTGCCTGTCGGCGAACCACAGTCTTTCTTCTCGGGGTTTGTGCCTGATCCCACCGGCAAGGATGTCTATGGCCGCATGGTCGGCGTTGCCGTCGCGGCGGACGGCTCTCTCCTGATCTCAGATGACGGGGCAAATCTCATCTGGCGAGTCTCTTACGAGCATGAACCCCCGCCTGCACTCAAATAGCCGAAGCACGAACTCAGCTCCTCAACGTAGAAGAAGCATCTCTCAAATAACGAGAGACCACCGCAGCCAGGTTCCCGGAATAGCTCGTGAGCATTTCCATGTGATCACCGGGGACAGTCTCGACGGCGAACTCTTCCGCGAGATGCGACCACACCGCAGCCGGATTGTCTGGGAAGAAGGAACTTATCACGGCCTTCACAAACTTTATCTTGCCACCATAGAATTGGGGCTGGTAGCGCTTCCAGGCTACGTCATCATTCGTTCGCATACGCTGCATGACTGGATCGAACGCGGAGTTTCCGCCTGGGCTGGCCGAGATCGGTGATCGCCCTCCATATTTGAGCGATTGCATTGCCGTGAGGGCGCGACGCCGCGCCAGGCGTAAGGTCAGTCGCGCACGCGGCCCTGTGGGCAGATGCCGGATGTGCGGATACGAATCTAGCATAGCCAGGAGCGCTATCTTTTCTCCATCTTCAGAGAGACGCCGCGCGATTTCCAACGTAACCAGGCCGCCCAGCGAATAGCCGACCAGGAAATAGGGGCCGTGTGGCTGCATTTGCCGGATGGCTTCGGCGTGAAACTGCGCCATCGCTTCGATCGACGCAAGTGGGGCCTCCACTCCGTCGACGCCTCTTGCCTGCAACCCGAAGATAGGATGCGAAGACTCTATCTGCCTTGCCAATCGGACCAATCCCAGAACCGTGTCGCCCATGCCATGACCGAGAAAAATGGGCGGAGCTGCGGCTCCGGCTTTCAGCGGCACCAGTGCTGGGACCCGCGCGGTACCGGGTTGCGCCAGTAGAGCTGCCAAAGCCGCGATGGTGGGTGCCTGGCAGATCATCACCGGTGGCAGTTCTCGTCCACACAGCTGTGCGACTTCGCGGAAAAGTTCCGTGGCTGCTGAAGAATCGCCCCCAAGGTCAAAAAAATTATCTTCGACGCGGATGGACGGCAATCGCAGCACCCGCTGCCAAATCGGGGTCAGCACTTCTATCATTGGGGAACTAGGCGCCAAAGGTTCGCCGATCATGAATGTGCGAATGCCCAATACAGCTCTCGGGCCTTGGTATAGAGCGGGCCGAATGGAAGGGAGCGGTCATTGATCTTGGTCACGGGGGTAACTTTGGAATAGTTTCCCGTGGAAAAGATCTCATCGGCGGTCTCGAAGTCGCCATAGGTAAGAGTTTTCTCAACCACCGCTACGCCGCTCTCGCGCAAGAGTCCGATCACGCGCTGGCGAGTGATGCCCGCCAGAAAAGTCCCATTCGGCGCTGGCGTAAAAACCACGCCGTCTTTCGCCATGAAGATGTTAGAGGTCGCGAGTTCGGCGACATTACCCAGCATGTCGCAGACGATGGCATTGTCGAAGCCGCGGGCTTGTGCCTCGAAAAGCGAGCGAGCGTTGTTGGGATAGAGGCATCCCGCCTTGGCATCCACCGGCATGGTGTCGAGTGTAGGCCGGCGGAATGGGGACAAGGTGACCGAAAACCCTTTCGGCGGGCGCATCGGGGCTTCGTAGATCGAGAGACACCACCGAGTTGATTCAGGAACGTGCGCCTGTACCCACGGGCCCTCTTTTTCCGCCCAATACATGGGCCGGATGTAAAGCGAGGCGTCTTTATCAAACTTGGCGATCCCTTCTTTCGCCAGCTTGATCCAGGCTTCCGTCGATACCGTAGGCTTTAAGAAAAGTTTCAACGCCGAATCATTGACGCGGGCGCAATGGAGATCAAGATCGGGAGTCACTCCTTCGAAAGCCCTGGCGCCGTCAAAGACCACCGAGCAAAGCCAGGCGGCATGGGTGCGCGGGCCCATGATTCCCACGTTGCCCTCGTGCCATTGATCCTCGAAAAACGTCCAGGTTTTCGACCAACCGTCGCTTACAGCCAAAGGACTCCTCCACGGTAACGGCTTCTCATTCTTTAGGATATCAGTTTCCAAAACACGGGAAGCGTACCCTTATTTGTTCGTTATCAGGTTTATTTTGTCCCGTCGCGATGACGCTTCCGCGCCCACATCCAGTGTACGATCCGAATGCCAATCAGCCAGAGTGCCATGAGAAACAGGATTTCTCCTGCGATGCCCATCAAGGGAGCAATATAATAGCCGGTCGGGTTGCGGATCGCGCGGTCCGGGCCGTGGTCGGGGAAGGCGACGTGCGCCAGGTGTTTGCCCAGACGGTAGGGAGCATAGAAGAGCCCTCCGATGGCGCGGTCCACGATCCCGCCGGGAGAAGAATGGGTCCAGATCGGGGTCAGGACAAACCAGGAACACAAAGCCAGCGAAAACGCTGCACCCAGATCGCGTGGCTTGAAGGTTAGGACGCCGCGAACCTGTCGAAAGAAGCCCATTGATGCTGATTCTGACAGCAATCGCCGAATTCGTCATCCCGTATGTTGCGAGCGTGCCGCTTTAAAAGGTGTCCCGATTGCCTTTCTACTTTTCGCGGGGGACGTAACCGAAAATCGCTTTCAACTCCAGAAATTCTTCCAGCCCCGACTCGCCCCATTCCCGGCCGTTGCCCGACTGTTTGTAGCCGCCAAAGCAACCAGCAAAATCAATTCGCGCGCCGTTGACGTGGACGTTGCCGGCTCGAATTCGCTTCGCAACCCGGCGGGCGCGCTCGATGTCTCCTGAGGTCACATAGCCTGACAATCCGTAAGGCGTGTCGTTCGCAACGCGCACGGCGTCGTCTTCGTTATCGTAAGGGATGATGGAAAGAACCGGCCCGAAAATTTCCTCGCGCGCTATGGTCATATCGTTGCGAACATCCGCGAACACGGTCGGCTTCACGAAGTAGCCCTTACTGATGCCCTCAGGCCGGCCGGGACCACCGGCTATCAACTTAGCTCCTTCTTCCATGCCTTTGTGGATCAAGTTTTGCACTTTTTCGAACTGGGCCTTGCTGGACAGCGGTCCGATGACCGTGTCTTCTGCAAAGGGATCACCAACCTTGGTGGCCTCCGCTGCCAGCTTCGCTATTGCGGAGGCTTCACTCATCTTGGAGCGCAGAACGAGCATGCGAGTCGGCGCATCACAGGACTGGCCGGTATTGCGGAAGCATGCCACCGTGCCTTCCTTGACTGCATTCTCGAGATTGGCGTCCTCCAGGATGATGTTTGCCGATTTGCCACCAAGCTCCTGCGTGACCCGCTTCACCGTTGGAGCAGCAGCGGAAGCCACGGCGACTCCAGCTCGCGTGGATCCAGTGAAAGAAACCATGGCGAGGTCAAGATGCGAAGAAATCGCAGCCCCGACGGTTGGCCCATCTCCATTCACCAGATTGAACACCCCAGGCGGCACACCAGCTTCATGCAGGATTTGCGCGAATAAATATGCGGAGAGTGGCGCCATTTCGCTCGGTTTGAGAACCATGGTGCATCCGGTAGCAAGGGCGGGCGCGACCTTGCAGGCGATCTGGTTCATGGGCCAGTTCCAGGGTGCGATGAGGCCGCAGACGCCAACCGGCTCTTTCCGCATGAGCGTGGAACCTTTCAGCTCTTCGAACGGGAAGTGTTCGAGTACCTTAACCATCTCCAACAAATGCGCCAGGCCTGCCGGGACCTGCGCTTTGCGCGATAGAGAAATGGGGGCCCCCATTTCCTGCGAGATGGTCTCGGCCATCTCGTCCGCCTTCGACCGGTAAATCTCGATGATTTTTTGCAAGAGTGCCAAACGCGTATCCAGAGTTGTTTCGGAGTAGGACTCAAAGGCTATCTTGCCGGCGGCCACGGCCTGGTCAACATCGGCCGCGCTGCCAAGCGAGATGGTGGCGATAGGTTCTTCCGTGGCCGGGTTGATGACCTTGAAGTCGTGGGTCGCGGTTGGACTGACCCACTTTCCATTGATATAAAACTGGCGGCAGTCCTTCATGATTTCTCCCATTCCACTCGCACCATCATTTTCCGGCGACACTCGGAGCCTGACGTTCAGTCTATCGAACATCGGCTGAATGACCCGCTGCTTGTTTCTAATGTTGGTTGTTCTCGGTTAGCGCCAGGACAGCATAAGCCGTGGCTGCGTCGCTCATGAAAAGCTGGGTGTCCGAAGACGGGTTGCGCCGTTTGTTTAGAGAGTCGGAACGCCAGAGACCTTCGGGAACGTCCTGGTTACGGAGCAACCAGGAGAGGCCCTGCTGCAAATGAACGTTGTCGCGTGGCACGCCGGCTTGTTGCAGAACGAATGTGATCAAGCCGGTCGCGTACCCGTCGCTATTCAATTCCAGCGGTGTTCCATCCTCTTTGACGGACCGCATGATCCACGAACTGGCGAGTGAAGAAAGGCTCCAGCCTCGTGAAGACCAGACCAGGGATGACAGTCTCCAGCCGCCGTCGGCCTGTTGTTTACTCAGAACTTCTTTGATGATCGACGCCCGCTGCTCGGGCGTCAGCAGTCCCGGCAATTTTGTCGAGGCCCACAGCAAATCCACCCGATTGATGGTGGACTGCGCCGCAAAATCGCGGGCCAGGTATTCGCGTAATAGCTTTAGGTTATTCTGGATTTCGGTGGCCGAGCGATAATTCTCAGGAGCCATGCCCACGGCGACCGCCGCCAGAGTGGCGCCATAATATTGCGAGTCGTTGGCCTCCCACGGCTGCAAATCGAATTGTAGCCAGTGCCACGCGCCGGATTCATCCCCGGCCGTCTCCTGGAGCGCCCACATATTGTCGAAGGCGGTCCGGGTGTCGGGGCTCAGGTGTCCGCTGGGAGCGTCATAGCTGGCCAGCACCAGGGCATTCAGAACCGCCTCAGTTCCGCGGGACTCGGCGGGCTTGTATCCATGGTCCTCGTAGTAGGGTGCGAGGTCCTTCCAAAGACGAACGCGCTTGGTGACGTCTTCCAAGAGTTTGCGTTCGTTCACTGACGGACCCTCTTCACCAAGAGCTGTCCGCAGAGCAGGGCGTGCGAGGGCGTAGGGCATCGCCGTGTGACAGGAGACGCAGAAAGTGCCGTGATCGCGGGCTGCACCCGGCCATTGCATCCACCAGCCTTCTCTTTGATCTAGGTAGCTGGCGGCAGCCTTTTGGTCCCAGGGCTTGGGATCGGGGGCTTTGGCTTCCGTTCGCGAACAGGCAGAAATCAGCGCCGTTGCCAGACAAACGGCCAGGATAGAGATTCCCCGCATAGATGCTCTCATGGGGACAGACATCATCGTACAATTCTACAATTCGCGCCGCCTGCGCGCCAATTAGCCGGTCGGGGAGGATGTGAAGAGCAAGCTTAAAAAGTCTAAGTTATTCATAATAAAGCAGTTTATGGAATTGCAGATCAGACAAGGAATTACGGGTACAATCGTTCGCGCCCATCTCCATGTCGCTGCCAACCCAAGAGTATAAGTTCCTGCGTTTGGTCTGTTTAGCCTTGTTGGGCGGACTTCTGGTGGTTGGTCTCTGGCCGTTTAATTTTTTCCCTAGAAACAGGGTGGAATGGCTGGCAAGCGGAAATGGTGTTCATTTTTATGGGCATAGCCAAATGTACGCGACCACTCCATGGAAAATCGAAGAGCGGTCAAGTCCTTCCGCAAACGATTCGTTTAGCATCGAAATCTGGCTAAAGCCCGACAAGCTACAGAGTTGGGGAACGATTCTCTCCGTTTATGACCCCAGTCGACCCGACAACTTAAGGATCGACCAATCTCTCACCGATCTGGTATTGCGCGGGAGTTTCCAGGACCCGACCCGGCAATCGGGCTTCCGACCTGTCTGGGCGGGCGAGATCTTTAAGCAAGGACAAACTCGCTTCGTGACCATAACATCGGGGCCACAAGGTACGGCGGTTTATCTCGAGGCAGTCCGGCAAGAACACTATTCGTATGTGCCCGTTGCAGCGAACTTAGACGGCACGCTCCTGATCGGCCATTCCGCATCGGGAGGGAACGCTTGGGCCGGCATGCTGCTCGGCTTGGCGATCTATGATCGGGAACTCACGCCGGAGGAAGTGGGCGGCCATTATAAGGCATGGAGTAAGAATAGCTTCGAGGAATTGGTGAAAGCCGAAGGTATCTTGGCGTTGTATCCGTTTGATGAGCCGGAAGGCAATCTGGTTGGCAATCATGCGGGTTCGATGCCGGATCTCATTATTCCCGCGCGATTCTACGTTCTGCACCGGAGATTCCTGGCGGATCCATCGACGCTCCAGCCACTCGATTGGTCGGATATCATGATCAATATTCTTGGATTTGTCCCCTTCGGCTGGTTCGTGGTTCTTTATTTCTCACGCGCGCTACGCATGCCGAGATCCAGGGCCATTATCTGGACGGTCATTCTGGGCGGGATGACAAGTTTTCTGATTGAGTTCCTGCAAGCCTACTTGCCGACCAGGGATTCCTCCTACCTCGATCTAATCAACAACATTCTTGGCACGGCTCTGGGGGCAATGCTGGCAGAACGGATTCCCTGGGTCGCTCGGCACTTTAGCCGCGCCGATGCACATCCATGAAAGTCTTGTCTGCCGGCGTTTGCTGGCAGACAACTATGGCTCGATATCGAATTCGCATTGCGGGGGACCTTTCATAATGCGGCAGCGCGTCTTGCCGGCAAAAATTATGTTTATCGGGCTAATGAAAATTTCCGGCTTGACAGTGCCTATCCACCTGATTAACCTTCCCTGATTCTAGTAATGTTCCTGGCTTCCTACTTCGTACGAAAAGGTGATTCTTATGAATGGAAGGCGCGGAATGTCGCCCATAGCCTGTGGTGTGTCCAGCAGGCAATCTATTGTCCAGTCGCCGGTTTTCGCTGCCATCGTCTTGGTGTGCTTTACCCTGTGCATGAGCGTTTGGGCGGCAGGGCAGGCCGCGACGTCACTCCGCGGCACCATCACTGACCCCACCGGCAGCACCGTGACGGGCGCGCAAGTAGTCATCACCAATAGCGAATCCAAAACGGAAAGGACTGCGACTAGCGGAGACCAGGGTGAGTACCAGTTCCTGTTCCTACCGCCCGGACCTTACTCGGTCAAAGTTACAGCGCCAGGGTTTCGACCCTACCAACTGTCGGACGTGCAGTTGCTGGTGAACACGCCGGCCACCATCAATGCGCAGCTCAAAGTCGGCGCAGCCAGCGAGGTGGTGGACGTCACGGCCGAGCAGCCGGCATTGAACCTGGTGGATGCCTCCATAGGCAACTCCTTCAGCGAAACTCAGGTCAAGCAGGTCCCGCTCGAAGGCCGCAACGTGCCCGACTTGCTCAGCCTCCAGGCCGGAGTTGCTTACACCGGCAACCGTACTGACATTGACTATGATCAGGACACCCGTAACGGGGCCGTCAACGGCGCGCGCAGCGATCAGAGCAACCTGACGCTCGACGGGGTTGATGTCAACGACCAGTCGAAAGGGTACGCCTTCAAGTCGGTGCTGCCGGTGACGCTCGATTCGGTGCAGGAATTCCGCGTCACCACCACCAACTACGGCGCTGATCAGGGCCAGGGCTCAGGCGCGCAGGTCGCGCTGGTCACCAAGACCGGCGGCAACCAGTTCCATGGCTCGGTTTACGAATACGTGCGCAACAGCTTTACCAGTGCCAACGATTATCTGGTGAAGACGGCCGAGCTGCTCGATGGCGAGCCCAACAAACCTCTTAAGCTCAACCGCAACATCTTCGGCGCATCCGTCGGCGGGCCTCTGCAAAAGGACCGCCTGTTTTTCTTTGTCAATTACGAAGGCACGCGGCAGAGTGAAGAGCACAGCGCGGTGCGTTCCATTCCGACCGTCGCCATGCGTGACGGGGTCATTCGTTATCCTTGCAGTTCCATTCAAGACGCCAACGCGGCCCCCTGCACCGGAGGGACGGTGCAAGGCATCAGCGGCGCGCAATATCCGGTGGCCGCGGGAGACTGGGGACTCAGCGCTTCTGATATCACCAGCTTTGATCCTGGCGGCGGACCGAATCCTGTGATGCTGACCTACTTCAACCAAACTTTCGGAAACCTGGTCACCAACGATTTTTCCGTGGGGGATGGTCTGAACTATTCCGGTTACCGCTTCCGTGCTCCCGTCAAGCTGGACAATAACGCTTTCGTCGCCCGGCTCGATTATCATCTCGACGCCGCTGGCAAACATACTCTGTTCTGGCGCGGCAACTTGCAGAATATCTACAACCCCACCGAGCCGTTTCTGCCCGGTACTGCGCCCGAAACTGTCATCACGGATCACAGCCGAGGGTTCGCCGTCGGGTACACCACCGTGCTTAGTTCTTCCAAGGTCAACAATTTCCGCTACGGATTCACCAGGCAAAGTTACGGCGACCTGGGTGATACCGACCAGCCGTGGAATACTTTCATCGGCCTCGATCAGGGCTTGACCTACAGCCAGAACTTTCAGGTTCCGGTGAACAACTTGGTGGACGACTTCTCCTGGACCAAGGGAACCCACGCCCTACAGTTTGGCGGCAACTTCGGATTCGCGCGTGACCCGCGCTCCAGCAATGCCCACTCCAATAACTTCGGGCTTGGGACTTCCAGTTGGATGTCGCCCACCGCGCTGGCCGACAGCGCCAGCCCTCTTGATCCGCAGAACGAGATGCTTGCCGGCGGATTGCATGGCCCCGAGGTTGACCTCTCCTTCAAGTCGGGATACGACCGCCCGATGATTGGACTGCTCGGCATCGTCTCCGACGTGGTGGCGCAATACAATTTCGACAAGCAGGGCAACCTGCTGGCGCCAGGCGCGGCCGTGAACCGGAATTACGCGCTCAACTGGTACGAGTTCTATGGCCAGGATTCCTGGCGGGTGAAGCCCAACCTGACCGTCACCTACGGTCTACGCTGGTCACTGTTTCCGCCGCCTTATGAAACCAACGGATTGCAGGCCGAGTCTTCCTTCAGCCTGGGCAAACAATTCGAGACCAACGTGGCCAACATGAAGCAGGGCCTGGGCTACACCTCGGAACCGGCGATCAGTTTCGTTCCGGGCGGCCCGGCGAATAACGCCCCCGGTTTCTACCATCTCTCGAAGACGGATTTCGCGCCACGCATCGCTTTTGCTTATTCCCCTCGCGCCACCAGCAGCTTCGCCAAGAAGCTCTTTGGCGACGGCGACAAGACTTCCATCCGTGGCGGTTTCAGCGAGGTTTACGACCGGGCCGGATTCCAATTGCTAAATACGTTCGACGAGAACGCTCCCGGTGGTTTCGCCTACACCTTGCAGAACACCTGCTGTCAGCCGGGGATTGACGATGCCGCCGACATCCCGCGCATCACCGGCCTCAACCTGGTGCCCCAGCAAAACAAGAACGGTTCCGTGTTCCTGACGCCGGCGCTGTCCTCGGCATTTCCCCAGGTGGTGCCGGGCAACTCGCAAGCCAATCTGTGGGCGGTGGACGACACCCTCAAGACGCCCCATTCCTACGCCGTCGATTTTTCGATTGCCCGGGAACTACCCGATCATTTGTCGCTACAACTGGCTTATGTAGGACGTTTTGGCGGAAAATTGCTGACCCAACGGGATTTGAATCAGCCGCTCGACATTGTTGATCCCAAAACTGGAATCGACTACTACTCAGCAGCTACAGCTTTGAGCAAACTAGCGCGGCAAGGTTACACCTCCAGCCAGATCACCGACAGCCTGGTCGGCCCC
>CAVXME010000005.1:0-110780 GCA_963762965.1 Terriglobales bacterium
GATGATTTTGACTTGCGCGACCAGGCTGTCCACATGGGCGTAAGGGATCTCGCTGGCAGCCTCGCGGCCGTGAATCGTGAGGTTGCGCACTTCGATCTGAAACTGCAAAGGAATGGTGTGGAAGCTGCCCACCTCCACTCTTCCTCCGGTGATGCGTTCCAACTCGGCGACCAGCCGGTGGCGAACCATGGCCTGGAAGGAATCCGTGGTGGTGTACCAGAGGAGGGCCAGGAAAACCAGCAGGCCGGAGAAGGCCAACAACAGCAGGTATCTCCAAATCCTGCGCCGACGCGGCTTAGCGCCGGTTTCGGTCATTGCACCTGGCCCCCGGTGGTCGAAGAGGAAGGTTCTGTCCTGATGTTGCTTCCGGCGCGCAGGGTTTGCAGCCATGTCAGCAACAGTTCGTTCATCTTCTGTTGGGTGAGTAGCTCCTTGATCTTTGGGGTCACGTCCGCAAGCGGGACGTCTTTCTCTCCGGATTGCCGAAGTTGCGGCAGAAGTTCCTGGTTGTAGTAGCTTTCGATGCTTTTGGAATCGATGTTGACGGAAGGGCGAAGCCGGGCATCCACCAAGCGCAAAACATCGAACTCGGACGAAATGCGTTCCCGCAGCTCGTTTTCGGTGAGATTGTAGCGGGCCAACGCGGCATGCCAACCCGGGTCGTTTTCTGCGCCTGCGTAGGCTTTGCGAATGTCAGCGATTCGTTGGTTGATTTCTTGTTCGGTGGCATGCTGGAAGTCCGCCGAGCGCATCTGCTCGCGCAACAACTCCTGGTCAATCAGGCGATCGAGAGCTGCCTTTCGGTCGTTAAATGTAAGTTGATCGAGATCGCGGTTGGAGGTGAACGCCTCGCAGCGCACCGCATCATCCCAATCGCTTTGCAGAATAATGTGGCCATTCACTGTGGCCACAATGCGGTCCAAAATGTCGCCAGCCAGCAGGGGCAGACTCGTTACCAGGAGCAATACCAGCAATCCGGCGACCTTTAAAGTCTTATAAGTCATCAAAAACTTTGACCAATACTAAAGTAAACGTTGAAATGGCTCACATGTTGCGGATCGAAATATTGCGTCGCGGGACAATGACCTCCCGCTCCCTCGGTCGGAAAAGCCCAGTTCGGCGTCGTGGAACAGCTCGGAAATGCCGGCGGATTCAGATTGTATCCGAAATCGAACCGCACCGGCCCCACGGGCGTCTTATAGCGAACTCCGACCCCAATAGCCTGCGAAACGTAATTGTAATTGCACTGCGTAGCAGTGCCGGGCTGAAGACAGAGTGCGGAATTCCTCTGGCTCCAATGCAGCAGACTGTTGATCGCATCCTTGCCGTCGGTGAAGACATTCCCGGCATCGTGAAAAATGGCGAAGCTGAGATTGTCCTGTACGTAAGGCAAGGTCGGAGGAGGAAAGCGCAACTCTAAGCTATTCAGGAACATTGCACTGCCCCCCAGCGGAAACCCCGTCTCCGGATCGCGCGGCCCCGCTTGATTTAACCCGAAGCCGCGGTTGGAGTTGCCGCCGCCGGAATAGAAACGTTCAGCCAGCGGAATGAGTGTGCTGTCCCCCGCCGCGCTCTGGCCCGGCTCTACATTCACCGTATTGTTAAAAGGGCTTTCCAGGCCAATCCGAATCGAACGAGCGAAAACAAACTTCCTGCCATTGGGCCGGTGCTTCCCAAAAGCATGATAGGTGGAATTCTGCACCAGGACGCGGTTGAAATCAGCCTGGGAACCGAAGTAGCCGGAAGCCACACCTTCGTCGATGGTGTTATAGGTGCCCTTGGTGGTTTCCAGATCGCTGTCCCGGGTGTTGCGGATATAGCCGAATCCCGGCTCACCGACACGCACCGGAAGGGAGAGCAGTGGAATGAGATTGGGGCTGATCTGGACATCGGTTGCCTGCACCCGCCGGTATTGAAAGCGATATTCAATTGTGCTGATCTTGTTAATTTTTTCGGCGGCTTGCACGGAACCTTCCAGGCGTTGCGAGTGGAAGGTGGTGACGTCAAGAGTATCGTCGTAGAATCCGGTCAGCGATAGTGTCCAGTTGGGGTTGTTCAACCATCGCGGTGCGTCGTAGCGGAGAAGCCCACGTTTCTGTAGCTGCCCCACCCGGGCGTCGAAAGTAATGGTGTGATCGCGGCCGCGGAAATTCAGGCGGGTCACTCCGAACGACACCAGTGGACTGACTCCGGAAACGCCCTGCGCCGGGCTTCCATTCACCGATGGTTGCCCAGTCTGGAATTCAAAGCCGCCGCCATAAGTGAAGGTATAGCGCCGGGCTTCCTGGACTTCCACCAGCACATTTTTGGTTTTCTCCGAACCGTCGGGATTCTGCACCGCCGTGTCCACCTGGCTGAAGATGCCGAGATCATACAGGCCTTGCTGCGTATTCAGCATGTCGGTCTGGCTTAGCGGATCGCCGGTCTTGAGCTGGATCTGACGCTGCACCACAAACATCTTCGTATAGTTCAGGCCGGAGACCAACACTTTATCCACGAAGACCTGTTCCCCTTCGTGAATGGTGAAGTTCACGTTCATGCGATTAGCGACTCCGGGCGTGGGTTCCGCGGAGGCTTCAAATGTCGCATTGGGAAATCCACGATTGAAGTAGTAGTTCAGGATAATTTCCCGGTCTTCCGCAATTTTTGATTGTGCGAACGACTGGCCAACGGCGGTATTCAGCTCTGGCCAGGGTTCGTCCAGATGAGTATTGTTGCCCACGATCTGGAGCGCCCCCACCAGGGTTTGTGGCCCGATGTCCACCTTCAGCATCACAGCCAGCTCATTCTGCCGGCCCTTATAGTCATCCTCCACGCTGCTGCTAATCTTGACGTCCAGAAATCCGTTGGAACGATAGAGATCTTCCAGCCCGCGAACATCGTCGCTGAGCAGCCCCTGGCTGTAACGGCCATGCGAAAAAAAGCGGTCAGCCGGCTGCACCTGCATGCGTGATTTGAGCAGTTCCGCGGGAAATCCCTGATTGCCGTTCAGATTGCCAGTGATCTCGACCTTGACCAGTTTGTGGTGGTCGCCCGGGTCAATGGCGTAAACCACCCGCAGCTCGTTCTTGTCCGGGTCCGATTGCCGCTTGAGCACAACCTTGGCATCGAAGTAGCCCCGCCCTTGCAGATAGTTCTGCAAATTGCGGCGGCCTTCATTGAGTAGATCGTCGTCCAGCGCGTCCTCTTCGAACACCGGGACATTCCGTTTGAAAACGCCACGGCTGATTTTGAAACCTTCCGCAGTAATAATGACCGTCGGCCCGGGCTCAATGTTGAATGCGTAGTCAACTGCGTTGGAGTCGGGATGGTAGGACCGCTTGGCGATCGCCACTTGGGCCAGCCACCGGTTCCGCTTCTCATAGCGCTTGCGCAACCGCTCCAAAGCGCTGGATACGCTGCGGGCGGAAACGGGATCGCCGGGATGCATGTGCGCCACTTCTTCAATCTGTGCCTGAGTACGTATCGGATGGCCGGTTAAAATCACTTCTCCTACATGCGCCTGCGGACCGGGGACGACATGGAATGTGATGGCGACTTGCTGGATCTCGGGATGTTCTTTTTTCTCGACAGTAACTGAAGACCGGTAATAGCCATTTTCCTCCATGAGTTGCTTAAGATTCTCCAGAGCATGGTCGATTTTCTCGGGGGTAAGCAATTCTCCCAGCTGCAATTTGCACGAGTTCGCGGCCTGGCTCGGTGAGGGGTGTCCCGCCGTGCCTTCGACCGTGACCACCCCGATAAAAAAATTGCTCGTGGTAATAAAGGAAATCGAGACCTGCCCATCGTCCGTGCGATCGGCCTCGGCGCGAAGATCGGCAAAGCGTCCGGTTGCATACAGCTTCTGAATGCTCTCGCGAAGCCGGTCGCGATCGAGCGGCTGCCCCGCTTGCAGCGGAATCAGTTGCCGGTAGCGTTTCTGCTCGCTCTCTTCGGGAATGCCTGGAAAGAGTACGTCCTTGACCGTCAGGCTCACATACGAAGAGATGCCGCTGACTGGAGTGCTCGCGGTTTGGCCCTGGGTTGGTGGGTCTAGGGTGGGCTGCTGTGAGGAGGAGGCGACCCCCGCAACGGCCATAGCCGTGGTGAGCGTGATCGTGGTCAGGGCCGAGAGCAGTAGTCCCGTGAATCCCAAAAGTCTCCTCAACATGAACAGTGATCAGTTGGTTCGATGAATGCGCGGCTGGCCCTGTTGTATTCGGCTCGCCAAACCAGCGCCCAACTATAATAATGGTTTGCAGGCCCCACACTGGTGATCTCTTTGGGACGTGACCCCGAGCACAAACCGGAAATCGAGGAACGCTACTCCCGGCAGGTACTTTTCCCTGGGATTGGTGTGGAAGGACAGCGCAAGCTTTCCGCTGCCCGCATCGCCGTCGTCGGCTGCGGCGCCACCGGCTCCGCGCTGGCTTCCCTGCTGGCACGAGCTGGGGTGGGCACCATCCGCATCATTGATCGTGACTACGTCGAGCCCAGCAATCTGCAACGCCAATCACTCTTCGACGAATCCGACGCCGCCGAGTCGTTACCCAAAGCCATCGCCGCCGCCCGCAAGATCGCCGCCTTCAATTCTCACATCATTGTCGAACCCCAGGTCGCCGATTTGACGCCAACCAACATCGAGCCCTTACTCGACGGAATACAACTCTTCCTTGACGGCACCGACAACTTTGAAACCCGCTATTTACTCAATGATTTCGCGGTGAAGAACTCCCTGCCCTGGATTTATACCGCCGCCGTCGGCAGCTATGCGGTCACGCTGAATGTGTTGCCCGGCCAAACGGCATGCCTGGCGTGCATCTTCCCGGACCCGCCGCGTGGAGCGGGCGAGACCTGCGAAACCGCTGGAATTCTAAACTCAGCCGTAAATCTGGCTGCGTCCATAGCTGCCACCGAAGCTTTGAAACTGCTAATCGGCGCTCATGGCCGCGTCCGGCGGACGCTACTTTCGTTCGATGTCTGGTCGAATGAGCGAGCGGAAATTTCCGCCGATCAGCCGCGCATTGGATGCCGCACTTGCGGTGACCGCGAGTTCGTCCATCTCGCCGGGGAAGGCCGCCCGCACATCACGCTCTGCGGACGAAACTCAGTGCAGATTCACGAGCGTCGTCGTCCCATTGATCTGGCCGAAATGAGCCTGCGGCTGCAACCACATGGGCCGGTCCGTCACAATGATTTTGTCTTGAAATTCTGGCCCGATCCGTATGAAATGACCTTGTTCCCGGATGGCCGGGCTATCATCAAGGGAACCACGGACACCAGCGTTGCCCGCAGCTTGTACGCCAGGTATGTGGGAAGCTAAAACGCGCTCTTTAGGCATCCAGCGCGGCGTTTAACGAATCTGACAATATTGAGGAACTCGGGAGATGGCTATGACTAAATCAAAATTAATGATGCTTTCGTGGTTGGTTCTCTTGTTGTCAGGGATAGCAGCCGCGCAAGCGAACGGTCAAGCAACCGTAGTGGGAGGATATGCCAGCACCGGCGTTTATTCGACGCCAATGGTGCCGTTAGTGAACACACCCTCACTCACCCTCGGAGCCATATCTTGGCAGAGCCAAGCTGGCGATGCCGACACTGAGGTCAACGCGACCAGTTCCTCGCGCAAATCCGCAGGCTTCGATTTCGGCGCGGCATTATCGCAGGACAGTTACGGAGCCGCCGAATTAGCGTCGCAATTCCATCCTGCGAAAGCTGCCAAGGTCTATACCAACCAGGATGTCGCCCAGGTTAACGACACCAATGGCCTGGTAAGGTTCGGAAATAAAACCGAGCACTTATAGCCCGTTCTAGCGGCAACTCACCGCTGCACCAAACTTTCCAGCGTGTCGAAGAATGCCGGATATGAGATGACCGCAGCATCGGCTCGCCGGATGGTCGTCTCCCCTTCAGCGCGCAAAGCGGCGACCGCGAATGCCATCGCAATGCGGTGATCGCCAAACGAATCCAGGTCAGCCCCGTGCAATTTTTGTCTGCCGGGAATCTTTAGGCCGTCTTCCCGCTCTTCAACTTCCGCACCCATGGCGCGAAGATTGGTGGCGACTGCCGCAATCCGGTCCGATTCCTTCACTCGTAACTCGCGCGCGTCACGAATTTCGATGCCATCGTTTGTGTACGGCGCAATTGCAGCCAGCACCGGAATTTCATCGATAAGGGCCGCGCTGTCGGAACCCGCAATGGTCGCTCCTTTGAGCTTTCCGCCTTCGACCTGGACGGTTCCGACCAATTCTCCATGCACTTCTTCGAGCTGGCCGACCGTGATGCCGACTCCCAGCAAAATCATGATGTCGAGCAAGCGCGCGCGTGTGGGATTCATGAGCAAAGCCGTGATGGCTAATTGTGATCCGGGGAATAACGCCGCAGCGCACAGAAAGAAAGCTGCGCTCGAAAGGTCGCCAGGAATGTGCGCCTCGATGCTATGCAGCTTCTGCCCGCCCGCAATGCGCACTTGATTGCCGGAGTTCTTCCATTCAGCTCCAAATGCTCGCAACGCCACTTCGCCATGATCACGGGTGCGCATGGATTCTTCCACTCCGGTCTCTCCTGTGGCGTAGAGTCCCGCAAACAACAAGCACGTTTTCACCTGCGCACTGGGAACGGGCATTTTGTAGTCGATGCCCTTCAAGCTTCCCCCGGAAATGTGCAGCGGCGGACGTCCTCCATCGGTCGCGGAGATCTTCGCGCCCATGTTTTCCAGCGGCTTGATGATGCGCGCCATGGGCCGCCGGGAAAGGGATTCATCCCCGATTAGTTCGCTGCTGAATACCTGTCCCGCTAGGATGCCGCTCAGCATCCGCATCGTCGATCCGGAATTGCCGCAATCGAGATGTGAAGTGGGTGGTTTTAATTTCGGACCACGTCCCTGAATGACCACCGAGCCATCTTTCTTCTCCCATTCCACGCCCAACGTTCTGAGGCACCTGAGAGTGCTGGCGCAATCGGCTCCTGTAGAGAAATTCTCTAGCTTGGTCGTGCCCTCCGCAATGCCGCCCAGCATGGCATAGCGATGAGAAATGGATTTATCCCCGGGCAACTGCAACGATCCGGACAGATTGCGGGCTGGACGAACGACTACACTGGCATCTTTATTCATTGAGCTCCCAATATAAAGGAAAAATTGCGAATGCAGATCGATGATTAGGGTCTAGCTGCCGTGCACTTCGTCCAAAAACTGGCGCAGCAGTTTCCCAACTTCTTCCGGCTGTTCCCAGGGCGAATAATGGCCGGCTCGCGCAATAATTTTCATTTTGCTGCCCGGAATATTCTTGCGTATCACTTCCGCCTCGGCGGCGCCGGTCAGCATGTCTTCCTCGCCGGTTATTACTAGAGTGGGGACCTTGATTGCCGACAATGTTGCGACTGAGTCCGTCCGCGCTGCCATCCCTCGCTGTACCAGGGCAACGTCTTCGGTGGACATTTTGCGCATCATGCGCAGCGCCCCCTGCACCAGATCGGGCCGCGTGGTGTGGGTGGTCTTCCCCAATAGCTTGGGAAGCATGCTTTCAAAGAATGGCTCCGTGCCTCGCTCCAGCACGTCAGCGGCAGCTTGCACGCGAACCGCTCGGGCTTCAGGCGTATCCGCTTGCGCTTTCGTGTTGCACAGCACTAGCGCAGTGGCACGAGCTCGGTATCGCCGCAGGAACTCAAACAGGATATAGCCACCAATTGAGACCCCCACAAAAACGGTCCGGCCAACACGCTCGTTGTCCAAGACTCGTTCGAGATCCGCAGCGTGTTTTTCCATGGTCGCCGGGCCTTCGCCGATGCCCGAAGCACCGTGTCCGCGAAGATCGGGCAGAATGAGGCGATAGCGTCCCTTGAGGGTTTCCGCCACCGGCAACCAAAACTCATGATGAACCGGAAAAGGGTGGAGCAAAACCACCGGCGGGCCGTCGCCAAGTACCTGATAGAAGATTTCAGCGTCGCCGCTTTGAATTTGGGTCATGCGCTAGTTACGAGCTCGGCACTTGCTGGCCCGCCGGCGCGGACAACATAAGCGGCTCTTCCGGCATGACGATCCATGCGATCACGTAGGCGAGAAATCCGGTGCCTCCCATGAAGGCCACAATCAGCCAAACCAGGCGAATCACAATAACGTCAATATCGAAATACTCAGCAAATCCGGCACAGACCCCGGCAATCTTACGGTCTGCCCGCGGACGCATTAACCGGTGGCGCGCCGTCACGGCGCCTACCCGCTTGCCGCAGTAGGCACAAACGTTAGCGTCATCCTGAATGACTTTGCCGCAATAGTTGCAATACATGGCGACTCTCCTGCCCCTAGATACTATCGCTTTGGTGAAAAAGTTCCCACTATTCCCCTTTGTAGGCATCTTTCATGAATTTTCGGGCGCTTTCCGCTTGCGGAGTGCTTCCGTTGGTGGCGATGACGGCCTGGTATTTCTTCAGCGCCAGATCGCGTTTTTGCAGCAAGTCATACATTTCGCCGGCTCCCAGGTTAGCTTTCTGGAGTATCTCCGGCGAGGGTTGCGTAACTTCACTGACCAGTTCGTATGCCGTCGCCGCACCGCTGTAGTCTTTTTGACTACGCAGCAACTCCCCAAGGGCGAAAGCGGCAATTTCGTAATGCAAACTGCCATAGTGGCCATCTCGTCCAGCCTGCCAAACCTTGCGATAGACTGCCGCAGCTTCTGGAATATGCCCTGAAGCGCGCAACAAGTTTCCCTCTTCCACCGCCATCAGGATATTTCGCGGATAACTTTCCACTAGCCCGTGCACGATTTGCAGAGACTCGTTATAACGCCGTTCGCGGCGCAGAAATAACACCAAAAGAATTTTGGCGTCAATGCTGGTTTCCCCGTTTCCGGCCGCGCACTCTTGCAGGTACTTCAGGCCTTTCTCGGTGTTCCCTCCCAGTCCCACCATGGAAACTGCCGCTTTCACTCCCCAAGGCAAATTTCCTACTACATAATTATGTGTCCCGACGATTAGCTTGGCCTCGGTCATGCCGGGAGAAAGTTCGAGCACGCGTTCGTGATCGTGGCGCGCTCCCACCGCGTTCCGCAATGCAGAAAACCATGCCCGTTCCACCAGTGCCGTGTAGGTGGCAAACTGGGCGCGAGTCACTCCCCGGGCGTAGAGAGCGTCCACGTCATCGGGATGGCCATTCAGCCGGTCCTCTTCCAGTTTGAGCGCCTTTTGCACTAGGTCTTTGATCTGCTGCTGGACTTTTGGGTCTGGCGGCTGATGCTGCGCCGCCACAAAACTATCATTGGCATACTCGCCGGTATCCAACACGCCCATGCGATAAAGCTCGCGGAACAAAATCGCTGTTAGAAGATGGTTGACCGCAAACGGATCATCCGGGTGGCGACGCAGCACCTGATCGAAGTCCTGAATGGCACGGTCGTAGTCCTGATTGTAAAAATGATCAAAGGCCGCAGGATTCAGCGGGTCGGTGGGGCGATAGGACATCCTGTCCGTCGGTCGACTGGCTGCCGCACTCACCGGAGTAACACTGGACTGGCTGAATGCCTGCTTCAGTCCCAACGCAGGCAGCACAACACACAACATCAAAGAAAACCCGACGCCGCGTCGGAACCAGACTGAGATCACTTTGCGCAAAGGTGTCGTGAACTTCAGTTTAATGCACTTCCATGTCAAGCCGAACCAAGACGGTCACTTTTAACTACCGGTAGGACAGAGAAGACTGTCCAGGTAGCCGTAAAGCAAGATAAGTTTGCCGGGTTACGGGTAAATCTTGCTCGTTCGAACCGATCATCGCGATGAGCATCGTGCGCAAGCTGCTTTGCTTTCAGAAGGTTGGGATTCTGTAGTTTTGGTTACACGCTTGCGTATGAGGGTGAAAGGCTGCATCCCATGTCAGAAGTGATTCCCGAAGCTCAACGCGAGTTCTGGCGCCCTCCCGTAATGCGGCAAGCCGCCGCGGTTGTTCCTGGCACGACCAACGTCTGCGCCGGTTGCAGCGCGGAGTTCATGGTCGGTTCGCGATTTTGCCACATTTGCGGCGTCGCCCGGGGGACACAAGCACAGAACGGATTTTGGGCCCATATTCTTGAATTTCTGCATGTCGTCGAATTTCAAGACCTAAAACACTGGCTTGGCTTGGGCACGCCCTCCCTGATTGCTTTTCTCGTCGGTGTTTTCTGTTTTCTAGCGGCAATTTTGGTGGGAGTAGTTTCCGGTGTTCGTAATTTCGAGGATTTTCAGGTGGTCCAGTATTGGCGAATGGAGTGGTTGCTCGCAGCCATCGTCGCCTTGGTCGCGGGAGTTCTATTGAAGAGCTCTGCAACGAACCAAAAATAACAGCCCTCCCCGGCTATCTCTTCTTGTTAACCGATGGAATGGTAGTCACGACAGGCGGCATACCATACAGGTGGTTAATCGGTCCGATTCCTCTTCCCAGCGGATAAGCACTAGCAATCGCAGCAGTCACGTATTCCTTGGCCAGCCGAACCGCCTCGCCGAGTTCGCTTCCCAGCGCCAGATGACATGCGATTGCCGTCGCAAAAGCACATCCGGTTCCGTGGGTTGAGTTGGACTTCATGTGTTCAGCCCTGAGAACTGCCGACTGCGATCCGCGGCCGTCAGCAACACTGAACAGATCCATCGCCTCCTCCAGATGCCCCCCGGTGACGACTACCGCAGTGGCGCCCAGGGCGTGTAACCGGGTGGCTGCCTGCCGCATTTGTTCGAGGTTGCTCACGGTCAGTCCGGTCAGCAAGGCGGCTTCATCTACGTTCGGGGTTACAACCGCAGCTAAAGGCAGCAGTTTCTTCACTAAAACCTTAATCCCCGCTTGGTTCAGCAGCTCGGCCCCGGAGGAAGACCGAATTATCGGGTCCAACACGATATTCGGCAGTTTTCGGGGTTCCAGGAAGGCCGCGACAGCCTCCGCCACGCCTTCCGAAGCCAGCATACCGATGTGAACCGCCGCGATTTCAATGTCGGAAGCCAGTTCTTCGAGGCTCTCAGTCACAGTCTGTGGATTAACCGGCTCAACCTTCCTGACGCCCGCCGTCGATTGGACGGTTAAAGCCGTTACGCAAGCCACCCCGTAGCACCCGTGGGCTGCAATCGTCTTGATATCGGCGGTAACGCCTGCTCCTGAGGAGGGGTCAAAGCCGGCAATGGTTAGAACGACCGGTGGCGTGGAGGGCATAAGCGCAATCTATCTCCAAATCCCTGTTGATGGCAAAAATCTGCTCAGTAACCGTGCGAGTGGACTAATTATTTTTGGGGAATATTGGCCTGAATTAACCCTAAGTGATTATATACAAAGGGGTAACTACACGATGGAGACCTAAACAATTGAAAACAATCGGCGAGCAAATATTGCACTGGCCCCACTCCGGCGATTATTTACCATTTAATAAACATCTAAGTGTATGCGAATACAGTAACATCACTGGTAACATCCAAGATATACAATAAGTTACGTGAGACATCTATAACTAGCTGGTCATCTTCCCATCTGGATTTACCGGTTGACAGCCTCGATCCAGACCCTTACGATTTCAGGATACCTTGCCAAGTCAGCTTAGGAGGGCTGCGGTTTTACAAGACAACTTTTGAGATGAGAGGTGACTGAATGCGACGACGTATAGCTCATGGTCTGGCGATTCTTATTCTCGTCAGCTTGGGAGCGGCTCAGGGGCCAAACAGCTCAGGGTCAGTAAATACCCAAAGCCCAAAAACCAAACCATCCAGCGTAGCGACTGCCGAAGCGATCAAGTCGCACGCCAAGCCGTATCAAGTTGGGACAGCGTCCTGGTACGGCGACTACTTCGTGGGTAAGCCCACTGCCAGCGGCGAGCCCTATAACATGTACGACCTGACGGCCGCCCATCCAACTCTGCCTTTGGGCAGCTGGATCAAGGTCACGAACCTGCGCAACCGCAAGGTGGTTGTGGTGCGGGTCAACGACCGCGGACCGATCGTCCCAGGCCGGATCCTTGATCTCTCCTACGGAGCAGCCCAGGTTCTTCAGTTCAATGGCCGGGGACTGCAAACTGTACGCATCGATGTGGTCCATCCCCAAGCGGTGGCCGTTCTCGAGCCAATGGCGTACTAGCCGTAAATTCCTTTACAATTAGTAGGTGTCCGATCCGCGCGATCAGTTAATTGTCGCTTTGGATGTATCGTCCGCGGCCGCAGCCCAGAAGATTGTGGCGGCCGTGGGCGACTCCGCTTTGACCTACAAGGTGGGAATGCAGCTGTATACCGCCGAGGGTCCAAAGATAGTGCGCGACCTGGTCGCCTCTGGACGGCAAGTTTTTCTAGACCTCAAGTATCACGACATTCCGAATACGGTGGCGTCAGCAGTACGCGAAGCCGCAGCGCTGGGAGTGAGCCTGTTAACCATCCATGCGGCGGGCGGCGGCAAGATGGTGCGGGCCGCTACCGAGGCCGCGCGCAACGGCAATTCTTCTCTGAGAATTCTCGGCGTCACCGTTCTCACCAGCATGGACGACAACGATCTAAATTCGACTGGAGTCCGGGGACGCGTTCTCGATCAAGTCTTGCGCTTGGCAGCCCTGGCGATTTCCGATGGATGCCACGGTGTGGTCTCTTCCGCACGCGAGACGGCCGAATTGCGTAGCGAGTTAGGCAATGATTTCCTGATTGTGAATCCGGGCGTACGCCCACTGGGAAGCGATCACGGCGATCAGGCACGAGTGGTCACGCCGGCACAGGCCATCTCAGCAGGTGCGACGCATATTGTGGTGGGAAGACCGATCACCGCAGCCAGTGATCCTGCCGGCGAAGCTAAAGCGATTTTAGAGCAGATGAGCTTGGTGGCTCGGTAGTTTCCCTAAACCTACCCTAACTATCCAGCATTCTGAAACCAGCAGGTAATCGCCATTTCTCAGTGGTGGTAGGATATTGATATGTCCAGTGGAACCGTGAGATTTGTGGCCGTCAAGACAGTAAAGAAGCCTGCGACCGTGAAGTTCAAGACGAAGTCGGGTGAAACGGTTTCTTTCAAAGCGCTGAAGACGGTTAAGAAGCGGGAAGTAGTTCAATTTCGCTCGAAGAGAAAATGAAGCGCATCTATTTAGACAGTAATGTTTTGATAGCGCATTTTTCAGTTGATAAACCAGAGGAAGTGAAGAAAAAGTTGGTCGAGAATGCCCTGGTTGTATTCGCCCAACTCAAAGATGTACAGCTCTGCACTTCGATGTGGGCTATCACCGAGATGGTGAACATCTTGGTGTCAAACAAGAAAATGGCTCGCGGGGAAGTTGCAGAAATTGAAAGTCAACTTGTAAGCGAGCGCCGCTTGAAGGACTTGAAGATACTTTTCACCGAAGTCAGCCCTCAGAAAGACTACGACTTCGTCGAGTTTTTCTACCATGTCAGACAAGGAATTCTCAAATATCATTCTGGGGTAGGTGACATTATTCATAGCGTCATCATGAAAAACAATGGCATCACCGAAATTCTGACGTTTGATGAAAAAGACGACTTTAAGCAAATACCGGGACTAACGGTTCTCCATCCAAAAGACATCAAGCTGTAAAAAAAAGGCCGTGCAGCGAGATGACGTCTGCCAGCCATAGAAACTTGAAACTGGGGTTTTACAGCTTCTCGTAGAATTCGCACCCCGAGCACGAGATAAAAATCCCGCCGGCAATGCCGCGTTCGCGGTCCTTGACCCGCTTTACGATGCGGGTAGGCTTGCCGCACTTGGGACAATCGGTGCTCTTGGTAGTGTCCATCTCTTTTTTACGATCGGCTGTTTTTGCGATCTTGGCCATTGTTCTCTCCTGATGCTGTCTTCTGGCAGCAATCTTCCGCTGGGCCGTGGCCCGCGGTCTCATAAGAATTGGGGAGTAATTTTCTGGGCTGGTGCCACGGCAGCCGGAAGTTCTTGCCGGGGGTCTAATCCATACTCGCCAGAATTGATTTTACATGAAGGGTGGAGGATATGTCTTGTATTGGTAGCAAGATGCGCAGCTTCCCTGCTTCCGCAGGATGGTGAGCTATTCGTCCTGCGAATAAACCACATCACATTTTTTGCTTCCTCTACGGTTGACAGGTTTCGGGAGGTTTCGTAACGTATACATCAAGCAATGTTCACCAACCGCCATCACCACCATCTTCACCATCACGCGCATAGCGTGCGGGTGGATGTGTGTAGCTGACGGCGATCGTTAGAAATCAGCACTCACAAGATCCGGCCCGCTGACGCGAAAAGCTCAGCGGGTTTTTTGTGTCTGCATTTTGTTTAGAGGGATCATCCAATGAACCAGAACTTGAGCAACCCGGAAATTGATTTTGACAAGATGTTGGGGCTTACGCCTGCCATTGTGCAGGATGCCGGCAATGGCGAAATCCTGATGCTGGGTTTCATGAACCGGCAGGCTTGGGAGCGCACGCTGGGCACGGGATATGTGACCTTCTACAGCCGGACCCGCAACGAACTGTGGACCAAGGGCGAAACCTCTGGCAACCGGCTAAAAGTGCTGGCGGCGGCGACGGATTGCGATCGCGACACCTTGCTACTCCAGGTGAAAGTGGAAGGAGCGGGCGTGGTATGTCACGAAGGCACGCGTTCGTGTTTTACCAAGAAGATATCTCTTCTCGCGAACAACCCAGCCGCCACAGAAACACAGGAGACCTCGTGATGAAACTGCGCATTGGAATTCCCAAAGGTAGTTTGCAGGAGGCCACGCTGCAATTGTTCGGGCAAGCGGGGCTGCAAATCCACACCAATGCCCGGTCTTATTTTGCCTCGACGGGCGACCCTGAGATCGAATGCATGCTGATCCGCGCCCAGGAAATGGCTCGCTATGTTGAACACGGTGCGCTCGATGCCGGCCTAACTGGATTCGACTGGGTAATCGAAAGCGGCTTGCAAGTCGAGACCGTGGCCAACCTGAGCTACGCCAAACAGAGCCGCGGCAATGTTCGTTGGGTGCTGGCCGTGCCGGAGAGTTCATCTTTCCAGCGGGCCGAGGATTTGCACGGCTGCATTATCGCCACCGAACTGGTGAATGTAACGAAAAGCTATTTTCAAAGCCACAATGTTGAAGTGAAAGTTGAATTCTCCTGGGGCGCGACCGAAGTCAAACCACCGATGCTGGCGGACGCCATTGTAGAAGTCACCGAGACCGGGAGCTCTCTGCGGGCCAACCACCTGCGCATTATCGACACGGTATTCGAATCGAATACGCAAATCATAGCCAACAAGAACTCGTGGGCTGACCCCGGAAAACGCCGCAAGATTGAAAACCTGGCGCTCATGCTGCGTGGTGCCATGGAAGCCAAAGATCGGGTTGGGCTGATGCTCAATGTCCGCAAGGAAAATCTCGATGCCGTTCTTTCGGTTCTGCCTGCACTGAAGCGGCCAACGATTTCCACCCTCAGCGATCCGGAGTGGCTGGCGGTGAATACGGTGATTGAAGAGTCCACCGCCTGGGAGGTGATTCCACGGCTAAAAGAAGCGAAGGCACAAGGCATTGTCGAGTATCCGCTGAATAAGGTGGTGATGTAATGCGGATTCTTTCCGGCCGCGCGGCTGCGAGGAAAGTTAGCGAACTGGCAACGCGGGGGTCGCAATTCGGTTCGGTTGAACCTGCGGTGCGGCGGATTGTTGCCGACGTTCGCCGAAATGGAGACCGCGCGTTGCGGCGCTATGCAAGGAAGTGGGACGGGCTGGCAGAAGGCGAATCGCTGCGAGTGGACGAGGCGACGATCGATAAGGCGTGGGAGTCGGCATCGCCCAAGCTTCGTTCTGCGCTGCGGTTGGCCGCCGGCAATATTCGGCGATTCTGCGAATGGCAGAAGCCCAAGGAGTGGCGGCGCACTCGTTCTGGAATTTCTGTCGGGCAATTGGTGCGTCCGCTCGATTCGGTGGGATGCTATGTTCCGGGCGGCCGTCATCCACTGGTTTCGACTCTGTTGATGACGGTCATCCCGGCGCAGGTTGCGGGTGTGAAGAATATTCGAGTGGCTTCACCCCAGCCGCGTCCCGAGGTGTTGGCGGCGGCAAGCTTGCTGGGAGTGAAAGAGTTCTACCGGGTGGGAGGCGCGCAGGCGATTTCAGCATTGGCTTATGGCACTGAGAGCATTCCTCGCGTCGATAAGATCGTTGGTCCCGGAAATCTTTACGTCACGGCGGCCAAGAAACTTGTATCTTTCGATTGCGCGATTGATTTTCTGGCGGGACCGACTGAGGTGGTCATTCTGAGTGATGACGGCCAACCTGAGTTTATCGCAGCGGATCTGGTGGCACAGGCGGAGCATGATCCTGAGGCTTTGGCCGTCTTCATCACCACGTCCGGCGATTTGGCAAAATCGGTGGCGGCACGGGTGAAGGAACAGGCTCGCCGGAACTCCATCGCCCAAGAAGCGCTAGGCCGTCATGGCGTGATTTTAATCGCCCGGTCGCGAGAACGAGCTATGGAATGGGCGAATTTGCTTGCCCCCGAACACATCACGGTTGATGGCCGCGACTTACCCGAGATCCAGAATGCCGGCTCGGTGTTTGTCGGGGATTATTCGCCACAAGCCGCGGGAGACTATGCCTCCGGCCCCAACCATACCCTGCCGACGGCAGGTGGGGCGCGGTTTCGCGGAGGCTTGAGTGTGATGGATTTTGTAAAACTCATCACGGTACAGGAGCTTTCTCCCAAGGGACTCAAGCGAATTGCGCCCGCCATCGAGTGCCTGGCGGAGACCGAGGGCCTGACTGCGCACGCGGAGTCGATCCGGATCAGGAGCCGGCATGCTTAAACCCCGGGCCGCCGTCCACAATGTCAAGGCTTACCATCCGCCATTGGGCGACCGCCAGGGGCTGCGCATGGACTTCAACGAAAACACCGTCGGCTGTTCCCCACGAGTTCTGCAACGCCTCCAGAAAATCAGCGGTGAGCAGCTTGCACGCTATCCGGAACGGGCACCGGTCGAAGCGAAAGTGGCCGCTCATTTAGATGTCCTGCCCCAAGAGCTACTGGCCACGAATGGCACAGATGAAGCGATCCATCTGGTTTGCGAGACCTATCTGGAGCCGGGCACCGAAGCTTTGATCGTGGTGCCGACTTATTCCATGTATGAGATTTACGCGGCGGCAACCGGAGCGAAGGTAGTCTCGATTCCGGCAGGCGAAGATTTTTGCTTCCCCGTTGATCAGGTGCTGGCTCGGATCAACGAGCATACCCGCCTGATCGCTATCGCCAATCCCAATAATCCTACGGGAGTATTGCTGCCTGCTTCGGATGTGCTCCGCATCGCTGAAGCCGCGCCGCAGGCTGCTGTGCTCATCGACGAAGCCTATTTTGAGTTCTGTGGTGAAACCGTGCTTCCAGCGTTCCGCCAACTCCCCAACATTTTCGTCTCGCGAACATTTTCCAAAGTGTACGGGCTCGCAGGTTTGCGGATCGGCGTGCTGATGGGAAACACCGAACAAATGCGGCTGGTGCGTCGCGTCGGCTCGCCTTACAGCGTGAACTCTGTCGCGCTGGCCTGCTTGCCGGAAGCTCTCGCTGATCAGGGATACATCCAACAGTATGTGGATGAAGTTCTCAAGGGACGGCAGCGCCTCGAGCAAGAATTGCTTTCGGCGGGAATCAAGTACTGGCCCAGCCGAGCAAATTTTGTACTGCTGCGGATTGGCGAACGCTCACCTGGCTTCGTCTCCGGAATGCGAGCGCGAGGAATTCTGGTGCGCGACCGTTCCAGCGATCATGGCTGTGCAGGTTGTGTTCGCATCACGCTGGGATCAAACGAAGACAACACACGGCTCCTGACGGTGCTGGCGGAGGTCCTAAGCGAGATTGGATTAGGAGAGAAGGCAAAGGCATGAGGAAAGCCACGATCGAACGCACCACCAAAGAGACAGACATCCGGATCTCTCTGACCATCGACGGCAAAGGCCGTTACAAGGTTTCTACCGGCATCCGCTTCTTTGATCATATGCTGGAATTATTTGCCCATCACGGTGGATTCGATCTTGGGCTTACATCCAAAGGCGATCTCGATGTCGATCAGCATCACACCGTAGAGGATGTCGGCATCGTGTTGGGACAAGCCTTTGCCCAGGCGCTCGGCAACAAACGCGGCATCCTCCGAGCTGGATATTTCCTCATGCCTATGGACGAAACCCTGGGCATGGCGGCGGTGGATTTCTCCGGCCGCACCGCTGCGGTCATCGACACCAAAGTAAAAACGCGTATGGTCGGCGATTTGCAGTCTGAACTGGTGTTCGATTTCTTCGAGGGCTTTGCCCGCGGGGCGCATGCAAACGTACATCTCAAGACGCTCTACGGAAGATCCAATCATCACAAGATTGAAGCTCTCTTCAAAGCCTTTGCCCGGGCTTTGCGTGCAGCTTGTTGGCGCGATAAGCGAATGGCTCGATTGCTACCCAGCACCAAGGGGCTGCTGTGACCATTGCAATCGTGGATTACAGCGTCGGCAATCTTGCATCGGTGAAAAAGGCGCTGGATCGGGTCGGCGCCCAATCGCTGGTCACGTCCGATCCGGATTTTGTTGCAAGTTCGGAAAGAATCGTATTGCCCGGCGTGGGACACTTCGCAGCAACTTCTGTTCTCAAGAAAACCGGGCTGCAAGACGTTATTCAGCAGTCGATCCATCGCGGGGTGCCATTTCTGGGCATCTGCGTTGGCATGCAGTGGATGCTTGCCTCCAGTGAAGAAGCTCCCGAAACGCCAGGGTTGGGAATCTGGCCGGGCGCTTGCGTGCACTTCCCTTCCTCGGTCAAGTCGCCGCATGTGGGATGGAACCAGCTAGAACTTCGTGACGATTCGTCGCGGCTGCTGCGAAATATTCCCAGCGGATCGTTCGTGTACTTTACTCATTCTTATCGAGTGCCGTTAATTACGGCAACCACGGCGGAATCAGAGTACGGTGGAAGATTTTCCGCAGTCGTCGAACGGGACAATCTTTTTGGGGTGCAGTTCCATCCAGAGAAATCCGGCATGGCAGGGCTGAAACTGCTAGAAAACTTTTGTTCGCTTTGAAATAGCAGAAATGCTGACTAAACGAATTATCGCCTGTCTGGACGTAGACGCCGGACGCGTAGTGAAAGGCGTGCAATTCCTGGATCTGCGCGACGCAGGCGATCCCGCCGAACTCGCGTCCGCGCATAGCGCGTCGGGCGCCGATGAGATTGTCTTGCTCGATATCTCGGCAACGCATGAAAACCGTTCGACTCTGCTCGATACCGTTCGCCGGACGGCGCGTGAATTATTCATTCCGTTTATGGTTGGTGGGGGCATTCGCACCCTGGAGGATGCTGGCTCCATCTTCGATGCCGGCGCCGACAAGATCAGCTTGAACTCCGCCGCGATAGCGCGGCCTGAACTGATCACCGAGATTGCACAACGATTTGGGTCACAAGCGGTCATTGTTGCCATTGACGCCAAACGTGGGAATGGAAATCGTGATTTTGAGGCTTACGTTCATGGTGGACGCAAGCCGACCGGCCGTGACGCGGTTGAATGGGCGAAAGAAGCCGAACTGCGCGGGGCGGGCGAAATATTGCTGACATCCATGGATCGGGATGGAACCGGTCAGGGATTCGATTGCGAACTTACGCGCGTGGTCGCCCAATCCGTCCGTCTACCAGTGATCGCATCGGGCGGAGCGGGTGGGGCGCAGGATTTCGCCGAAGTGTTTCGCGAAGGGCATGCCGACGCGGCGCTCGCGGCTTCTATTTTTCATTTCGGCTTGAGTTCGCTCTCGGAGCTTAAGCAGCATTTGCGATCCAATGACATTCCGGTGAGGTGGCCGTGCTGATTCCGTCAATCGATTTGATGAACGGCAAGATCGTTCAACTGGTTCAGGGAAAGAAGAAAGCGCTGGAATTCGATGATTTTGAAGAATGGATCCAACGCTTCTCAAGTTTTCCTTTGGTCCAGCTCATCGATCTGGATGCGGCCATCGGAAGCGGAGACAATCGCGCGATTTTAGGGCAATTTCTCAAGCGGCTGCCGTGTCAGGTGGGTGGCGGGATTCGTTCGATCGAGTCGGCGCGAGAAATCCTCGACCTCGGCGCCCGGCGAGTCATTCTGGGATCAACCCTGATTCACAGCGGCAAAATTAACATTTCCTTTGCGAAAGAAATTGCGGCTTCTCTCGGCTCCGAGAAATTGGTGTTTGCCGTCGATGCCAAGGGTGGCCAAGTGGCGATCCGGGGATGGCGAGAGCTGACCGCAATTGCGCCTGTGGACATGGTGAAAGAATTGCAAGCATGGTGCGACGCATTCCTCTACACCCATATCGATACCGAAGGCATGATGCAAGGGATTCCGATGGAGACCGTGCGAGCGCTGCGAGAGGCTGCTTCGAAGCAATTGATCGTCGCAGGTGGAATCTCCAGCAACGCCGAAATCGAGCAGTTGCACCAATTGGGAGTTGACGCGGTCGTCGGAATGGCTCTTTATCTTGGCAAGCTGGATCTGGACAAAATTCAGCGATAGCATCGGCAGGTCCCCCTGCGGGTGCGTATTCTTGATACGAACCTACCCCGGACTTCCGTCCGGGGCTATCATCTTTCGTTCCTTCGGAACTGACTCAGTGGAGATGCATTCTGCCTGGTTTTCCTTGAGTTCACTTCGCTATACGCTAACGCTTCTCCATCACTACTCGAATGCCATAACGCGGCCGCAAGGTAATCGACGCGATAGGGACCACGGGGTGTTCCGGCACAAGCTTGAAACGAAAATGCTGCGCGATGGTCGCCAACACCAGGGCGGTTTCCATCAACGCGAAAGTATTTCCGATACATTGACGCGCGCCGCCGCCGAAGGGAAAGTAGGCAAACCGTGGGATCCTTTTGGCCAGATCGCCTTCCCAACGATCCGGTCGGAACTCGTCGGGCGACTCGTACCAGCGCGGATCACGGTGAACCGTCCATTGTGACACCGTAACGCCCGACCCCTTGCGCACTTTGTATCCCGCGATCTCAGTATCCTCAATAGCCATGCGGGCCAAGCCCCAGGCCGGCGGATAGAGCCGCATGGATTCCGTGATTACGCGATCCGTATAGCGAAGGCTAGGCAAATCATCGAAGGTTGGTGTGCGTCCATGCAAAACTGAATCCAGTTCCGCGTGCAGCTTGGCTTCAATCTCTGGATGCTGCGCCAGCAGCCACCATGTCCAGGAGAGGGCAACTGCCGTGGTCTCGTGCCCCGCCAGAAAGATGGTCAGCGCCTCGTCGCGCAACTGGGCATCGCTCATTTTTGAACCGTCCTCGTCTTGTGCTCGCAGCAGCATCGAAAGGAAATCACCGCGGTCCTCTCCGGATGCCCGCCGTTCGGCAATGATTCGGTAAATGATCTTATCCAGGCGACGCACCGCCAGTTCCGCGCGAATATTCGTGGGAGTTGGCAGCCACGCCGGAACCAGCAAGAGGCGGCGAAAATTCGAGTTCAATTCCATGAGCGCCTCAAGCGCATGTCCCACTTCCTTTGCTTCCTCGGTCACCTCCATGCCGAATAGGGTCCTACCGACGATTTGCAGGGTCAGCCCCATCATTTCGACATGAATGTCGCGCTCTTCGCCGTCTTTCCATGTACTTACCAAGCTTTTCGCGTAGTTTCCCATGGCCTCGGCGTAGGAAGCGATACGTGCCCGATGAAAGGCGGGTTGGGCCAGACGCCGCTGCCGCAGCCAGAAATCGCCTTCGCTGGTGAGCAATCCGTTACCGAACAGGCGTTTGTTGGCCTTGAGAACGCGCCCTTTGGCGAACCTCCGCGCCTGGGTCACCAAGACCTCTTCGATCATGTCCGGATGATTTATGAAATAAATTCGAAACTTTAGGAAGCGCAAACCAATCACATCGCCGTAGGTTTGGATAGCTTCAGGAAGAAAAGTGAGCGGGTTCCGGCTGTACTGGAAAAAACTGCCTTGCCAACGCCCGGATGGCGGGCCGGGCGGAAACTCCGGAGTAGGCATGATCGCATAAATGCTACGCTGTAGATGACATTCGGGTCAAAGCACGACTGCAGCCGTGCACTCTCATGCGCAAGGAAAATTATTGTGAATGACTCTGAACAATTTGCTCCGGGATGGCCGGGGATTGAACCGCGTTGGACGTCAAGCGCCAAGAGCGGAGTGGGCACAGCGCTGAACCAGCATAGCCGGGTGTGGTTCACCTTGAGTCACGGCATCCTGAACGAGGTTTACTTTCCGCGCGTTGATCAGGCTTGTACTCGTGACCTTGGGCTCATGGTCGCGGATAGCAAGAGCATGTTTTCCGAAGAAAAGCGGCACTGCAAGTTTGAAAATTTTCCCATCGAGAATGGTGTCCCTGCCTATCGGCTGACCAACACCGAGATCCAGGGCCGATACAAAATCGAGAAAGAAGTCTTGACCGATCCCTACCGCAATGTGGTGCTACAGAAGATCAAGTTTATCCCGCTGGTGGGAAAGCTCTCGGATTATCAGCTGTATGCTCTGCTGTCTCCGCATCTCGCCAATTGCGGACGCGAGAACACCGGCTGGGTGGGCGACTACAAGGGAGTTCCCATGCTCTTCGCGCAGCGCGAAGACACCGCTCTGGCGTTTGCGTGTTCCGTCCCCTGGCGAAAAATGTCGGTGGGGTTTGTCGGAACTTCCGATGGATGGCAAGACCTCTCGAATCATTACCAGATGGCCTGGGACTACACGCGGGCAGAAAATGGCAACATCGCGCTGACCGGACAGATCGACTTGGACGCTTGCAACGGCGAGTTCGTGCTGGCATTGGGCTTTGGAGGGATTTGGTCGGAAGCTGGACAACAGGTGCGGGCGAGTCTGCTGGATCCTTATGAAGAACTCATGGGGCACTATGTCCGGCACTGGAAGGAATGGCAGAACACGCTGCTGAAGTTAGATGAGCCCCAGACTCAGCACGATCTCTATCGCGCGAGTGCGGCGTGTCTGAGGGTCCATGAATCGAAGGATTTTCTGGGAGGAGTGATCGCCAGCCTCTCCATCCCGTGGGGATTCAACAAGGGAGATGAAGATCTGGGGGGATACCACCTGGTCTGGCCGCGTGATCTGGTGGAGACCGCTTGCGGATTCATGGCTGCCGGCGCCCCAACGGACGCCGTCCGAGTGCTTCGCTATCTCGAATCGACGCAGGAGACCGACGGCCATTGGGCGCAAAACATGTGGCTGGATGGACGTCCCTACTGGAACGGCTTGCAGATGGATGAGGCTGCCTTCCCCATTCTGCTGGTGGATTTGCTGCGGCGTGAAGCGCCAGCGTTGTTGGGGGACCTCCACCGCTGGTGGAGTCTAGTGCATCGTGCTGCCGGGTTCATCGTATGCAACGGTCCGGTGACCCAACAAGACCGCTGGGAGGAAGATGCGGGGTATTCACCGTTCACTCTGGCGGTGGAGATCGCCGGACTGCTGGCGGCGGCAGACCTCGCCGACGCGGTTGACGAGCATCAAATTGCGTTGTACTTGCGTGAAACTGCCGATGCTTGGAACGACAACGTGGAACGTTGGACTTATGCAACCAACAGCGACCTGGCACGGCAGATTGGTGTGGAAGGATATTACGTGCGCATCGCTCCGCCGGAGGAAGACTGCTCGGCTTCGCTCTCGGAGGGATTCGTTCCCATCAAGAACCGGCCTCCGGGACAAAGTGGCGACGCGGCGACCCACCTGGTTAGTCCGGATGCACTGGCGCTGGTGCGGTTTGGGCTGCGCGCTCCGGACGATCCGCGCATTCTGAATACCGTGAAGGTGATCGATGCCTTGCTGAAGGTGAAATTGCCCCAGGGCCCTTGCTGGTATCGCTACAACGGCGACGGATACGGCGAGCACGAAGATGGATCGCCGTTTGACGGCACCGGGGTCGGCAGGCCATGGCCGTTGCTGACGGGTGAACGGGCGCACTACGAGTTAGCGGCGGGGCGACGAAAAGTGGCGGAAGACTTGTTGCGAATGATAGAAGGCTCCACCGACTACAGCCGGCTGATTCCTGAGCAGCTGTGGGATGTGTCCGACATTCCGGAGCGGGAGTTGTTTACTGGCAAAGGCACGGGGTCCGCATGTCCCTTGGTCTGGGCGCATTCCGAATACATCAAACTGCGCCGTTCTTTACGCGACGGAAAGATCTTTGACCAGCCCCTGCAAACCGTGCAACGCTACGTTTTCGACCAGCAGAAGTCCACCTTCTTCGGCTGGCGCTTCAATAACAAATGCCGGAGCATGCCAAAGGGTAAGCAGTTGCGGCTCGCCTTGTCATCTCCCGCGATGGTGCACTGGAGTATCGATGGCTGGCAGACTTCGCAAGACACGAACACGCGCGACACTGGGCTGGGCATGCACGCGGCAGACTTACCGACCAATAAGCTGGACGCCGGAAAGGAAATTCTATTCACCTTCTACTGGCAGCACGCGCAGCGCTGGGAGGGAACGAATTTTTCGGTAGTCGTGGAAAGCTGAGCGAGGAACGACGCTGCTCTAGCCTGTGTACAGCAACTCCACCACCGTGCAATCGTCATTGAGCGGAGTGCCCCCGCAAAAATTGGCTACCGAGGTAAAGATGTCTTCCAGCGACCCCTTCTTGGCGGCAAGTTCCAATCGTTCATTGTCGTAAAAATCTCCGCGCGCATTTTCCGCTTCGGTGACCCCGTCCGTGACCAGGACCACGCGATCTCCAGGATGCAGATTGCAGCTATCACTCTCGTAGGTGGCATCGGCCAACAGGCCAACCGGTAAATTGCCATGGCTGGGCCGGATCACTTCGTGGTTGCAAACCAGCAGCGGAGGCACGTGCCCACAGTTCACATATTCCAATTCCCCGTCGCGACGAATGCGGGCGATGATCACGGTCGCGTATTTTTCTCCAATATGTTTATGGGTAAAGAAATTGTTGACGGCGCTGACGATCTCCACCAGCGGCATGCGGGCAACCAATTGCGAATAGATCATGCCCTGGAGCGTAGACGCCAGCAGAGCCGCCGATACTCCCTTGCCACTCACGTCGGCTAAAACCACAGTCAGGCCGTCCTCGGTATTGACCGCATCGAAGAAGTCGCCGCCGATCTCTTTGCAGGAGAGATTTCTACCGTACAGCCGCGCGAACGGAACTTCCGGGATGGTGACCGCCATGAGCCGCTGCTGGATGGAGGCAGCGATCGACAATTCCTGTTGATAGCGGCGGGAAGCTTCCTCCGCTTGCACCAGACGCGCGTTTTCGATCAGGGACGCCGCTTCCGTCGCAATCACCCGCAAAATGTCATTACTCACGCTGGAAATGTCGCGGGAAGCGAAGCGCGAATCCACATAAAGCGCTCCCATCACTTCCGCAGCTGCCGAAGTAGGGGGGGCTTCAGCTCCACGAGTCGTTTGCACCTGCGGCTTGCGCAGCGGGATGCAAATCACCGTCCGCAGATCGTAGGCCACAATGCTCTGGCGGCCGGCCAGGTCGAGTGACTGGCTGGTGTCGGTGAGCACATATTCGGAGTTGGACTTCAACGCATCGTCAAGAATGGAATGGGAGATGGTTTTGTCGTCGAGCAAAGGTTCGCCCTTGGAATTGCGTCCGGCAGCGAGGCGGAGATTGCCCGCGTCATTCTTCATGAAGACGTATCCACGCTCGGCGCGCGTGAGCTTCAGCGTCGTATCCAGCAGGGTCACCAGGATCTCGTCGAGAACGCCGCTGGTATTCAGTTTGCGGGCGGCTTCCAGAAACAAGGTGAGCTTTTCCAGGTCCGTCGTCTGGTCCGAAATGTGAATTCCGGAAATTTGGCTCAGGAAGTCGCGCGCCGTGTTCGAGGTCCCGTGCTGAGGATTGAAAACAATGTAGATGGCTTCGCGGACCCCAAATTCCATCCGGTCGTTCTTTTCGAGAACCTTTCTATCGATCCGTTCCCCGTTGACGTAGGTGCCGTGCTTGCTGCCGAGGTCAATCACGGCAAATTGGCCATTTTCTGACACGATCATGGCGTGGTCGCGCGAAACTCTGGGGTCCGCGATGACCAGGTCCTTGTCGACTTTTCGGCCCACGGTGTAAGGACTATGCTCGAGCACAATGGTGCGCTGTTCGTTGCCCTGGACGAACACCAGAGTGGGAAAAACCCCCGAAGATGCGTCCGATCCCTGGCCCGTGATTGTCTGGAAAGCCATACCCTGGTAGTTACTCCTCAACTAAGCCGGACTATGCCAAAACAACAGGATTCTTGACTTTAACTGCCTTGAAAGCTGGCCAACGCTGGTTGCGCATTGTCGGCTTCGCCGAAACCTACTATACCTCAGCGTTCTTGGCGAAAAACAGTACTGGTCATTGGCACGAGCAGCAGCAGCACGACGACTGGAGTCATCATGCTACTCCAAAGCGGCGCGGACCAAGCCTTTTGCACAGATACTGGAGACAGCACCAAGGAAGCTGCCGTCCATGCAAGAGCCGCGAACCAGGGCCAAAAGAAAACCAGCCCGGCCAAGATGCACGCCGAGCGGGTGAAAACATCTTTCATTCGAAGCAATCCGACATTCTGGGCCAGCACAAGAACACCCGGCATTAGAAGCGCCTGATTGTAAAGTGCCGTCATGGGGATGACGACGATGGTCACCACCAAAACCAGTGCTGAGACGAGAGCGAACGCGGGTGAGTCCGCGCTCTGGCGTCGAACCCGCCAGCAAACCACAGCCAATCCGGCCAGAGTTACTGCCGTGAGTATCGCACCTAAAGCAGGAGTCGTGACGGTCGCCAACACTGATTCCGGCCTGCCGATATATTCGCGGTAGGCGTGGATGGCTTCCCAGAAGTTTCCCGTCCATCCTGGAAGCACCCAATGGGCGCCAGCCAAAAGAAGCGCCATGGTGCCGCCGAAACCCCAAACGAAGTTCTGCCGCCGGCGCCATTCGCCGCATGCCCACAAAATCAGCCACATCACCAGGGGCAAAACCAGTTGCGGCTTGATCGTTGCCAGGGCCAGCAAAATGCCTGCCAGCAGCAGCTGCCCGCCAACCAGCAGCGCCACGCATCCGGCAATCAATCCACTGACCACTAAGGTCAATTGCTGTAGCTTGAGTCCCTGTACCACGGGGAAAAATCCTAAAGTTAGGACGATCAGAGTGACTGTGACCGTAAGGGATGGGCGCCAGCGAATGGCCCGCAGCCACGATGGGACAGTGGCGGCAGTCAAGATCACCAGGAACCAGCGAAAAACCTCTTGCACAGCGGAGAACGGAAAGCCAATCGTCGGGGCCACCAGAAAAACTACATATACGGGATAGGCAAAGGCCTGCTGATCTTTCGGGTCTCCAGGGCGCGTGGGATCGAGCACCCGCCCGTAATAACCGATCTGAATCTCGCGCGTCACTTCCGGACTGTAGGGATTGCGGTGGTTTAGCAGCAATTCCCGCGCCCCCAGCCAACGCGGATAAAGGTCGGACAAGCTGCCCCGGGGCGAGTCGAAGGCAGCGGCCGCCGAAACCTGGTGGGGGATCATGATGCGCTGCACGTAGAACCACATGCAGGCCGCAAAGAGCAGCGCCAGAAGCAAGCCGAGTTTGGGGTTCCTTAACAAAGTGGCAGCCACAAAATTGCTTCATGTTACAACTTATGCGGGCAACTTTCCGTGCGAATGCGAATTCTGATAGCTGCGTCCATCGGATTGGCGAGCGGGTTTTTCTGCTGGTTGTTATTGACCCACTTCCAATTGGGTGCGGCGGATTTCACCTGGGCGATCCGCGCCGCCCAGGATTTGCTTGCCCATAGGAATCCGTATAGCACGCCATTGCAGTTGTATCCTCTGCCGGTAGCCATTTTTGGCCTGCCCTTTGTGTGGATGCGCCCGGAAATTGCCGCCGGGGTTTTCTATGGAATCAGCTCCGCATTATTGGCTTTCGGACTAAGCCGCGAAGGCTATCACCGGTTGCTGATTTTCCTGGCTTACCCGTATTGGGTGGGGATCCTCACGGCACAGTGGCCACCGCTCATTATGGCCAGCGCCTTCTTCCCTTTCCTGTTGCCGGCAACTCTGGCCAAGCCACAAATTGGATTGCCGGTGGCGCTCACACGCCTAACCCGCAGCGGCGCTCTGGCATGTGTTGCTGTCCTGCTGCTCAGCCTGGCCATCATGCCCAGGTGGCCATGGTTATGGATGGCGAATGCCGGCCACTATGAGCGTTTTATCCCGTTGCTGGTCTTTCCGGGATTTCTGCTCGCGCTGGCCCTGTTGCGCTACCGCGACCGGGATGCATTCCTGCTTCTGCTGATGGCGATCATGCCGCAACGCTGGTTCTACGACACCTTCATTCTTTGGCTTATTCCCAAAACCAGGCGAGCAATCGTGTGGACGGTTTTCTTCAGCTGGGTCCCCGGGATTTGGCGCTGGTATCACATTCCGCACACTTATGTTGAAGTGGGAAGATGGACGGTGTGTTTCCTCTACTTCCCCATGCTGGGAGTGGTGCTGGCGCGCTTTCTCAAGTCCAAGCGACTTCAGGAGACAAATTGACGCCTGCGTCGCGAGCCAAGATGAGCTTCGGGAATATTCATTATGCAATCAGCGTGCTGCTGGCCCTGGCCCTGATACCACTCCTAAAAAGATTCCACCTTCCGGTTAGCTTTGATTGGGCCAAGCTGGCTTCGACATTTTGGCTTGTCCTCACGGCTCAATCGATCTTTGTCGCTGCTTTTCTCTGCTTCGTTGGATTTCCAACCCAGGAAGTCCTGCGTCCGACGATCCAGCGCTGGCGGAAGAATAAAGTGCTCATCGTGGTTTGGCTTGCCTACTTCCTCATCCTCTTCTGGCAGCTCACCTGGGTGAAAGCTCTCATTCTCACCATCGATACCATTGCCATCCTGGAATTTCGCGAGCGCCTCAAACCAGGAACTCTTGGGAAAGCACTCTTAGCGGTTTTCCTTCCCGCCTGCTATCTGTTCGTCGGATTCCTGGTGGTCTTCGCTTACAACGACATCATTCTCTCGGTGAGTTTCTATGGCGCCGCTGACCCTACGTTTAGTGCCATGGACAAGTGGCTGCTCCATGGGGCCTCGGTGTCTTCGATCTGCCACTGGGCAGTGCATGTCTTTCCAGTTTCTTTTTTCAGATTTCTGCAATTCATTTATTTCGGAATGTTTGCTCAGATTGGGGCTGCATTGCTGCTTACCAGCCTGTATTACGGAAAATTTCGCGGATTGCGGTTTGTAGGCGCGATCCTGGCCGCTTACTACCTGGCGTTAGTCCTGTTCTATCTGTGGCCAAGCCAGGGCCCGTATTATCTTTGCCCCATTCACTTTTCTGACTTTCCCAATACGCTGCAAGTTTATGGAATCCAGAAAAACTCCATCCTGAACTCGCAGGCGTTGTGGAACCATGTACCCATCGCCCGCATTTCCACCGATTACTACATTGCCTTTCCTTGCATGCACATCGCGCAGCCACTCATTGCGCTTTGGTTCCTACGGCGCTGGAAACGGATTGTGATCATTCTGGCGGCCTATGACCTGTTGCTGCTGGCTGCGATCATCCTGCTGGAATGGCATTATGTCGTGGATATACTTGGCGGCATACTGGTTGCCTTGGTAGCGATTGCTACGGTGGATGGCCATGAATTCTGGTTGTCGATTTCCAACCACCAACTGGAATCGGTCGAAGATACGAGATCTGCTTGATGGATCCTATCCATACAAATTCCCGGCGCTGGCTATGGCTGATTTTGTCTCTCCTCTCGGCCTTCAGCATGGGGTACTACGTTACGTACATCTGGAGTGCCAATCAGCCGGCCCACTTCTCCGATCTCTATGCGCAATGGTGGACAGCCCACGAATTGTTCCTGCATGGCCGCCAGCCATACACACTTGCGATAGCTAGAGAAATTCAGACAATGATTTACGGAGCGCCTGTTTCCGCCACGAATACCGGAGACCCCTCCGAGTTATCGGGAGGATTCGCTTACCCGCTTTATGTCGTCTTTCTGATGTGGCCGACGCTGCACCTGTCATTCTCCGCCGCGCAAGCCGTATTTGCGTGCCTATTCGCCGGTCTGACCTTGGCCAGCCTGTTTCTTTGGCTGAGAACTCTCGATTGGCAACTGCCCGCACTCGAACTGGCAACGCTAGCGTTTTTCACGCTGGGAAGCTTTCCCGTGCTGCAAGGAATCAAACTGCAAAATCTCAGCCTGCTGGCGGCTTTCCTGGTGGCGGCGACCCTGGCCGCGCTGGCGGCAGACCGCTTGATCCTGGCCGGTATGCTCCTGGCGGCTGCGACTATCAAGCCGCAATTCGTTGTCTTGCTAATTCCATGGCTCGCCCTGTGGACGATCGGGGATTGGAAGCGGCGGCACTCCTTCGGCTGGAGTTTTCTGGCCTCGATGTCGTTCCTGATCCTGAGCAGCGAATTGCTGGTGCCAGGGTGGATTCCGCATTTCTTCGCGATCATTCGGGCCTACCAGCAATACACCTACGGACACTCGCTGCTTGACGTGTGGTTTACGCCAAAAATCGGCCTGTTTGTGGGAGTTGTATTCATTCTTGCGACGTTCACGCTTTGCTGGCGGTACCGGCCTTCTCCGGCCAAGTCCACTGAATTCCTTTTGGCGTCGAGTCTCTTGCTAGCCGTGACATTGGTGGTGATCCCGACTTTGGCGCCACACACCCAGCTCCTGTTGCTGCCCGGTTTTTTGCTATTGCTTCGCTACGGCAGCTCCATTCGGCAATCCAGCCGATGGGGAGGCCTGTTTCTCGTGGCCGCATGGATCCTGCCGGCATGGGCCTGGATCGCGGCTGTGAATCTGACCCTGGCTGCGGCCTGGGTGCCCAGCGGGAATCTATTGCAATTCTGGATGCTGCCTTTGTACACCAGCCCTCTAATACCTCTCGGTGTCGTCCTTGCCTTGGGGCTCCTCCTCCGCAGTAAGTTTGCGTTCCATGCGGCTTGACCCAGCCAAGCCATCCTCCCCGACGTCCCGTAGACTAGTGTCTTGGAAGGAACAATTCCTACCCTGGTGCGCAAGAAATTGTCGCTCTTCCGGAGACGCCTCAGGGTATGATGGACTGAATGTTTCCTGATCTCCTTTTCTCTCCGTAAGTTATTGATTTTGGTACTAAAGGAATTTGTGCTTTCAGAGCTGAGATTGCGCACGAAATTGCACAGAATTGGGTGGATCGCTCTGTCTATCCGCCTGATCCCATGCGGAGGACAGAGATGAAGGACACTCTTCAGCGGTTCAGGTCTGATGAAGCAGGGCAGGACATTGCCGAATATGCGGTCATGCTGGCCGTGATCCTGGTCATTGTGGTCGGGACCGTGCAGCTGATTGGGTCCAATGCCAATAATATTTTTTCATCGGTGGCCAGTTCACTACAGTAGCGGCATCGCTTTGAGCGGAAAGCAGTAAGGGCTGGTAGCATTACTATCTTTGAGATTAGAGCCGAGGCGGCGCCCGGCGATTTCGTTGATTAGGAGTAGTTATGAATCGCAATCGGCTGTTCTTCATCGGACTGGTCGCCCTGATGCTGGGCGCGTTTGTGAGCTTGCTGGTCTATAAGAACTTGCAAAAGCCTGGTGCGGCCGTGGTGGTCGGGGAAAGCGCGGTGGTGGCCGCGGATGATATTCAAGTGGGCACAAAAATCGCACCCACTGACGTAAAACTGGTGCAGTTCCCGGCTGCGAGTCTGCCTAAGGGGTACTACTCTAAAATATCGCAAGTCCAAGACCACGGCGCCATCCTGCCGATTTCCGCCGGGGAGTTCATTCTGCCCAGCAAGCTTGCTGGTGACAAGTCAGGATATGGGCTTCCATCCCTCATTCCTCCCGGCATGCGGGCAATCTCCGTGCGCGTGAACGACATTGTGGCAGTTGCCGGTTTCGTGATTCCTGGGACGCATGTCGACGTGTTGCTGACGGGCAATCCCGGGACCTCAAATGAACAGCAGACTACAACTGTGTTAGAAAACGTGGCCGTCATTGCCACGGGGCAGAAGTTAGAGCGCAACTCGGCGGGAGAGCCTCAAACCACTCCTGTGATTACCCTGCTGGTTTCGCCAGACGATGGAGAGAAACTGACTCTGGCCAGCAGCCAGGGACACATCCAGCTGGCGTTGCGCAATCCTCTCGATACCAAGCAGGAGAATGTGGCTTCAGTGAGCGCCAACGCGCTTTACAAGAATTCGCCGTCAGCGGCGGCAACGGCTCCCGTGGTCCGGACGAAATCGAAACACACGATGACGGCCACGAGCGCCCCGCCGGCTCCGGCTGTCTATCCGGTGGAGATCATTAAAGGCGACGATAAGAAAGTGACCAATTTTTGAGGTCGGTCTTTAGGCTAATCAGTCTTTAAGCTAAGAGGTCAGAAATCATGGCGATCAACTCCCGCCAGTGGGCGGGACTAGAAATGAAACTCGTAAGAATGGGATGGCTCGCGTTGGCGGTGCTATGCCTGCTGTCAGGGTTGGCGCTGGGCCAGACTGCCGACCCAACCCAACCGACCGCAGCGACACCGTCGGCCCAAGCCGCGTCTGATCAGGCCCAACCCCAAGCTCCTTCGGTCAGCGCCCCCACTCCCCAACCGGAATTGCCCAATGCCAGTGCCGCGCCCTTGCGCGTAATGGTGGGTAAATCTCTGCTCATCAACACCACCGAGCGCCTCAAGCGGGTATCCGTCACTGACCCTGCGATCGCCGACGTGCTGGTGGTTGCGCCCACGCAAATCCTGGTGCATGGCCGTGGTGCGGGGGAAGTCTCGCTGTTGATCTGGGATGAGTTGGAACGTTCCCGCAGCTTCGATCTGCGCGTGGATGTGGACGTCAGCGCGGCTGCCGAGGAAGAAAAGCGCGTATTCCCAGACGAGCAAATCGACGTTACTCCGTCGCGGTCGGCGATTGTGCTCTCCGGACATGTCACGACCGAAGACGTATCCAAGCGGGCGGGAATGATTGCGGAAGCTTACTCCAAGAACGTAGTCAACGTTCTGACCTTCGGGCCAGTGGGAGCGCAGGAAATCCTGCTGGAAGTGAAGTTCGCGGAGGTGGACCGATCGGCTGTGGTGCAGCTGGGTGCAAATTTCTTTGTGCCAGGCGCAGGCCATACTGTGGCCACTACCACGACAGGCCAGTATGGCGGATTCTCAGTCTCCACCAGTGGGAGTTCCACAGCGGCGAATGGAACCACGACGACAACCGCCACTCCGCCCACGATTAATGTCAGCAATGCCTTGAACCTTTTTCTGTTCCGCAATGACATCAACTTTGGCGCCATTGTTGAAGCCCTTCAACAAAAGAGCCTGTTGCAGATTTTGGCGGAGCCAAACTTGATTGCGGTAAACGGTAAAGAAGCCAGCTTTTTGGCCGGTGGCGAGTTTCCCTTCCCCATTGTCCAACCCGGTCAGGGATTTACGGCGGTTAGTATCTCGTTCAAAGAATTCGGGGTAAGGCTGAGGTTCACTCCCGTCATCATGCCCAACGGAAACATTCATCTCCGTGTGGTGCCGGAGGTAAGCCAGTTGGATTTCACCAACGGTCTTTCCATCTCCGGATTCACCGTCCCTGCTTTGAGCACCAGGCGCGCGGACACTGAGTTTGAGCTTCAGGATGGGCAAAGTTTTGTGATCGCCGGATTGATGGACAATCGGGTCACCAATATCGCCAACAAAATGCCAGGGCTGGGCGATATTCCGATCCTGGGCAATTTGTTTAAAAGCAAGAATATGCAAAAAAGCAAGACGGAATTGATGGTGCTGTGCACGGTGCATCGGATTTCCCCGAGCTCCCAAGCACCGGTATTGCCGGTCAATCCGCAACCGTACCTTGATAAGGAAAAGTTTGATAGTTCGAAGTCTTCGTTGAAAAAATAGAGCGAGCAATTGGTTTCTTGGCTTCACCGTCACATTAACGCATCAAGCTAGATGCACAGACCATAAACGAATTGTAGGATCGGACCAGGATTATGCCCGAGCTTTCCGTAGTTATCTGCGCAACCGACAGCGAGCAGCGTGCGGTCCTGCAAGTGCTGGTCGACGGCACGGGTGTGGCCAAGACCATGCAGATCGCTGCCAGTTTTCCTGTGGCCACGACAGACCCCGTGATCCGTCGTATCCACGGCGCGAAGCCCGACGCGATCCTGGTGGACATTCCCGCCGACAACCCGACGGCAGCGTTGCGAGCAGTGGAGTTACTGCACGAGGAATTGCCCGGCTCCGCGGTTTTTGCTATCGGCAGCATGTCTCAGCCACAGACCATCGTGAGTGCCATGCGGTGTGGTGCGCGTGAATTCATCGAACGTCCGACCACCACCACTGACCTTCTGGAAGCGTTCGTTCGCCTCACCGCAGCGCAGCGGAAAGTGCGGCGGGAAGAATCTCGCGGACGAGTCTTTACGGTGGTCAATGCCAAAGGCGGCAGCGGCGCCACCACGGTCGCGGTCAATCTGGCGCTGGCGCTACAGTCGGCCCATGGCAATGTGGTGCTGGTGGATATGGCCCCGCTGGGACACGCGGCGTTACACATGAACCTGAAGCCGACATTCACCATCGCGGACGCGCTGCGCAATCTGCATCGGCTTGACAGTTCCTTGCTGGAAAGCTTTACCACCCGCCATGGCGGCGGGCTCCAGTTGCTTGCGGGCACGAGCGCTCCCTTGCCCGTGGAACCTTCGACCGCGGAGTATGCCCGGCTGTTCGATATGCTGGTCACGCATTTCCGCTATGTAGTGGTGGACGCTTCCATGCGTGTCGACGCGACCACCCGGCTGGTAAGTAACATGTCCCAGGGAGTATTGCTGGTGGCCCACGCCGATGTAGCATCTTTATGGAGTGCGGCGAAGATCCAGCAGTATCTGGGAGAAACCGGGGGACGCGAGCGGCTGCATCTGGTCCTCAATCGCTTTCGGAAGATTCCAGGGTTCAGCGAAGCCGACGCCGAAGCCGCCGCCGGCATCAAATTGCTCTGGAAGATCCCTAATCAGTATTTCGCGGTGTCCTCAGCCATTGATCGAGGGATTCCGGTGATGCAGCAAAACCATTCCGAAATGGCCCGTACTTTCATTGGCCTGGCAGCCAGCTTGACCCAGAATGATGCGCCGGTGAAGCGCGCGGCCAGGTCGTTGTTTAAAATCAGTTAGGTAACCCTACCCCATGGCGAACCTGCAAGCCTTCGAACGAACCGAATATCAGCAAGTTAAAGCGGACCTCCACCGTAAAATTCTCGATCGCCTGGATTTGGAGAAACTCGGGCGGACGCCGAACGACGCTGCCCGCGAGGAAGTCCTTCTCCTGATTCGCAACACCGTGAACAGCGAGGCCGTGCCTCTCAGCTTTGCGGAGCGCGAACGCCTGGCACGGGAGATTCTGGATGAGATTTTCGGTTTGGGTCCATTGGAACCGCTACTCAAAGATCCCACCGTGTCCGACATCCTGGTGAATCGCTATGACAAGGTCTATGTGGAACGCGCCGGGAAGCTGGAGCCAACCGGGTTGAGTTTCAAGGACGATGCGCACCTGATGCAGATCATCGACCGGATCGTCTCCCGGGTGGGACGACGAGTGGATGAGTCTTCACCCATGGTGGATGCCCGCCTGCCGGATGGGTCGCGCGTGAACGCCATCATTCCGCCATTGGCCATTGATGGGCCGTGCCTGTCCATCCGCCGTTTTGGCCGAGATCCCATCACCGGCCGCAACATGGTGGAGAACAAGACCCTGACCGAGCCCATGCTCGAATTACTCGCGGCCATGGTGAAAGGCCGCATGAACCTGCTGATTTCCGGTGGAACCGGCGCCGGCAAGACAACTCTGCTGAATGTTCTTTCCGGCTACATTCCGAATTCCGAACGCATTGTGACCATCGAAGACGCCGCCGAACTGCAGATGAAACAGGAGCACGTGGTACGCCTGGAAACCCGGCCGCCAAACATTGAAGGCAAGGGCGCAGTGAGGCAGAGGCAATTGGTGATCAATAGCCTGCGTATGCGGCCTGACCGCATTGTGATCGGTGAGGTGCGCGGTGAGGAAACCTTTGACATGTTACAGGCCATGAACACCGGCCATGAAGGTTCGCTCACCACCGTCCACGCCAATACCCAGCGCGATGCACTGGCCCGACTGGAGAGCATGTTCTCCATGGCCAACCTCAACATTCCCGAGCGGGCGATGCGGGCCCAGATCGCCTCTGCAATCCACGCCGTGGTGCAGATTGCGCGCATGGCGGACGGCACCCGCAAAGTGCTTACCATTACCGAAGTTACCGGCATGGAGGGCGAACTGATCGCCATGCAGGATATTTTTGTTTTCGAGCGCAAAGGGATCGACGAAAATGGGAAGGTGAAGGGGGCATTCCGCGCCACCGGAATCCGGCCCAAGTTTGCGGAGCGGCTTTTGACCGGTGGGCATAAGTTGCGTTCGGCGATCTTTGAATCATCAATGGAAGTTTAGAAGACCCAGCAGGGACTTTTTATGCTACTGATTATTGTCATCCTCGTATTTGTGGTGGTGGCGCTTGGCGCCTTCGCGGTGGGCTCGTTTCTGGACCAGCGGAGTTCCCAGGCTCGTCTCCTCCGGGAACGCCTGTCCTCGGTAGAAAAAGCTGCTGAGCCTGAGAACTCCAGCGAGTTGGCCCTGCTGCGAGATGAGATGTTGAGCCGGATTCCGGCGCTCGACACTCTGTTGCGACGGTCGGCGAGCGTCTCCAATCTGCAAACCATGCTTGCCCAGGCGGACATGGGCATCCGCGCCGGCAACATCCTGATTTTGTGCGCCATTAGTACGGTAGCCGTCGGCGTGACTGTGTTTTTGGTGACCACCTACATTTCCCTGCCCGCCCAGGAATGCACCATAGCGACCGGGGTGGGTGCAGCGGTGGGGGCATTTCTTCCCTATGCCTATGCCTCGTATCGTCGCACCAAGCGTTTCCAGAAATTCGAGGAGCTTTTCCCGGAAGCGATCGATACGCTGGCCCGCGCCGTACGGGCTGGTCACGCCTTTACCACTGCCGTGGAATTGATTTCGAATGAAATCTCCGAACCGGTTGCCAGCGAGTTCCGAAAATTGTTCGAAGAACAAAAATTCGGCTTGCCGGTAAGGGACGCACTGATCAATCTCACCGAGCGAGTACCGCTGGTGGATGTGAAGTTCTTCGTCACTGCCGTCATGCTGCAACGGGAAACCGGCGGCAATTTGGCGGAGATCCTGGACAACCTCTCCTATGTGATACGAGAGCGCTTCAAAATCCTGCGGCAGGTCCGTGTCTACACGGCCCAGGGCCGGTTGACCATGATGCTGTTGATGGGATTGCCCCCCATCATCATCGTGACCATGTTGCTGATGAATCCCGGGTTTATCCGGCCGCTGTTCACGGACCCCATAGGGCATACGCTGCTGGTTGCGGGAATCACGCTGCAAACGATGGGATATTTCATTATCCGGAAGATTATTCAGATTCAGGTCTAACGTATGGCGCTTGTACTGGCAATCGTATTGTTTCTCACCATCGCCCTGGTGGTATTTGCTTTCGGGGCGGCGGCCTATGCGCCTTCGTCGGTGCTGGGTTCCCGCTTGCGTTCGCTCAGTTGGCAGAAAGTTCAGAAAGAAGAAAAACCAGCGTTTAAAGACCGGCTTGAGCAGGCGCTGGATCCGCTTAGCAAGGCCCTGCCTTTGTCGCCGAGTGAAGTGTCTCGGACCCGAGCCTGGCTGATTCAGGCCGGTTATCGCGACGCCCGCCATTTGACCATCTATGTCGGCAGCCGCGTGGGTATGGCCATCTTCGGACTCGCGATTGTCCTGGCTATCGGCAATAGTTCCCTGTTCTTGCTTGTCGGTGTTCCGGCGTTTGGGTTCTTTCTCCCACGATTCGTGCTGAAGCGCCTCATCAAGAAACGCCAGCATCTCATTACGATTGGATTACCCGATGCGCTCGACCTGACCGTGATCTGCGTGGAGGCCGGCTTGGCGCTGGACCAGGCGATGATGCGCGTAGGTGAGGACCTTCGTCACGCTCACCCGGAGTTAAGCGACGAGTTTCACCTGGTCAACCTGGAGATGCGCGCCGGCAAGCCCCGTTCCGAAGCTCTGCGCAATCTGTCGGAGCGCACTGGGGTCAACGATATCCGCGCCCTGGTGGCGACGCTGGTGCAGACCGATCGCTTCGGAACCAGTGTGGCCCAGGCGCTGCGGGTACACTCCGACTCCCTGCGCACGGAGCGGCGGCAACGGGCCGAGGAACAAGCCGCCAAGACTACGATTAAAATGGTTATCCCCCTCGTTCTTTTCGTTCTGCCGTCCATCATTTTTGTGACGCTCGGGCCCGCGGTGATCCAATTGATTCGTACCCTGATGCCGGAGCCAGGACACTAACGCGGCGCCCTCAGTCTCGAGAAACTCCCCCAAGAGTTTGCGAACCCGAGTTTTCTAAATCAGGAGTTGAGATGTCTTTACCAGGCCCCACAGGATATGCGTTCAACCGGACGCGCCAAGCCCATCTAGCCACACAGATGTCGATTGCCGGGACCCACTGGTCCCGCTTTTGCGGCCTGATGTGGACGGATGCGGCTAGTTTCCGTGCAGGATGCGCCTTGTGGATCGTTCCCTGTCATGGAGTCCACACCTTCGGTATGCGATTCCCCATCGACGTGCTTTACCTGGACAATGACAAAATCGTGGTCCATATCGAGAATCAATTGAAACCCTGGCGAGTCGCACCAGTCCGGATGCGTGCAACTTCGGTGCTCGAACTGCCGGAATGCACCATCGAGTCCACCGGGACTTCGCTGGGTGACAAAATAGAGATTACGATTGGAAAACCAGGGGAGGCCGTCGGCCAGTGAGCGATTTAGTAACTCTCGGAGAGGATGTACAAATCGCCGACGTCCCCAAATTCCTGGTGGAATGGTCGTCTCCCTGGCAGGAGTTTCGTACCGCCATTCGTCCCGCACTGAGCCGCTCACCCGAAGCCCTCTCCGGAGAAGCTCCGGTAGGACTGTTTCCTTACCGAGGCATGCTGCTTTCCTGGCTGTTTGAGATTGCGTTGCTGATCTTGGCCATTATGTTGTCGGCCCGGCTGGAGATGATCCGCTCGCTTGTGCCGGCAGCCATGATCAAGCCCGACGTCATCTACTTCTCGGGCAACGAGCTGCCGCGAACCGAAGATGCGGGCGGGACGCGGGCGGGACGGTCGGGGCGCGGCGGGGGGCACCAGGCCCACCACCCCACCCAGACCATTCGCGTGGCCCGGGGCGAGACCTTGCGCGAGAGAGTCGTGGATGCGCCCAGGTTGAACCTCCCGAAATCCGATACGGCGGTTGCCAATCTGCTTGCCTATAAGCCGATTCCTGGGCCGGTACCGACCGAAGGACTCAAATCGTCGCAGCGGGCACCGCAAATGCCCGTGCAGGCAATCGCTCCCGCACCTGAAGTTCAATCAGAAAAGATGCGTTCGGCGCAAACCCTGACTGCTAGCGTAGTTCCTCCGGCCCCAGTGGCCCCACAGCGAGACATTACCGCTCCACGAATCCCCGGCAATCAGCCCATACAGGTAGTTCCACCACCCGTATCCGCTCCCGAGAAGTTGATCTCACAGAACCCGCGATTGACGCTTCCCGCCCCAGCCGTGGTCGCCCCACCGCCGCAGATCACGCGGGAGAAAGTGGTCTCAGGCCCAGGTTTCGGCGCCGGCGAGATGCACTCCCAGGTAGTGCCTCCGCCCGCGCAGGTGGCCAACAATGCCACGGAACACCGCACCTTCGGCGGAATGGGAACCAATACCGAGGTCGTGCCGCCCACGGTTGAGCTGAGCGATTCTTCCACGCAACGTCAGGCTCCCTCCGGACTCGCAGGCAACGCCAAAGTCGTGCCACCGACGGTTCAGCTGAATGGCGGCTCAACCCAACGGCAATCATCCCATGGACTCGGCACCAGCACTGCGGTTGTGCCGCCGGCTCCCACCATCTCGGGGGAATCGAGTCAGGGACGAGGAAATCGTGGAGCGGGACTCGGCGGTCCTACGGACGCGGGCGTCGCAGCGCCTCCGAAAGACACTGGGGGCAGTAAAGCTGGAACCGGAGTAGTTGTTTCCAGCCAGCCGGGGTCCACGCGGGGAATACCTGCGAATAGCTCCACGGGTGCTTTGGCTCTATCGCCGTCGGGAGGAGCAACCCCTGGTTTGGGTGGGTCAGGCGGCGGATCGAGCATCGGACGAGGCGCCGACACCGGCAGCGGACTTTCCGGCAAAGACCAGGGAGCCGGAAAAAATGGCACCGGCCGCGGCTCTGATACCAAGGCTAGTTCAGGGATTTCACCCTATCCGGGAACCGGAGGGGCCGGCAACGGAACGACCAGCAAGCCTGCCATGCCAGGCGTTTCCGTGAGCGGAGGCAACGGCATCGTAACCCTGCCCAGCTTTGGCTCGGACGGCGCTCAATCCACGGATCTGGGACGATCCACCACCGGCAAGGACGACCGGCCGGGGATCACGGTAGTAGCGTCTTCACGTTCGGGCGGCGCATTTAATTTCTACGGCACCCTAAAAGGCGACAAGGTCTACACAATTTATATCGATACCAATCTTGGCACGGCGGTAATGGAGTTTGCCGATCCGAACTCGGTGGGTCACGGCGGCGAAGACCTGACCGCGCCCCGCCCCATGCGCGCCTATGTGCCAGGAAATCTAAAGCGTTCCCGGCTGGTAATTGCCTGCGTTCTGGATCGTACGGGAATCGTGAAGAACGCTCATGTGCTCGAGCCCAGCGCACCCGAGATGACGGCCAAAGTCATGGCGGCACTCCCCGGCTGGAAATTCAGTCCCGCACTGCGCGGAGGTCAACCGGTCGAAGTAAACGCAATCTTGGGCTTCGACATCGACACGCGCTAAATCTTGTCATCCTGAGCGCAGTCATACGTTCACGAAGTGAACGTATGCAAGTCGAAGGACCCCTATTCCCGGAACACCGCGAATTTCAAGAATTTGCAAGTTTACTTGTTCACTCTCTCCAACTCTCCCCTATCCCACTTCCCCGAATTGGCCCCAGCCTCGTAGGTGCTTTGGCAAAACTCCATCAAAGCTTTTTCGGGTGAGTCCGCCAATCGCACGTGGTCATACATCAGAAAGAATTCGCTCTTCTCCTTGCTGTAGAAAGCTCCCGCCTGCCGTACCAAACTGTCTTTGAAACCCGTCGGCTCGGGCGCAGCGTATGCATAGAAGGCCGCATCCTTGACAACCTCTCCATCGCCCGGCCAGAAACCAACGCTGATCACCTCGTGTGAATACGCCTCTTTCGTGATTTTGTCGGCACCCGGGCGTTCTGGCGCTCGCCGTCCCGAGAAACGGGTCACGCACAGATCGAAGCTGCCCCAAAAGAAATGGACTGGGCTCGACTTTCCAATGAATCCCGCGCGAAACTCCTGAAACACCGGGGCTATGCTGGCCAGAACTTGCCAGAAACGATGGGCGTATTCCGGGTCGTACGATGCATGGTTTTTGTCCAAATCGAAACGAATGGGATTGGGGACTTCAACCGGCATGTCCCAAACCTTCACATCAATTCCCAGCGAATGTAGAGCTTCCATGAATTCCGCATAGAATTCGGCAACTGTGCGCGGAGCCAGCCGGAACGATCGGCGTTCCCCAAGGCTGGTCGTAATCTCCAGGCTGTGGGCGATGAAATCGAATTGGATCTCGAAGGTCTCTTTTCCGTAAGGGATTGGCGAAGTCGTTAAGCCCCGGGCGGTCACGTAGAACACAACACCCCAGTAATGGTTCAGCTTCGGGCCGAGTGCAAGTCGAACTTTGCCGACGATTTGTGTCCACATATGCAGCGTCGCATACGTGTCTTTCCATTCCGCGAAAGGGAGTGCGGACCATCGTTCTGTCTGCTTCATGTCAGTTTTCATATTTAGATCCTACCGTTTAATTGCACCAGCCGGTTCCGAATCAACCTTCCTAAACAATACAGCTGTATCGTCTTCGTGAACCACTGCCCACTGCGGCGTTTGCCTGAGCAACACGCTCAGTGAGGAATTCGCCGGAATCAGTATCCTGGTTACGTGCTCGTCTTCGAGCACTTTGTCCCATCCCGGCTGGATTTCGATGACCTTCAAGTAATTTTTGAAGAATTCGCTTCCATATAGGTCATGGCGATCATCTACAACCACCTTGGTTTTTGGATAAAGTTCATAAATCAGATACCCACCCCATGTGTCCGGACAGAAAATCGGCACATTGGTCCCACGATCGGAAATCACTTCAACAGCTTGCACCGGGAATCTTCCCGCGTCGAAGTGTGCGTCCATCACCGGGATCGAGCCCAGCATTCCGCCGTGACCGCAAATCCATAGGCAGACGAGCACGGCCATCACCGGCCACAAGTGCCCACGGAAGCTTAATTCCATCTTCTCCATGCGCATTCCAAACGCCTGTATGCGAGAAAACAACACCCGCAACCAGGAAGCGATGTCTGATCTTGCGCCCGCTTCGGAGACGGTCTCTGAAAGCAGTGGTGCAAGGATTAAAACCAATAGCAGCGACGAAATAGGAAGATTGCGGGAAGCATAAAGCGCGCTGGAAACCGTAAAAAGGACGACCAGCAACTGCGAGACCGTCAGCTTTCTGAAAGAAATCGCGAGAACCGCAATGGCGATCAGGAGCAAGATCTCAAAACATTGCGACGGCACATGGTGAAAATTCGGGGGAAGGAACTCATCAATGTGGTTCATCAAGAACCGGTCGGTCAGATATTCATAAATGTGCAGGTGCAGTTTGTAGCCATAAGGGTTTATGAATGTCGCCAGAAAGGAAAGCCCGGTTACGATTCCCAACTGTTGATGGAACCCAGCAATCTTCCGCCGTTTGTCAGCCTCTTCACTGGCAAAGTATTCAATCCATCCACCCGCCATATAGATCGCAAGAAGCACGAATCCGAAAACGAATCCGCCATGCACATTCACCCAAACCAGCATAAACAGGGGCAACCAGTAGAGGCGCCGACGTTCAGAGCTGGGTTCGCTCGCTGAAGAGTCGACAATCTGAAACCACACCACGGCAAACAACCAGCTGAGCAGATGCGGCCGCGCCAGCAAATGAATACTGCAAGCACCAATGGAGAACACCAGCAGGATGGCCGCCAGGGGAAAGTTGGCTCCCCGGTGCAGCGCAATCGTAAACACGATCACGAACGTCGCGGCTATGACCAGCGCGGAGAAAAATACAACCCCGTTCAGGCCCCACGCCCCGTGGATCGCCCCAATCAACACATCATAAAGCCACTCCCACGCATACCAGGCGTGTCCATTCATGGTGGAAGAAAAGGAGTCAATGCGGGTGATGGTGTGGGTCTGCAACATCAGCTGGCCGTTGCGGATGTGCCAGCCGATTCCCGCGTCCCAAAGCAGACGCGGCGCCAGCACGCCGCAGGTCAGCGCGAAAAAAATAACCAGGAATAGAAGATCGGTGATGGAGGGTGAAACCCACTTAAACCATGTAGCTGTTGAAGCGGAGGGGTCCCGTGTTTGCAGAGGTTTCGATGACAAAGGTTCGCTCGCGTCCAACCCGCACATGTTACCCGATTGAATGCCTTTGCCGTGAGTGACTTAGTGGGTCTTGCCCGCGAAATCTATTTCACCGATCGAGATGCGGCCAGAATCTATATATTAGGTGGAATCTCGATGCCCGATAAGACAACACCGCGAATCCTGATCGTGGGGGCCGGTTTCGGCGGACTGCAAGCTGCGCGCCGCCTGGCCCGCTATCCTGTCCAAATTACTCTGGTTGATCAACGGAATTATCACACCTTCCAGCCCTTGCTTTATCAGGTGGCAACTGCCGGAATTTCTCCAGGAGAAATCGCCGCTCCGGTCCGCCGCATTCTTCGCAATCAAGAAAATGTCGAAGTGCTGATGGGAGAAGTCCTGGGCTTCGATCTCGAAAAACGGGTGGCGAAATTAGCTGACCTGGAAATTGCCTACGATTATCTGATTGTTGCCGCCGGTGCCAGCCACGCCTATTTCGGCCACGATGAGTGGGAACCCATGGCTCCCGGCCTGAAAACCATTGAAGATGCACTCGAGATCCGCCGTCGCGTGCTGCTTGCCTTCGAGTTGGCGGAACGCAGCGCCGCCAGCGGCGAGGGACAAGTTCAACTGAACTTCGTAGTCGTCGGCGGCGGTCCCACTGGGGTGGAATTGGCAGGCACGCTGGCCGAGATCGCCCGCCACGCGTTGGCCAATGAATTCCGTTCGATTGATCCCAAGCATAGCCGGATTATTTTGGTTGAGGGTGGGCCGCGCGTTCTGCCGTCTTATGCTGACGATTTGTCACGGAGCGCGGAGAAGCAATTGCAGCGGCTCGGCGTGGAAGTGCGTACGTCCGCGATGGTGACGGGCGTCGAGCCTTCGGCCGTTCTGATCGGCAATACCCGCCTGCCCGCAGCGGTCATTCTTTGGGCGGCGGGGGTTGCAGCTTCGCCATTGGGCAAAAGCCTCGGAGTGCCGCTCGATCGAGCTGGACGCGTGCTGGTGAGTCCTGATCTCAGCATCCCGGGACATCGGGAAGTTTTTGTCATCGGGGACTTGGCGGCGTTGAAGGACAAAGACGGTAAGCCTCTGCCCGGCGTGGCCCCGGTGGCCCTCCAGGAGGGCACCGCGACCGCGCGCAATATTGGACGCGACTTGCAAGGCCAACCCCGCAAAGATTTCCATTATCTCGACAAGGGGAGTCTGGCGACCATCGGGCGGGCCGCGGCCGTTGGGCAATTGGGTAAAATTCATATTTCTGGATTCATTGCCTGGCTGGCGTGGCTGTTTATCCATGTCTTTTTCTTGATCGGATTCCGTAATCGCCTGTTTGTGATGATTCAGTGGGCGTGGTCGTATGTCACTTACGAACGCGGGGCACGCCTCATCACCGGAGATCAAACTCTGCCCAGTTGGCCGGAATTGCGTTCCGAGAAAGATGCCTCTCAAGAAACTTCCAGGAAGCCGGCGGTCAGGGAAAACTCGGATTCGCCTGCGAAGTGAACAGGCAGTCGGTTCCAGCCGTATACTTGTAGGGAGAAGTTTAGGTTCTTCCGCGCACGTTGCAGCCAAGCTGGCGCAGAAAGCGCCGCCACTGCTGAATCCATGAAATCATCCTTTGTTTCGCGGTTTCTTTACGGCTTGCTGGCCGGGTTGCTGCTGCTCTTCTTCCCTGCGTTGTCTTCCGCCGAAGTGCTCAAGATCGTGGTAAAAGACACGATCCAGCCGATTACCGTCGAATATGTTGGGCGCGCTCTGGATGAAGCCGCGCGGAACAAAGATCAGGCAGTGCTGATCGAAATCAACACGCCCGGTGGGCTGATGGTTTCCACGCGCGATATTATCGAAAGGATTCTGGCTTCTCCTGTCCCCGTCATCATCTACGTCACACCTAGTGGGAGCTGGGCTGCGTCTGCCGGCTACTACATTCTGCAAAGTGCCGATGTAGCCGCGATGGCTCCAGCCACGAATACCGGCGCCGGACACCCGGTGAGCATGGGTGGCGAAAAGATGGACGACATCATGAAGGAGAAAGTCGAGAATGATGCTGCGGCCCTGATGCGGTCGGTGGTCTCAAAGCGAGGCCGTAACGTCGAAGTCTCGGAGACTGTGGTGCGCAAGTCAACTTCTTTCACCGACCGGGAGGCACTCTCTCAGCACCTGATTGACTATGTGGCCACCAGCGAACAGGATTTGTTCAAACAACTCCAGGGGAAAACGGTAAAGCGCATCGACGGCCAGACCGTGACCTTGAATCTGGTCGGTCAAACAGTGCGGATGTTGGATTTGTCGGTGAAGGAGCGCATTCTGTCTTTCATCATTGACCCCAACATTTCATACCTGTTGCTCACGATCGGCGTCTTCGCCCTCTATGCGGAGTTCAATCATCCCGGCGCTGTGGTGCCGGGAACCGTTGGAGTGATTTTCATCCTGCTGGCCATGTTTGCCCTGAATCTGCTGCCGACCAGCTTTGCCGCGGTCGCTCTTATCCTGCTGTCTTTTGTGCTGTTCGCCTTGGAGGCCAAACTGGCCTCGCATGGAGTGTTGGCCATCGCCGGAATGTTGACCCTGACCTTGGGCGGATTGCTGCTCGTGGATGGGCCAATCCCGGAAATGCGGGTTCGCCTGGGAACTGCTCTGGCAGTGAGTATTCCGCTTGGAATTATTACCGTATTTCTGATGACTGTTGCACTGAAAGCACGCGCCAACAAAGTGGTCACAGGATCGCAGGGCCTTATTGGAGAAATTGGCGTGTCGCAATCGGCTCTTTCTCCCACAGGAAAAGTCCTGGTCCACGGTGAACTCTGGGATGCATTGTCCTCCGCTGATGTAGCTGCCGGGCAATCTGTAGTGGTTCGACGGGTGAACGGATTGCAGTTGCAGGTTGAACCGTCCGCGTCAGTCCGCGAAACTCCAGTAGTGGCGAAGGCGTGGTGACGGGTGACGCATCTATCGTGACAACCCCTTGGACACAGCATCCCTGAGTGGAAGTGCGATACAATCCGCCACAGAAGCAATTCCTGACAATCAGTGATTCGAGGTTCCCATGGAACTCTTTGGACTTGGCGGCATTCTCATCATCATCTTTGTTCTGTATATCTTGAGCTCCATCAAAATCCTGGCTGAGTATGAACGCGGCGTCATTTTCCGCCTGGGGCGCCTGCTTCCAGACGCGAAAGGCCCCGGAGTCATTCTCGTGTTTGCCCCGCTGGATCGCATCGTACGCGTCTCTTTGCGGCAGGAGGCCTTCGAAGTCCCTCCGCAAGACATCATCACTCGCGATAACGTCACGTTGAAGGTCAACGCGGTGATTTTCCTGCGCGTCATTGAACCGCGCAAGGCAGTCGTCGAAGTCTCCAATTACACTTATCAGACTTCGCAATTCGCTCAGACCACCCTGCGTTCCGTACTCGGCGAACAGGAGTTGGACGAACTGCTCTCGCACCGGGAGAAAATCAATCTGCGCCTGCAAAGCATTCTCGACACCCACACATCTCCATGGGGTGTGAAAGTCACGAACGTCGAAGTCAAACAAGTGGACATGCCTGAATCCATGCTGCGGGCCATGGCCAAACAAGCCGAAGCCGAACGCGAAAAGCGATCCAAGATCATTCATGCGGAAGGCGAATTCTCAGCCGCCCAACGCCTGGTGGATGCAGCCCATTTGCTGGCCACGGAACCGGTCAGCGTGCAGCTACGTTACCTGCAAACCTTGACGGAGATTGGGGTTGAGAAAAACACCACGGTGATTTTCCCCGTCCCGGTGGATTTCTTTTCCGGGCTACAGAAGATCCTGGGAAAACCCGACGGGGACGCGTCGAAGAGCTAGGATGCGATCCGCTGGCCGGAAGTACATGAGGACCAAGAATGGCAGCACCTGCATCGGAAGACACTGAAATTACACTAGGCACCGGTAAGATGCTGGCCCTGTTTTTCGGGCTGGTGATCTTGTGTGCAGTGTTTTTTGGAATGGGTTTTTCGCTGGGAAAGAATTCCGTTAAGCCGATGGCCGGTGATTTGTCGCCCGCAACCACTGCCACAAACGGCTCGCGTCCGTCCGCGGTCAAGCCAAACAACAGTGCGGCTCCAAGCCAGGACATGACGTTTTACAAGGCAGTTGGGCAAAAAGATACGGATGCCCAATTGACGCCGAGCAGCACGAATCCCCCCGACGCGTCCACTCCGCCGGCGTCAGCTCGGAGCAACCCGGCCCCCCCGGATCCCGCGACCAGCGCGGCTCCCGCCGCCGGTTATTTCGTCCAGGTCGCTGCGGTCAGCAAACAGGAGGATGCCGACGCCCTGGTTGACGCGCTCAAAAAGAAACAGTATCCCGCCGCCTCGGCGAGCCTGCCTACGGACAAGCTTTTTCACGTTCAGGTCGGCCCCTTTACCGATATTAAGGACGCCGAGTCCATGCGTAGCAAGCTGCTCAGCGATGGATACAATCCGATCGTAAAGAAATGATTGCAGATTTGCGAGTTTAGATTGCAGATTTTTCGCCTGAAGCGGGGATGTCCGAGTGTTTTTAAATCTACAATCTGAAATCTGAGATCCGCAATTTGTTTAATATATTGACATCCATCAATTTACCGTCTATCTCTATCTCCCATGAACAGTTCAGAGCAGAAGTTGAATCGTGTTTTGCATGCCATTGCGGACCCCACCCGCCGGCGGATTCTGCAAGCTCTTAAAGAACGCGGCGGTTGTTCCCTGGGCAAAGACATTGGCCTCTGCGCCTCCGACATCGAACTCCGGGTCCGTCTTTCACAGCCGACGATTTCGCACCATATGTCGATTCTCAGGAAAGCAGGGCTAGTCGAAGTAAAAAGGCTGGGTCAATGGATGTGGTATCGCAGGAAGGAATCAGCCCTGCGTGAGTTCACACAGATGTTGCCGAAGAGTTTGTAGGCGCTTATCCGGCAGCGGCTGCCTGGGTCTTTTGCAGCAAACGCCGCGCCTGCGAGATGAGATCGCCGACTTCAAACGGCTTCACGAGATAAGGAACGCTGTTCTCCTGCAAGAATTTCCTCATCTCAGGCTCGACCACGCTGGAGAAGGTAAACATCAGGTGTTTCTCTAATCCGGCGTGGCTTTCGGAAATCCATTTATAAACCTCAGGAGCGCTCCACCCACCCGCCATCCTGCCGTTAACAATCAGAGCGTCAAACGACTGAGCCGATACTTGGGTCTTGACCTGTTCTCCGTTCATGGAGGTAGTCACCTGGGCGCCAGCGCCAGCCAGCACATCGCGCTCAAATTCGAGGACGGCTTCCTCGTCTTCGACCAGCAGAATGCGTCCCTCCAGTGCCATCTCGTGACGAGGCGCGTTCCCCGCGACCGCCGCCGCCGCTCGTCCAGCGGAAGGCAAGCATACGTCAACAATGGCGCCGCCTTCGCGCGAGTTGTGTGCGGATATGTCGCCGCCGTGCTCTTTGACGATTCCATAGCAGATGCTTAGTCCGAGGCCGGTGCCTTTGCCAACGCTCTTGGTAGTGTAAAACGGCTCGAAAATGCGATTCGGTTCCTTGATCCCCCGCCCGGAATCCTGGAACTCGGCATGGACCTGTCCGTCTTTGACGTATAACCGGACTTTCAAAGTGCCGCCCTGACCCGCTTCCAGCATGGCGTCCACAGCGTTGTTAATGATATTCAGGAACACTTGCTCTAGTTGGTGGGGGTCGCCGGTAACGGCCGGAAGTCCGGGCTCGGTCTCCCGTTCCAGTTTTATGTTGCTGACTTTCATGTCATAGTCGCGCAACGCCAGGGTTTCATCGAGCACCTTGCAGAGGTCGACTTCCTGCTTGTGCGGTTTGCGCTGCCGGGCAAAAGACAGCAGGCTCTGCACCACGCGATGGGTGCGTTGCGCCTGCTTGAATAACTTGCTGACGAAGTCGGTGGCACGATCGCTGAGCCCCTCGGTTTCGAGGAGCTGGGCATAGCCCAGGATCGCAGTAAGCGGATTATTCAGCTCATGGGCCACTCCCGAGATAAGCTGCCCCACCGCTGACATTTTCTCGCTTTGCAGCAATTGTTCCTGGGTTCGCCGCAGATCGTCATAGGCGCGGCAGGTCTCCTCGTAGAGCCGGACCTTCTCCATGGTAGTGGCCAGCTGGCGGCCAATGGCGACTAGAAGGTTTTCATCGTTGCCGGTGTACTCGCGGGACTCGCGGCTGCTGATTCCCATGATTCCGATGGGATTATCCTTGCCCCATAGCAAGACCCATATCCATGAGCTTAGTCCATCGGCGCGAATGAATTCCGCTACCTGCTTCGGCACATGTGGCAAATATTCCGCGGTGAGCACTTCAGTGCGGGAACGGGTCACCAGATCGCCAAAGCCCTCCGCGAACTTGATTTCCGAAAGGCGGGCGCGATCCACGCTGCGCTGGCCCCAGCCGGCACGGCGGCGGAATGTGGCCTCGTCCGCATCGCAAAGATAAATTGATCCCGTCTCCGCCCCCAATAACGAAACCACCTGACGCAAAGTTAGATTCAGAATTTCGTCGAGATCGAAGGACTGGGTGGCGATGACCGCCATCGCATTTAGTGCATTCAGTTCCCGGTTGCGACGCCGGATTTCATCTTCGGCCCGCTTTTTCTCCGTGATATCCAGCAAGAAGCCCTGATAACGCTCGATCTTGCCGTTCTTGTCGCGGGTCGCAAAACTACTTTCGACTGCCGTCAACAAGGTTCCATCTTTACGCCGCAACGTCACTTCAAAGTTCCGGACAAAATTGTGCAGTTCAACCTCACGACGGAAAGTCTCACGTTGTTCGGTCGAGGCATACAGTTCCCGGTCTACGTTCAGAGCCATGAGTTCTTCGCGGCTACTGTGGCCGAGCATGCGCACAAAAGCATCGTTGCAATCGAGCAGCTTTCCTTCTGGCGTGGCTACAAATACGCCTTCCTGGACCTGCTCGAATAGCATGCGATATTTCTCTTCCGCAATACGTCCGTCGGTGATGTCCCGGACCACATGGATCGTTCCTTTTTGCTTGCCGCCCTGCTCCAGGTAGGACGAAGTAGATACCATGGCGAAGCCGCCGAAGCAGGCATCGAGCCCTTCGTGAAAGCCTTCTTCCGTGCCCCGGCAATAAGGACATCCCTTCCACTCGCCATGGGTTCGCGGCAAGACGGTTTCGCAGTCTTTCCCGATCACCTCCGACGGGGATTGCCCGAGGCGGCGCAAGAGCGCATGGTTCGCCTTCATCACTCGGAATTCGGAATCATGCAGCAAGACGAGGTCTTGGATCGAGTCGAATGTGTTTGTCCACTGACGGTGGGAGCGTAAAATTTCTTCCACGAGCCGAAGGTTTTCAACCGCGAGCCCGAGCTGATGCGCGCTGGTGGTCAGAAATTCCATTTCGTCCGGGGTATAAGAAACCCAGTGACGGCTGCCCAGGCTGAGCGTGCCGATCATTGACTTCTTCCCCAGGACGGGCAATGTCACAACGTGGTGAAAACGTTCTTTTCTTAGGTAGGCTCTGGTCGTCTCGTCGGCGGTTGCAGTCCGCATGACGGCAGGATTCCCTTCGCGCAAAATGCGTTCCTGGGTCTCATCCAGGGCTACGGCATTCCGGTCTCGCAGGAAGTCAGACGAGAGCCCAATCTGCTGGGCCATGATCAATTTGTTGCCTTCCACCAACTGAAACCAGGCCGCCTTGGCACCCATCAGCGCCTTGAGCTCTTCCAGTGCCGTCACCATCATGGGCCCATGCTGCTGGGCGCGAGTGATGCTGGTGGTAAGCGCATTCACTGCTCCCAAACGACGGGTGCGCATCTTGGAATCGTCAAATACCACCAACAACATGCTGAGACCAAACATTAGATCGAGGAGCAGGCCTGATCCCGGAGGCAGGTGCACGTTGACCGGCACCCAATCGAGATGCAGCAGCAATAGACTGATGCTCAACAACCAGGGGCCAATTTCCCAGCGAGACCAGCGGAAGCGAATCAGCACTACCGCCGCCGTAAAGGCGATCAGCCGGTAGGAAACCTCAAGGGCGACACGAAGGGTAAGGGAATCCGGCCACCACAGCACGCGCAGCACCGAATAGGCAATCACCGTGACGCTAATCACTACCAGCGGCACGAGCAGGTCGCGGGCATGAGCATACACGAAAACCGCCGCCGCGAAGAGGCACACCGCCAGAATGAATTCCGCCTGCCCAATCGCCAGGGAATACGCGGACAACGGATCTCCCACCGATCCATGCAAGGTGCAGCGCGAGACGAAATAGGCCAGCCAGCCTACGATCCAGATCAGAAGATAGCGCTCACGAAAAGTGCGGAAGACCAGCAGGCTGGCCGCAAGCACGACAAGAACAGCGGGTTCCTGGGCCGCTAAAGTAGGGGCAACCAGGCCGCTGACTTGGTTCCAGTCGGTCAAAACGCGGATATCCATTGGCGAAAGGCGCAAATCGCTATGTTCTTAATTAGCATGTCTGCGGGAGTTACCAATGGGCTTTCCCATAGCAGTCGGTTACTTTAGGCACTAGATAGTGGGTTAGAATCGGACGTAGACTGAAAGTATCCCCATGCCCGCCGACCGCATTCTCATCGTCGATGACGAGGAACCAATCCGCGAGATTGTGTCCGCCTTGTTGACGACCGCAAAGTATCAGTGCCGTCAGGCCGCTTCCGGTTTGGAAGCTCTGGCCATACTGGATTCCGGCGAAGAATTCGATCTCATGCTCTCCGACCTGATCATGGCGGAATTGGATGGCATCGGCCTGCTGGAACGCACCAAAGAAAGATTCCCCGACATGCCGGTGGTCATGGTGACCGCCGTGAACGACATCTCCGTCGCTCTGGCCGCCATTCGCAACGGCGCTTACGATTACCTGCTAAAACCTTTTGAGCGGGAGCAGTTGCTGGTCACGGTCAGCCGCGCTCTGGAGAACCGTCGCCTGAAAATGGAGAACCGCCAGTATCAGACCAACCTGGAAGCTCTGGTCACGGCGCGCACCGAGCAGCTGCGCAACGCCATCGGTACACTGGAGCGTTCCTACGACATCACTTTGGAAGCGTTAGGCGATGTGCTTGACTTGAAAGATTCCGAGACCGAGGGCCACTCCAAACGGGTCACGGCTTTTACCATCGCCATCGCCCGCGCGGTTGGGTTGTCCGCCGATCAGATCCGGGTGATCGCCCGCGGCGCGTTCTTGCACGATATCGGCAAGGTGGCGATCCCGGATGCGATTCTTCGCAAACCCGCGGCCTTGAACGCCGATGAAATGGCGATCATGCAGGAGCACTGCTACCGCGGATATCAGATGTTGAAAAAGATCCCCTACCTGTCCGAAGCTGCGGAAATCGTTTATTCCCATCAGGAGCGGTATGACGGGACCGGCTATCCGCGTGGACTCAAGGGCGAGGAAATTCCCCTCGGCGCAAGGCTTTTTTCGGTCGCTGATACTCTGGACGCAATCACTTCCGATCGTGTCTACCGCCGCGCGCAAACTCTACAGGCCGCACGCGAGGAAATTGAGCGCTGGTCGGGACGTCAGTTTGATCCTGACGTAGTCCGCACATTTCTCTCCATGCCGGAAAATATTTGGGGGGACCTACGGAAAGAGATCGAGGCGCAGATTTTCCGGTTTTCCTATACCCCCACTCCTACTCCAAAGCCTCCTGCCGCGAAACCTTCCGCTCCCGCCAAACCCCAGGTGTAGGTCCTTGGGCCCTGATCGAAGCTCCTCTACTTGCTAGCTGCTGAAATCCGCATGGAATCCAGCTGCACATCGCGCTGAATCACCATTTCGAAAGTCGTTCCCGACGGCATATTCACGTCCCGTCCCCGCCCCAAAAGGGCAATCGCCGTCCCTACAGCACCACCCACTCCAGCGCCAATCAAGCCTCCTTTGGCGCCATTGCTCAAAGCACCGACAGCTGCGCCACTGCCTGCGCTGGATGCGATGGTGGTCGCTTCGTCTCCCGCCTGGCTGTCCTGTTGGATGGTTCCCTCTTTGTCCTTGATGCCGGTTTTATCAACTCCAGGCGCACTCTCCAGAGAGCCTGGTAGCACCACCGTGTAGCCGCTGGGATAGATGAGCGTGGTGAAGTGCATCAGCACTTCCGCGCGACCTTTGATGTGCCCGCCCCGTTCGATATGGCTGATCCTGCCCTGCACGTAGGTTCCGGCGGGAATGAGGATGCGATCGTTCAGCGCGAAAGGGAAGGTCGTTTCTGCGTACACAGCGGCACCCTCTTGCGTACCTTTTGTCGAGATGGCATGTTTAAGCTCGAGCGCAAGCTTGGTACCTGCCGGGACGGTTACTGTATTCGGGTTAGCCGCCGCAGGAGGAGTCGCAACGGCGGATGCTGGAGCGGAGCTTGCAACCGGCTTGTTCGGCGAGGCATCCGGTGAGCTTGTATTCTGTGGCGAAGCATTTTCTGATGCCTGCGACGGAGCCGTTGGGGACGAGGGCGACGAGGTTTGTGCGGTCAGCCACGCAGACAGCAGAACCAAAGCGATGATCAGGCGCACGATCTACCTCCCAAGACAAAGTGTCGCAGTCTCCAGGGACCATGGACGCCACGTATAAACACTCTGGGAAACTGCTGCTAATGCAGGATAGGATGCAACCGATTCCACAAATGTCGCTTGGATGGTTGAGATTGGGATCTTGCAGAGAGCTACTCGCCGCCGCCCGTCCGTTTGAGCTGGCTCTCTCTAACATTCCCCATGAATTGCGATTGCAGCCGCTGCGCGCAAAGCTCGCCGCAGACGTGCAAAGTACCCTCCCGCGCGGCAATCTCCTCGTCCCACGGACACAGATAAAGCACCGGCCGGTTAAATTCACCAAAAGACGTCCACATAATCCACCAGTGGTCTGTGGATCTCTTCAAAGTCCCGCAATTGGGGCCGGCACACCGGTAGTACGGGTTGGGCGCCGGCGCTCTTCCGCTTATAACTTCCATTGGTCTTAACTCACCTGCGTAAAAATGCCTGCTTCATTCTAGCCAATTCAAACCCTACCGTGCGCGCAGGATTACTTATAAATCAAGTATTTCTGCCGAAGTTGTTCAAACTTCTCTAAAGCTTCACGCCAGTCCTCGGCGATACGTCGCGGATCTTGGCCTTGCGAAAGGGCATCCAACACCGACTGGTTCACCAGAATGTCGCCCATCTTCTCCATGTGGAATTGCTCGGGATATAGCTTATGCAGTGCGGATGCCAATTCGAGGCCCAGCTCCGGAGCATCGAAAGCGTTCCGATCCACCACCAGAATGTTCACTCCTTCACACTTCTGGTTTTCGTAGGTGCTCGACGCCGGGGTAAAGCTTAGCGGCACAAAGCGCACCCCGGAGATATTTCGCGCATTTAAATATTGTGCCAGCTCCCGCCCCTTGATCCACGGTGCTCCCAGCAATTCGAACGGAGTCTCTGTACCGCGTCCTACAGAAAGATTCGTGCCCTCGACCAAAGCCACCCCGGGATACACCGTTGCCTCGGTCACGCTGCGCAAATTTGGTGACGGGTTGATCCATGTCATCCCCGTCGAGTCGTACCAATCTCCACGTATCCAGCCTTCCATCGGCACTACGGTAAGCTTGGCATTGAGACCACGCTCGGAATTGAAGAGTTTTGCCAGCTCGCCCATCGTCATGCCGTGACGCACGGGGAGGGGGAAATAATTAACGAAGCTATCATGGCCGGAATCGGAGACGGGACCCTGCACAAATGAGCCCGTGATTGGGTTGGGCCGGTCGAGGACAATGATTTCGATCCCTGCCTTGGCCGCAGCCTCGAGAAAATATCCCAGCGTGGATTCGTAAGTGTAGAAGCGCGCCCCCGCATCCTGAACATCAATGACTACTGCATCGAGGTTCCTCAAGACATCCAACGACGGCCGACGGGCAGCATCCGTGGCGCCGTACACGCTGTAAACGGAAATGCCGGTTGCCGCATCCCGCGAGTTGCCGATGTTGGTGGTATCGAGCGTACCGGTCACTCCGTGCTCGGGACTGAAAATCGCGTCCAGTGATATCCCGGGCGCCGCAGCCAGCACATCAATCGTGCGGCGGCCTTGCGCATCGACGCCGGTCTGATTGGTGAGCAGGCCGATCTTTCGCTTCGGGGCTGCAGCGCTGTCGCTAGGACTTTTGTCGCTCGAGTTCTTATCAGGCACGCCGCGAATCTCCGCAAAATTATGGGCTTCCAGAACATCAATCCCCGCCTGCACTGCGCCGTTCCTTGTGGTCAACCGTCTTCCGGCAGTTTGCGTCTCGTTATAGCCGGTGATGCTTTTCCATCGCATCTCGTCCTGCTCGCTAACTTTCAACGGAAGAGCCGCGGCCACTGCCGTCGCAATTTTGGATCGCAGGGCAACCGCACTTCCTTTTCCGCGCGGATGAACCGCATTGGTGAGCAGAATGATGTAGGTACGGGTGGTGGGGTCAATCCACAATGAGGTCCCGGTAAATCCAGTGTGCCCGAATGAGCCAACAGGCAGCAGATCTCCGCGATCACTGGAGAACGGCGAGTCGATGTCCCAGCCCAAGCCGCGCAGCACGGGTGACGATGGCGGCTGCTGGGGTGTGGTCATCTTCTCCACGGTCAGCGGCGAGAGAATTTTGCTGCCGTTCAAAAGAGCCTGGGCAAATCTCGACAAATCGTCCGCAGTCGAAAACAGACCTGCATGTCCAGCAACCCCGCCCATGCGCCGAGCCGTCGGATCATGCACCACACCACGCAGCATCTTCTCGTTTTCGTCGTATTGCGTGGGTGCGATTTGGGGACGCCACGCCGCCGGCGGCACGAAACGCGTGTGCGTCATGAGCAGAGGGGCAAAAATGTTCTTCGCGCAATACGCGTCCAGGGTGGTGTCAGTAACGCGCTCCACCAGGGCGCCCAGGGTAATGAAATTGATGTCACTGTAAAGAAACCTTGAACCGGGAGGATAAGCGGTCTTTTCGGCAAAGGCCATCCGGTATCCGGTCTCACGTCCCTCCCAGGGCTGGGTCAGATCGAGGTCTTCGGGCAAGCCCGAAAGGTGCGTGAGCAACTCCCGAACGGTGATGTCCTCTTTGTCATTTTGCGCAAATTCCGGAATATATTTTTCGACCGGATCGTTCAGCCGGACTTTCCCATGCTCGACCAGTTGCATCACGGCAGTGGTCGTGGCCACTACCTTGGTGAGGGACGCCAGGTCAAAGATCGTGTCCACGGTCATCGGTTCGCGCTTGGGCTCGAGCGAACGCTCACCAAAAGCCCGTCGATAAACCACCTGTCCGTCGTGCCCGACCAGTAAAACCGCACCCGGCATCTGGCCGTCGGCGATTGCGCTCTGCACAATTGCGTCAAGCAGACCTAGCCGATCTGATGGTGGCCCCGCATCTTTCGCGGCGGCCATGAGAGGCGAAGAAGCCAGGCTGACCAGCAACGTAATCATCAAGAGATTGGCTGTGATTCCTGGACAGCGCGAATTTGTGCTTAATATGCGAATACTCTGACTCTACACAACGTCCACGACATTGCTCAAGGAACCGAAGTGTAGGGGTGCCGTTTGTGCCACAGGTTCCCTTTACCCGCCCATCGAAGTTTGCTATAAACCGAACATCGAACATTCCGCATCTTCGCCGAGAAACTTCCAGGGGCTCCCGCATGCAATTGCCCCCTTGACTCTTGCCCCCGCTTACGAGCAGCAGGAGGCCGTTTTCACCCGTGCTTTTGCAATTTTGCAGCAGGCCATTGCGGATCGCGCATTCCCGGCTGCTTCAATGGCGGTGACTCACAAGGGCGAACTGACTGCCCTGAAGGCGATTGGGCGATTTAGTTACGAGCCCGATTCGCCAGAAGTTGTCCCAGGCACAATTTTTGACCTGGCTTCGGTTTCCAAGGTAGTCGCCACCACCAGCATGGCCATGATCCTTTACGAGCGCGGTCTGCTGGACCTGGAAGCGCCAATTGCTTTAATCGTCCCCGAGTTTTTGGGTCCCGAGTTTGCCAGGAACGACTCGCGCCGACGGGATGTAACTTTCCGCATGCTCTTGGCTCATTCTTCCGGCCTGCCCGTCCACGAAAAGTTATTTCTGCATGCGAACAGCAAAGAAGACCTTCTGGCCGCTGCATTTTCAACTCCGCTCACGGCGGATCCCGGAACCAGAGCGGAATACAGCGATATTGGATTCATCATTCTCGGGGTTGCCCTGGAACGTATTGCCGATGAATCGCTCGACAGGTTTTGCCAGCGCGAGGTCTTCGGACCCTTGGGGATGGCGCAAACCCTGTTCAATCCCCCTTCCGCTTGGCGTTCGTTAATTCCTCCGACTGTCAATGACCGCACATTTCGTGGACGTATCATCCAGGGTGAAGTATTTGACGAAAATGCCAGCGTGATGGCTGGAGTTGCCCCACATGCCGGGGTTTTCGCGCCCGCGCAGGACGTCGCAATATTTGCCAATGCCATGCTAAGCGGCGGCATACCCTTGGTTCGGCCAGCGACTGTCGCTCTCTTTACCAAGCGGGAGACCTCGCCGCCGGGTACCTCTCGAGCCTTAGGTTGGGACACCCCTTCTTCGCCCTCACAGTCTGGAAAGTATTTTTCTCGTCTTTCATTCGGTCATCTCGGTTACACCGGGACTTCGTTGTGGATCGATCCGCAACGCCAGCTTTCGGTATCTTTGCTGACCAACCGGACATGGCCCGATTGCAATAACAAAGCCATCAAGCAGATCCGGCCCGAATTTCATGACGCAGTGGTCGAAGCGCTCTACCCCGAAATACTGGAGGCAAATCGTTGAAGCGCGCCGAGAGAAACACGAGCCAGGATCTCAGCCAACTTTCCACTGAGCAGCTAAATCCGGCCTCGAAAGATCTGGACCTCAAATCCTCTTTGGAAATAGCCCACATCCTCAACACTGAGGACGCCAAGGTCGCCGCTGCGGTCAAGCGCTCTCTGCCGCAGATTGCCCGAGCCATCGATGCGATCGCAGGAGCTTTAAGCAAAGGCGGACGCCTCATCTACGTAGGCACCGGCACCAGCGGACGCATTGCGGCCCTGGACGCAGCCGAAATCCCGCCGACATTTGGCACCAATCCCAAGACCGTCCAGTTCATCATCGCGGGTGGCGTAAAAGCTCTAGGAGCGGCGGTCGAAGCCAATGAGGATTCCCGCGAATTTGGCTCGCGGGCCATGGCCAAAAAGAGGCCAGGCAAGAACGACGCTGTTGTGGGGATCGCCGCGAGCGGACGAACCCCATTCACCATCGCGGCTGTCCAATATGCCCGACACCGAGGCGCGAAGACGGTTGCCTTGACTTGCAATCGGAACTCTCTGCTGGGCAAGGCTGCTGAAATCGAGATTGTGGTCGAAGTCGGGCCGGAAGCGATCTCGGGCTCCACCCGCATGAAGGCTGGCACTGCGCAAAAAATGGTGCTGAATATGCTTTCCAGCGGCGCCATGACCAAGCTCGGATACGTTTATGGCAACCTGATGATCAATGTCCGCATGAAGAATTACAAGCTTGCGGAGCGGGCAGCGACCATTCTGCAACGGGCGGTTGGGGTCACGCGGGAAACTGCGAAACAAGCCCTGAAATCGGCCGGAAACAGCGTGCCCATAGCCTTGGTGATGTTAGAGGCAAGTGTGACCAAAGCAGCCGCGCAACAGTTCCTGAAATCGGCAGCCGGAAATGTTCGGCAGGCAATAGCAGCGGCAAAATCCAGGTAGGATTTTACCTTTGACTTCCGCACAGCCGCATTCCTTGGGTAGTCCCGCCAGTCCGTGCCCTTCCGATTAACCCCTCTTCCACTCTATACACCGGTATTCCCGCTAGAATAGACAGACGCGCCACGGATTGGAGTCCCCATGGGGCTCGTTCTGGTTCATGAATCTTTAGGAAGCGATCTTGATATGGATAAATTCGTTATTCGCGGCGGCAGTCCGCTGCTGGGCACCATTCGCGTCAGTGGCGCCAAAAACGCCGCTCTGCCAGCCATCGCGGCTGCGCTCCTGACCGAAGAACCGGTCATCCTGGAAAACATTCCACAAGTTCGCGACATTGAGACCACGCGCAAACTGCTGGCCGCCATGGGAGCAGAAGTCGAACTGGGCTATGGACGCGCCCAACATCGCACCACCATCTGCGCTCGCACTCTCACCACCCCCGAAGCTTCCTACGAACTGGTCAAACAGATGCGCGCGTCATCGCTCGTCCTCGGCCCGCTAGTAGCCCGTTGCGGCCGCGCCAGGGTTTCCTTGCCCGGTGGCTGCGCCATCGGATCGCGCCCGATTGACATGCACGTCAAAGGCCTGGAACTGCTGGGCGCCACTATCACGCAAGACCACGGATATATAGAAGCGACCGCCAAGAGGCTCAAAGGCGCAGAGATTGTTTTTGAAAAGATTACCGTGACGGGAACGGAAGACTTGCTGATGGCCGCGACGCTAGCCGAAGGTGAAACGGTCATGCAAAACTGCGCCCGCGAACCGGAAGTCTCCGATCTCGCCGATCTGCTGAACAAGATGGGTGCGCGCATTGAAGGTGCGGGAACATCCACAATCCGCATCCAGGGCGTCGAAAAACTACACGGAGCCAAACACCGCATCATTCCAGATCGCATCGAAGCCGCAACTTTCATTATCGCCGGAGCGCTGACCGGCGGTGACTTAAATGTTGCGGGATGCGATCCAGTACACCTCAGCGCATTGCTGCAAAAACTCCACGAGGTCGGCGTAAAGACTTCGACTACTGCCGATTCGGTCCGCGTAATGGGAGACAACCCGTTCAACGCCGCCGACATTGTGACCGAAGAATACCCCGGCTTCCCTACCGACATGCAGGCGCAATACATGGCGCTGGCCACCCAGGCGGAGGGAACTTCTATCGTTACTGAAAATATATTCGAAAACAGATTTATGCACGCGCAGGAACTAGTGCGCATGGGCGCGAACATCAAGATTGAAGGACGCCGCGCCGTGGTTCGCGGCAAGACTCCACTGAGCGCGGCTGCTGTGCTGGCTTCTGATCTGCGCGCTTCAGCTTCCCTGGTGCTGGCAGCTCTGGTTGCGGATGGAGAAACTATCATTGACCGCGTGTATCACATCGACCGCGGCTACGAGAATATTGAAGAGAAGCTGCGCGGGGTGGGCGCCCAGATTCGCCGCATCGGAGAAATGCTGCCCAAACGAGCAGCCGCGCCGCGATAGAATCGCGGCCCGAATCTAGTCTTGGTTCGGATCAAAGTTGTACCAACCGTCGATTACCCCGATATCGTGACGAATCAGCTCTTCGCCTTCACTGCGAATCTTGCGAGTCACGTGGTTGTGTAGGCCTCTAGGATCGTCCTGAAGATCATAGAAATAGTTCTTCTGATTCACCGCATCGGTAATGAACAGCGATTTCCCATTATTCTGCAAAATGCCGTAAACCGGCGCGTAACTGGAAGCGATCAAATAGTAAGGCTGCCGAGCAGCCGTCTGCTCTTCCCGCGTCCGGGTGAACAGTGGGCGGCCAAACAATTCGCCATGGGTGGTCGGCTCGTGCCCCAGCAAATAGTAGAGGCTGGGAACAATGTCCATGGGGAAGGCGATTTGTTGCGTGTCCCACACCAATTTGTCGCGCATGCGCTGGGGAAGATGCACAATGAGCGGAACTCGCATGACCTCGGGAAACAGATAATCGGAATGACCATAGCGGCCAAATTCACCGTAAGCGTCGCCGTGGTCCGACGTGAGGACAATCACGCTGTTGTCATACAGACCGCGGTCCTTTAGAAACTTAATAAAATCTCCGAAAGCCGGGTCCATCCGACGCAGTTCCGAAGCGCTCATCTGCGCCCGGGTGCCGTTCTGCCGTGCTCTTTCTAAAGTGACGGTATGCACATTTTGCGGCTGGGTATAGGCGAAGATCGGTTTCGACGAGTCTGCCCGCGTCCCGATCTTCGCTTCCAACTCTTTCAAGGTAGCTACAAAATCAAGGTCATTCCAAATCTTGGTATTTTTGTCGAGCTCCGTGATCGACGGGGAGGGATGCAGGATCGCCCGCAGAATGGGGTCCAGTGTGATGTAACTCTCGTATCCTTCGGTATCGATCAGCTTCTGCAAATTGTTCATGGGATAAAACGGCTCGACATATTGCGCATGCAATTGCATCGCTCCCACCCAAATGGCAGGTTCGGAAAGCGCCGTTCCCGCGTAACGGGTAAATGCGTTTTGCAGCACAATACTGTCTTGCGCAAACTTTCCGATTTCCGGTGTGAAGTTCACCGAGGAGTTGTATGGTGAAAGATAATCCTGCCGCAAACTGTCGATCACAAAAATAAAAATGTTGGGACGGTCGCAATGGCAAGGCTTCAAGTCGCTGACCAACCGCATGTCTGCCGGCGCCATACGCTGTGGGATATTCGTATTCTGTTTTAGAAAATGGTAGAAACCGCTGTAGTCATCGTCCTTCACCGATCGTGCCAGGATCGAATTGACCGTTCTAAACCCAATGTCAGCCCCCGCGTAGTTGTCCAGAACATCGCTCCACTGCGACGATTCCTCGGCTTGCGAGTATTGCGTTTTCTCATACATCCCAAATGCAGTAAACGCCCCGAACAGCGCAACCAGCATTGATATTCGAACCGTTCTTGTGCGGAAGTCAGCGCCACTCCACCACACCAGCGTGAGTACTCCTACCCAAACCAAAAGCACCGCGAGCTTTTGAAGCACAAAGTCCCAATCGGTGGGTCCAAGTTTTGCCGGAATCGCATACGCCACTGCAAATAAGGCGGAGCCGCCCAACGACCATAGCCATGCATGTGCTTTGTTTTGAGATATGCGACCTTCATCCCTTGATGAGATCAACTTTCTTACGGTTGGAATCGAGATGCTGACGAAAAGTATCAGCGTCGCCGAAACCATAGCCGCATAAATAGTCGCCATCCAGCCTTGGAAAGAAATTGTGGGGAGCACCAGGTTGCGTAGCACTTGCACACACAGCGCAAAGGCAAATAAGCGGGTGAACACAAAATACGTCCTGGGCTTACCAGGCAGCCGCCGAAATAGCAAAATAACCGCAGCCCAGATCGTAAAAATAACCAGGTGGAAAACCAGACTGGTTCCGAAACCGCTCAGCCAGATCTTCACCGGAAGCAGGCTCTGGCTCAACACTGCTCGAAGCAGTGCGCTTCCGGCAAAGGCAACTGCCACCAAGACCGCAGCCACAATGGCGGTGTTTAAACTTAATTTGCGATTCTCGCCGGTATTTCCCCAAATATCATTCCCTTCAACGCCAGTCCAATCGATGGCAATCAACCAGAGCACCGGAAACAGAACATACATACTCCATAAATAAGTGGGGAAATCCGGCACCAAGCCCGGCAACGCCGGATGAATCATCAAATAAAGACCAAAACTCCCGTTGACGATCAGAAAAGCGGATGCGGAGATTCGGGTCTTTTTCACCCGTAATGCTGGAAGCAGTGTTGGGGCAACCGCACTCAACAATCCTCCAAATAGGTAGGGATGAATGCGAACGAAAACCGGCAGCCAGGTCAACAATGGATTATGAATAAAACTGAAATAGGTGAACGGGGTATACAGAAGAATCAGGTAAATCGAGGTAAACAGAAGAAACGCAGTGAATAAAAACCGCACGCCAAGAAAGAAGAAGAGTGGAACAATCTCTTTTTCGCGCGTTGGACCACTCGAACCCCGGGACGCCCCCTGCGAGCCTTCAGTGATGATTTGGCATTGTGGGGCGGCCATATAAGTTCAACAAAACACGCGCTCTCTATTGACTGTAGCGAGCGCTGCCTGACGACAACAAGTTACATCGGTACCTCATTACATTTCGCAGTTGCGTCCCGGTAAGTCGTGTTATGCTCTTGCCGTACCTCGCGGGTCTCCGCGCCTTTCGTTTGTTTCCGACAAGGCCACCCACAATGAGGAGACCCTACCTGCGTTCCCTCTCTCGCTGGGAACATGGATGGAGGAGTTGCGAGCACACTTAGAGGTGTGCGTGCGCTCTTCCGGACCACGTGCCCCTCGCCTAAAAGGAGAGAACATGAAATTCCAGAAACTAACACCCAATCTAGTGGTAAAAGATGTTGCCGCCGCAATCGAATTCTATCGCTCTGTGCTCGGATTTCAGCCCGTGATCACGGTCCCTGACAATCCACCCTACGTTTTTGCTTCCGTCACCAACGGAAGCGTTGAAATCTTCTTCAATGACCAGAAAATGGTTAGGGAAGATTATCCATCGTTGGGAGCCGACCCTCTCGGCGGGACTTTGACCCTCTTCATCGAAGTAGATGGCATTGAAGAGGTATTGGCCGCCGTGCAAAAGGCAGGCGCCAAGATTACCATGCCGTTGAAGACCCAGTTTTACGGCATGCGCGAATTTGCCTTCGAAGATCCAGAGGGCTGGGTGCTAACCATTGCGGAAAGAGTGAAGTAAGAAATAGAACAAAGGCCGCGATGGAAATCGCGGCCTTTGTTTGAACTATCCGTGTGAATCAGCGTAAATCCGTGGCCAGGAACCTAGCGCCGCGGTCCACCACGACCTCCGCCGCCCCCACCAAAGCCACCCCGTCCGGATCCACCACGACCACGGCCTCTTCCGCCGCCACCGCCAGGCCGACCACCACGCCCGCGATCACCACCACGGTCAGGGCGATCACTCGGAGGGCGATCCGAAACAGGAGCCGGTCCTCCCGAAGAATCACGGTTAAAGTTAGGCTCGTCGTCGGCAAAATCCGCGCCGCCTTCGATGGTCAGAGCCGGAGCACCTGCGCTGTGATGGGCTTCCCCGCCGCCATCGCTGCTGCCTTCCGTGCCGCCACCCTCGGGTGGAAGCTCGCCGCCACCCATCTTTGCCCGTTGTTCTTTCAGGATTGCCTTACGGGAAAGACGGATGCGGTTGCCTTCAACCGCGAGCACTTTCACCAGCACCTGATCGCCTTCTTTAAGCTCATCGCGAACATCTTTGATACGATGCTCGGCAACTTCGCTGATGTGCAGCAAGCCATCGGTGCCGGGAATGATTTCGACAAAAGCACCGAAGTCCGCCAGGCGTGTGACCGTTCCGAGGTAAGTCTTCCCTATTTCGGCAGTCGCCGTCAGATTGCGAATGATTTCCAGAGCTTTGTTCGCCGCCGCTTCATCGTTCGAAGCCACATTGATCTTGCCGGTATCTTCCACATCGATCTTGACGCCGGTCTGCTCGATGATCGAACGAATCATTTTGCCGCCTGGTCCGATGACGTCTCGGATCTTATCGACAGGAATCTGCAAGGTGTAAATACGAGGAGCAAACGACGAAACCTTCTCGCGATGTTCAGTAATCCCCTCGCTCATTTTCGCCAGAATGTGCAACCGTCCGGCCTGGGCCTGGGCGAGTGCCTCACGCATGATTTGCGCCGTGATGCCGCCGACCTTGATGTCCATCTGCAGGGCGGTGATGCCGTCCTTGGTGCCAGCGACTTTGAAATCCATGTCGCCGTAGTGGTCCTCGGCACCGGCAATGTCGGTCAGGATGGCATACTGCTCGCCTTCCTTCACCAGTCCCATCGCCACGCCAGCCACTGGAGACTTGAGCGGAACGCCAGCGTCCATGAGTGAGAGCGAGGCGCCGCAAACCGATGCCATCGACGATGAACCGTTGGACTCCAGAATGTCGGAGACCACGCGCATGGTGTAAGGCCAATTCTCCTCAGTCGGAAGGACGGCGAATAGCGCGCGTTCGGCCAGTGCACCGTGACCGATCTCGCGGCGGCCAGCTCCACGCAGAAACTGAACTTCTCCAACCGAGAACGGCGGAAAGTTATAGTGCAGCAAAAAGCGTTTCTTTGCTTCACCCTCAAAAGTTTCAAGACGCTGCCGGTCGTCAGTGGTTCCCAGAGTCGTGGTGACGAGTGCCTGGGTTTCTCCACGTGTAAAAATCGCCGATCCGTGAGTACGCGGCAGAACGCCGACTTCCACCCAAATATCGCGGACCTTATCGAATGCCCGGCCATCAGGACGGCGTTTCTTAGCAATGACTTCTTCGCGGAAAATGCGCTCCTGCAGATGCTCAAAGTAGGTTTTCAGCTTGGCGCGTCCAGCCAGGTCTTCTTCCGGGATCGCGGCCAGTAATCCCTTTTTGAGCTCCTTGGCCAGCGTGTGGCTCTCGGCTTTGTGATACTTCTCGGTGTTAAGCCGGTCGGCAAGGTCTGCGCCAGCGCGATTCTTCAGATTGTCAAAGTACGCCTGGTCAAATTCCGGCGGATTCACGGTGCGCTTGGGCTTGCCAGCCTTGGCACGGAGCTCGTTGATTGCCGCGCAAATCTTCTTGATTTCCGTGTGGCCGAATTCAATGGCGTCCACCACGGTTTCTTCTTTTACTTCCTTCGCACCCGACTCGATCATCACAATGCCTTCGGCGGTACCGACGACCATGATGTTCAGCAGGCTCTCGCGCATTTCCGGGTAGGTCGGATTAATGACGAACGCGCCATTCACCAGACCCACGCGCACTGCGCCGATCGGCCCCAAGAACGGAATGTCAGAAATGGTCAGAGCAGCGGATGCGCCGTTGATGCCAAGCACATCGGGATCGTTTTCGTTGTCCGCGGAAAGCACGAACGCGATGACCTGGGTCTCACACTTGAATCCCTCCGCAAATAACGGACGGACGGGACGGTCAATCTGACGGCTGGTCAGGATTTCGCGCTCACTGGGACGTCCTTCACGTTTGATGAAGCCGCCGGGAATGCGTCCACCGGCGTAAGTGTATTCGCGATAGTCGACAGTAAGCGGGAAGAAATCGATGCCTTCGCGGGGATCGGGATTGGCGGTTGCGGTTGCGAGAACCGTGTTGTCGCCACTGCGAACAACAACCGAGCCATGGGCCTGTTTGGCCAGTTTTCCAGTTTCAAAGCTGATGTGCTTACCACCGGTGAGTGCAACAGATACTTCGTGTTTCATGAGTTTTCCTTGTGTACAGGAGGGCAGGTTTGTGCAGAATGGGTGGGACGGATCATGAGCAAATGATCAATGGCCGCCAGTAGCGATGTTGCAGATGGCCGGGAACGCACGTTTGCCGGTTGCCTCATTGGGAATCTGCGGTCCGGGGACGGCAGGTTGATTCCGGGTAAAACCAGATCGTCCGCAAACTACTTGCGGAGACCGAGTTTCGTGACTACACCCTTGTAGCGATCGGAATCGTACATCTTGAGGTAGTCGAGCAAGCGACGCCGCTTGCTGACCAGCATGAGTAGACCGCGGCGTGAACCGTGGTCCTTCTGGTGCGTCTTGAAGTGCTCCGTCAAATGACCAATACGCTCGCTCAACAGAGCGATTTGAACTTCAGGGCTGCCTGTATCGGTAGCATGCGTACCGTACTGGTCGATGAGGGATTTTTTTTGCTCTCTGGCTAGCACTTACCTGATGCACTCCTGTTTAAATTTTCGATTTTCGTTTGTAACAGTAACGAGGTTAACACGTTGGCCAGCAAGGTGTAAAGCCGCGCAGTGACTGGGTATTACCAACGCCAATCGCTAATCCGTCATCAGAATGAGTATAGTTTATGGTGAATACCATGTCAGTTCGCTGCCCCCAATGCTTTTATGAGAACGAAGAGCAATACCGCTTTTGCGGCATGTGCGGCACGCCGCTGCCGCGTTTGGGGACCACGTCTGAAGAAGATGACGTAAAAGTGGGGCGTACGTCCGCAGCAGCTGCGGGTGGAAAAGCAGACCCGGCCAAAGAAAGAGCACCGGTTCCAATGACCGGCCCTTCTTTCCTGGGTTTGTCACAGGACCAAAATCCCTATCCTGATCGCAGTCTCGACTATCTGCTGGAGGACGAACCGGAACCGGGCCATAAACGCATCTATCTGGCTGTGCTCCTGCTCATTGCTGCCGTCGCCATGCTGGCCTGGCGCTGGCGGCACAGCGGATTCTTCACGCAAACTCACCCTACGGTGGTGACCACTCCAAACGACACGACATCGAGTTCACCGGACGCCTCCACGCCAGCGACTTCGGCACCGCCCACAGAACCAGCTCCAACCCCATCATCGTCCTCGGAAACCACCACCGGCATTCCGCCCGCTCAAGCCAGTCAGGCTCCTACAGCGGAATCCGCGAAGCCAGCCGACTCGGGACAGTCGAATGCAGCCGCCGACAACTCCACCGCTTCAACCGCAAAGCCGGAATCGCCATCTACTGCTACGGCCACTTCCGTTCCTGAACAGAAACCGGCCCCGGTCCCTGCGCCAACGGTTAAAGCCTCGCCGAAAATCCCTAAGGAACCGAAGGTGCCATCCGCGCCTCCACTGTCGGCACAAGACATGTTGGTGGCGGAAGGCGAGAAATATCTTTATGGCAACGGCGTCCCGCAGAACTGTGGCCGAGCGGAAAAGAGTTTGCTGCTGGCAGCCCAGCATGCCAGCTCCAAAGCTGAAAGCGTTCTTGGCACCATGTATGCCACCGGACACTGCGTCGGCCGCGACTTGCCGACCGCGTATCGCTGGTTCGCCAAGGCCTCACACCAGGATCCCAGTAACGACCGCATCACCCGCGATCTGGAAGTCCTGTGGAAGCAGATGACTGCGGGAGAACGCCAATTGGCCATAAACAACCGGGAATAACTCTCTTTTGCGTTTCTATAATAGGGGTCCTTCGACTCCGCCAGAAGCTCACTTCGTGAACATCTGACTGCGCTCAGGATGACAAGAAAGCCCAAAACCTGTATTGTTTCGCCGTGCCCTACCGGGTTTGCAACCCACACGGCACAGTCGAAACGGTTGAAACCAAAGCGCTACTGCCTTATAGGCAATCCGTTGCGGTCTTCCAGCCGTAATTTAAATAGGAAAGAGATCACCGTTTGTCGAGTATTGAGTCACAAGGGGTTTCGCCCGACGTCAAGCTAGTGACGGCGATACGCTCCGGCGATGAGAGCGCGATGGCGGTGCTGTATGACCGCTATTCCTCCCTCGTGTATTCCGTGGCTCTGCGCGTGCTCGGCGATACCGGCGGCGCTGAAGACGTGCTTCAGGAAGTCTTTATGCAACTGTGGCGAAATCCCGGTCTGTTCGATGCCAGCCGCGGAAATCTCGCCCCGTGGCTGGCGGTGATTGCCCGCAATCGCTCGATCGATTCCCTTCGTAAACGCCGTCCGGAAACCGATATCGACGATGTGATTGTTTCCGTGGAACCTGATATGACCGGTGACGCGGCTCGTGGCCAAGCCATGGAGAAAGTACGCGGAGCTCTCGGAAGCATGCCTGTTTCCCAACGAAGCGCGCTGGAAATGGCTTACTTTGAAGGCTTGACCCATACCGAAATCGCGGCCAAAACGGGAGAGCCGCTGGGCACCATCAAGACCAGGATTCGCGCCGGATTGCTGGCGCTGCGTAAGGCTGTAGTGGCATGAGCGTACACGAACAATTCGCGGAAGATCTCGCGCTGCACGCGCTGGGCTCGTTGCAGGGCAACGAACTGGTTGCGCTCGAAGCCCATCTGCACGGCTGCGCCGACTGCCGTGGCGAACTCGAGTTGCTGCGCGGGGATATGGCGCTGCTGGCGATGTCCACCGCTGGCTCCGCTCCGCCGCGCCACGCGCGTCAACGACTGGTGGATGCCGTCGCCCGCGAGCCGCGGCATATTCCGTCGTCCGCTCGCGCGAGCCGAGGATTCTGGGACCTCGCTCCATGGTTTGCCACCGCAGCGGCAGCAGTGATGATCGTTTTGCTATTACGGCAGAACAGCGAACTCAAGAGCAGCATTGCCGCGCTGGACATTGTATTCACCGACCAGAAGGCGCAACTTCAGCAGGCAGAAGACGTGGTCGAAACTTTCACCGCTCAGGAATCGCAGCAAGTGACCCTGGTCGCGGCCAAAAATGCCCCGCAGCCGCAGGGCAAGACTTTTTATCTGCGCGATAAGGGACGCCTGATCTTCCTGGCCAACAATCTTCCGCAGCTTCCGCCGGAGAAGATTTACGAACTCTGGCTGATCCCGAAGACTGGCGCTCCCATTGCCGCAGGGCTCTTCAAACCGGACACTCACGGCAGCGCCTCCGTGGTCAATCCGCCGCTGCCAGTCGGGGTGGAAGCCAAAACCTTCGCCGTGACTCTTGAACCCGAAAGCGGTTCCCACGAAGCCCCCCGCGGAACGGCCGTGATTGTGGGGATCGGGGAATAGGATCGCGGAAGGCGATCAGTGAGTCAAACTAGCCGTGGACCAAACCCAGCCCATGCTGGCCAGCGCGATGAAGTTCCATCCCAGCAGAAACGCTCGCATTTGCATGGTGGAGTAAAGACGATCTTTCCAAAGCACGGTCGCATCCAGCAGGAACCAAAATGCGCCGAAAGCCAGGAAGCCAGCCATCCAGAAATCTTTGAAAAAGATGTAAACCAGCAGGCTTTCCATCGCGAGAAAAGCCATAATCACATATTTTGCCGGGACTGCACCGATGATCGTTGCCGTAGTTGGCCGCCCGCTGAGCCGATCAGGTTCAATGTCCATGATTTCTCCAAAAACATGCGAGTGCATGGCAAACATTGCACCAATGAGCATCGCGGTCCAACGCAGCTGCGGCGCATGATTGAGCCAACTGCTCAACACAAACACCAGCAGAAATCCTGCCTGGTTCATCACCTCAAACGGAGGATGGCTCTTTAGCCCATAGCGTGGCCAGTTGTAGAGTGCAGTGAAGGCAATCAAACCGGCGAACCACAGGACCATCCTCGCGCCGTCCAAATACCAGAATGCAGCCAGGAAGACCGCTTGCAGCAGCGCGATTCGAACCGGCATGGATGCCAATTGTTGGCGTGTGCCACGCGCGCCGAAAAGAAAAGTCCCCTTCCGCGGATTCAGGCGATCAGTCTCTTCATCGACGAGATCGTTCCAGCCGTAGATGATGAATCCCAGCGGCAGGGTGACGTAAAGCAACCCCAGCCAGAAATTCGGGGAATGAAAAACATCCCTGCGCCCCAAGGGCAGCAAGTAAAACCAGGCGGAGGTCGCCCACAGACCAGGACGGGAAACTTTGACCAGAAATCCGAGAGTGGAACTCTTGGCCGGCGATGTCATGGTTCGTATCAGGGCATCGCCTTCAGGCATGCCGTTCATCCGAGAAATTTAAAAACGCGCTTCAGCGCCTGCTGCCGAGCAGTGGCTAAAGCCGCTCGTAATTCGCCAGGTTCGGCACGGCTCAGAAGCCGTGCCCTGATACGAATCTCTAATCCTCTATCGAGACTTCCGTCGCTCTCGCCATGCCAGGATCCTTCGGCCGCGAATGGATGACTTCGCTCGGGATGACAAATGGAGCTCACGCTTCTTCGCTCTCTTTCAATTTGGCAATCACGTTGAAGTCTTCGAGCGTGGTGGTGTCGCCCTTCACTTCTCCATTGGTAGCCAATTCGCGCAACAGCCGGCGCATGATCTTGCCGCTGCGGGTTTTGGGCAAGGAATCGGTAAAGCGAATGTCGTCCGGCTTGGCCATAGCGCCGATTTCCTTGGCCACCCATTTGCGCAACTCGTCTTTCAATTCTGGCGTGACTTTGTGGCCATGCTCCAGGGAAACGAAGGCAGAAATGGCCTGGCCCTTGAGATCATCGGGACGTCCGACCACGGCCGCCTCGGCCACCGCGGGATGCGCCACCAGCGCCGATTCCACTTCCATTGTGCTCAGACGATGTCCAGAGACGTTAATCACATCATCCACTCGGCCCATCACCCAGAAATAACCATCTTTGTCTTTCCGGGCACCATCGCCAGTGAAATAGTACGGAGGAATTTGTGACCAGTAATTTTGCACGTAACGGTCGGGATCGCCGTAAAGCGTGCGGAACATTCCCGGCCATGGCTGTTTAAGAACGAGGAACCCACCCGAGCCATCAGGCACCGGATTGCCGTTCATGTCCACGATCTCAGGCACCACCCCCGGCATCGGTAAGGTGGCTGACCCAGGCTTTGTTGCAACCGCACCCGGCATAGGCGCGATCATGATGTGGCCAGTTTCCGTCTGCCACCAGGTATCGACGATGGGGCAATTGTTGTGCCCAATCACTTCGCGATACCACATCCAGGCTTCGGGATTGATCGGCTCGCCCACACTTCCCAGCAAACGCAGGCTGTCGAGCTTGTGCTTCTTCGGCCATTCGTCGCCCCACTTCACAAACGTACGAATCGCGGTCGGCGCGGTGTAGAACACACTTACTTTGTGGCGATCAATAATGCTCCAAAAGCGGTCTTGCTCGGGACAATTCGGCGCGCCTTCATACATCAGGCTGGTGGCGCCATTTTGCAGCGGCCCATAAACGATGTAGCTGTGGCCGGTGACCCAACCAATATCGGCAGTGCACCAGTAGGTGTCCTCTTCTTTGAGATCGAAGACCCACTTGGTGGTGAGATAAGTGCCGACCGAATAGCCGCCCGTGGTATGCACTACGCCTTTGGGTTTACCCGTAGTTCCGGACGTATACAGAATGTAGAGTGGATGCTCGGCGTCGAGTGGCTCGGCTGGGCATTCCTCTGAAGCCTGGGCCATCAGCTCATGCCACCAGTGATCCCGGCCGGACTGCAAATTAATCGGAGATCCAGTGCGCTTGTAAACCACAACATGCTTCACCGATGGACACGATTTCAACGCCTCTTCGACAGCAGGAAATAATCTGACCTCGGTTCCGCGGCGATACGAACCGTCCTGTGTAATGACGGCCACGGCCTGCGAATCGTGGATGCGATCCACCAGGGCATTGGAGGCGAATCCGCCGAAGACCACCGTGTGCGGAGCCCCAATGCGGGCGCAAGCCAGCATAGCGACGGGAAGCTCCGGCGTCATCCCCATGTAAATGGCAACCCGGTCATTTTTCTTCACCCCAAGGGCTTTTAGCACATTGGCAAACTTCTGCACCTCGCGATGTAGTTGCTGATAGGTAAGAGTGCGAACTTCGCCGGGCTCGCTTTCCCAGATCAGCGCGGCTTTGTTCTTGCGCCATGTCTGTACATGACGGTCGAGGCAGTTGTAGGAAAGATTGATCTGCCCCCCGACAAACCACTTGGCCCAAGGATGGTTCCACTCCAAAACTTTGTCCCATTTCTTGAACCAATGCAGCTCTTCGGCAATGCGTCCCCAGAATTTCTCCGGATGTTCGACCGATTCGCGGTAGATGCTCTCGTACTCCTGCAAGCTTTTTATGTGCGCCCGCTGGCTGAAGTGCTCAGGCGGCTCAAATCTGCGTTGCTCTTGAAGCGTGGAATCAATATTCACCTGAGCGTCTGCCGTGGGAGTCTTGTCCGCCATGCGTAATCCTCGCGTGGATATGAAGAGAAAGCGTTGCCTGGGAGATTTTACATGTCGAGGAACTTATGACGGTATCTTTCTTCGGGCAACAGGCATTGGTCGTATTTGCCGAAGATCCGGTAGCGGTTTCGAGCGATCACGCGATAACTCCAATCGCGGAGCCGCTTCGGCAGGACGCGCAGGATAATCTCCAGAAGGCGCCAGATTCCGCCCAGCTCGCGCAAAACGGCCATGGCCGCGTCTGAGCGTGACAACAGTTGTTCCCCGAGCTGGTTGTAATTCAACACCACATACAACGTATCTAGATTTCCTGGCTCAGCACCGTGCCTGTGGAGTACCTTTCCCGCAAAGTCGTTTTGCAAAGAAGCAAACCGAAAGCGATCATGCGGATCACGTTTCAACACCATCTGGATAAATCTGTTACAGAGTCCGCAGACACCGTCATACAGGATGATCGGATTCGCGGAAGAAACCGGCATGATCAGCGGCTCGCGCCTGGTTCTCTTTTCATCTCCGGCACGTGTTCTTCCAGCGTTCCCTTCTCCAGCAGATAAGAACCGGGGCCCTGTTGCCCCCGGATCGTCCGGCAAAATTCGGCGACGATGAATCCCGCCTTCAACGCCTCTGTGAAAGCCCAACGGGTCGCCAGCCGCCATTCACGTGCTTGCTCAGGGTCTTTTTCTTCGAGAGCACTAATGTCACTGGGGATTTCAATCGCAATGCGTTGACGGGACAAGGCCGCGGAGAGGTCGGTGAGTTTGGGCTTACCGTTCCCGTTAAACTGTACCAGTGGAAACACCGTGGCAAGCGCGTCCAGCATTTCGGCCCGGTTGCTCTTGCCTTGCAGCCGCGCCTGTACCCGGTGGCTTGCCAACGGCCACTTTACCCAAAGGCGGTCGGTGCCATTGCGATGTAGAGTGCTCGAAGTCTCTGGACCGTAAAAATCAACTTTGTATGTATCCGAAACCACGCCCAATTTGTTGAAATTGAGATGCGCATTCTTGCTCTGCAAGGGATCGAATGTCCAGGTGATTTGCTGCACCCGCATGGCCAAGGCCCGCTCACGCTGGGCGAACTTGAGTTTGTGGCCTAAATCTGAATCGCGATATTCGGGACGCACTCCCAGCACATGCGAGTGCAACATTAGCTCACCATGTTCCATTCCCAGGAACCCGAAGGCAAACCCCACCAGCTCAACGCCATCAAAAGCACCAAGCCAAATGCTGCCGGCTTCCCGGGTAGCAATCGCCAGGGTCATGGGTATGACATCCAGGTCGGAGAGTTCCCAAATCTCTTTCTCGAGTGCCTGGGCCAGGCTGAGGTCTTCAAAGCTGGTGAGATCGCGGATGGTGATGGCCGATTTGGGTTTTCGCTCCGCCACTTGATTGCCTTCCCGTAAAGGCGAACAATATACGCGACAAAGGCGGGGCGCGCCAGCTGGTCAAAAAAAGTAAAAGTTTGTAAAGAAGGGTTGAAGTGCCACAAACGACCCCAGTACCGGAACGGATTCATCGTAAGATAAATGCAGCGGCTCGGGTAAACCAGGACTTAGTCGCTGTCGAAGGGATAATAAATAGGTATCGGAAACAGGAACGTTCGCGTCCTATCAGCATGTCCCCGACCAGCGCATCAGTTCATTTCCAGAGCTTAGAACGAGGCTTGTGAATGATAAAACTTTGCGGCTTAGCGGAGCCGCTGATCCAGCAATCGGGTAGTGAATATAAGCAATTTCGCGCCAGGACTTTGTCGCGACTTTCAATCTTCGCGTTGGTGCTCACTCTCTGTGGCTTCTGGTTGGGCTGTGGCGGCTCCGATCCCAAGCCAGCCAATGGCAAGGGGAGTGCCGGCCAACCGATGCCAGTCACCGTCGCTACCGCCGAACGCCGCGACATGCCCTACTACCTGACCGGACTGGGATCGGTCACCGCTTACTACACCGTGAGCGTGAAAAGCCGGGTGGATGGCCAACTGGAGGACGTGAAGTTTAAGGAAGGGCAGGTAGTGAAGCAGGGCGAGCTGCTCGCCGTGATTGATCCGCGACCCTTCCAGGTCGCCTTGGAGCAGGCGCAAGCCACGCTGTTCAAGGATCAGGCTTCACTGCGCGATGCCCAGTTGAACTTCACTCGCTACCAGGGTCTTTTGCAGGATTCCGGCGCCATGTCTCAGCAGCAAGTGGATACCCAGCGGTCCACGGCCGACCAATTCGAGGGAGCGGTGCGCAACGACCAGGCGGCGATTGATAGCGCCAAACTGAATCTTACTTATTGCCACATCACGGCCCCGGTTGGCGGGCGCATCGGGTTGCGGCAGGTTGATCCTGGAAATATCGTCCACGCGGCGGACGCCAACCCCATGTTCATCATCACTCAACTTCAGCCCATCGCCGTGCTCTTTACGCTGCCCGAAGATAACCTGCCTGCCGTTTCCCAACACCTGGCCAGCGGGCCGCTTTCGGTGGAGGCTTACAGCCGGGACGACCAAACCAAGCTAGCCACCGGGAAATTATTGACCATCGATAACGAAATCGATCAAACCACCGGTACCGGAAAGCTGAAGGCTGTCTTCGACAACAAGGACAACGCTCTCTGGCCGAATCAATTCGTAAATATTCGCCTGCTGTTGGACACCCAGAAGGACAGCACGGTAATTCCGGCGGCCGCGATCCAGCGTGGACCGCAAGGCACGTACGTCTTTGTGGCGAAACAAGACAATACCGTGGACGTGCGCCCGGTGACCGTCGCTTTCACTCAAAATAATCTATCTGTCATCGCCAACGGCTTGTCCCCGAGCGAGGTGGTTGTTACCGATGGGCAGGACAAACTGCAAGCCAACAGTCCCATCAAACCACGCGCCCAGAACCCGCCGGCAGCCCAGACACCAGCTGCCGGGAACTCGCTGCCCCAGAAATATCCGGGGGGGCAGGCTTCTTCCGGGCACAAGTCTTCAGGAACCACAGCGAAATGAATCCGTCGCGTCTGTTCATTCTCCGGCCGGTTGCCACTGCATTGCTGATGGTCGCCATCCTGCTGGTGGGGATCGTTGCCTACTTGCAGCTGCCGGTGTCCGCTCTGCCGGAAGTGGATTATCCGACCATCCAGGTCATGACGTTCTACCCCGGCGCCGATCCGGACGTCATGGCCTCCTCTGTGACGTCCCCACTGGAGCGCCAGTTTGGCCAAGTCCCCGGCCTGAGCCAGATGACTTCGACCAGCTCTCTCGGCAGTTCGGTCATCACGTTGCAGTTCAATCTGGACCAAAACATTGATATCGCCGAGCAGGAAGTCCAGGCGGCGATTAACGCCGCCACGACGTATCTGCCATCCGACCTTCCCAATCCTCCCATCTATAGCAAAGTAAACCCGGCCGACACGCCTATTCTTACGCTGGCTCTTACTTCCGACACGCTGCCACTCTCGAAAGTTGAAGACCTCGCCGACACCACTCTGGCGCAGAAAATTTCGCAAGTGACGGGAGTAGGCCTGGTCTCGATCAGCGGCGGCCAGAAACCCGCGGTTCGCATTCAGGCCAATCCTACTGCCCTCGCGTCCTACGGACTCAGCCTCGAAGACGTGCGCACGGCATTGGCGGCGGCCAACGTGGACCAGGCTAAAGGAACAATCAACGGGCCGCGGCAGTCATTCACCATCAGTGCAAACGACCAACTTACGGCCGGAGCCCAATACGGGCCCATCGTGATTGCCTATCGGAACGGTTCGCCGGTGCGCTTGTCCGACGTGGCCACCATCACGGACGGCATTGAAAACGTGATGCAGTCTGCGTGGAAAGACCTGACTCCCGCCGTGATCGTAAATATTCAGCGGCAGCCGGGCGCGAACATCATCGGCGTTGTGGATCGCATCCAAAAGCTATTGCCGCAACTCCAGGCCTCGCTTCCCGGTGCGATTAAGGTCTCCAGTCTTACGGACCGCACGCAAACCATTCGTGCTTCGGTCAGAGATGTTGAATTTGAATTGATGCTCACCGTTGGCCTGGTTGTAATGGTGATCTTCCTGTTTCTGCGCAATTTGGCGGCGACCGTGATCCCCAGTGTGGCCGTGCCACTCTCGATCGTAGGCACTTTCGGTGTGATGTATTTGCTGGGCTATAGCCTCAACAATCTCACTCTCATGGCTCTCACCATCTCCACCGGGTTTGTGGTGGACGATGCCATTGTCATGATCGAGAACATCGATCGCTATCTGGAAATGGGGGACTCTCCACTCGATGCCGCTCTGAAAGGCGCGGGCCAGATTGGATTCACCATCATTTCTTTGACGGTGTCTTTGATCGCCGTGCTGATTCCCCTTTTGTTCATGGGCGATATTGTCGGCCGCCTATTCCGCGAATTTGCCGTGACTCTGGCCGTCACCATTCTGGTGTCGGCGGCGGTTTCTCTGAGCTTGACTCCCATGATGAGCGCGAAACTGCTCCGCCACCGGGACCCGGCAAAGCGCAGCCGCTTTTATCAGTCTTCCGAAAGATTCTACGAGCGGGTCATCGCTTTCTACGGCCGCACATTGAAGTTCGTTCTTCAGCATCAGACCATCACACTGCTGGTCACCGTGGGCACTCTTGTTCTCACACTATTTCTCTACGTAATCGCGCCCAAAGGATTCTTCCCGGTGCAGGACACCGGTCTGATCCTCGGAATCTCCGACGCTCCCCAGACCACTTCGTTCCCGGCCATGGCCGAGATGCAACAAGCCCTGGCCCGCGTGATCCTGAAAGATCACGACGTCGAGAGTTTGTCTTCCTTCATTGGCATTGACGGCACCAACCTGACGCCCAACAGCGGCCGCATCCAGATCAACCTTATTCCCCGTGATAAACGTAACGACACCGCCTCGGACGTCATTCGCCGATTGCAACCGCAACTGGCCCAGCAGGTGGAAGGCATCACGCTCTACATGCAGCCGGTGCAAGACCTGAGCGTCGAAGACCGCGTCAGCCGGACCCAATTCCAATACTCCATGGAAGACACCGACGCTCAGGAGTTGTCCAACTATTCCGCGCAACTGGTGGACAAATTGCGCACGCTGCCCGAGCTCACCGACGTCGCGACCGACGAGCAGAACGGCGGACTTCAGGCCGGCTTGATGATTGACCGCGACACTGCTTCCCGCCTGGGAATTCTGCCCCAAGCTATCGACAACACTCTGTACGACGCCTACGGACAGCGCCAGGTCTCAACTATTTTCACCCAGCTCAACCAGTATCACGTGATTCTTGAAGTGGACCCGCAATTCCAGCAGAATCCCGGCTCGCTCAAGGACCTATACGTGAAGTCGGGCACCGGGACGCAAGTTCCGCTCTCAACTTTCACCCACACCCAAACTTCTAATACCACGCTGGCAGTGAATCACCAGGGACAATTCCCCGTGGTGACGTTGTCCTTCAACCTAACGCCCGGAAAATCTCTGGGCGACGCTACCAAGGCCATTGCCACGGCAGAAAAAGAAATCAACATGCCGGCCAGCGTCCATACGAGCTTTCAGGGCACGGCGGCGGCGTTTCAGAATTCTCTTTCCTCCGAGCCACTGCTAATCCTGGCCGCCATCGTCACGGTTTATATCGTGTTGGGAGTTTTGTACGAGAGCTACATTCATCCCATCACCATCCTCTCGACTCTGCCCTCCGCCGGCGTCGGAGCCATCCTGGCGCTGCTGATCACCGGCAACGATCTCGGTGTCGTTAGCCTGATCGGGATCATTCTGCTGATTGGCATCGTGAAGAAGAACGCCATCATGATGATTGACTTCGCCCTCGAAGCGGAACGAGTCGAACACAAACCACCGGAGGAAGCAATTTTTCAGGCCTGCCTGCTGCGTTTCCGTCCCATCATGATGACCACCATGGCAGCGTTGCTCGGCGGTTTGCCTTTGGCTCTTGGTAGAGGCACAGGATCGGAATTGCGTCATCCCCTGGGAATCACGATTGTGGGCGGTTTGCTGGTCAGCCAGCTGCTCACCCTGTACACCACGCCGGTTGTCTATCTCTGGTTCGACCGCCTGGCCACGCGATTCGAGCGTTTCAGCCCCGTCCGCGAGGCACACGAGCCTGAACCGGCGGCTGGGGACTAGCTCATGAGCGTTTCTACTCCCTTCATTAAACGGCCCATCGGAACGTCGTTGCTGACGCTGGCGCTGTTTCTGACGGGAGCCATTGCCTTCACGTTTCTACCGGTGGCGCCCCTTCCCCAGGTTGATTATCCGGTCATCCAGGTCTCAGCGGGGCTTCCCGGGGCCAGCCCGGAGACGATGGCGTCCGCCGTCGCTACGCCGCTGGAACGGCAATTCGGACGAATCGCCGGCGTCAACCAAATGACGTCCACCAGCCAGCTGGGTTCGACCGGCATCGTTTTGCAATTTGACCTCAACCGCAACATTGATGCCGCCGGGCGCGACGTGCAGGCAGCCATCAACGCTGCGCGCAGCCAGTTGCCTTCGTACATGCCGGGCAATCCGACTTATCGCAAAGCCAACCCGGCCGATGCACCGGTGTTGATCCTGGCGTTGACTTCGGACCTCATCCCTCGGCCCACCATGTACGACCAGGCCAACTCAATTCTTTCCCAGAAACTTGCGCAGGTAAATGGAGTGGGCCAGGTATTTGTCGGTGGAGGCGCGAATCCCGCAGTGCGCGCGGAAGTCAACTCCATGCAGCTTAACAATCTTGGCCTGGGCCTGGACACCGTGCGCACCGCGCTCGGCTCAGCCAATGCCAACCGGCCCAAAGGCGAGCTTTCCAACGCAGTCAATCAGTGGACGCTCACCGACAACGATCAAATCAATGCGGCTGATCAATATCGCGGCCTGATCGTCGCCTACAACAAGAGCACCGGCGCGGCCGTGCGCTTGGGAGACGTTGCCGACGTTCAGGATTCCGTCGAAGATGTCCATACCGCTGGACTGGCGGCGGGAGCGGGAGTAAATGGCGATGCAAAAAGCGGGCCTCCGAAGGCCGAACCCGCCGTACTAATCATTATTTTTCGCCAACCGGGCGCCAACATCATCGATGTCGTCGACAGTGTTTATGGGCTCCTTCCTCAGCTTCAGGCTTCGATTTCTCCCGCCATCCACCTCTCGGTAGTCATGGATCGCACGACAACTATTCGTGCCTCGGTCCATGACATAGAAGTTACGCTGATTATTTCCATTGTTCTCGTGATTCTGGTGGTCTTCGCTTTCCTGCGCACGGTCCGCGCCACCATCATCCCTAGCATAGCGGTGCCGCTGTCGCTGATTGGAACTTTTGCCGGGATGTACCTGCTGAACTACAGCCTCGACAATCTTTCCCTGATGGCATTGGCCATTTCCACCGGGTTTGTCGTGGATGATGCCATCGTAGTGCTGGAAAACATCACCCGCTATCTCGAGCAAGGCATGCAGCCGCTCGAGGCAGCTTTCCGGGGCGCTCGCGAGATCGGCTTCACCGTACTGTCCATGAGCACGTCGCTGATCGCCGTGTTCATTCCGATTTTGCTGATGGGTGGAATTGTCGGCCGCATTTTCCGCGAATTCGCGGTCACATTGAGCCTCGCGATTGCCGTTTCTCTATTGGTGTCTCTCACCACCACCCCCGCCATGTGCGCGCAACTTCTCAAGCCGCTGCATGAGGAAAAACACAACCGGATGTACATGTTTAGCGAGAGGGTTTTTGACAGAATTCTGAATATCTACAAGGTTGCGCTGGGATGGGTGCTGCGTCACCAGCCGCTGATGTTGCTGGTCACGATTCTCACCGCCGTGCTTACGGTCGGTTTGTACATGATCGTGCCCACAGGATTTTTCCCGCAGCAGGATACGGGACGGCTGACGGGATCGGTACAAGCCGCGCAGGACATTTCCTTCCCTGCCATGAGTCAAAAGATGACCCAGTTCGTCAATCTGGTCATCAAAGACCCGGATGTGCTGACCATCGTGGGTTTCGCCGGAGGCAACACTGCCCTCAATCAGGGGCGAATGTTTATCACCCTGAAGCCCAAGGGCCAAAGAAAGAAGACTGCCGACCAGGTCATCGGCGACTTGCGAAAAAGCCTTTCCGTGGTTCCGGGAGCCACGCTCTACCTGCAATCGGCGCAGGATCTGAGCACTGGTAGCCGTCAGAGCCAGGCACAATACCAATACACCTTGCAGGGAGAAGACCTGACGGAACTGAATACCTGGGCGCCTCAACTCTTCCAGAAACTAAAGCAACTTCCTCAATTCCTGACCGACGTGAACACCGACCAGCAAGATAAGGCGCTGGAAACCAACGTGATTATTGATCGCGATACCGCTTCCCGACTGGGCATCGCTCCCGCGGACATTGACAATGCACTTTATGACATGTTCGGCCAGCGGCAGGTTTCTACCATCTATTTGCCTCTGAATCAGTACCACGTGGTGATGGAGGTCGCGCCTGAGTACCAGCAGAGTCCGGACGCCTTGCAGAGCGTTTATGTTCACTCCGCCAATGGGTCGGTCGTGCCTCTTTCTGCCTTTACTCGCATTGGGCCAGCTAACACTTCGCTGGCGGTCAGCCATCAAGGCACTGCTCCGTCCGTCACTCTGTCTTTCAATCTTGCTCCCAAAATCTCATTGGGCGATGCGACCAAGGCAATCGACGCCGCGGAAGCTGCGATCAAATTTCCCGCGACGATTCACGGCAGCTTTCAGGGAACGGCGGCGGCATATCAGGATTCGAAAGCCAGCCAACCGATTCTCATCTTTACAGCCATAGCGACGGTCTACATCGTGCTAGGAATTCTGTATGAGAGCTACATTCACCCGATTACCATTCTCTCTACCATTCCTTCTGCCGGGCTGGGCGCAATTCTTGCGCTGCTGATCACGGGAAACGAATTGAATGTGATCGGCATGATCGGCATCATCCTGCTGATTGGCATCGTGAAGAAAAACGCCATTATGATGATCGACTTTGCTCTCGATGCCGAGCGTCGCGAAGGCAAATCGCCGATCGACGCCATTCACGAAGCCTGCATGATGCGCTTCCGTCCCATCATGATGACGACCATGGCAGCCTTATTGGGCGGACTGCCGCTGGCGCTGGGTACGGGAACCGGTTCCGAGCTGCACCGGCCACTCGGCATAACCATCGTCGGCGGACTGATCGTGAGCCAGGCCCTTACCCTGTTTACTACCCCAGTGGTTTACTTGTATATGGATCGTCTGCGCGCGGACCCGAAGAAACGCCCTCTCCCTGGACAGGTTATGCCAGCGGCAAGTCAGGCCGACTAAAAACAGTCCCCAATCCTGGAATTGAGACACCCCTCTTCATCACCATTACCTCGGTTACTTGCATGCCACTAAAGTCTCGTCCTACGATCCGCAGGTAAGAACGGCCCGAATGCTTCCGTCAAGGGTTGGTTCAAGATGTCCAAAGCAGTTGCTGTTAAATCTCTTTTCGCACTATTGCTGTCGAGCGGCGCCATCTCAGCAGCGCAGAGTAATTACCAAGTAGTTTCCCTGAGCAATGCGGGAACCATCAGTGGGACCGTCAAATGGTCGGGCCCCATGCCTCGCGCGCTGTCTCTTCCCGTCACTAAAGACCCACAAATTTGCGACCCTGAATCCCATAAGCGGGTGGATTTAGAACGCCTGATCATCGGTCCGCAGGGTGGAGTCGCAAATACCGTGGTTTATCTGAAGAACATTTCCAGCGGTAAAGCCATGGACGTTCCGGAAAACCGGCGGTCCCTCGACCAGAAGCATTGCCGTTACGAGCCCCACATTCTATTGGTCCCGCAGAACACGCTGCTGCAAATGAAAAGTTCTGACGCCACTCTGCACACCATTCACATGGATGGCGCCGCCACTTATAACCTGCCTTTTCCTTTCACCAATCAGCCCATTTCCCGCAACATGCCCAACACGGGGCTGGTGAATCTGAAATGCAACGGCGGGCATGTATGGATGAACGCAGAGCTATTTGTAATACCGCATCCGTACTACGCAGTTACGGATGAAAGCGGAAAATTTGAGCTCACCGGCGTGCCGCCAGGCGAATATGAAATCGTGGCCTGGCATGAGGGATGGAACGTGGCACGCAATGAAGGGGCCTTCGACGTTCTGACCGAGAAGAAAGTAGAACGGCCCATCTTTAGCGATCCGCGGACCTGGGAAAAGAACGTGTCGGTCCACCCCGATGCGGCGGCCGCGGTCAACTTTGTCCTCTCGGACGGAAAATAGATTCAGTTCCAATGCTTGTATTGCGGCCACGTTTCCGCCAGCGGTCTTTTCAGGCCACGGCAGAAATAAATCGGCTGGTTTTCTTCCTCCATGCCCCAGGGATCAAAATGTACGCCTACTTCTTCCACTGAATCGCACATCCGGGAAAGATCATCCAGTCCATATTGCAGAGTGATCAAATTGTCGCCAGTGAATCCGTGGGTTCCCCAGTAGAAGTAAGTCTGGTGTCCGCTGAGGGCCGGAGGCAGCCCATATTTTGGACCAAACATATCAATCGCTCCGGCCTCGCCGTAGTTACCGGTCAGAATGGCTGTCTTGGCGCGCTCTTCGGGAGTCAGCCCGATGTAAACCTTCGCCACTTGTCCGACCATCTCCGGCCAGCCAAACTGGTCGGCAAAAACCTGCGGCCACTGGGCGTGCTCATGGACTTCGCGTTTGGTCGGCGTGAGTCCAAGTTTCCGCATGTAGGTCACATACGCATCCGGTGACAATAGTGGCAGCATGAGCGGCGCCAAGATTGCTCCGGTGATGATCACAACACCGACCACCAACGCTTTCGGCCAGAGCTTCCCTTCTGTGAACCGCCATCGGCTCAGCGCTCCCTCCCAGGCCACGGCCCCACCCGCCAGCAGCATGGGGTAAATCGGAACCACGTAGTAGTCCTTGCCATGCAACACCACCATCAGGACGAAAAACGTCAGATAGATCCAGGCCAACGCGCGATACCTGGTCCCCCGTCCCAACAGAAAATGCCAAAGCCCCGAGATCCAGATCAGAGACAAAACCGGGTGCATGACCACAAACTGTTGCAGGACAAATTTCAGCGGAGACAGTACGACATTCTTGCCCGTGACTTGCACATTGTGAAGATCTTCCAGGGTGGGAAAGTGGTGCTGAATCTGCCACAGCAGATTGGGTAGAAAAATCAGCAACGCCACTCCACCGCCGAGCCAAATCCAGGGCTTGACGAATTCCCGCCGATGCTCCGTTAGTAGCAAGCCGATCACCACGGCAACGCCGAAAAATGCGGTGGAATGCTTGTTCATCAGTCCCAGGCCCGCCAGCACACCGAACCAGATCCAAAGCCTGGAATTGCCCGTCTGGATGATTCGAATCAGAAAATATATGCATCCCATCCAGAACAACGGCTCGAAAGCATTCATGGACAGGAAGCTGTCGATACCGAGATAGATAGGCACTAACAGCACAGAAAGGCCGGCCAGCCCCTGGGCAAAACGATCTCCGCCCAGGCGGCACGTCATCACCATGGTAAGGGCAACCAGCAAGGCGCCCGCAACGGCCGGAAACACTCGCAATGCCGGCAACAACGGTAGCCCGCCACTGAGGAGCAGCGCGATCCGGGCCACCAGTCCGATCATCGGAGCGTGGTCCACGTAGCCCCAACTCAGGTGCCGCCCACAATCGAGGTAGTAGAGTTCGTCGCGAAAATACCCATACCGGTTGCTGAGCAAGAGATGGATCAGCAGCTTGGCACCCGCCACAACCGCAACCGGAGCAACCGCAAGAATGGGGATCTTTTCGGCCTTGGCTGGCACAAGTCCAAGGGAGTTCGCCCTGGGGAAAGACGATTCGTCGTTCATAAGACATTATCCATGAAATGTTGGCTTCAAATGCTGCTTGGCTAGATGCACTGGGTGGTAACTATTTTCAAACGTTACCTTGCACTCCGACTGGAGAATCGGCACCCGGAAGTCCATGGGTAAGTCTCATTACCTCCGTAATGTGCGCCGCCTTACCGTTACGGATTACCCTTATCAGGTAAACAGAGTGTCGAGGAGCCGCGTATTCTCACTGCACCTACAAGCAGAGATAGCAGGGGCGCATCCGCTCGTGCCTTTATTCACAGCCTGAATATTCTGGTGAAGTACGTGCGTTTGTACGGCTTTGATCACAAGCGCACCACCGGCCAGTTTGAAATCGCCTGGAATGAGCTCCAGCAAGGATTGCCCAAAGATCGGGATGGTGGCTTTCTTCTGGGCGTCTCCGGAAACACACTCTTACTCGATGGCCTTGCCCTCGAGGCTGGGCAGGCGGAGCGCAGTTTTGCCCATCTTCTGAATACGGCCGGGCTGGCCAGCATTCAGTTCACCAACCAGGTCTCACTGGAAGATTTTGCCCAACTGGTAAAGGCATTTGCTGTCGGGAGCGCCAAAGCGCAGGATGTCGTCAAGCAAATCAAGGACATCTTTGGCGACAGCAAACAGGCCACCATCAAGATCAACGAAGTAAAGTTTGTGGCCGCCGATCCTGCCACTGGTGAAGTCTCCATCGCGGCCCAGATCGCCGCCCAGACCCTGGGACCCGAGTTCAAGCAATGGTTGAATGATCCCCAGAAACTCCTTCAATTGATTGCCGCAGCGGAGGGCGCACACCAGGGTGGCGCAGGGGTGGTCGGCGGCGCTCCGGTTGGCAGCGTTCCCAACACACCCGGCGACGGCACCGTAGCCGTCGGAACCGGTGGAAACTGGAGCGGTGGCACGGTCCCTCTACAAGAGGAAGAAGTCATCCAGGCCATCCGGTTGCTGACCAGGTTTGGGGAAGTTGGCGGCGATCCCAACGCCAAGACAGACTCGCTGCAAGCCGAACTCAACCAGACCGATCCCAATACCAAGCTCAACCTTCAGCAGTTACTCGAAGGGCTTGCCGCCACCGTGCCTGCGCAACAGAACGACACGCCGCTCCTGATGAAAGCGGCCGAGCACATGGCGATTCGCTTTGCCCTCGAGCGTTTCCAAAAGGGCGAAGTGAAAGTCAACGCCGTCCATCAGATGCTGGAGCACATGAGCCGGCAAATGGACACGCTGCGCCAGATCCTGCGCATCCAGGAAGATAAGATGGGCAAGGCCGGCATTCTGGTGGAGTCACACGCCGACATTCTCGACCGCATGTTCTGGGCCGAAGTGCCCGACGCCGGAAAGAAAAGCGTTCTGCTCTCCAATGAAGCGCCCTGCGTGCCGCCACGCAACGTTCGCCAGTTTGTTGAAGTCCTATTGGATCGAGCCGACAAAGATTCAGCCAATGCCGTCCTGCAAAACTATTGCAACTGTCTCGACGCAAAAGATAGCGAGCCACGACGCAAGATCGCTACCGGGATAAGCCAACTGGCCGACCTGTACGCCGCGCTTGGAAATGACCTGATGGGCATGGCGATTCGCAAGCTGGGCGAAACTCTATGTAAGGAACCGGACCCAGAACTGCAAAGTATGATCAGCGCCGCCTTCGTGCGTCTGAGTTCAGAGGCCAGCACGCGAAGACTGTATGGCGCATTAAATGACGTTTGCGAGTCCATTGACAACATTGCCAAACTGCGGCCCGTACTCGCGGGTGACTTGCGGCCACGCATTGGTGTGGAAAATCGGCTGCCTGAGTTCATCGAAGAAGCTCTGCGCGAACCGAAAATTCCAGCCGACCTGCTCAAAGTCCTTCGCCGCACTTCGCAAGCTGGCGTGGAACATCTGGCCGACCGCTTTTTCCGCTGCATGCGGCGCGACGAGTGCGATCGCATGGTGGAGCTCGTCAAAGAACTAGGCCCCGACGGCATTGGTCAATTGCGGGAAATGCTGCGTACCGGACAGGCCCGGCCGGCTGCTTCCGTGATCGGTCTGTTGAGCCGGTTGGATGTGCCCACATTGTTGGAATTGCTGCCGGTGCGTTTGCCGGAGTGGAACCGCTTCTATCACGACATCGTAGTCCGTCAAATCGCTTATGGTGCTGCCACCGACCGCGGCCGGTCGTTGCTGGAACTTCTGGAAGTCCTGGACCCCTTGGTACTGCCGCAAGCGCTCGATGAAATCGGCATGAGCGGCGACCGCACAGCAGTCCCTCCGCTCATCGTGATGGCGGAAGCAGGCGAGGCCAAGGAACGCTCGCCGCTGCTGCAAGCCAAGGCGGTAGAATCTTTGGGCCGGTTGCGCGAACCAGAATCCATCCCCGTGCTACGTACTCTTCTCGAAGCCAAGAAAATGTGGAAATATATCCATCCCCGCGAGCTGAGAATTGCCGCTGCGCAGGCGCTGGCCAAAATTGATCCCCGTTACAGCAGCCAGGTCATGGCCGACAACGGCCTGGAACCGGGAGAACTGGCCATTGCGCCCCTGGATGCAGCGCCGGCCTGTCCCTGGGTACGCCAGCGCCGTTACGAGCGCATTGCCCTGCGCAAATCGATTTCCGCGACCATCAGCAGTTCCTGGGGCAAGTCCAGCATTTCGATTCGCGAACTCAGCCTGGGCGGCGGAATGGGCGTCAAGGAAGACAACCTCCGCGTGGGAGCGGAAGCCAATCTCGATATGTCGGTTGGCATGAAGCACATTCGCGCGCAAGTACTCTTGCGCCGGGCCCGGGTAAATGAAGTCGGTTTTGAAATCGTGAATACCGACCTCGAGAGCCGCTATCGCTTACGCCGCGTACTCATGGAAGCCGTCGAACACGCCCCCGAGCCCAAGGCCGGGGACTGGAACGGCGCGCGCAAACTCTAGTCGGCCTCCCAGTCTCTAAATCTTGTCACAAAAAAAGCCTCCGCTTTATCGCGCAGGCTTTTGAATTCCCGACCTCTAGACCACCTTTACAAAAATGATCACCAACGTGAAAAGGACCAGCGACTCAACGAACGCGAGTCCGACGAACAAAGCCACCTGGATGCTCGCGCGGGCCGCGGGATTCCGCGCCATACCTTCACAAGCGGCAGCGCCGATTTTGCCCTGACCCAGAGCGGCCAGACCTGCCGCCAGGGCGATGGCAAACCCTGAAGTGAGGGCAACCCAATTGACTCCCGAGTGCGCGGCAGCTTCCGTGCCCTGAGCGAACGCCGGAACCGCCACCACCATACAAACCAAAACAATCCCTAGAACTACGACAAGCTTACGCATTGTGCTCTCCTTGTAGCGAATGAATTTGCCGCCAGTGGGTGGTTGACGTCACCGTGCAGGCGCCCTCACGCTTGCGGCGTTTTTATGATGCCCGAAATCTTAGTGTTCGTGTGCTGTCGCCTCTCCCAGATAAACCGCTGCCAGAAGGACGAAAATGTATGCCTGGATGGTTCCGAAGAAAACGTGAAGCCCCATAAACAAAATCGGGAAAAGAACCGGCAGCAACGAGAAAAACACCAGCGTCACCATTTCGCCGGCAAATATGTTTGCATAGAGACGAACGGTGAGTGACATCAGGCGCGCCAGATGGCTGAATACTTCGATGGGGAACATCAGAAACGCCAGCCACCACACCGGGCCTGCGAAATGTTTGAGATACCCGAGGAATCCATTCGTGCGCAGCCCATGGTAGTTGTAGTAAATCCACGTCACCACGGCACATCCCAACGGGACAACGGCCTTCGCCGTCGGGGATGCAAGGCCGGGAATCAGTCCAAGCATATTTGAGAAGAAAATGAACATTCCCAGCGTGATCAGGTAAGGCAGATACCTCTCACTATCATGCCCGATAATTTCCTTGCCCAATCCACCCACAAACCCGCTTATGCCTTCCATGGTGTGCTGCAAAACCCCCGGGCTTTCCACCGATAGGCTCATTCGTACCAATACAAACACCACAGTCAGGGCCAGGACGATCAGGATTTGCATGGCAACATGGTCAGGAATTGGGGCCATGGGATTGCTGGGAGGCACATGAAGCAACTGAAGCAGCGCCGTCACCGGACCGGCAAACAGTCGATTTAGAAGCTCGGTGAACAGTAATGTGTGCATTCAATTCCTGGCTGTAAGTATGTAGTGGGAAGGTCAAACGCCGCGCCGGATGGCAGAAAAAGCCTCGTACAGAGCCTCGCCCATCATGGCCGCAACTGGCACACAGAGACCCCAAAGCAGGCCCCGAAACGCCCCTGACCAACCAATAAATGTAACATACGAAACGAGGGCGATCAAAAGGTAGCGAATCAAGAAACGCATCACCAGCCGGCTGCCTCTTTCGCTGCTTTGAAACTCGACCACGGCACGAGCAAGGCTGTTGACCGCCCGTTCCAGCCAGCGAAAATTCAGATAGGAAATGGCCGCCCCCAGCAGAAAACCTTCCGCCGCTGTAAGGCCGTACGACACCCAGACTAGTGGAATAAGTAGCACGCCCAGGACAAGGATGCACCGCAAAATCCGCCGGACCGCACCCCCGTAGAAAATCGCGCTGGCACTGGATTCCCTGTCTAGCTGCGATTCCGGGCCAGTCATGGTTTGTTTTTCCGTTTATCTCCGGAAGCAGCGACGGCCATGCGGATCATCTCAATAAAACCAACCACCGCTCCCAGCATCAGCCCCACAATAAATAACCACTTGGTATGCAGCCAGTGGTCGAGAGCCTTGCCAATAAGCAATCCCAGAACCACTGCGGCCGGAATGATGAACCCAATTTCCGAATAACGGGCATACGCCACCAGCGGATTGTTTTTCCCCGGCTTGTCCTCATCATCCTTAGGGTCCATAGGAGCAAGGTTAGCAGACCACAGATCAGGATCGCGCGCGGAAAGTCGATAAATGCCCCATGCGAATCCGCACAGAACTGAGCGCCTAGTTCAGGCGCAATACCCAGTCCATCAACTGAATGAAAGGTTGCGGATGGACCCCGATAAAGACCGTCGCCACAATCGCAACCGAGAGTCCGGCCCAGACTTCCCCGCCGATCGAAAGCAATTCTTCGTGGGCAACATTGTCAATTTTCCCGCGAGTGAACATGGCTTTCGCGATGCGCCCGTAACCGTACAGACCGATCACCGTGACCAGGCCACCTATCGCCACCAAAACGTAGTGCCTACCCTCGATCAGGCTGCGCCCAACGAAATACCTTCCGTAAAATCCAGCCAAGGGCGGAATCCCGGCCAGTGACAGCAGAAAGATCAGCATCAGAATCGCCAGCTTAGGCGTCCTGAAGAAGGCTCCCGCTGCATTGTCGCCGCTCCCGCCTTGCCGCCCCTGCAAAGTCGCAAACCCGAATGCGCCCGCTGTCATGAAGACATAAGCCAGCAAATACAGCAATATTCCCTTGAAGCCATCGAAAAACGCAGGCGCCGGGTAGTCCGCCCACGCTAGCCCAATAAGGCCAAGCAGCATGACTCCCACATGGACCAGCGAAGAATACGCCAGCACAGACTTCAGACTTGTCTGCCTCAGGACAACAACCGTCCCGCCTGCCATCAACACTACGGCGATGCCAATCAGGACGGGCGTGTACACCCCTCGCATCGCATACAGTCCCCACAGAAAGATTCGCAGCGCCATTACCCAGCAAGCGGCAGGCGTCGTGACACACAAAAATGTCATTAGAGCTGATTGACGAGCCTTCGGCAACATCGCCTTCCCGGCAAGGTGAGAGCAGTGAGGCAAGCTTCGAAAAAATCCCCACGGCCGTCGCAACCACAGCGGCCATAATCAGTGCTCCGGGATGATCATGTTGAGCCGCCATGTGACGCGCCACCGCCACCGCGATCACATGCAGGTTCGTGCTCTTCGCGAAGTGGCAGAACAAAATCAGTCCACAAGCCACCAGGCCTGACGACAATCCTGCCCACTCAATACGCTTCCACCGCGCCCCGAGCGGACTGCGATCATCCCGCAAGAGTCCGCGGAACACGTAGCTCGGCAGCGCCATCAACTCCATGCCCACAAACAATAGTCCCACATGAAAACCCGACGCCATGATCATCATGCCCACAACCGACATAAGCAGCAGGGCATAAAACAAGCCGTAGTATTTGGCTCCAACCTTCAAATTTCTGGTCGATAGGAGGATCGCGAGGGCCGCCCCGATCAAAATCAGCCATAAAAAATAAATCGCCAGATGATCCACCAGAACAGATTGCTGAAAACCCCACTGTAGCCGCCTCCCCTCTCGTTCCAGGCTGGCTTGCGTGTATTGGATCTTGAATACTCCGGCTGCGGCAAACAGCAGGCCAGCCATTGCCGTTACAGCATTGGTCCACTTCCATTCCGGCGGTGTGATGAGGTCAATGAGCAGAATGCCAACGGCAAATAGCGTCAGCAGAATTACAGGAAGGGACAGCAAATAATTTGTGCCGAAGAATTGCGAAACGCTGCCGAACACTAGTTCCCTTTCCTATGCCTATCCGTCGATCATCCCTGATGGCCAGCCGCCTGATAACTCTCAATCAGATCGCGAATTCTCTGCGCGTCGGCCTTGCGATGGCCATAGCTGGTGATGGGATCGGTCCCGCCGGTGGATTCAATGCGGATGGTCGCCCAGATGATTCCCGTTGAAATGGCGACCGAAGCCACCTTGTTGATGGCGATGCTTTCGTCGTTGCTGCCGAAAGCCCGTCCTTTGACGCGGCTCACCCGCAGCGGGCTGACCACAATGCGGGTCGGAAAGAAAAGATTTCCCTTGGTGAGGCGGCTGGCGGTAAAGGTTTCGGATTGAGCCGGCGTGTCGGTCATGGGATATCTGCCGATTGCCAGCTTATCCGTCCGCGCGACTTATTTCAAACTAGGGGAATGTCCTAATGAGTAGTTTGAACTGCATCCGGCAATGCCGCATCGGGGAAGACAAAAACTGCCCTCGCCAGGTTGGACGCCAGCGTTTCGTCGCGGTAGTAGCGATGAAGAATGTTGTCTTTCCAATGCAGTAGATCGTCATTTTTCTCAGAGAACTCCGGCCAACTCTGCCGCTTCCCTGCTCTGGCCATGCGTTCTCGTACCAGAAGCATGTACGTCCATGTGATGGTCTCATGATAAAGCTGCGGCTTTCCGCGGGCCGCCGCGAAGCGTTTCAAAGCACAGCAAAATCTATCCATCGCCTCCAGCACGGGATAGCGCTCCAGATATGCGAATGCCATGTGCACATGGTCGGCATGATGAAACGGTTCGAGCGTTCCCTGTTCGAATTGAGCGATAAAATCTTCGTCGTTCATGCCATGAGCACCATACATTTAAGAATGGTCTGCGTAAAATGCAATCAAAACCATCGCCGCGGCTGCATAGACGACCAGATTTCCCACGTCCAGCCAGCCATGCAGGACATGGAGCACAAACGCCGCCACGAAGATGACCACCAGCAATTTTCCTCCAACCACGGCCGTCCGCGGAATCAACAACAACACGGCCCCAAGCATCTCGCCCCAGGCCAGCGCAATCCGCAAGATGTCCGGCAATCCGGACATGGCAAATTCATGAATATGCACCGGAACAAACGCCAGCAAAGCCGCCTCAATGAACACCACCAATCCCAGCGACCATTGCAATCCCAAGAGTGAGTTTCTCAATAGAGGTTTCATGTGGAGGGCTCACGCTTCCGCGTCTTTGGACGGTTTGCTTTTGTTTCTTTGAGGCGGTGGCTGGCGCTCGAATCCAGATCCAGGCCATAAAATCTTTTCAATTCCTGAATTCTCTCGATCGAGGCCGCATTGAAAGGACATTTGCCCTCGAAAGCATGCAGCACAATGCCTTCGAGCAAGTCGCCCAGCGTCAGATCATGGTATTCCGCAAAGGCCTTCAGTACTTTGAGCAGGCGCTTTTCGATGCGAACTCCCGTCTGCACCCGTTCCACCATCAGTTTGGTATCATCCGTCATCGGTACCAATGTACCACGGTACCAAAGTAAGCGCAACTCATTAATCATGGGCGGGCTCCGTATCCGGGCCCTGTTGCTATAATCGCGTTTTCCATTCGCAAAAGGAACTCCTTGGCCTTCGAAGACAACATCGTCCAGCTGCGGCGCGAGAAGCTGAAGCAAATTGAAGCTCTCGGCCAGCAGGTCTATCCCACGAAGTACGAGTTCACCCACACCATTCCGCAGGTTTGGGCGCAATGCGACAAGCCCGCCGAGCAATTGGAGAATCCTCGGATCAACGTCCGCGTCGCGGGACGCATCATGGCCATCCGTCTCATGGGCAAGGCCGGCTTCGCTCACTTGCAGCAGGATGGACAGAGGCTGCAAATCTACGTCAAGAAAGACGCGGTCGGCGAAAAGGGATTTGAGCTTTACAAATTATTAGACCTCGGCGACCACATCGGGGTCAGCGGATATCTTTTCCGCACCCGCACTGGCGAGCTTAGCGTCCATGTCGAAGAAATCACTTTCCTGTCCAAAGATTTGCTGCCTTTGCCGGAAAAATGGCACGGCCTGACCGATGTCGAACTGCGCTATCGCCAGCGCTATGTTGACATGGTGATGAATCCCGAAGTCCGCGAGGTTTTTCTCAAGCGCAGCAAGCTGGTGCAATCGTTCCGCCGCTTTCTGGACGCTCAAGGCTTCGTCGAAGTCGAGACTCCGATGATGCAGCCCATCGCCGGTGGCGCCGTGGCGCGACCCTTTGTCACTCATCACAACACGCTTGACCTCGATCTTTTCCTCCGCATCGCTCCCGAGCTTTATCTCAAGCGGCTGGTCGTTGGGGGACTGGACCGGGTGTACGAGATCAACCGCAATTTCCGCAATGAAGGCATTTCCATGCGGCACAATCCCGAGTTCACCATGGTGGAGTTCTACCAGGCCTACACCGACTATCGCGGGGTGATGGACCTTACACAAAAGCTGATCGAGCGGGCAGCCATCGACGTGACCGGTGGAACAAAAACCAAATGGGGCGACATTGAAATTGATTGGGCGGAATCCAACTGGCGGCGCATGACCATGCGCGAAGCCATCATTCATTACTGGCCGGAAGCGGCAGGTGCGAAACCGGAAATACCGGACTTCGCCACGCACGATTCAATCAAGAAGTTAGTTGACCGTTTCAACAAAGCTCACGCCCACGTGGCTTACGATCCCAAAGAACCCGTTGGCAAGACTATCGCCAATCTTTTTGAGGCGGTCGCTGAAGAGCATCTCATCCAGCCAACCATCATTTACGAGTTCCCAGCCGCCATCTCGCCACTTTCCAAGCAGAAAGCCGACGACCCCGATTGGGTGGAGCGCTGGGAAATATTCGCTGGAAAAATGGAAATTGCCAACGGCTTCAGCGAACTGAACGATCCCGAGGAACAGCGCCGCCGCTTCGAAGGACAACTAGCAGAACGCGACCGTGGCGACGACGAAGCCCATCAAATGGACGAAGACTACATCCGCGCCCTTTCTTATGGGATGCCGCCGGCGGGAGGCGTCGGCGTGGGCGTCGACCGTCTGGCCATGCTGTTGACCGATTCCCACACCATTCGCGATGTGATCCTGTTCCCGCTGCTTCGGCCAGAAAAAACTTCGACCGCCGAGAGCGCAGAAGACGCCGAGAAGTAACCCCATCGAATCCCCGTACCTCACAATGCACTAGAAACGGTGCACGCCCGTACATAGAATTTGCGGTTAGATTTGCATTCCGGCGGCGCTACCGTAGCGTCTCAATAGACGTTGGGTCGGTAGCGCTTTGCCTTTCTTGCAGGATGCTGATGCGCCTATTGATCTGCCTGCTCGTGTTGCTTCTCTCCGCTTTTCGGCTGACGCAAGCGCAAGATACCAGCGCCAGCGAGTCCAAAATTCTAGCCTTCGAAAACGCCTGGAGCCAGGCCGAAGAGCATCAGGACGCAAAAGCGCTCGACAGCCTGCTCGACAACTCTCTCGTATACATCCGCTATGACGGCAGCCTGTGGAGCAAGACGCAATATCTGGCAAGCTTGAAAGATTCGAGTTCCCACATTGAACAAGGGGTCAACGAGTCCATGGTTGCCCACCTCTACGGCAACAACGCGATTGTGACCGGAATCTATCGGGTCAAGGGAGTGGAAAAGGGGAAATCCTATTTACGGCGGGAGCGCTTCATTGACAATTGGGTCCATCAAAATGGAACCTGGGTCTGCGTGGCCAGTCAGGTAACCCTCATCAGCCATTGAGTTTAGGCACTCACCTTTCGCGCAGCCGTGATTGATGGTAATTTCGACCACAGATTCCATTCTTCTGATCTATCCTTCTGAGCTATCAGTCCTATGCCCGAGCAATTTGTTTTTTCCGACTTCCGAGAGCTTTTTGCCAAAGCCAGCGAAGAAAAGTCTGGCGACCAGTTGGCAGGACTGGCCGCCCGCTCGGAACGGGAACGGGTGGCCGCGAAACGCAAGCTGGCGGACTTGTCGCTGGCGGAGATTGTTCAACAGCCTCTGCTCGATCCGTCTGACGATGACGTCAGCCGCCTGATTCTGGACAGTTTCGATCAAACTGCTTTTCAGAAAGTCAAAAGCCTCACGGTGGGCGAGTTTCGCGAATTCATCCTAGACGATGAAACCAGCGGCGAGCATTTACAGCAACTGCAATGGGCCATCGTCCCTGAGATTGCCGCAGCGGCCGCCAAGATCATGAGCAACAAGGATCTTGTGTTGGCCGCTGCCAAAATCCGCAATGTGACCCGCTGTCGAAATACCATGGGCGAGCCGGGAGTGCTGGGCATTCGAGTGCAGCCCAATCATCCCTCGGACGACATTGGTGGAATCTTGCTTTCGGCCTTCGAGGGCTTGCTCTACGGCTGCGGAGACGCCGTAATCGGAGTGAATCCAGCCACTGATTCCGTCGAGACTGTGAGTTCGATCCTGCATGCCCTCCAACGTTTAGTGGATGTTTACAACATCCCTACGCAAACTTGCTGCCTGGCTCACATCACTACACAACTTGCCGCCATGGACCGGGGCGCCCCAGTGGATCTGCTTTTCCAGTCAGTCGCCGGAACGGAAGCGGCAAACCAAAGTTTTGGGATCACTCTAAGTATGTTGAGAGAGGGCCAGGAGAAGGTGCTCGAACATCATCGCCAGCGCGACGCAGAGTGGAAAGGCACGAACGCCATGTACTTTGAAACCGGCCAGGGCAGCGCCCTCTCAGCCGAGGCCCATCATGGAATTGACCAACTGACCCTGGAGGCTCGCGCCTATGGCGTTGCCCGGGTATTTGCGCCATTCCTGGTGAACAGCGTAGTCGGATTCATTGGCCCGGAATATCTTTACGACGAGCGTCAGATTATTCGTGCCGGGTTGGAAGACCACTTCATGGGCAAGCTGCTGGGACTCCCCATGGGTTGCGATGTCTGTTACACCAATCATGCCGAAGCCGATCAGAATTCGGCGGACAATCTTCTCTTGCTTCTGGGGGCTGCAGGCTGCAACTACTTCATGGGTGTCCCCTGCTCCGACGATGTGATGCTGAACTATCAATCCACCAGCTATCACGATGCCCTGGCTGTCCGAAGACTCTTCAAGCTTCAGCCGGCCCCGGAATTTCTCGCCTGGCTGCGAGAGAAAGGCATTTATCGCGGCAATGAACCCGCGCTGCTCGATGCCTCGGCAAGAAAACAACTGATGCAGGGGTTGGAATCGTCGCTGGAAGACATTGCATGAGACAACCATGACCGATCGAAACAACTCGGGCAATTCCTTATCCGCCAACCCTTGGCCTGAGATTGTGCAGAAGATCCGTGCCCGCACTCCCGCCCGTTTGCTGGCTGGCCGGTCCGGAGCTGCTTATCGCACCGGCACACAACTTGATTTGCGCGAAGCCCACGCTGGGGCCCGGGACGCAGTCCGTGCGGAGTTGGATCTGCAAGCGGCGTTCGAACCAGATTTCCTGGAGCAATGGAAACCTTTCGAACTCCATACCCGCGCTGTCAGCAAACAAGAATATCTTTTACGACCCGATCTCGGACGGCAGTTCGACGAGACCAGCCGAACCGAACTAGCTCAACGCTGCACTCCAAACTGTGATTTTCAAATCATCATCGGTGATGGCTTATCAGTTTCCGCGGTGACGGCGCAGGTGCCGACTTTGCTGCCCTTGCTCATTGCCGGCGCACGAGAGCGCGGATGGACCGTCGGCCAGCCTTTTGTGGTTCATCATTGCCGGGTGGGGATTCTCAATGAGATCGGCGAACTGCTCACTCCTCAAGTGGTGGTGCTGCTCATCGGGGAGCGTCCGGGCCTCGCCACCGCGGAGAGCCTGTCAGCCTACATGGCATATCGGCCGCGCGAGAAACATTCCGACGCAGATCGCAACCTCATCTCCAACATTCATGCTCGCGGTGTGGACCCCAATCAGGCGGCCGCTCGTATTCTGAATCTCACCGCTCAAATGATGAAAACCGGAAACAGCGGATACAGCCTAAAAGAATCGCCACCAACGCTCGCGCAGGAATGACTCGTAGTCTACGTCTTGGCTTTTGCCATCTTCTCCGCCCATTTCCACGCCGTCGAAACAATTTCCTCCAGCGAGCGCTTGGCCTTCCAGTGCAACAGTTTCTCGGCGAGCGAAGGATCAGCCACCAGTTCCGGCGGATCCCCTGCCCGGCGCCGCGCCAGGTGGGTTGGCACTTTGCTGCCGGTGACCTGTTCCACCATGGAGATCACTTCCCGCACCGATGCCCCGCGTCCCGTGCCCAGGTTCACCTGAGCCGACTTTCCGTTTGCGAGATATTCGATGCCCTGCACATGCGCGGCCGCCAGGTCGTTTACATGAATGTAGTCACGGATGCAGGTCCCATCCGGGGTTGGATAATCATCTCCGAAAATATCCAAAGCAGGACGCCTTCCCTTGATGGCTTCGAACACCGATGGAATCAGATGAGTTTCCGGCTCGTGCATCTCTCCAATGGTCCCACCTTCGTCCGCTCCCGCGGCATTGAAGTAGCGGAGAGCCACGAAATGCACGCCATAAGCTCGGCTGTAGGCTTCCAAAGCATTTTCAAATGCCAGCTTGGTTGCGCCGTAAGGATTAACCGGCACCCGTGGATTGTCTTCGGTGATCGGCGCCTTGACCGGATTTCCGTAAACCGCACAGGTAGACGAGAAAATAAACTTCCTGACTTTGGAATCGACTACAGCATTCAGCAGTGCCAGGCTGCCTTCGACATTATTATGAAAATATTTGCGCGGATTCTGGACTGATTCGCCGACGTAGGCATACGCGGCAAAGTGCATGACCGCATCCACTCGCTTCAGAACTTTCGCTAGCTTTGCAGAATCGAACAGATCGCCAACGATCAGTTCGAATCCTTCCGCCAGAACTTCATGTCCAGTCGAAAGGTTGTCGTAAATAATCGCCTCATAACCTTTGCGCCTGAGGGCGTGCGCGGTATGACTGCCAATGTATCCAGCACCTCCGACCACTAAAACAGCCACTCGTAACCTCCCTGAAGAAACGTCTTACATCCACATCGGCATGTTGTGAGAACCACTATTCGCGGGTCAGGAACTCAAACTGCTCTTTCGTCAGTGGGACCACGCTCAATCTGCCCTGCCGCACCAGCGGAGAGTCGGCGAAGAGCTTGTGGGCTTTTACATCGGCCAGCGTCACTGGTTTGCCGGAGGCCTTCCCAGCTTTGATCTTCACCTGCGGATTTGGGTGATCGGCCGTGTCCACCGAAACCACTGAAGCGGTCCCCACCGCACTCTTTTCATCCCCGGTGTGATAGATCACCAGCCGGTCGCCGGCTTTCATGGCACGCAGATTCTTTAGCGCGACGGGATTGGAAACGCCGTCCCAGATTGTGGTCTTGTCGCGTTGCAGATCGGTAAAAGAGTAAGTGGAAGGTTCGGTCTTGAGCAGATAGTCCATAGTGATTTTAGATTGTAGATTGCAGATTTCAAATTTGAAAACCTAAAGATGCAGCTTCGATGAGATTTTGTTCTTAAATCCGCAATCTAAAATCTACAATCTGCAATCGCCCGCTATTTCGGCTTCGTATCGGGATCGGGAGGTGAGGTCTGCTGGTTGCCGTTGTCCTTCGTATCATTCGAATGGTCTTCGTAGATGGAATACATTCTCGCCGGACGCTTCAGCTTCACGGTAATTTCCATGGTGGGCTGGTCAACGTCGTAATCCGCGCCATAGGTCTGAAAACCTGGCGCCAGCACCTGCACCCGCAGTTTGCCGTAGGGGATGCCGTCGAAGCTGGCCTTGCCGTCGGCATCCGTCTTCAGCTCCAACCCGCCTTTCGATTGGCTTCCATTCTTTTTCACCGGATGCATGACCACGCCTGCGTTGCGCACCGGCTTGCCGTTGTAGTCTCGCAGCACCACGAAATGCAGCTCTGATGAAGGCTCATCCGGGGTCGTGCCGCTTTGTGCGTAAACCCCGGCGGCTAGCGTCAGCGCTGCAACAATAGCGAGTGAAACCCTCTTCCTCATCTTCATGGCATGCCTCAAAAAACTATGTAAGTAACTGAGTATAGATAACTTATACGACAAATGCAGCACAACCCCTTGACAACCAACTCACACTTTCCTACAATTAGCACTCACAAAGAATGAGTGCTAACAATCGATTTTACGGATACAGCACCCAGAACATCGCTCAAATTTAACCCCTATCTTAACCGATAACGAACGAAAGGAGTCACCAGCATGGCTACGAAGTTTACCCCACTGCACGACCGTATTTTGGTACGTCGTGTCGAAGAAGTTGGTACCACTCGCGGCGGAATCATCATTCCCGACAGCGCTAAGGACAAACCACAAGAGGGCGAAGTCATCTCCGTCGGACGCGGCAAGAGCAACGACGAAGGCAAAGTGTTCCCTCTGGCGGTAAAAGAAGGCGACCACATCCTGTTCGGCAAGTATTCCGGGACCGAAATCAAGCTGGATGGTGAAGATTTCATCATCATGCGCGAAGAGGAAGTGCTCGGCATCGTCAGCGGCGCGTCCGTAGGCAAGAAAGAACTCGCCGGATCGAAGCGCTAAGAAATCCTGGGCCGAGGTTTCCTCTGTGATCCTCCGTGCCCTCAGTGGTTAAAAGACTTTCAACTTTGAGGAGAAATAAATTATGGCAAAGCAAATCGTACACGGGGAAGAGTCGCGCCAGGCGATCCTCCGCGGCGTGAACATTCTCGCCGACGCAGTCAAGGTGACGCTCGGTCCCAAGGGCCGCAACGTCGTGATTGACAAGAAGTTCGGTTCGCCGACCATCACCAAGGACGGCGTCACCGTAGCCAAGGAAATCGAACTCCAGGACGCACGTGAAAACATGGGCGCGCAGATGGTGAAGGAAGTCGCTTCCAAGACTTCTGACGTCGCCGGCGACGGCACCACCACCGCGACCGTTCTGGCGCAAGCCATCTATCGCGAAGGTGTAAAAACCGTCGCAGCCGGCGCCAATCCCATGGCCCTGAAGCGCGGCATTGAGCGCGCGATCGGCGTCATCTGCGGCGAAATCGACAAGAAGACCGGCGAGCGCGGCAAGGGCGAGCTGGACAAGCTCTCCAAGCCCGTTTCCGGCGACATGATCGGACAGGTTGGCACCATCTCCGCCAATAACGACGAGACCATCGGCAAGATCATTGCCGAGGCCATGAAGAAAGTCGGCAAGGACGGCGTCATCACCGTGGAAGAGTCCAAGACACTCGAAACTCAGCTCGATGTCGTCGAAGGCATGCAGTTCGACCGCGGTTACCTCTCACCCTACTTCGTGACCGACCCTGAGCGCATGGAAGCCTCGCTCGAGAACGCCTACATCCTGATCCACGAAAAGAAAATCAGCTCGATGAAAGACCTGCTCCCGCTGCTCGAGCAGATCGCCAAGGGCGGCAAGCCGCTGATCATCATTGCTGAGGACGTGGAAGGCGAAGCGCTCGCCACCCTCGTAGTCAACAAGCTGCGTGGCACGCTGCAAGTCGCGGCCGTCAAGGCCCCTGGCTTCGGCGATCGCCGCAAAGCCATGCTGGATGACATTGCCATCCTGACCGGTGGCAAGTCCATCACCGAAGACCTGGGCATCAAGCTGGAGAACGTGCAGCTCAGCGATCTCGGCCAAGCCAAGCGCATCACCATCGATAAGGACAACACCACCATAATCGAAGGCAAAGGCAAGCCCGGAACCATCGAAGGCCGCGTGAAGGAAATTCGTGGCCAGATCGAAAAGACCACCAGCGACTACGACCGCGAGAAGTTGCAGGAGCGGTTGGCGAAGCTGGTCGGTGGCGTGGCCGTCATTAAAGTCGGCGCCGCAACCGAAACCGAAATGAAAGAAAAGAAAGCCCGCGTAGAAGACGCCATGCACGCCACCCGTGCAGCCGTGGAAGAAGGCATTGTCCCCGGCGGCGGCGTCGCTCTGGCCCGCAGCGCTGCAGCTCTCGACAAGCTGAAGCTCGATGGCGATGAGCAAATTGGAGTCAACATCGTGAAGCGCGCCATCCAGGAACCGCTGCGCCAGATCGCCGAGAATGCCGGCGAAGAAGGTGCGGTCGTTCTTGGCAAGGTGCTCGACTCGAAAGACGCCAACTACGGCTACAACGCTTTCAGCAACGAGTACGAAGATCTGGTCAAGGCCGGCGTGCTCGACCCAACAAAGGTCGTGCGCACCGCCCTGCAAAACGCCGGATCCATCGCCTCGTTGATGTTGACCACCGAAGCCCTGGTTGCGGACATCCCGGAAGAGAAGAAGGGTGCACCTCAAGGCGGCGGACACGGCGGCGGCATGGACGGCATGTACTAAGAAGCTGTCAGCTATCAGCTTTCAGCTAAATCAAAAGCCCCGCTCGCGAGAGTGGGGCTTTTTTTGCGTTCCAACTTATTAACTCTTGTCATTCCGAGGCGCGCAGCGCGGAGGAATCCCCTGGTCGCCTGCGGCGTAGCTACACCTGCGCAGGAGCTTGAACCGCAGCCTAGGGGCCTTAGAAAGTCGGTAAGCTGCCAGCGACAAGCGGATTCCTCATGGGCTCGCGCCCATTCGGAATGACAAGATTTGAAGGGAAAGTCTAAAAGGGTTGGAGCTGATTCAGTCAGTGACAGATGTCACACCAGTGGCGAGGAAATCGCCATGGTGAGTTTAACAAGAGCAGCCGCTTCAAACCCCGAACCTCTCCGCAGCTCTTGCTCTCGCCCTGGCGGCTTCTTCTTCCCGATTCTTTGGCGGGGCGTTGGTTTCAAGCGATCGCAGAAGACGCAACGAAACGCCGGCAACTTCCTCGATGGCAGCCAGGAACGCGTCCTCGTTGGCCTTTGACGGTTTGTTAAAGCCGGTGATTTTTCTCACAAATTGCAGCGACGCCGCGCGGACCTCATCCTCCGTGACCGGTGGATCGAAGTTGAAAAGGGTTTTGATATTCCGGCACATGGCCATGACCTCGACGATCAGACTTACAGCGGCGCGAAAACGATAACGCCCTCGGCCAGCCTCTATTTTAGCAATGAGACCAGAGTCTCAGGAACTACGTTCAGGGCTGATGCCGGATGAAGAACTGCTGCTTGTCCACATTGGCTGGCACTGCGACATCGAGGAAGCCGACCATCATCTCGTTGGAGGTTTGGTCGCCCCAGATTACGGGGCTGTCAGGATCGGGATTGTGCTGGTTGTGGCGTGAGTTGTCGTACCAGGCCACAGCCTGAAGATCCGTGCCTGCCTTGAGAAAGCGCGGCTCGGCCAGCCGATAACTTAACTGCCAGTAAAAGTCGTAGTTCACCTTGAGCAGCGTTTCGACGCTTTTATCCGGACGAACGATGTTGTACTCGAAGCGCTTGCCCCGCAGATGCATGTGCGGGAAGAAACTGAGTAGAGTCGCATCATTGGGCAGCGTGCCGTGGACTTCGACTCGATAATTCTCCGCGCCCGGCGGAATGGGGATGGCGTCGTGATCGTTGGCCAGTTGCAAAGTCAGCACACGTTGTTTCGGAGGCTGCTTGGCAAAGACCATCCCAATTTTGGTCTGATCGCTGGCCGCGTGGCCGTTGGTCGTGTAATGCATCTGGAAAACGAGATCAGAGTGCGCAGGAACGAATTTCGCCATGCCATCGGGCCACTGGTCGGGGGAACTTCCCGGCGCATAGACAAGAAGCATGTCAGTATCGGTTTCATGCGCCTGGTGGCGCAACTTTTCGTCTTTCAGACTTGACGCAGTAAATGGCACGCTCAGCGGAGCGCCCCGCAGCCACTGGGAATCCGGCGGGCGAATGTAGATGACCGCATGATGCACGTGCGCCCGGCTGGAGGGGCGCACCTCGGAAGCTTGCACCCATTTATCCTCAATGAAGTTCGTGGGCACAATTTCGTAGGTGTATTCAACATCTCCCGTCGCGGGGATCGCGAACGGCTTGGGCATTTCAAGAACGAGATCCGGTTGCGGAATGTTCCAGCCTGCCGCCCAATGCGGCGCGGCCGGCGCATTACTCGGATCGCCCGCCGGCGCCTTCGCATCCACCCAGGACGAAATGGTGGAGATTTCCTCCGCTGTTAGCGAAATATCATTCGAAAACTTACCGCAACAGGGATCAGCAAACCACGGTGGCATTCTCTTCGCGCGCACGGCGTCACGTATCTGATCGGCCCATGTACTGGTCTGTTCGTAAGTCACCAACGGCAGCGGCGCGATTTCTCCCGGACGATGGCAAACCTGGCAATGCTGCTGGAGGATGGGTAGAACATCCTTGTAGAAGGTAGGCGCCGCAGTTGGACTTTTTAGATCAGGCGTTGGCAAGATCGCTGCGCTTGCCGTCACGAGCATTAAGCTACAAGCAAATAAGCGAAACACGACGCCTCGGTTCTAATTTTGTTTCACGAGAATCCGCAAGTCCTGCCCGGTCATTTCTTTCGGCTCATCCAGGCCCAGCATGCCGAGCACGGTCGGCGAAATGTCGCGCAACGAGCCGCCGGGCTTGAGCGAAAACTTCTTGCCATTTTCCGCAACTACGATGAACGGCACAGGATTCGTGGTATGGGCGGTGTGCGGGCCGCCGGTGGCCGGGTCGATCATTTGCTCGGCGTTGCCGTGGTCGGCGGTGATCAGCATGGCTCCGCCTTTGGCGCGGACGGAAAGTTCAATGCGACCGAGACAAGCGTCCACAGTCTCGACGGCCTTGACCGTGGGTTCGATCTTTCCCGAATGGCCCACCATGTCGGCGTTGGCGAAATTAACGATGATGACGTCGAAAGTCCCTTCTTCGACGGCCTTGATTACGGTATCGGCAATACCAGCGGCGCTCATCTCCGGTTTCAAATCGTACGTCGCAACTTTGGGGGACTGCACCAAAGCCCGCTCTTCCCCTGGGAAAGGCTGCTCGACGCCGCCGTTGAAGAAATACGTAACGTGTGCGTACTTCTCGGTTTCCGCAACGCGCAGATTGCGAAGATTCATTTGTCCCATGACATTGGCCAGAATGTTATTCATCGATTCTGGTGGAATCACCACGGGCAGACTGAACTTTTTGTCGTACTGGGTCATACAGATGTAGGTCAGGTTCTTGGGTGTTTTGTCGCGAGGGATGGCGAGGTCGAGATCTTCGGCACTGGGAAGGTCGCGTCCGGCCTGCTCGTTCAGGCCACTATTCCGGGTAAGCGCGCGCGTGATCTGGCGAACACGGTCGGCGCGAAAGTTGAAGCAGATGCAGGAGTCGTCATCGCGAATGGTCGCAATCGGCGCACCGCTTTTATCGGTACAAACAAAAGGCACAATGAATTCATCGGTGACGTTCTTGTTATAGGAATCTTTCACACCCTGCACGGGATCGGGGTACTTGCCGCCTTCGGCCTCGCCGAACACCATCGCGTTGAAAGCCTTTAAGATCCGCTCCCAGCGGCGGTCGCGGTCCATGGCATAGTAGCGTCCGCTGACGCTGGCGATCTGGCCGGTGTTGTACTCGCGCATGGCCTTCTGAAGCTGCTCGAGATATCCTGCGCCGTTGGTGGGCAAAGTATCGCGGCCGTCCATGAAGGCGTGGACGAACACTCGATCGGCATCCAGCCCGCTTTGTTTCGCCATCTTCAGTAAGGCGTGAAGATGGGTTTGATAAGAATGCACGCCCCCGTCCGACACTAGTCCGAAAAGATGCAGGCGGCGACCGCCGATTTGCGCATTCTTCATGGCTTTAAGCAGAACTGGATGCGAGAAGAACTCTCCGTTCTGAATCATGAGCTCAATGCGGGTGCTGTCCATGTGAACGATGCGGCCCGCGCCAATGTTAAGATGACCAACTTCACTGTTGCCCATCTGTCCATCGGGCAGCCCGACGGAGGGGCCGCTGGTCTGGATCAGGGTGTTGGGATACTCCCGCAGCAAGCGGTCGTACACCGGCTTGCGGGCAAGGGCGATCGCATTGGCTTCAGTTTTTGGGCTGTAACCCCAGCCGTCAAGAATAATGAGGACAAGTGGTTTCACACGAGGCATGTCAAGAATTTATCATGGAGATGAGAAGCGCGGAGTCGGCCTATAATTCCGTAGCGAAAGCTGCTAGCTTCTAGCGACTAGCTAACCGAGCTTGGGCTAGTAGCTGTAAGGTAATAGCTCAGACTTTTAATGTGGAGAAATGAATGCCGATCAACGATCTCTTGCTGTCTGAATTTGATGAAGAAATGAAAAAGACGCGCATCGCTTTGGAACGCGTGCCGGCGGGCAAGAATGATTTTGCGCCGCATCCCAAGTCCATGCCGCTGGGTAAACTGGCGCCGCATGTGGCCGAACTTGCCGGTTTCGGGCTGACGATTCTAACCACTCCTGAACTGGATTTCGGCAAGGAGAGCCGCAAGCGTTTGCCGTTTGAATCCTCGGAGCAACTCGTGCAAGCTTTAGACGAAGGGGCAGCCAAGGTCCGCACCGCTTTGCAAAGTATGCCCGACACAGCGTGGAGAGAAAACTGGAAGCTGAGCTTTCAGGGCAAGCCCATCTTCGAAGGCACCCGCTTCCTCGCCTACCGGGAAATGTTTATGAATCACCTGGTGCACCACCGCGCCCAGCTTGGCGTGTATCTGCGTTTGAATGAGACAGCCGTGCCGGCCACTTACGGGCCGTCAGCCGATGACAAGATGGGGTTCTGATGTTCCTTCGCCGCGCAGTCAGCCCCTGTAATTCAACGCCTTCAACCCCAGAAACCTAGCTGAGTCTCCCAACTCTTCTTCAATTCTCAACAACTGGTTGTATTTGGCAATGCGGTCGGTGCGCGATGCCGAGCCCGTCTTGATCTGCCCTGCTCCGGTGGCGACCGCTAAGTCGGCAATGAACGTGTCTTCACTTTCGCCGGAGCGGTGCGAGATGATTGAGGTGTATCCGTTGCGTCGGGCGAGGTCGATGGCATCAAGGGTTTCGCTGACGGTTCCGATCTGGTTCACCTTGATAAGAATGCTATTGGCAATGCCCTTATCAATTCCCTGCTGCAAGCGTTTCGTGTTGGTGACGAAAAGATCGTCGCCGACCAGCTGAATTTTCTTGCCAACTTCATCGCTCAGAACCTTCCAGCCGGCCCAATCATCTTCAGCAAGACCATCTTCCAGGGAAACAATGGGATATTTCTTCGTCCAATCGGCCCAGTAGTGCGCCATTTCTTCCGGACTGCGTACCGAGTTGTCCGATTTCTTGAAAACGTATTTGCCGTCTTTGAAAAACTCGCTGGCGGCGGGATCCAGCGCGATGGAAATTTGTTCTCCGGGCTTGTAGCCAGCCTGCTGAATAGCCTCAAGAACCACTTCAATCGCTTCCGCATTCGACTTCACCGATGGAGCAAATCCGCCTTCATCGCCGACTGCGGTGTTGTAGCCACGCTTCTTGAGCACGCCTTTGAGCGTGTGAAAAACTTCCACGCCCCAGCGCAGCGCTTCCGAGAACGACTCCGCGCCAACTGGCATGACCATAAATTCCTGAAAGTCGACGTTGCTGTCGGCGTGGGCGCCCCCGTTGAGAATGTTCATCATCGGCGTGGGCAGCGTGTTGGCCCCGGCGCCCCCCAGGTAACGATAGAGCGGCACAGCATACGACTCGGCGGCAGCCCGGGCAGCAGCCATGGAAACCGCAAGGATGGCATTCGCTCCCAGACGTCCTTTATTTTCGGTACCATCAAGATCGATCATTACCTGATCGAGTCCCCGCTGGTCGGTAACGTCAAACTCTTCCAGCGCTTCGGCAATCTCGCCGTTCACATTTTCAACCGCCTTGAGCACGCCTTTGCCGAGGTAGCGCTTCTTGTCGCCATCGCGAAGTTCCACCGCTTCATGCTCGCCGGTAGATGCGCCGCTGGGCACAATCGCACGTCCCATAATTCCATCGGCCAGGGTGACTTCGGCTTCCACAGTTGGGTTGCCGCGTGAATCCAGAACTTCGCGGGCAAAGACGTCAATAATATTCATTTTCGGTGAACTCTCTTCCTTGGGGTTTATAAATTCTATTTTCGCAAACTTGTATCCGGGTCGATTGCGGGGGTGTGTCTGTTCCGGGAAACTAAGATTATAAATCAGGATATCTCGGAAGTTGCTGCTGATATCTGACTGCATACGATCAATATCCGTGGGCCAGCAATTCGTCTTCGCTCAGGAGTTGCAGTTCCATCCAGCCTTCGACCGGGAGCGCATCCATCGGCAGTCGGTTTTCCCAGAGACTGAAGCGTAGACGCAGCTTGGTGGTTGCCCCTCCGGCAGCCTTGACTGCATTGTTTCCTGTTAATGAAATAGGTGGTGTAGCCAGCAACAGAGTCAGTGGCAATTTGAATTCGAAGCTGCGAGCCAGCACCATCGCCACATCGCTTTGATTCTGCGCCGAATTCACGATTTGAGCGTCCTCCTCCGGAATGCGCAGATTCCAGGCGTACACCGCGCCGTTTCTTACGGCCGCCTCCAGCCGCAAGGCTCGCCGGGAACGCGGTTCATCTTTCGCCCACGACTCCAGGTTGACCACCAACTCAAAATCGATATCTGGAATTTTCTCGGCAAAGTCGAGACGACCATAAACATTGGCCTCATCGATTCCTGCATAAACCGAATCCAGCAAGAAAGTCTTCCCGTGCATGGCACCCGCCCGGCGATCGGCGGTGTAGGTTGCCGCACCCATCCACTCGAAATAGCGGACTTGGTCGCCGGTAATTCGCGGGTGAATGTAAGCCGTCTGAGGGATGAACGACGGACGCGCCGTTCCCCCGCAAATCGGCTGTGCCAGATAGTCGGGGGGCGTCGCCCCCAGCGCCTGATAAACATTGGACAAATGCTTGCGATAAAGCTCGTCGAACTCGCGATCATTCGCAGAGTGATGTTCGGGCCCATACCACCAGTTCCAGTCACTACCCTCGGCGATCATGAGCTCCTCAAAGGCCAGCTTGCGCTGTTCTTCGCTACAGCGCGGCGACATTTGCGTATAAAAGTTCCTTGCATGCGAAAGATAGTCCCAGGAACGATTGTCCTCAGGTGCGCCGATCCACACATTGAAATTGGCGCCTATCCAGGAGCCGGGGACGAGCGACTTGAGCGGCGCTGGATTTTTATGCCGCTCGATGGCTTCCGAAACCGTAACCGCTTCAATCCCTGGATCGTGCTGCATCGCATCATAAAATCGGCGCAGAAATTCGCGCCCAGACTGCGGGTAGTATTCCCAGGCGTTCTCGCCATCGAGGATCACAGACACGACGGCATCACGCCCTGAATCAAGAACAGGTTGAGCAGCTTGCTTGATGTTATAGATAAGGTGGCTCGCGGCCTGTTGTGCGGGGACATTCGAATACACAAATCCGACCAAATCGGAGATGGTATGGTCACGAAAGACCAGATGCATCTCCGTCTGCCCATTCTCATAGCGATGGACGGTGTAGAGTTTCTCTGCCGCGTCCGCGGGTAATCGGCCACCGCCATCGCGCGCAAAGGAAACGCCGAGGGTTCGTCCTAGAACGCCTTCATCGGTGGCCATCCACTTTACGCCCAGGCTGTGGCCGATCGAGAAAACTTCCTCGGAAACGCTGCCCTCCGACGGCCAAACTCCCTTGGGCTTAACGCCAAAGACTTTTTCGTGCAGATCGAGTCCACGCAGGAGCTGCTCGCGAGCATCCTCGGGATGCTGAAAGCGATTCTGCGGCAGGGGCAATCCCGGAGTGGACACCGCGCCCACGCTGGTATCGCACAGCAACGGAAGAATCGGGTGGTAAAATGGTGAAGTTGAGATTTCGATACTTCCCCGTTGCGCTGCCTCCGCATGAGCAGGCAATACTTTCCCGATTAATTCCCGTTCGCGATTGATCACAAACTGCTGATCTTCGAACGAATAGCCGCTGCCTTTATTGATCAGCCCCGCGATGTCTTTATCTTCCAGGAAGAATTCGTCGAACCAGGCAATCTGCGAGAGCACTTGCAAATCGGTAAAGTCTTGCACGGAAAAATGCTTTTCGCAACGCTGCGGCGAGTCGTCGCAGTTGCGAAAGCGCTCCCACAGCTCGCGGAACCGCGGATAGCGCCCGATGACGTGCACCTCATTCGCCTGAAACAAATATTGCAGCGCAAACAGACGTTCCTCGGGCGTGAGATCTTTGGCAGGCTTGGCCGCAACTTGCAGGAAAGGATCATGCGCCGTCCCGGCAACGTAATCCTGAATTTGCGTAATCAGCGAAGGGACCAGATTGAACGTCTGATGAACATTGGGGAACTCATCCAGCAGCTTGACCATGCCGTAATAGTCTTTAAGCGCATGCAGACGCACCCACGGCAGGCGGTATTCGCCCGTGACCAGGTCTTTATAAAAAGGCTGATGCTGATGCCACAGAACTATGACGCGTAGAACAGGCATTTAACGTGGATTCCCAAGTCCCTGCAGGGTTGTAGCAGTCTAGCACGACCCCAATTGTCCTTCTGAATACCAATTGTCATCCTGAGCAAGCGTTCTTTGCGCAGCGAAGGATCTCTGCATCGCCGACGTCACCCCGCCGCCTGCTTCTGCTGCTTCGCTTCCCACCGCAACCGCGCCGTCACCAACCGGATGTCCTCATAACTAATCTCCGCCGATACAGCATCTTTAATCGGACGCAGCCCTGCCGTGCCCACCTTTGCGCAAGCTGCTTCGATCTCTTTCTGCTTCCCAGGATCGATCCATCCATCTTTAAATTCGACATCTCCACTTTCGATCAGCTCGGCGACCGAAGTGATGATGGTAGAAATCTGACGTCCGCGGATAACGGCGATCTCGGAGAAGGTCTGACCATCATCCAGGAGGCGTTTTGTAGCAGCAGCCGGACGTGAGATTTGTTTGGGGATGGCGCTCGCTCGTGCACCTTCGCGATATCGGGCCAGGGCAGCGAACAGCTGCGGGCCATACATTTGCGCTTTGCGCTCTCCGAATCCGGTGATCTGCAACAGCTCAGGAATCGAGCCGGGTTGCTTGCGGCAAACTTCTTCAAGGGTCGTATCGTGCATCACTACAAAAGCCGGGGTGGCTTGCACGCGCGCTGTGTCGCGACGCCATTGACGCAGATATTCCCGCAGGGCTTCATCAACATCGGGCTTAGTGATCGAAACAACTCTTGCTGCTGGCAGCGTGACTTCAGATAATCCAGCCGGCGAGCCAGAACAAACGTCGCATACGCCGCAGGTTTCCCATTTGGGCTTCTCGCCGAAATGTTCGCAGATTTGCCGCTGCCTGCATTGCGTCGAATCGGCGAAGCTGCGAATATTGTGATAACGCTGCCACGCCCGGTCTTTCTCCGCAGCCATCGGTAATCTGGTTCGTGAAATGCGCGAGCAGCGCCGCATCCCGCTTTTGCCACAGCAAAATGCAGTCAGCAGGATTGCCCGTCACGCCCAGCGCGTCCGGCTTCCTGGTAATACTGCTCGATCGATTTGGGCAGCGACATATGAATCACCGCCCGCACCGTGGCCTTGTTGATGCCAAGGCCAAAAGCAATCGTCCCCACCAGCACCCGCACTTCGTCCGACATCCAGGCTTCCTGATTACGCTTGCGGACCGATGACTCCATCTTCCCGTGATAAGCAGTTGCAGCAATCCCATTCTCCTCGAGAAAATCTACAGTCTGCTCTACGCGCGCAATCGTCGGCTCGTAAACGATCACATTGCCTTCCGGATAATTGCGCAACAGCGTCAGTAACAGAGGCGCAATCTCCTGCCCCTTGCATTCCTTCACCGCATAACGCAGGTTGGGACGATGAAAGCTGGCAATATATTTATGCGGCGCGCGCAACTGGAGCTGATGAAGAATGTCGTGACGCACCCGCTGAGTGGCGCTCGCGGTAAACGCCGCAATGTGCGCATTAGGAAAATGCGCCCGCAACCGGCTCAGCTGCCGGTAGTCGGGACGAAACTCATGTCCCCACTCGGAAATGCAATGCGCTTCATCAATCGCAAAAAAAGAAATCGGAACCT
>CAVXME010000006.1:0-227954 GCA_963762965.1 Terriglobales bacterium
ATAATTCAAATCCGGCGGATAAAACGTCAGCCCGCGAAAGTTCTCGACCGCCGGACTTTCGACATCCTTCAGTCGGATGCCAATTCGCTCTCCACGCACGATCACATGGAACCGCAAACTGCCCATCTCCACAAGAGTGGTCTTATCCTCCGTGTCGGGTATCATTTTCGCTGCGGTGCCTGGCTTGCCATCAATAGTCGCGTGCGCATCCGGCGTCAGTTTCATAGTTACGTCTTTGCCCTGCAATTCAAATACGCCCGCGCGTGCTGGGCCCTTGGGAAACACGATAGCGTTGCTTGCGTCGGTGCCAAAAGTATTTTCACCCGGCTTGAGCCAAAACAGTCCCGCCAACGGCAACCAACTCTCCTTGAGATTGTCGGCGAGTTCGGTCTTCCATTTGTCGTAATCTTTCTGATAAGCGGCGTCTGGCGCTGATGATGAGGGCGCATCGGCCGCTGACATGATGCCGGCTAGCACCACAACAGAAACACACAAAATAGCAGTGAACGCTACGACGGATTTCCAACTCATGCGGAACCTCTGGTTGTGGGTCTCGGATCTCGGGTCGCGGGTCCTCGGCCTGAGACCAAAGACCAGAGACCTGTGACCAATTTTTATTTTCGTAAAGCCTGGACTTCGGGGAGTGGCTCCAGCCCGCGCCCCGCAATAATCTGTTCAAACTCCTGCATCATCGCCCCATGGACGATCCCATTCGTAGCCAGGGTCTCGCGGCTGTTGATTTCAAACGGCTCTCCATCGAACCGGGTCACCTTCCCGCCGGCCTCTTCCACAATCAGCACGCCCGCCGCCGTGTCCCAGGAATTCAAATTGAACTCCCAGAAGCCGTCCAACCGTCCGGCAGCTACGTAGCATAAATCCAGCGCCGCCGAGCCTGCCCGCCGCACTCCATGGGTGCGCAACGTGATCTGATGATAGAAAAAAATGTTCGGATTCTTGTGCCGCTTGTGGCTGGGAAAGCCGGTAGCAACCAGACACTCCGCCAGAGTAGCAGTCTTCGAAACATGCATTCGCTGCTGATTCAGGTAGGCCCCGCTTCCATGCTCGGCGGCAAACATTTCGTCGCGCGTGGGATCGTAAACCACGCCGGCAATGCGCCTGCCTTTGTGTTCCAGCGCCATCGAAACGCAAAACACCGGGAAGCCGTGCGCGAAATTTGTGGTGCCGTCCAGCGGATCGACATACCAGCGATAGTCGCTGCCGGTATCGACCAGCCCTTCCTCTTCGCCGAGAACATCATGCCCGGGAAACTGGCTGCGGATACGCTCGCGGATCAACTTTTCCGAGCTGCGGTCCGCCACCGTGACCAGATCGGCGTCCCCTTTGTACTCGATCGCGACGTGCTGGCGAAAATATTCCATCAGCAACGCGCCGGCCTCGCGCGCGATCCCGGTCATCGCGGGAAGAAAGTGATTGTGATTGCTTTGACTCATGAGAAATGCAGTTCTTCTTTGCGTCCTTTGCGATGTTTTTCTTCGCGGCCTTTGCGGTTAAGAGCTTTGCCGGCCAGAGAATATAACCGCAAAGTTCGGGAAGAAATATCGCAAAGGGCGCTAAGAAAACCCACACACTACGTGTGCTTTCCGTCTTCGGCGATGTACACGATTTCGTGCTTGAAGATAAAAAGATTGGGGCCGCTTTCCCGCGTCAGCCGGACCATATTGCGGTCGTAGTATTCGATCCAGCCGTGGACCACTTCCCCATCCGCCAGCTTAATGCTGACCGGCTTCTGCTTTTCGCCCAGCGATTTCAGATAGGCGGCCTCTTCGGAAGTCTCATCCGGCGGCGGGGCCTTCCCCTTGCGTACGGAATTCGGCGATCCCTGGCCTTGAAATGACATAGACCACATTTTACACGCTGCAGCCCTGCAAACCGCCCAGAGCGATAAAGGAAGAAAAAAAGCCACCGGTTTAAGACCGGTGGCCTGGAAAGTAACGTGGTCCTTCAGCCAACCTAGAAGGTCAGCTTCAACGAGAACTCAACCACGCGCGGAGAACCGGCCCCAAACACGCCCGAGCCAAGGCCGAGACGGTTGCTGTCCGGTTGTTGCCCCGGTGTGCCGTTGACCGATCCGATTGCCCCATTGAGCGTACCGCTCAGCGGGCTGCCCGGCCCGTCATAGTTCACCATGTTGAATACGTTGAAGAACGACACTTTAGGCTCGAGTTCATACCGCTCTTTAATCTTGTAAACCCAGCTAAAGTTCAGGTCGACGTCTTTCAGCCAACCCATATTGGCTTCGCCCGCCGGAGCCAGCGGTACAGGTTGCTGAACTCCACCCAGGGAAACCAGTTCCGCCTGGCTGAACAGGCCTGCGGTAATGAGCGCCTGTCCGGCCGGGGTCGGCTGACCGGCGTAATTGGTGTTGTAAGCCTGGATCACTTTGTTGATGTTGCCGCCATTCACACTTCGCCCAAACGCACCTACGTTGGTCCCAGGAAGAATGTCACCCACTCCGCCACTGGAAGCGCCTGTCCCGTCTCCCGTTCCGTCTCCCGTAACATCGGTCACAAAAATCCCGCCCGCATTCCCGGTTGGGTTCAGGGTGAGATTCACAGGAAGCGGGCTGAAGAAATGCCCGGCGAGGCTCACCCGGAATGACTTGGGGAGATCCACGGTGCCGCCGAACGACAGTTGATTGGTGCGATCCAGCCCGTTCGGACCGACATATTTCAGTGGGTTGTCGTTATCAGTGGCGAAGTTAATGAAGTCACTGTCCCGCGCCGTGGAATCGTATCGCGACAGCGAATAAGAAACTTCAAGATTCATGTAACGGATGCCCGGGAACGGGTTCTTCTGATCTTGCTTGAGAGAAAGCTGCAATCCGTTGTAAACCGAGCGTCCAATCGGGAACAACATTTGATTGGTCCCAACGTTTTGGTTGATGCCCGGGAAGGCGGCGCCTGGCTCTCCAACCGAGGCACAGGGAAGTCCAAAGCAAAGAGCATTGGCAGAATCGAGTCCGTTGGTTGCATAGTCGCTAATCGTCGCCCCCTCAGCGATTGCGCAATCAATCCCAGCGGTGCCCGGGCCACAGCCAAAGGAAGCATTGGTGGCAGTAATAGCGGCCGTAGCGTTGGTGGTATTGAGGTAGCGTGCAGCGCCCACGTGGTTGGTGTCCACGGTGAGCAAGGTGTGCGTGGATATGTTGCGAAGATAGTCAGCGGTGAACACCATTCCTCGGCGAATTTCGTGCTGAACGCCAAAGTTCATCTGCACCGAGCGCGGGGTCACGTAGTTCGGAGCAAACAGATTGGTGCCGGTGACATCGATTCCGTCCGCCAGGGCGTTGCCGACGTAGACGGGATTGACCGCCGGGCCGGCCGTGACGGTTGCTGCCTGGTACTGTTGTTGAAGTGCGACAATCGCAGGGCCGGCTTGACCGATGGTTTCACCGTTGCCGCAAAATGTCGGCGTCGTACTTGTGGTTTGACCGGGCAAGTTGAATGTCTGCGCGTTCCCATCCTGGCAAGCGGGCTGTAGGGCAAGAAAAAGCCCCGAAGCCAGACGGGCGGGCCGGTCGAACAGGTTATTATTCCAGATCGAGTTCTCGTAGAAGAGCCCGATCCCACCACGGAACACGGTCTTGCCAGCTTTGCTCGGGTCCCAGGCAATACCCACTTGCGGAGCGAAGTTATGATTGGGTTGGTTTACTTTGTTCCCCAGCCCCGAATAATAGCCGTTATCGAACATCTGGCTCACCAGCGGGATGGCGGCAACGTCACTATCAGTGCGGCCCGTGTCCCGTACGTAGCGCAGACCGTAGGTGAACGTCAAAGCCGGCTTCACCTTCCATGAATCTCCGATGTACCAGGAGAAGCGGTTATCCGGGCCTAAGCCGCCGCCCGGGAGCCCGAAGGCCGCTTTTTCCGAAGAAAAGCCCTGGCCGTTGCCCAGGGTGACGTTGGTGACCGGGTAGTTCAACGGATTGCTGTCCCCGCCTGGGTATGGGCAATTCGCCGCGGTCACGCATGGAACATCCTGGCCCGCTGCCAAGGTCAATGCATTCACCGCTGGCGCCGTACCCAGGAACTCGGCATCGCCTCCGCCCTGGATGTGATTGATTCCTAGGCCGTACCGGAAAATGTGGGACTTGTACGACTTGCTGCCGTCGTACTTAACCTGATGGTCGGTCTGATAAGTGGCTTGCGGCGCCAGGAAATTTGGCCCGGAGCAGAATATGTCTGCGCCCGCGGTGAGGCAATTGGGATCGGCCCCAATGGCAAGTTCGATCGCGCCGCCGGGGTTGAAGATGCTTGAACCCGTCACGGCATCCGTAATTCCGTTGCGGAACTTGGTGTAGCCAAAGCGGATGGCATGAGTGAAACTGCCCGTATTGAAGTCAAGTCCGACGACATGATCGGGAGTGTGGGTGACGTTGGCGAAAGGCTGGAACGAGTTGGGAACAAAAGGCAGAACGCTGGTGTTCTGATCGTAGGAAAAGCGGTAAAACGCCTTGTAGTTGTTGCTGATCTGCCAATCAAGTTTGGCGATGCCTTCCGATTCCCGGAAGGGCGAGGTAAACGATCCGTCAAGAGAAGTAAACGGGGCCGTGAGCACTACTGGATCCAGCAGGTCTTGCTTGGTTCTTTCCGCGTCGAGGAAGAAGAACACTTTATTCTTGATGATGGCTCCGCCCACGCTGGCGCCGAACTGATTTCGCTGAAAGTAATTCGTGGAATCGCCCGGCAGCGCGGCATCCAGGTTCTGATCGCGGAAATAGTAGTAGCCCTGACCGTGCAGGGTGTTGGTACCCGATTTTGTGGTCACGTTCACCGAACCGGAAGAGGTCAACTCGGTGGAGAGATCCAACGAGGACTGCTGCACCTGAAATTCCTGGATCGCGCCCTCGGGGATATTTTGCGTGACCGTCCCTACCGTCTCATCACTGATGTCCACGCCGTCAACTTCAATGCGTGCGGTGCGGCCGAAGCGTCCACCAAAGGAGATGGAAGAGAAACCATTCTTGGTGGGATCGAAGTTGCCGCCATCTTGAATTTGTACCCCGGGCTCCAATTGGGCCAGGTCCAGGAAGTTGCGGCCGTTGGCGGGCAGGTTCTCAATTTGCTCCGTACCAATGACTCCCTGGATGGTCGCCTGCTCGGTGTTGACCGCCAGCTCGGAACCTTGCACCTCAACTACTTGACTCGCCTCTCCGACTTGAACTTTGACGTTGGCGGACGACGTTACTCCCACTTGCACGTTGATCGGCACGTTGGTCGTCTTGAAACCCTGGGCCTTCACTGCCACCTCGTAGGCCCCAGGCGTAAGCGCACCGGATGTGTATGAACCCGACGAGTTGGTAGTCACCGTGATCACGTTCCCGGTGTCTTTGCTCGTAATCGTGACTTGCGCGCCACCCAGCACGGCGCCACTCGGATCAGTGACGGTACCTTGAATACTGCCGGTGGAAATGGTGGTCTGGGCGAAAAGGGGCGTACAAGTTGCCAGCAGAACCGCCATCGCCAGAAGAGCCAAAGTGAATCGGGTTACACCGTCGCGGGAGAGTCGAATATTCGACGACATTGCCAAACCTTCCTTTCTAAATTGCCGAACTCGAATGCGGGAACTAGTTAGAAAAAATTGCTATAAATCGAAATTGTTACAGGCAGGAAAAATGAACCAGTTTCGGCGGCTCCGTAAGAAATTCTTGCCGCATGACATCACAACCTACTGATGCCTGCACACTTTTCCTTCCCGGACGCCCCACATCTGTGCCTACCAGAGAGCAATCGAGAGTCCAACATACGACAAATCGGTTATCTGCATTTTTTATCAACTACTTACACCGCGAACGTCATCCGCACGGAAGCCTACATTCAACTAGATATCCCAAATGTGGGATTGCCATGTTCCGGAAAATGGAATCGTAAACCCTTCCCGCGATCTACATGACAACAAAGAACATCGTGTAGATCGATGTCTTTGTTGAGGAGATTTAATAAGACTTGGAAGTGTAGTACCCGGTGCGATGGCGCACTTTGAAATTGGAAGCAGACGGCAAGCTGTCTATTGAGACCTGAATGCGGCGAAAGTCCGAATCGGCGAGCCGCTGCGACGGGTAATAGGCCAGCAGATATTGGGTTCGGAGTTCGTCGCTGATCTTCTGAAAAGCATCGTCCAGTTCCGACAACGATGTGGCATAAAAATACTTCCCGCCAGTGTCCTCGGAAATTTGGATCAGGGCGTGTTCGCCACCGGTGTCTCGTCCGGCGCTGGCTTCAATGGGGACCACAATAATGCTGTAGACAATGGCTTCGGCTTCCTGAGCGGCGCGGACGGCTTCCTTGTAGTCCACCTTGCTCAACGTATCGCCGCCATCGGTGATCACCACCATCACTTTTCTTCCCACGCGGGGGAGAAGCGCATGCGATCCCAGATAGAGCGCGTCGTAGAGCGCTGTCGCTGACCCCAGGCGAATGCGGTCGATGCCTCGATCGACCAGCTTGGCATCCGAAGTAAACGGCACCACCTCGGTGACGATTTCACTGAATCCGTACAGAGACAGCGCATCCACGGGACGCAAGATGGCATGCACAAAACGGCGGGCCGAGGCCAATTCCAGCGGAAGGTCCTTGCGCGTGCTCAGGCTGGTGTCGATGTCGAGCACGATGGAAAGCGGCAGTGCCGATTCCCGGTCGAACACGGATATTTTCTGCGGCTTTCCATCTTCCTGGAGCGCAAAGTTTTCTTTTTGCAGATTGGAAACCGGCGCTCCGTGCTCGTCGGTGACGGTAACGAACACGTTCACCAGTTTGACGTCAACTTTGATGGTGGTGTCGGCGCTGTCGGCGCCTTTGTCTTTGGGTTTGTTGGCGCTGGGACTGGACGATGCCTTGGAGGTAGCCGACCCGTCTGACGCCCACGGGGGTTTCGGCGCCTGGGCATGGACCACCACGACAGCCAGTATTAGAAAAGCGATCACATGTCGCATGGGAAAATTGCGATTTGCCGGCACCGGTTTGGCGGCTGCTTGGCCGCAAAGAACCAATCCTGTCACTTAGATGCAGGCCTTCCTGAATGGGTGCCTTCGGCCCGTGGAATCGCGTCGGGAAGAGGTTCGCCATCGGCCCACACCGCGCCATCTTCGAAATGCTCTTTTTTCCAGATGGGCACCGTGCGTTTGAGTGTGTCGATAAGCCATCGGCAGGCGTCAAAAGCAGCCGCCCGATGCGCCGACGCCACCACAATGAGCACGCTGGTTTCGCCGATTTCCAACCGTCCCAGGCGGTGAATCATGGCGACGTTTCGAATCTGGAATTGAGTTAGCCCCTGACCGGCCAACTCTTCCATCTGCTTCAATGCCATCTCTTCATAGGCTTCATAGTCGAGGTAAAGCGTGCGCCGTCCGCGCGTGTGGTCCCTCACTACGCCCTCGAAGATCACAGCCGCGCCGTCTTCAGGATGTTTGATTTTTTCCAGAACGTCATGTGTATCGATTGCTTCGCGGACGAGAGCGCAGTGCGCTGAATTCGACGCTCCTCCGCTCACCGGCGGCAGCAATCCCACTTCGTCTCCCGGCTTTAGCTTTGCCTCCACTGCGGCATATTCCTGATTCACGGACATTGCCATGGAAGCCGTAAAATCCTTCAGTCGCGGAATCCGCTCATGGTAATGATTTAGCACGTCAGCCAGAGTCGCGTCTTCGGGCAAGTTGAGCGAATCACTTCCCCGTCCCACGAGGTCTTTCAGCATCCCGAAAAATAGAACTTTCACCTGCATGAAATTGGACGCGCCGCCAGTCGCGCTCTAGTTTATCGCGGAAGCGGGCTGAGCACTCAGCATTCAGCATTCAGCCCAAGCACGGTCTTTTCGCCATCCAAGAAATCCCACCTCGGCTGAATGCTGAGTGCTGAATGCTGACTGCTCAGCCCCGCCGTTTCCACGAAAAAAAGCCACCACTCTTGCGAGCGATGGCTTTCTTACCAACTGCGGACATTATTTTCGCGGCTTTTCCTGGCGTGCAGGCGCTCTTTCCTCTTGCCGCGGAGCCGGCGCGGGCCGCTCCCGCTGCCAATTGTTGAACTTCTGCTCTTCACTCTTCTGTTGTTCCGGCCGCTGCTCAACCGGCGGGGCCGTTCTCACCAGAGGGTGCGTTTGAACATTCTCCGCATTGGTTGGCGGACGCGGCACCGACCGCTGCATAGAAGGCGGGGCCGGCCGTACCGTTTCTTCTGAAGGTGGCGGCCCTTGTTCCTCCATCCGAGGATTCGCCTGCGGCCGTGGCTCGCTCTGGCGGACCGGCGGTTGCGGCGTTCCCGGAGTCTCGGTGCGAACATTCATCGTGGCCTGCCGCTGCTCAAACGGAGCCTTGGGTGGCGTGGGATTCCTGGTCGCGACCACCCTCCGGTCCACCACTGCCGCGGGCGGCATGGCCCGGGCTGGTGACCCAGATCCCATCAGGCTCGCTCTGGCGGGCTGGATCCGCGGATTGCGATCGACCGGTGCCGAGGCAAGTTGCCGCGCGTCCACCTGTGCCAGATTCCTGGCGACCGGACGAGCATTCACAAAGGTATCGTGCGAAACCACTGTGACTGCGTTATTCACATGCTGGTTCACATAGGTGATCCGATTGGTGGTGCGTGAGTTGTAAAAATTGTTTATGACGGTAACGTTCACGCGCGTATTGGTAATGTTCACATTGTTGACGTAAACCCGGCTGGTTCTGTACCACGGAACAAAAACTTCGCGCGGACCAAGCGGGAACCATCCCACACCGGCGCCGAAGGAGAAATTGAAACCACCGCCGCCGACAAACGCAACGAGGGCAGGCGCATAAATGGGCCGCACTACGACCGGGCCGGGCACCCAGCACCATCGCGCCCGCACAAACGCCCAGCGTCCGTAGTGGAAAGGAGCAAAGCCCCAAGGCTCGTCTTCCACCCAGGTCCATCCCCAGGGTTCGACAAATACCCAGTGGCCAAAGCGATACGGAGCCCAGCCGACGGATATTCCCACTGGCGTCCACACCGGCCCGTAATCGGCTTCATAGCTCCACGATCCGTTGTCGTCGAGATCTTCATATCCCGTCATCTCAGTGGAGATGTAATTGGCGGAGTCGGCCTGGTCTTCGCGCCGGTCGCGGTCGAAGGCAAAGGTATCGAAATCGTCAGAACCGGGGACCTGCGCAATCTCGTGGTCGAGTTGATCGGTTCCGTTGAACGTGGCTTGCTGCCCGGCGATCACATCGTAAGACGAACCGCCGCCGGTGGCCTCGCCCCGTCCGCGCCATACGGTCGCGATGGTCTGATCCCCGTCGCCATTCACATCCACGCGATATTCGCCGATGCTTTGGATGGCAAACGCCAGGTTCGGCGTGTCCACTTCGAAGGTGTCGCCGTCATCGAGATGCCGCACCCTCACGATCAGCGTGCCCTGCGACAGTTTCAATTGCGTGGTGTGGTCATCGAGATCGAGAAAGGTGAGGCTGGTTTCAGAATCCATGCGGATGGAAGTGGAGCCGATCTGCAATTCCGCCCGGGAATTCTTGTCCGCCCAAAGATTATCGCCCGTGGTAAGCGGGCGGTTGTTGACCGCCGTGACCCAATCGCCTTCACCACCAGGCTGGAACGAAACCGCTCCAGTGGAGTAATCGAGCCGCGCTACGCGGCCCGGAGGGTCCTGCGCGGGAGCTTGATCCTGGCTCTGGTCTTGATTCTGGTCCTGTACCTGCGCCTGGTCCGGTGGCTGATCTTGCGCTCGCGCGATCGGCGCGGATTGCGACATCACGATAAGGCCCGCCAGGGCAATCACGAATAGCAAGAATCTATTTTTCTTCATAGGATTGCCTCCTCGGCAAATAAAAACGCCTGCTATGTTTAACCCAATTTCAATCAGGAAGTTGTGTCCAGGTAACTCCACTCTGAGCTACCGGACGCCTACAATTTTATCCCAAAAAAGAATTGCCAGCGTCGCTTACGAACGCTGGCAATTGTTGATTGGCTAGGATCGGTCTTAGCTCACTGATTGCGCCGTGAGGACCTTCTCGCGTTCTTCTTCGTACTGCTTTTCTTCCCGAGCCGATGAAGGTAACGCCAGTTCCAAAACTTCTGGAATCGTCTTCACATAATGCACAACCACGTTTTCCAGTTGTTCCGGCGTCAGATCTTCCTCGACGTTGGTCTTGTTATCGGCCGGTAAAATCACATCCCGCACTCCCGCGCGTTTGGCAGCCAGGACTTTCTCCTTAACGCCGCCGATGGGCAGCACATTTCCACTTAGCGTGATTTCACCCGTCATCGCCGTCAGCGGCCGAACCGGTCTTCCGGTAAGTAACGACACCAGTGCCGTTGCCATGGTGACTCCAGCAGAAGGGCCATCTTTCGGGATCGCTCCCGCCGGTACGTGAATGTGAATATCGTGCTCGGCAAAAAAGCTCTCCTGAATTCCAAGTTGCAGCGCGTTAGAACGCACCCAGGTAAGCGCCGCCTGCATGGATTCCTGCATCACCTGGCCAATCTGTCCGGTCATGGTGAAGCCGCCCTTGCCTTTCATGGTATTGGCTTCGATAAACAGAATGTCGCCACCGGAAGGCGTCCACGCCAGACCCACGACCACGCCGGCGCGCTTGGTCCGCTCGGCAATTTCGCCGTCTACGCGGACTTTGATGCCGCCCAGAAATTCCTGAATGATTTCCTGCGTCACCACCAATTTGTCGTTCTTGCCTTCCGCCAGCCGCCGCGCCTGTTTGCGGCAAATGGTTCCAATGTTGCGTTCGAGATTACGGACGCCGGCTTCTCGGGTGTAATGACGAATCAGATAGCCCATGACCTCGGGCGAAAACTCAATCTGTTCCGCCGTGATCCCATTCTCCTCAATCTGCCGTGGCACCAGATATTGGAACGCGATGTGAACTTTTTCTTCTTCCGTGTATCCCTGGAGTTCTATGATCTCCATGCGATCGCGCAACGGCTCGGAAATGGGATCGAGCATGTTCGCAGTCGTAATGAAAAGCACCTTCGACAGATCGAAAGTCACATCCAGATAGTTGTCGCGGAACGATGAATTCTGCTCCGGATCCAGCGCTTCGAGCAGCGCCGAGCTGGGATCGCCGCGAAAATCGCGCCCTACTTTGTCGATTTCGTCGAGCATGAAGACTGGATCTTTGGTCTCCGCCCGGCGAATCCCCTGAATGATTTGTCCCGGCAACGCGCCAATGTAAGTACGCCTGTGACCACGGATTTCGGCCTCATCGTGCACACCGCCGAGTGAGATACGTACAAACTTGCGTCCCAGAGCCCGCGCAATCGACTTGCCCAGCGAAGTCTTACCCACGCCGGGAGGTCCGACGAAGCAAAGAATCGGGCCTTTCATGGTCGGCTTCAAACGCCGCACGGACAAATAATCCAGAATGCGATCTTTAACTTTCTTCAAGTCGTAGTGATCGGTATCGAGAATGTCTTTGGCTTTGGGAATATCGACTTCCCCGCCGGAAGTCTTCGCCCACGGCAGCACCGCCAGCCACTCGATGTAATTTCGCGTGACCGAATAGTCAGCGGCCATCGGAGACATGCGAGCGAGCCGTCCCAGTTCTTTCAGGGCTTCTTTCTTGACTTCGTCCGGCATTCCCGCGTTTTCGATTTTCTGGCGAAGCTCTTCGGTATCGCGCGCGCCTTCGTCCTGCTCACCAAGTTCTTTCTGGATGGCTTTCATCTGCTCGCGCAAGTAATATTCGCGCTGCGTCTGTTGCACCCGGTCCTGCACTTCGGACTGGATCTTGTTGCGCAGTTGCTGAACTTCCAGTTCCTTGGCCAGATGCTGGTTAATCTTTTCCAGACGAATGCGTACATCGGTGGTTTCGAGTGTGTCCTGCTTGTCGGAAGTTGAGAGCGAAGGCAACGACGAAGCAATAAAATCGACCAACCGTCCCGGCTCTTCAATATTCATAGCGACCGTCGACAGTTCATCCGACAAAGTCGGCGAACCCGCGACAATCTGCTGGAATAGGGTCAGAACGTTCCGCTGAAGAGCTTCGACTTCGGAACTCTTGGGTGGAATCGCTTCAGGAATGGATTCGACGCGTCCGCGCATGAATGGAGTCAGTTGCACGAACTCCGTCATCCTCACCCGCTCCAGGCCCTCGGCAAATACAAAGAGGCTCTGGTTCGGCATTTTGACGACTTTGTGGACGATGGCCAAAGTGCCAACGGTATAGAGGTCTGTCGGCTGAGGAGCGTCCACGCGGGCCTCGCGCTGGGCCACCACCACTATGGTTTTGTCCTCGCCCAGCGAGTTAATCAGCTGGACCGAACTTTCCCGGCCAACGGTCAGCGGAAGCACCGCGTGGGGGAATAAAACCGTATCCCGCACCGGCAGGATCGCCAGGGCTCGGTCGCCCGGCCCTTTATATTCTGTAACTTCGGGAGCTACTGGTTGTGCCATTTTTCACCTTGAGTGTAGTCTGCTCAAGTTTTGATGACCCAAGAGCCTGTAAAGATGCAAGTGCGCTGATTCGTGAATCCAGGAACGATTCCTCAAACTGCTGGATTCTAACTCTTCCCGCCCGCTTTGTACTCAACCGAAGGTGCATAAGCCGGCCCATTACCATGATGCCGCTACTTGGATGAAAGAACCGGCTTACGCAGCCGGATAAATCCCCAATACCTTCACCATATCGGCAAATTCCGCCAAGTCCGTTAATGCGCTGCGGGCGGTTTTATCGTCGCCGCGCAGGTAATCCACGTAGAAAACGTACTCCCAGGGCCGTCCCCGCATGGGCCGCGACTCAATTTTGCTCATGCTGATGCCGCGCACCGCAAATACGCTCAAAGCCTTGTACAGCGCTCCCGGCAAATTCTTCAAGCCAAAAGCGATCGAAGTCTTGTTGGCCCCCGGCACCGCACTCTTCGTCTTGCGGATCAGGAAAAAGCGGGTGAAGTTTTGCTTGTCATCTTCAATCCCCGCCGCCAGAATCTTCCCCCGATAAACCGTGGCCGCATGCTTCCCAGCGATCCCGGCGGCATCCCTTAATCCTGTTTCGATGACATGCTTGACGCTGCCGGCCGTGTCATAAAACGGTGTCGCCTGGATCTTGGGATTCTTCTGGAAAAAATCGCGGCACTGGTCAAGTGCTACAGGATGTGAAAACGCCTGCCGGATGTCTCCGAGCTTTACTCCCGGTGCCGCAATCAGATTGTGCACAATCCTCAAACGAAATTCGCGATGAATGAAGACCGTACGCGCCAGCAGCAGATCGAAGTGCTCAGCCACCGATCCTGCCAGCGAATTCTCGATAGGAATCACCGCCGCCGCGACCGAACCGCGCTGCAAGCGGTCAAAGACCTCCGCTGACCGCGCGCAGGAGATCACACTGCATCCTGGCGCCATTTTCTTGGCGGCTTCATGGCTGAATGAGCCGGCTTCTCCCTGGATAGCAATCTTCACTTGAGCAAGTTAACTTCCGGCGCAGGCGAAAGCAAATCTTTCTCCAGCAACAGGGCATCCAGGCCGGTCGAGTAGTAACGCGGCAGCGTCTTGATCACGTCGTATTGATGTCGTTTGTAAAAAGCCAGGGCGCTGGCGTTATCAACCGCGCTTTCCAGCCGCACCACGTGGCACTTGGAAGACCGCAAGTGGCCTTCTGCCGTTCTTAACAATGCCGACGCAATTCCTGACCGGCGAGCCACGGCCCGGACATCAATCGTGATGATATGGCCCACTCCCCGACGGTTGGCCTCCGCCACGATAAATCCCAGAATGTCTGACCCCGATTCAGCCGCGGCCACCACGGTAAACGACCCCGGCCGCTTGATGTAAGCCGCCAACTCAAACTTCGTATAGGCAATCCCCTGCGGAAAACACTCCTGGTCCAGCTTCCAAAGTGTGTCAAAGTCCTCACGCCGGAATTCTCGCAGCTTAAACTTCACCCGGCCATTGTAAATTGCCCATCTCGCGTAGCGCGGACGCCTCGTCTGCGCGCATCCTGCCGGGGCAGTTGAGGGCACCCGCCCCTACGCGTGCTTTGCATTCGCTTACGTAGGCGCGGACGCCCTCGCCTGCGCCTCCAAAAATTTCCCCTTCGAAACGGTTGCCCCCGCACCACCTCAAGACGTACCATTCCCTTAGAAGGAGTCCGGGTGCTTCTTTTCCTCATCGACGGGCTGAGTGCCGCGGCTCTGGTCGCTCTCTGGTATTTCCTGTTCGCCCGCTACAACCGCAAAAAAGGCGCCGACGCGCTGCGCTGGGTGCAGATCGCCTGTGCCAGCCAGGGACGCGTCGTCGAAACTCGCTGGCTGGGCGCATCCCGTTTACAGGCCCAACTCAGCTTCGCCTCGCATTGGTTCGAAAATGCCAGAGTCACCGTCAGTCTGCTTCCCCGCCCGCTGCCGGTGCAGTGGATCCTGAGCGTTTGGAACAAGCATGCAGAAACCGTGACCTTCGAAGCCGACCTGGACGACGCCCCCGCCTTCCACCTCGAAGTCTTCCGCCATCGCTGGCTCACCGAGAAACCCAAGCATATTTCCGACGACTCGCGGAACTGGACCATCTCCCGCCCCGGCCCCGTCGTGCTCACCACTCGCACCGAGTGGACCGACGAGCTCACCCCAGTCGTCAATACGCTGATGACTTCCAAAGGCCACAGCCTAATCACGGTGCGTTTCCGTCCCAACTCTCCGCATCTGGCCGCCACCGTCCCGCTCGATGCTTTCTCCGACGAACAAACCGCCGCCAACTTCCTCAACGTGGTTCGCGAGCTGGCCGCCGGTGCTTCCACCTACCGAGAATAAGTGAACCATTCCCAAACCCTGTCATCCTGAGGGAGCGCATTTTGCGACCGAAGGACCCATGCATTTTTTTCGGAGCAGTAGAGCAATACACAGGTCCTTCGTTGGGAGTCGTCGGCTTCGCCAACGACTCCGCTGCCTCAGGATGACAGAGGTGAGGTGGGACCTGAGAGGTCGGTCGACGCTGACCTAATTTTTTGCTTTGCCCCCGCGACTCCCCGTGCTATCGTTCCGGCCCATGCCGGACGCCAACCCTCCCCAATTCAATACGGCGGAATATCCAGGGCAGCCTGGAACCGACAGCTGCTATTTCTGCTGGCAGCCCATCGCCACCCGCTACTATCGCGTGAACAATCGCATGGCTTGTCCCGCCTGTACGGAAAAGGCAGCCCATGCGGTGCCGCAGGACAGCCACGCCGCCTTCATGCGCGCATTGCTGTTCGGCGCGGGCGCCGCCATCGCCGGATTGGCCCTCTACGCCACGGTTGAAATTGCCACGGGATGGATCATCGGCTACGTTTCGCTCGCCGTCGGCTGGATGGTCGGCAAAGCCATGATGGCCGGATCGAAAGGAATCGGCGGACGGCGTTATCAGATTGCCGCGGTTCTGCTGACCTACACCGCCGTCTCCATGGCCGCGATTCCGGTGATCATTTCGCACGTGGTGGAACAGCGCAAGGCCACTCATCAGGTCCAGACCGAGGAACCTTCCTCGTCAGACAGCGACTCCAGCCAGCCCGATCAACCGCGTTCCGGGCCGCAGATCAATTTCTTCGCCGCCATCGGTCAACTTGCACTCATTGGACTTGCTTCCCCGTTCCTCGAACTACAAGACCCGCTTCACGGGCTGCTCGGTCTGTTCATCCTGTCGATCGGAATACGTATCGCCTGGCAGCTCACCAAGGGAACCCGGGCCACCGGTATCCTCGGCCCCTTCAGCGCCTCCCCGCCGGCATCGACGTGAGATGATGGAAGTGAAGCAGAGCTTCTGAAACCGTGTCTCCCATTATTTCCCCATTCACCGGAAACTGTCCGCGCTGCTCGCATCCACTGGTGCCCGGAACGCTCGAATGCAGCAACTGTCATGCTCTGGTGCATGCCGAGGAATTGGATCGGCTGGCCAAGGAAGCCAAGACTCTGGAATCCAAGGGCGAACTTCACATGGCTCGCGATCGCTGGCTCATGGGCCTTCCCCTTCTGCCGCGCGGATCGAAACAAGCCGATTGGATTCAAACCCATGCCCGCGAACTGGAATTGCAAGCCAACGCCAAGCTGGCCCCTCCACCGCCCGAAAACAATTGGGCAAAAAAAGCGGGGCCGTTGGGAGCTCTCGGCCTCCTGCTGTTAAAGGCGAAAACATTTCTGCTGTTCGCCTTCAAGCTGAAATTCCTGGTGAGCCTAGCAGCCTTCATCGGCCTCTATTGGACGCTCTATGGCGCAAAATTCGGCATCGGCTTCGCCCTGCTGATTCTGATTCACGAAATGGGCCACTTCATCGATGTAAAACGTCGCGGCTTGCCGGCGGAAATGCCGGTGTTCCTGCCGGGGTTCGGCGCTTACGTAAAGTGGCAAGCTCTGGGTGTGCCGCTCGAAACTCGCGCTGCTGTTAGCTTGGCCGGACCGCTCGCCGGATGCATTGCATCTGCGGTGTGTGGACTCGTCTGGTGGAAAACGGGTGACGGCGTTTGGGCAGCGTTGGCGCGATCCAGCGCGTGGTTGAATGTGCTGAACCTGATTCCCGTCTGGATGCTCGATGGCGGCCAAGCCGCCCTAGCCCTGGGAAAAATCGAGCGTTGGCTGATCGCGGTCGCTTCGCTGGTTCTGTGGTACGTGCTGGGAGAAAAAGTATTTATCTTCGTCGCGCTGGGCGCCGGGTTCCGCAGCTTCATGAAAGACACGCCGCCAAATCCCAGCCGTGGCATTTTGATTTACTACGTCGCGGTGCTAACCGGCCTCGGACTGGTCATGTGGGCCATGCCCGGCCAGGGCTTCGGAACGCGATAAGGCGGGAAATCGTGCGTGAACGGCATGATCCGTAAGTAACTTACAAAACAATAGGTTAGATGAAATTAGCATCCCATTGCATGGATTGCATTCTTGACAACTTCACATATTGTGAAGTACACTGAGTAAGTGCATATTGTTACGCGGAAGCATTTGAGCGAGGCAATGAAACGCTATCCAGATGCGGCGAACGAAATCAAAGCGTGGGTGGTCATCGTGGAGGCGATCCGCTGGCACAATTTTGCGGAGTTGCGCGGCATGTTTAAAGATGCCGACTATGTGGATGACTACGTGATCTTCAACATCAGACAGAACCGGTACCGGCTAATCACCGTCGTGCACTATTCAAGAACGACGAAGGAAAAGCAGACCGAAGGGCACGTCTACATCCGATCTTTCTTGACGCACAAGGAATACGATAATCGCAATAACTGGGACAGGAGGTTTGCAACAAAATGAATACAGCTCTCGCAAACCCAGCGGAAATGATTGCGCAAGGCGCTCCCCGCGTTATACACAATGACGCGGAACTGGAAGCGTATACCAACGCTCTTTTCCGACTCACCGCGCTGGAAAGCCCCTCCAGTTCTGAAGTGGAAGCAATCGAACTCCTGACCTTGCTAGTGGAACGCTACGAGCAGGAGCATTACTCTATCCCTGCGGCGGACCCGGCCGCGATTGTGCGGTTTCTCATTGATCAGCAAGACCTCACGCAACGTGACCTGATTCCTCAATTTGGTTCGGAGAGTGCGGTTTCTATGTTCCTGGCTGGGAAACGCAATCTGACCATCGAACAAGTGCGAAAATTAAGCACTCGGTTCAAGCTTCCCGCTGATGTTTTCATCCCAAAGCTAAGTTAGCCTGTCTCCAGCTCCGCCAAGAATCTGTACCCCACTCCCCGCACCGTCAGCAGGTGTTCAGGCTTCGCCGGATCGTCTTCGATATAGCGCCGCAGGCGCACAATGAAATTGTCGATGGCGCGGGTGTCCGTATCCTCGTGCAGGTTCCAAACCTCTTCCAGAATCGACTTCCGCGAAACGATCTTGCCCCGGCTGCGAATCAGATAACGCAGCAACTCCGCCTCCATGAGCGTGAGGTGAATCGTGTTTCCATTCACCTGCAATTCCAGTTTGCCGAAGTCAATCGTCCGTCCGCGAAACGAAAACGCGTCGTATTCCGTGACCTCGGAATCGGCGGCTTCCGGGCCCGCGCTGGCAGGTTTCGCTCGATCCTGCCATGAGTCCGATGCCGCGCTCATCCGCATCCATTCCCGGCGTCGCAATAATCCCTGCAACCGGGCCAGAAGAATCGCCAGCTCGAACGGCTTGGGCAAGTAGTCGTCGGCGCCCGAGGCAAATCCTTTCAGCACATCCTCGGGACGGCCCCGCGCCGTAAGCATCAGCACCGGGATAAACTGCTTGGCGGCGCGCAACTCCGCCGCCACCGCAAACCCATCCTTGCCGGGAAGCATGACATCCAGCACCATGGCATCGAACTCCTCGCTGGGGCCGACTTTGAGATTGCCGTTCTCCGCTTCGGCCCGGTCAACTTTCCCCAGCAGAAGGTCCAGCGCGCTTTCCCCATCCCCCACCACCTGCACTGAATGCCCTTCCGCCTCGAGATTAAACCGCAGCCCCTTGGCTAGATGAGCTTCGTCTTCCACGATCAGGACGCGGCTCATACTTGGCTCTCCGGCGAACGGTCACGCGGCAGCTGTAGTGTCACCGTTGTCCCCTGGCCCTCGCCCGCGCTCTCTGCGGACACGCGGCCGCCATGTTTCTTGGCGATGGCGCGCACGATGAACAATCCCAGACCCGTGCCTTTGACATGTGCCAGCGAACGGTTGGGCACGCGGTAGAACCGCTTAAATATCCGTTTCAATTCCGCCGGAGGAATTCCGACGCCGTTATCGCGCACGTTTAATCGGACTTGCTTCTCATCCGGCGTGTCCACGGTTACCGAAATATCCACCTTCTCTCCCGAATATTTGATGGCATTGTCGAGCACGTTGGAAACCGCCGTTCGCAGCTCTTCCGCATCGCCGTTGACGTTCGCGCCCGTGCCGTTGCGCGAAACCTGCTCGTAGCGCAGGTTCTCGGGACGAAGATGATGTCCGGTACGAGCGGTGTCCACACACTCCTTCACCAGTTGTGCAAAGTCCAGCAGCGCATACCGAGATTTTCTGATTCCCGCTTCACCCGCCTTCAAAACTTGCTCGACCGTTCCCAGCAGCCGGTCGGTGTCGTCCAGCATGAGCCGATAAAACTCATGCCGCCGGGCTTCGTCCACATCGCGGCGTTCGAGAGTCTGAAGATAAAGGCGAATCGACGCAATCGGCGTCTTTAGCTCGTGCGTGACCGCATTGATAAAGCTGTCGTGCTGCTCGTTGCGCTTTATTTCACGCACCAGAAAAGTGGTGTTCAGGATGAGCCCGGCAGCGATCACTCCAAAAAAGATCACGCCCAGAAAGACTTTTACATCCAGGCGCCAGTTCAGAATGATCCAGCCAAAGCCGACGGCCACAGCCAGTGCCGCTAGACACACTCCCAGCGAGAGGAAAGTAATGGTCGCCCGCCGCCGGCTGGTGATGCGCATGCGAGGATTCTACCGCGCAGCAAAGAATTTTGGGTGGAGCAGTCGCTTCAGCGCTGGCTAGAGCCATTGGTTCGTGGGCTCGGATGGGTTTAAGATTCACCTGAGGCTCTAAGATGATCGCGAGAAGATCAATCCTGTCCGTCTTCTTACTCTTGTTTAGCGCGATATCATTTTCTCAGTGCGTCAGTGGAGAACCCGATCCTGTCAACACTCTCACCCGGCGGATTTTGGGACCAACCGGCAAAAGCGTCCCGAGAGTTGCAATTACTGTGCGTGACCCAGGCAAGAAAGTTCTATTCGAAACCCACTCAGATGCTCATGGAAAATTCACGATCCCTCGCCTTAAAGGCAACCCATTGCTTTATGACAAGCAGTATCGGGTAGAAGTCTTTGCACCTGGATTCCTTCGCTATCATTATGACCTCCTTCCTTCCGCCAGTTCGCACAGGGTTCAACAGCTGGTACTCGTTCCGTCATCGAAATCCAACGACATGAAGGTCATCACCGAGTAATGAAGGGTTGCGATATGATTTTGAAGCAATACTATCTGGGCTGCCTGGCCCATGCCTCCTATCTGCTCGGAGACGAGGCCAGTTCGACCGCCATCATCGTCGATCCCCAGCGCGACATCCAACAATACCTCGCCGACGCCGAAAAACACGGTCTACAGATCCGCCACGTTTTCCTCAGCCACTTCCATGCCGATTTCGTTGCCGGTCATCTGGAGTTGCGCGACCGATGCGGCGCGACCATCCATCTCGGCTCACGCGCCCAAGCGGAATACGCTTTCGTCCCCATGAAGGACGGCGACGCTCTCGACTTCCCCGGACTGCGCCTGCAAGTGCTGGAGACTCCCGGCCATACCATCGAGTCGATCTCGATCCTGGTTTTCGATCTCGCGAAAAACTCGGCGAAACCTCACGCGGTCCTCACCGGCGACACGCTATTCATCGGCGACGTAGGCCGTCCCGACCTGCGCGCGTCGCTGGGCTGGAGCGCCAACGACCTCGGCTCCCACCTTTACGACTCGCTGCACAATAAACTTCTCAAGCTTCCCGACGAAACTCTCGTCTACCCAGCTCACGGATCGGGATCGCTGTGCGGAAAGAATCTTTCCTCCGACACAGTCTCTCCACTCGGCGTTCAGCGGCGCATGAACTATGCGTTGCAGCCGATGACGAAAGACGAATTCATTCGTCTGGTCACTGCCGACCAGCCCGATGCGCCTCCGTACTTCACCTACGATGCCATCCTCAACACCCGCGAACACGCTACACTCGACACGAGTCTCGAGCAGGCTGTCCGTCCCATCGAACTCGATGAAGTGCTGCGGATGGGAGATGCTGGCGCGCAAATTCTCGACGTTCGCGATCCCGCTGAATACGCGAAGGGGCATCTCGCCGGCAGCATCAACATCGGGCTCGGTGGCCAATATGCCACCTGGGCCGGTACGGTTCTCGACCGTGCCAAGCCCATCGTGATCGTCGCCGAGCCCGGACGCGAGACCGAAGCCGCGCTGCGCCTGGGCCGTATCGGTTTCGATCACGTTACCGGCTACCTGCAAGGAGGCATGGAAGCGCTCGCCGGGCGGCCCGACTTGGTGTGGCCGACCGAACGCATCAGCGCCCCGGCGGTGGCGGAGGAACTGGCAAGCCCCGGTCCACCTTTGTTACTTGATATTAGGAATCCGCGCGAGTGGGCGGCCAAACACGTTGACGGCAGCCTGAACATCCCGCTCAACCACCTGCAAGAGCGCATCGCCGAAATCCCACGCGACCGCCGCATTGCCGTCCATTGCGCAGGCGGCTACCGCTCGTCGATCGCAGCCAGCATTCTGCAACGGTACGGGATCACCAATCTAGCCGAGATGGCCGGCGGCCTCGCCGCCTGGGAAGCCGCCCAACTGCCTGTGGTTTCGTAGAGTCGGGAGCATCAGGAAAAATCATCGCCGCGTGCGAAGGGACACCAATCTCACTGGCTGGACGCACTCAATTTACAGGCGGTCTGAGCGAACACAGCGTCTGTCCAATTTTTCTGCGAGACATGGCCGACAAAATTCTTCTTGGTTTGCCCAACCACGCGAGTGCCGCTCTGGCCGCCTTGTTGTACCTCTTTGAAAGTCAGGATCACCCGCTCCCCACCAGCTCCGACGAGCGCGCCGAGGTGCCGCTTCTTGCTGGCTTCGATTTCTTTGTTGGTATTTTTGTGGATATTGAAATCCAGACTCTCGAGCGCGGAAACTGCCGCGCGCCTGACCATCTCAGGAGAAGCCGCAAAGAACCGCGCCTCCGCGCCTTTCTGTCCCCCGGATTTGTATTCCGCATCCGAGCAACCCGCCATCGGAGCCGGTTCCGCTGGGCCGGCATGCACATTGCTGGATGAACCCGATGGCGTGATCGACGGCGCAACTGGCGCCGCAACCGGCGAAGAATTCGGTTCGGGAACAGTAGACGCTGTCGCGGCCGCCGCATCGCTCTCCGTCAATGCGCGCCGCTTGGCATCGTACTCATCCTTGGTCAATAGCCCGGCCTGGTAGGCGTTGTCGAGTGCAGCCAGTTGCTCGGCTTTGTCGCTGGTATGTTTGCAGGCAGTCGACGTTACTAACGCCACCGCCAGCAACCCGGTCAGGAATCGACTCATGACCATCAATAGTCGACTCCCTTCCAGTAATTTGGCGCGCTCACGTATTCGTACTTGTCGGGATTGTTCTGTACCAACGCCGCAGCGTCATCACTCCACATGGTGGCGTGAGCATTGTTTCCCGTATCCGAGACGACCGCATAACCTAGCTGATAATTTTCGAATTCCTGGCTGCGCTTGTCATTGTTGTCCCAGTGTTCATAGACGCTGCTGTTTTGAATATCGTTGCGCTCATGCGCCGCCGCAGCCTGGTTCGCGGCAGCTCTGCCGATGGCATGAATTTGCGCGATGGCTGGCGCCGAAATCCTCGCCGATTGCGCGTTGACCACGCTCATATTCACGTTGAAGCTTTGCAGAATGGCGCCCAACGTGGCCCGTTCCCCGGCCGCCACTTGCACCGGAGCCATCGTGGTATACGCCTCGCTAAGCCATCCGCCGAAGCGGCCGGGAGGGCTGGCGCAATAAATCCCATTGAATTCCTTTTGACCCTTCCCGTCATTCATGTTGGCGGTTCCGGTCATGCGCACACAGCGCTCTTGAGCGGATCCTTGCACAGGAGTCACGCTGGCAAAGTTGTAGGAAGCCTGCGGCAATCCGGCTTTGCTCCGCACATTCTGGATCATATAAACGAAGGTCTTCGCCAAATCCCCGCCGTAAGGATAGTAAGTCGCCCTGGCATACGCCGTGTTGCGTAGACCGCCATTCCGCAGCGTCTGCATGGTCTGCTGCACGTTGCGATTGTTGGTGTCGTAGGTCAGAAAAGTGATATCCAGTTCGGCGGACTCACCGTTCGGGCCCGCCGCAACGATGGTTCCCATACTGCTCATGTTGGGTACGATGTTCCAGCCGTCGGGCAGACCGACGCTCGCCGAACGGTCCTGTAGCGTAATCGTCCGCAGTGGCGCGGGTCCGCTCGATGATGCAGCCGCTCCCGAACTCTTACCCGCTGCCAGCGGATGCCACGCAGCAAAGAGAGTCTTCATCATGGGACTCAGCGTTTTCGGAAATCGCGACGCATCGTCAGAGACCAGGCCGGCCTCGACGTGATCACTGGTGGCCTTGGCAGCGATGATGAGTCCATCAATTGGACCGCCTCCCTGATTTTTCCGGTTGACGCTGAAGAACGCGGCGACCGATTGTGTGCCCCGCACCTGAAAGAGTTTCCCAACCTGCGGCCGATCACCTAGCTGCTCATGCAACGACCGCAGAATCGCGCCCATCGCACCGGCCTCTGTCGTTTGCCCGATTACCTGTCCATAGACGATCTTGCCTCCTTGTGAAGCATCGATGGTCTTCATCCCGCCCGGCGCGGAAAAAGATTTGCCAATCGACGGCGCGTTCGAAACATTTGCGTCTGAAACATTAACCACCGGCTGAGGCGCAACCGCGACAGAAGCACTCGGCTCTGCACCGGCATCGGCCGGCACCGAAGGAAGTACCGTGGAGTTGTCAGACAGCAGCGCAGCCTTCCGGGCAAGATACTCGTCCTGGGTGAACACGCCGGCTTTGCGCGCGCTCTCGAGCGATGCCAGCGCGCTGCCTTTGGCAATCAACCGCGCCTTCGTAGCCTGGTAATCCGCCGGGGTCACGGCGCCGGTCGCCAAAGCTTTGTCTAATGCATCCAGTGCCTCTCTCTGCGATTCGAGGCCGGCCTTCTTGGCTTCATACTCGTCTTTATTCAGAACTCCAGCCCGATACGCCCGATCCAGCGCAGCCAGGTCTTTGGATTCCCGTGATCGCGAGCATCCGCTTCCGCAAAAACCGAGCAGCACAACCACCACGAAGAGCCACGCCACCGCATTCCTCATGTTTCACCCACATGCCCGGCAGGACCGCCGGCAACCCGGAGAATATACGGTTGTTGGCTGGAAATCGCAATGACACCAACAGGCTGGTTGGTTGTGTTATCGCGTCACAGCAACAATCCTCAGTTGCTTGTCCGAGACTCGAGGGCGAATATGAGGCTCTTGACCCAGAGCAAATCGAATGCGATCAGATCATCGTGTCCGTCGATGATGCTCGCCGCCGCCTAAACCGCCGAGGTCAATCACAACCGCGATAATCAGGATCAGCACATTGATTCCCACGATCGGCAGCGCAGGCCATCAGAGAAGGTAGGGCACCAGGGCGGCAGTCTGCCGGGCATAAGTGGCATACGTCTCGCCGAACTGTGAACGCATCCACTGTTCCTCCATACGGAGCTTAACCAAGAACACGAGAAAGATAAGGACGAAGACGATGAACCCGCGCACCTGGGAAATTGCAATCGCCATGCCAAGAAACCCGGTCAGAATGCCGGTGTAGATGGGGTGACGGACTACGGCGTAGGGCCCGGTGGTGATCAGCTCGTGGCCCTGTTTAATGGTGACGGAGCGGCTCCAGTTCCTGCCGAGGTGCGCGCGCGCCCAGACGGCGAAGAGAAGGCCCGCAACGGTCATGGCGGCTCCCAGCCAGAATGGCCAATAACCCTGCGGCCAGAGCTGGACGTAAAGCCAGGGCAGCGGGATGCGAGGTATCGAGAGTAAAACCATCGCGATCAGAAAGATGAGGACGCGGAAGATGCGCGAGGCTGCGGACTCAAGACGCTGGGTGGCTTTGGTATCGACGGCTTTGATTTGCCAGTAGACAAGGAAAGCGATCCAGACCACGGGAAAGAACGATTCGTAGAACCAAAGCATGTTCGCCTCAGGGACCTAAAAGTACTATCTAGGCAATGCCGACGCGCCGGATCCGGTTATCAACCCCACAGAGTTGGCGCCATTGGCGGCATTGTAGCAGCGCACCTCTGGCCCCGGGACGCGCCAGGTTCCTCCAGCAATTTCTTCCGGGCAAACTTCCGATTCAATTCCCGCAGACGCCGCAAGGCTAGCCTGCGGAATTCGCCCACCTTATGATGGAGCGATCATGCAAGAATACGTTCAAGCCTCGTGAATGACCGTCCGTAACTTGGCCGGCCAGAGCCCCTCGCCTACGCTTATCGGCGAGAGAAGAAACCACTGGGAAAGGCTGAGGCGATGTTCACACGCAAAACTATGTTCCGTAGAACCGCGTTCTTCTTTGCCGCCTTTTTCCTCGCCACCCTGCTCATTGGCTGTGGCGGCAGCAATGGATCGGGCGGCGGCTCTCCCATTCCCGCCACGCCGGCAGGCCTGGTCGCGTCCGCTGCCAATGCGCAAGTCATTCTTTCCTGGACAGCGTCGTCCGGCGCGACTTCCTACAGCGTCAAGCGCTCGATCACTTCGGGCGGCCCTTATACTCAGGTCGGGACTCCCACAACCGCCAGTTTTACGGATACCGGCCTCACCAACGGCACCGAGTACTTTTATGTCGTCTCCGCCGCGAACGCCTCCGGCGTCAGCGCCAACTCAGCCCAAGTCAATGCCACGCCCATCGCCAGCGCTGCGCAATTGCCGGGCCCCAGCACATCGCTTTTCGCGAATCCGCCTTACACCTGCGTTCGCAATTATTACGTTGCTACGGACGGAAGTGACTCGAACCCCGGAACCCAGGCCAGCCCCTGGCTCACCATCCAGAACGCCGACACCGCCGCCGGAGGTCGCGTGGCCGGTGACTGCGTGAATGTAGCGCCCGGTACTTACGCTGCCGGCGTCCAGCCCACCCACGGCGGCAACCTCGCCTCAGCCACCGGGTACGTGGTCTATCGTTGCCAAACATTGGACGGATGCAAGATCACCGCCTCGGGTGGAAACGCGGCACCAGCCTTCAATATCTCAAGTAGTGGCTCCGGCCCGAACTACCTGATGCTCGACGGTTTCGATCTGGCCGCAAGCAGCAAAACGCTTTACGGCGTTGGCGTAGAGGTTTATTTTCCTGACGGCAACGATACCGGGGGCACGACCAGCCATCACATCTGGATCATCAACAACATCATCCACGGCTATGGTCAAGCCGGCGTGGGCACGGGAGGCGGGGAGTATGTCTACTTTCTCCACAATCTCGCTTACGGCAACACCAACACCGCCTGTTCCGCCCAGGGCTCGGGTTTCGGCATCGTGATCGCCAGAGCGTTCGCTGGATACACACCCACCGCCGCCGATCTCGCCTGGGCCCCATTTCACAACGTAGTCGAATGGAACGTTGCGTACGACAACATCATTAATCAATGCGGGACGGCGTCTGACCCCTACGACACCGACGGCAACGGCATCATCATGGATACGTTTAACAACGCCGGCAGCACTAACGTTGTCTATCCCTACCAGACGCTGGTGGCCAACAATGTCTCCTACAACAATGGCGGCAAGGGGGTCCACATATTCCGTAGTGACTACGTCACCGTGGCCAACAACACGGCCTATGACAACAATCTTGATCCCTTCAATCCCGGAATTGGACGCGGCGAGATCGATAGTGTCGAAAGTCAGAACAACGTATTCCTCAACAACATTGCCTACCCGGTACCCGCAACTTCAGGCAGTGATCCCCGCTGCGAGGGCGTCGATTACACCAACACTCCGCCCTACACTTGTCCTTTGATGACGAACGTGGCTTTCGACGGCGTGAGCACGCCGGGTACTGTGAGTAACGTGTGGAGCAACAACATCAGCTTCGGCGGCGCGCCGCCCTACGGTTGGGGGCCGGATGGCAACGTGATGCTCACCCCCGACACCATGAACTGCTCAACCGGCACGGATCCGAATCAGTGCAACGTGGACCCAAAGTTCAGCAGCGTGACCAACAACAACTTCGCTCTTCAGCCGGGCAGCCCGGCCATCGGCTACGGCCAATCCGAGCCTTATCTGCCGGCTTCAGCGGTTGATGCCGGCGCATGTCCCAGTGTCTTTGCCACATGCCCATAAAATCGCGGGTAGCCGGACCCTCGTCCGGGGTTTGACCTTGATGAAATCAGCAGCCTGGGGGTGGCCCATCCTTGCCCGATTTTGGGAAAGGTGGGAATCACGGACGCCGAGAGCTGATTCTTTTGATTTTGCAGGGCTGGAGGCACATGGTTTGGATTTTGGGTTCAATAGGCAATTATCGACCGAGCCGGGATACGGTGCAACACAAAGATCATCGATCGTGGCCCATCCACCAAGCTTGTAAAATAGACCTGCAATGTTGAGGAGGAGCAGCATGGGAAATACAGAAATTCTTTTCTGCGGAAAAGAGACCAAGATCTTCGATCCTCAGGACGCCCTAGGAGGCTGCGGCGCCGAAGTGCTCGACGCCAGCGTGGTCCGGCGTGGCGACCGATGGTGGATGTATCTTGCCGGCCAGGCAGGTGGCTACGGCGCCACGCAACTCTTCAGCGCTGCACTCGATCCTGGCGCAGCACTCTCCGCCGTGGGATGGAAACTCATTCGTGACAAAGCACGAGAATTGACGCCGCTTGCCGGACAGAACATGAGCCGCGCGTGGGACGGGAATGGCGGGCGGCATTGCCCCTCGTATGCAAGAGGATGGGATCCCCACAGACGCGAATGGGTGGAGCGCCTCTACTACGCGGGAGCCGCGGAAAACTTGTGGGGACCCTACACGATTGGTTTTTTGCAATGGAACGGAAAGGCATGGATCGATCAGCCTGCACCTGCGTTTGCGGCGAATGAAGAGTGGGAACACGGAAGCGTGTACGAACCCAACCTCCTCTATCACGATGGCAAATGGAAGATGTGGTATGTGGCGGGCTCGAACCAGGAAAACTATCTGGTGCACGGCTACGCAGAGAGCGAGGATGGAATGACGGGGTGGAGCAAGCACACGATTTTCGCGCCGCCCGAAATGAAGATGTTCGATTTCTGTGTCCGTGAACGAGCCGGTTCGTTCGACGCGATCTTCGCGCGGGTTTGGGTCGGAGAGGGTAGCGCGCCAACCGAAACGGGACTGTGGTGGTGCCGGGCAGATGCGCCATCTGGAGTTTTTTCTGATTGGAGCCGTCCGCTCCAGATCATGACCGCAGAAGATCGCGGATGGCACAGTGGTCCTTGGAAACCTTCGTTCGATTTCGACGAGAAGAATGCGAATCGCGCCTTCGTATTCTTCGACGGACTCTACCGAACCAGTGACCCGGGCCCGTTTCCGTTTGCCTTCACTCTTGGCTGCCTTGAAGTGGATCTGCCGGTATCACCGTGAAAGCACAAATCCCCACCAACCGCTGATTCGGCGGATGGCTCCCTGTGTGCAGAGTTTGATCTCGCTGAAATCAGTGGACTGGGGCCCCGACTTTGGGAAGGACGGGAGACACAGACGCCGAGGACCGTCTCGATAAACCGTCTCGCGTATACTTGGCAAGCAATCCGTGACGTGATGGCCCCATGCAAACATTGAATGTTGGCGCAGGCCAAACCGACAAAGAGTATGCAGCGGCTGAAGCGCAGCGACGCACCGATCTACGCGCCGAGAACCTCGACGATGCCAACTACTTCTTCTGGGCCGCGGGTCTGGCTGCGATCAGCACCGGCCTGCTCCCGGTGCGGCTGAACATTCTTGTGAATATCGGTGCCTTTGACCTCCTGAAGTTTTATGGCCGTTCACTCGGTTCGCATTATCCCTTGATCGTCTATAGCACGATGGCGACGTGGCTGATTGTTCTGCTAGCGCTCGGAGCCGCCGGACGCAAAGGTTATCGTTGGGCATTCCTGGCCGGCATGGTTCTTTACGGGGCCGACATGCTCGCCCTCATGATGACGTTTTCGATTTGGGCAACCGGGGTCCATGCCTTTTTCGTATTCAGATGGTTCCAAGGGCAAAAGGCGCTGAAGGATCTCTCCGACGCTGGCATCTCGGACATGGCGAAAGTCGAATAGTGGGCTCTTCAAATTAGATTAGATCTCCCCCCCAAAAAACTGGGGCGGCCCATCCTTGCCCGATTTTGCGAAGGGTGGGAACCACGGAAGCCGAGAGCGAGCTGGTTCTTTCGATTTTTGCGAAAGGTGCGAGGCACGTCGAGGATTTTGGGTGGAGCAGTCGCTTCAGCGCTGCGTTAAGACTCTTGCCGCATCAACGCGCTTCAGCGCTTGAAGTACCTGTATAACGACTTCCCAGAATTCCGTGGGCCGTTGGTAGCCTTCATGAATTCGGAATTCTGGTAAACACCTGAATATTCGGATTATGAGTGTAATGGCTTGTTTACGCCAATTGACTTTCGCGCCATCAATAGAGCTGCTACCCTGTCCGCGTATCGGACAATTCCTCAGGCGAAATCGGCGAAATCAATGACACGAACATTCGAGTACAAGCTCTTCGCCGACTACCACCAGTTCTATGTGCAGGATGAGAGTGTCGAGGGCAACCTGAGCGATAGCTGGACGCCGGAAGCCACGGCCCGTGATCTAGCTGTTGCGCCGGGCACTATAGGAATCGGGACGGTTCGTAATGCGATTGTTCCTGTCGTTGTCGAAATCATGGATGGCAAGCCCGACGATGATATGAATAGTTGGGATCAAGTCACCGAATGCTCCATAGAGGTAACATCCGGTCGGCTCGTTGTGGCTGGCTGCACTGATTATTTCCCAGATGCTGCACGCATTGACCTACCATCAGGCTCATACAGAGCGAGAATCTATTCTGGGAATCTCGATTCGCTCAGCGACGATGGTCTCAATGGGGATGACCACTATCGGGTGGTTCTGTGGAGTGCACCGACTGGGTCAATAGTGGTTTTGAAAACCTATAGAGGATCTGGCGCTCACCGTACATCGGAATCCTGATTGTTGGCGAAAAATCGCAATTTTCACCAACAGCCTTCTGGTTCGAAAGCCATCTCCCCAAAAAACAAAACGGCACAGCTTTCGCCGTGCCGCCTAAATTTCTGAAAACGATTTCTTATATCGACGCCAACTCCGGCTCTGCAACCGGGCCCGCCGCCGCAATTCTCTGCTGCAATTCTTCTTCTTTTTTCTTTAACTCATCCAGCTTGACCTGATAGACCTGCTTGGCCAATCCCAGCTTGGTCAGCGCCCAGATGCCGTACCAGTTGAAATCCACTTCATACCAGCGCAGGCCATGCCGCGCCGAAACCGGATGGGCATGATGATTGTTGTGCCAGCCTTCGCCGAAAGTCAGAATCGCCACCCACCAGCTATTGGTGGAATCGTCTTTGGTGACAAAGCGGCGTGTTCCCCAACTATGCGTCGCCGAATTCACCAGCCAGGTCGCGTGCAGGCCGACCACCGTCCGCATGAAAATTCCCCACAGCAGAAATGGCAGCCCACCGATCGCCAGCAGAATCACGCCGAGCACGATCATCGGAACGTAGTGATATTTCGTAATCCAAACGTGAAATTTGTCTTTGGCGAGATCAGGGACGTAACGCGCCAGGGTGGTCGTATCGTGATGCATCGACTTGCCCATCAGGATCCAGCCCATGTGCGCCCACCATTTGCCGTCACGCGGGGAGTGCGGATCGCCGTCCAGGTCCGAATATTGATGATGAATGCGGTGTGTGGCCACCCAGAAAATCGGTCCGCCTTCAAGCGCCAGCGTCGAGCAAACCGTCAAAACGTATTCCACCCACTTGGGAGTTTTGTATCCGCGATGAGTGAGCAGGCGATGGTAGCCCATGCCGATGCCCAGACTTCCCGAGACCCACCATAAAAAACATGCTACGAAAAGTGCTTTCCAGGTAAAAAAGAAGAGGGCCGCAATCGCGCCCACATGAAACAGCATCATGAAGGTTGCGGTGACCCAGTTGATTTCGCCATCAGCAGCTGCCCTGCGATTTAAAGCTTCAAGTTCCATTGGCTGGCCTTTTCCTGTGCTCGTTCTTACAGCTTCCGTCTATTAACTTAGCAGCGCAAATTACCTTCGTCTGTAATAGTTGTGTAATAGCGGACGGAGGGAGCCGTTACGACAGTAACGTGGGAACAGGCTCCAGATCGGGAATTGGGCTATGTCACGCTTGGTGACAGCGTCCCTTTCACTTCCACGCCTGCCCATTTTTCGAGGAGAGTCAAAGTTGCAGCGTAGTCCAGGTCGGCGTTTCCATCTTCTGCAGCCATATCGTAGATTTCTTCCACGGTTTCGACCGCCGGCAATTTCACCCGGGATTCTTTCGCAGCGTCCAATGCAAGCCGCAGGTCTTTCAGCATCAACCGCAGCGGAAAATTGGGCGTAAAGTCACGCTTCATTACGAATGGCGCTTTGTATTCCACCACCCCGGATTTCACCATGGATGCATTGATCAGAGGCATCAGCCTCTCGATATCGACACCCAGCTTGGCACCCAGCGTAAGAGCTTCGGCGAAACCCTCATAAATAACGGCGATTTGCAGATTCATCACCAGCTTGGTGGCGTGCCCCTTGCCCGTCTCTCCCATGCGAAAGATCTTCTTCCCCATGGCGGCAAATAGCGGACTCAATTTGTCAATGACCGCGTCTTCCCCACCCACCATAAAAATCAGGGTCCCACCCTCAGCCGCGATTTTCGATCCGGTCATCGGTGCATCGACATAATCCACTCCCCGCGAACTGACCCGCGCCGCGAAGCTGCGAGTCGCCGACGGCGCGATGGTGCTCGAATCCACGATGATCATGCCTTCGGCCAATGATTGTTCGACACCATCCGGCCCAAACAAAACGCTTTCCACCGCCTTCGTATCCGACACGCACATCCAAACCACTTCCGCCCCGCGCGCCGCCTCTGCTGGCGATGCCGCGCTGCGTGCGCCTTCCACATCTTTTCCCGGCGTGCGATTCCACACCGTAACCTCATGCCCGGCTTTGACCAGATTGGCAGTCATCGGCCGTCCCATAATTCCCAAACCTAAGAAGGCAACCCGCATTGATCTCACTCCTATGCTGCGCTTATGAAAAATACCAACTCAAGGATTAGAACCGACTCACCCGGCACGGTCAAGCAATGCTGGCAGGAAGTAGAAACGTGTGCGCGAGCAGCGAAGCCTAAAGCGCATCAGTACCAGCTCCGCAGGAGCGAAACAGGATAGCCCCGGACGTAAGTCCGGGGTAAGAGCGGAACCGGACCACGCACCCGCAGGCGCATCCACAGATTGAAGGATTACCATAGATACTGGCCGCATCGAATCCAATAGTGGTATGAGTTGGTAGGCCCGTCAACAAATGTTAAAAGCCACATTCCGAAAAAATTCTGCCCTCCGCGAACGCACTCGCCAGTTTGGACGCCTGGTGCGTCACTCCGCCATCACTCCCCGCACCGGCGAGACCTACAAACCAAAACTGGTGTCGAATGGAGAATTGGGCGTCACTTTCATCGGCCACTCCAGCTTCTTTCTGCAACTGGGCGGACAGAACGTGATCCTCGATCCCAACTTCGCCCCCTGGCTGTTCGTGCTCAAGCGCTTGCGCAAACCCGGAGTGCGGTTGCACGACTTGCCACCCATTGACGTCGTCCTGGTCACTCACGCCCACTTCGACCACCTGCATCGGCCATCGCTCCGCGCCATTGTGCAGCACAGCCTCCAGCGCAAGGGTGTGGCGCCGATCATTGTTGTACCCCATCACGTCATGGACCTGGTTTCCGATCTTGGCTTTAGCGATCTCGTCGAACTTGACTGGTGGAATAGCTATCAGCACGGTGGGCTGACCATCACCCATGTGCCCTCTATGCATTGGGGCGCAAGGGTCATCAAAGATTCGCATCGCGGCTACGGCGGCTACGTATTACAGAACGCCGACTCGCACGGCAAACACTCGGTTTACCATGCCGGCGATACCGCCTACTTCTCTGGATTCCGCGAAATCGGAGATCGCCTCGCTCCGGAACTGGCCCTCTTGCCGATTGGCGCTTACAACCCGCCTTCGTTTCGTAACGTCCACGCCAATCCCGCCGACGCCACCCGCGCTTTCCTCGACTTGAAAGCCCGCTGGATGGTGCCCATGCACTACGGCACTTTCCGCCTGTCCCATGAACCGATGGAAGAGCCGCTGCAACTGCTTGAGACGGAAGCCCGGGCCGCGGGCATTGCCGATCGCGTGTGCGTCTTGGAAGAAGGCGTAACCCGCTTTTTTTGACGCATTATTAATATAACTGCGCTAGACTTCCTTCTCCCAAGGAGGTCCGCCATGTCGGACAAAGTAAACGCTATTCCCCCTGGTTTTCACACTCTCACCCCTCACCTGGTGGTTCGCAACGCCGAGCAAGCCATTGAGTTTTATCAGAAAGCTTTTGGCGCCGAATTGCTGGGCAAAATGCTTACCCCCGATGGCAAGGTCATGCACGCGGCACTCAAAGTCGGCGATTCCATACTCATGCTGAATGACGAGTTTCCGGCGATGGGAGCTCTTTCCCCGCTCTCGACCGGCGGCACGGCCGTCACCCTGCACCTTTACCTGGAAGACGTGGATGCCTCCTTCGCGCGCGCGGTTTCGGCCGGCGCTTCCGTGAAGATGCCGTTGATGGACCAGTTCTGGGGCGATCGCTACGGCATTGTGAGCGATCCCTACGGACACCAATGGTCGATGGCGACCCATGTCCGCGACATGTCACAGGAAGACATGGCCCAGGCCATGAAAGAGATGCCGCCGATGCCCAAGAGCGCGTAGGGGGAACATTTTGGGTTTAGAAGGTTTTTGGGTGGAGCAGCCGCTTCAGCGCTGCGTCAAGGCGTCTGGCCTTAAGCACGCGCTTTAGCGCTCTGGACGCACAACGCGCGTTTTCGGCAGAGTGAGTTACCTTGGCGCTAACGCGCGTATATCAGGGCAGAACTCTTAACGCAGCGCTGAAGCGGCTGCTCCACCCAAGACTCGCCTTTTTCAAAATCAAATTTATTATCTTGGAGCTATATTTTTGCGCTGGACTGTCCAGCGATCCGGTGGTTCGATCTTTGTCCGCCGATGGCCCCAAGGACGGTCCGGCCAGAGATCGTCGATCCTAGGCCTGTTTGCAGGCGATTAACTGGCATTCAGGAAGCAAGTCGAATCTCACATTCTACCCATTCTCGTCGACTCTGGATTAGCTTGCAGATTTGATTTAGTAGGCCAGAAGAATGCGCAAGTCCCGCAGATTGTTTCCCGTAGGGCCAGTGACGACGGTATCGCCGAGCGAATCGAAGAAAGAGTAGGCGTCGAAGCCGGCGAGATACTCTGCCGGATCAAGCGCACGCGCCTGCGCGCGGGCGCGCGCCAGAGTCGTGCCGTCAGCAACCGCCCCGGCAGCCGGACTGTTGCCATCAATGCCGTCCGTCCCTGCGCTGAGGACGGTGATGCCTTCGCCATTGATCTTGGTCGCGCAATGCAGGACGAACTGCTGATTGCGTCCGCCGACCCCGCCGTGCGTCACCTTGACCGTCACTTCCCCGCCGGAAATCAAACAAACTTTCTCAGATTTCTTGCGCAACTCACGCAGACGTCCCAAAAGATAGTCCGCCGCCCGCGCGTAATCCCAGTCGTCGCAACTATTGTCGATCTCCACAGTAAAGCCCTGCCGTTCCGCTTCACTTTTGGTGGCATCGAGCAGCGATGAATTCGACAAGACGGTCCACCAGCGCGAACGATGAAAGGCAGTATCATCCGACTTTGGCGTTTCCTCCAAGGCATGACGCTGGAACAGTTCACGCACCGACTCTGGGAACTGCTCCAGCAGGTTGTATTTCGTGGCAATGGCATAACAGTCCTCGACCGAAGTCGTATCGGGCATGGTCGGGCCCGAGGCCAGAGCGTCGGGCATGCTGTCGGGAACGTCGGAGACGAGAATCGAAACCTGCTGCGCTGGAGACGCTGCGAGGACTAGGCGTCCGCCTTTCACGGCGGAAAGATGTTTACGAATGGCATTGATCTCCGCAATCGGCGCGCCGGAATGAACCAGCACGCGATAAGTCGCGATCAGATCTTCGAGCGAAATTTCGTCGTCGATGGGCTTTTCCGCCATGGCGGAACCGCCGCCACTTAGCAAATAAATCACTAACGAGGCCGCATTTTGCGCGTTGAGAGATTTCAAGATGGCGTCGGCAGCGCGAATGGATTCCTGGTTGGGCAAGGGATGCCCGCCGAGAAAGTAGCGGAATCCGCGCAACTGAGAAGCCGGTTCGGTCGAACTGACGATGATTCCTTCGAACCGATTCCCCGCTCGCATTTCCAGAGCGTTCGCCAGGGTGTGCGCTGCTTTCCCAATGGAAACCACAAAAACGCGAGCATAGGAATTCAAATCGTAAAGATCTTCGCAAATACGCAATACGCCGCGCTCACAATGCACATGCCGCTCGAAAGCACGATCAATGCTCGACTCGGTCAGCGCATGCTCGAAGAGATGTCGCGCCGTGACGCGCATCTCGATGGCGAGGCGCGCCGGGTCGGTGGGGGATGAGGGCATGGAGGGGATTATAAACACGAGATCGCTATCAGCTGTCAGCTCTCAGCTTTCAGCTAAGACTTCTCTTAACCAACTCTCGATCGTCTCGCGCATTTCTCGTAGGCGGCCTTCGAAGAAGTGGTCTGCGCCTTCGATCAAAACCAGTTCCTTGGGTTCGGGAAGCGATGCTGCCAGTTTTTCCAGTTGGGCTTTGGGGCCGTAGTGGTCGCGATCGCCGCTGACCAGCAATTTCGGCTTGGGGCACGATCCCAGAAAGCTTAGATCGTAGGTGCGATCATCGACTGCGGCCACCGGCGTCCCCAGGCCAATCGTGGCTTTGACACGTGCGTCGGGACAGGCCACGCGCAATCCCACGGCCGCTCCGAAGGAAAATCCGCAAAAAACCAATGGCAGGTGGAATTCCTGGTCCAGCCAGTCGAGCGCGGTGCGGACGTCGTCGCCTTCACCATCTCCTTTGTCATGCTGGCCCTCACTCAATCCTGCGCCACGAAAGTTAAAGCGCAACACAGGAAAACCAAAGCCGTTCAGAGCCTTCATGGCGTGAAAAACAACTTTGTTGTGCAGCGTGCCTCCGAAAAGCGGATGGGGATGGCAGACCACGGCTGCATGCGTGGCGTTTTCCGCGCCCACGTTGAGCAGAGCTTCGAGGCGTCCGGCGGGGCCGTCGAGAAAAAGCGAACGGATGGAAGTGGGAGGGGTGGTCATGTTTGATTGTACGTATCCAGAATAGCAGCACCTCCGGGCCTCGCTGTGCATCGGCGGACAGCCGAGGCGGCCGTCCCTACGTCATTTTGTGACGGCCTGCGCAACCGTGGAAGAGCGGGCCTTTCAGGCCCGCGTAATCGATAAAGCGCGACTTACGCGACGCTTAAGCGCCGCTCTTCCACGGCGGCGCCTTCGCATGAGGTGCTCTCAATTTGGGGCGGTAGGGTATTCTCATTGCCATGGATTTCATCGCGCTGACGCGCCGACTTGTGGATATTGAGTCCATCACCGGGAATGAAGGGCCGGTGGGCGATTTCCTGCATGGAGAACTTTTGCGGCTGGGGTATGAAGCCAGGAAAGTTCCGGTGGAAGGTGCGCGTCACAATGTTTGGGCCACATCCCCAGGGCATCCCAAACCTGCCATTGTTTTTTCCACTCACATGGATACGGTGCCGCCGTTTATTGCGTCGTCGGAAGATGCGGACCGGGTATACGGACGCGCCTCCTGCGACGCCAAGGGAATTATCGCTGCCCAAGTTGCAGCGGCGGAAAAGCTAAAGCTGCAAGGAATTCACGTCGGATTGCTTTTTGTAGTGGGCGAGGAGCGCGACAGTTTGGGCGCGAAAATTGCCAATGAGCAAGCTTATGGGAATAAGTTTCTGATTAACGGCGAGCCAACCGAGAACTGCCTGGCGTCTGCATCGAAAGGGACATTGCGGGTGGAAGTGATCGCCAAGGGACGCATGGCGCACTCGGCGTATCCGGAATTGGGGGAGTCAGCGATCGACAAACTGCTGGAAGCTTTGAACCGGCTGCGCAACGTGAAGCTGCCTGTTGTCGATGGCATTGGCCCATCGACGGTGAACATTGGCGTGATCGAAGGCGGACGGGCGCCGAATGTTGTCCCTGACCACGCACGGGCCAAGTTGCTTTACCGACTAGTGGGGCCGTCCGATCAGTTGCGTAAAGATATCGTTGCAGCGGTGGGCGATCTGGCGCAAGTGGACTTCACTCTGGAAATTCCCTTCCTGCGCTTGCAGATGATTGACGGCTTGCCGACTATGATCGCTGCGTTTACCACAGACATTCCCGCACTGAGCAACTGGGGACAGCCGTTGCTGATTGGGCCGGGATCAATCCACGTTGCCCATACCACCGGCGAGTATGTGGAGAAGAAACAGTTGAGCGATGCAGTGGATTTGTATTGCGCGATTGCGAAAAGATTAGCAGCTGCGAAGGTCTGAACGTCTTTGGCGAACGCATATAATGGTTATGCAAGCTCATTCGTACTGGCCATGAAAACTACCATCACCCTTAAATTGGATTCGGGTCTGCTGCGCGAAGCCAGAATTTTTGCGGCAGAAAAAGGAATCTCGATTGGTGCCTTGCTCGCCACACATCTTGAACAAATCGTGGGACAGCACAAGAATTATGCCAGTGCGCGAAAGCGCGCTCTAGTCCGGCTGCGCGAAGGACTTGATTTGCGATGGATGCCTACGTGCTCCCGCGACGAACTTCATGAGCGATGACTGCTTCAGAAAATGCACAGGTCCTTCGTTGGGAGTCGTTCGCAAGCGAACGACTCCGCTTCCTCAGGATGACAATTCGTAGCGGTCACGGCGAAACGTATAAACTTGGTTCATGACCACCTCCACTCTCAATTCCCTTTCGCGCGCCTCCTCCGCTTATCTTCGTTCGGCGATGCATCAGCCGGTGCAGTGGCACGAGTGGGGAGAAGAGGCGTTTGCGGCGGCACGGCTGGAGAACAAGCCTATGCTGCTGGATATTGGGGCGGTATGGTGCCACTGGTGTCATGTGATGGATCGCGAGTCGTATGACGATCCGGAAATTGCGCAGATTCTGAACGAGCGGTTTATTGCGGTGAAGGTGGATCGCGATGAGCGTCCTGACATTGATAGCCGGTATCAGGTGGCGGTCAGCGCGATCAGTGGGCAAGGCGGTTGGCCGCTCACCGCGTTTCTTACGCCCGACGGTAAGCCGTTTTATGGCGGCACTTACTTTCCGCCGGAGGATGGTTATGGGCGTCCCAGTTTTAAGCGAGTGCTGATTTCGATTTCCGATGCGTATCGCGACAAAAATGTGGACGTGATGGAGCAGGCGCAGATGGTGGAAAGTGCGCTGGCGCAGTCGGAATCGTTTGCTGGGCGAAGCGGGGACTTTTCGACTAGTGTAATCGGCGCGATTGTGAAGTCCGCAGTGGACATGTTTGACGCGAAGAACGGCGGCTTTGGAAATGCGCCGAAGTTTCCTCATCCGTCGGTTTTGGATTTGCTGATTGATCAGTACGCGCGATCCGGTGACAAGGAATTGGGTGAAGTCGTCGTGTCCACGCTGGAGAAGATGGCGCGCGGTGGAGTGTATGACCAACTGGCTGGCGGGTTTCATCGTTATTCGGTGGACGATCACTGGGGCGTGCCACATTTCGAGAAGATGTGCTACGACAACTCGGAATTGCTGAAGAATTATGTGCATGGATATCAGGCAACCGGGTCGGAATTCTTTGCCCGTGTGGCCCGCGACATTATTCGCTGGATGGATGAATGGCTCAGTGACCCGGCGCGCGGCGGTTTTTTTGCTTCGCAGGATGCCGACATTTCGCTGGACGATGACGGCGATTACTTTACCTGGACGCTTAAAGAGGCCCAGTCCGTCCTGACGGCAGACGAAGCCCAAGTTGCCAGCCTGCACTATGACATCAATGAAATTGGCGAAATGCATCACAATCCGGAGAAGAATGTTCTGTATGTGCGGGCTTCAGTGGAAGAAATCGCGATCCGGCTGAGCATTTCACGGGAAAAAGTTCAGGAATTGCTGCAATCGGCGAAGGGGAAAATGTATGCAGCGCGGCTGGAGCGCACGACGCCGTATGTGGACAAGACGGTTTATGTCGGCTGGAATGCGCTGTGTATTTCGGCTTATCTCGAAGCGGCGAAAGTGTTGCGGCTGGAGGCGGCGCAGAGTTTTGCGATCCGCTCTCTGGACCGGGTGCTGGCCGAGGGATGGAATGCGGAGACTGGATTGCTGCATGTGATCGCGTATTCGGACGCGAATGCCGAGCGGCGGCAGGTCCCCGGCATGCTCGACGATTATGCTTTTACCGCGGTCGCCTGCCTGGACGCGTACGAGGCCACCGCGGACCTGAGCTACTTCCATTTCGCGAAAAGTATTGCGGATGCCATGGTGGAGCGCTTCTTCGATCCCACGGGCGGCGGATTTTTCGACACGGCAAAGACTGCGGAGAGTGAAACAGTTCTTGGGGTGCTGGGCACGCGGCGCAAGCCCTTTCAGGATTCGCCCACGCCGGCGGGAAATTCCGTAGCGGCGATGGCTCTGCTGCGGCTTTATGCGTTCACCAATAACAAAAGCTATCGCGACCAAGCCGAGCAAACCATGGAAGTGCTGGGTGGATTGGCCGATAAGTACGGGATTTTTGCCGCCACCTACGGCATTGCAGCAGTGCATTTTTCCCAGCCGCATGTGCAAGTCGTGGTTGTGGGAGACGGAGAATTGGCGGACCAGCTTTACGCCGCAGCGATGAAAGATTTTTTCTTTGGAAAAACTGTGCTGCGGCTGAGGACCAATCAGGCGGCCCCGCAAAATCTGCCGCCCGCGCTGGCGGAGACCATCCCTCAACTTCCGGGGATCAAGGAAGGAAAAACCGCGGCGGTGGTTTGTTCCGGATTCGCTTGCCAGCCGCCGATTTCTGATCCGGAAGAATTGGTCCAAGTGCTTCGTGAGTCACTCGCCAAGACCCGCTGATCGGGCGCACAAACCTCAGGCGCTAAAGCGCGGGCATCAGTTTAGAGCCTTTACGGCCCGACTGGAAGTCGGCCCCTTCCCGCTTCGGCTCTTCCCGCCTTAGGCTGTGCAAGTGTTTTGTGACTCGATAGACTCGCATTTGAAAACGTCGGCAAAAAAAGAGGGCTGACATTGCCTTTTGCAAGTGTCAGCCCACGAGGGCAATGGCCTTTGGAAGGCGAAGCCCTAAGTTAAGGTTTAATTATTCACGATCATGGTCATGACTTTATTGTTGCAACGACCTGGGTCGTTAGGATTGCAGAGCGGCATAGGGCCATTCTCTGCAAACGTCGGGGCAGCAATCGTGACGTATGCGCAACCCAAACCTACCATCAGGATCAACATCCTGACCGCATGCTTCATGGTTTGTTTCTCCTTCCATGCGGATCCCCTGGGAGCGGGCATCCACTTGGGCACGAATTATATAGGCGGTGTCAACCGGTGAATTTGAGTCACGGTTGATGGCCATGGGAAGGAGCACGACGAAAGAATAATGGCTTAGTTTTCCAGCCTAATAAATCCTAGGCTTCCAATAAAGTGTTGATCTAATACTTTATGTATTTGGAAGGGGTATTGGCGGCGAAAAGCGTGTTCCAAAAAACGAACAAGATTGGGGTTGCAGGATTTCGGGTAGAAATTCTGGCCAGTGAAAAAACCGATCTGTAAAAACTAGGATTTGAGTTCCGCCGAGGCTAGGGACCGGTTAGTAGAGTTTGCCCGCGATCATAACCGCAGTGGTATCGGGAACTCGAGTGGAGAGCGATGATTCCCCAATGGCCGAATGGTTCCCCATAAATGATTGGCCGTTGGTTTTGGAAAAGGCGCGGTCCACCATGCCCTCAAACATGGGAATGAGGGAATCGGGAGCGCCGGGCTGTTGCAGGTCGCCAAGGCTCTGGTCCCAGCGCTTGGAGGTGAGAAGAACGGTCATGTCATCGCGCTGGGTCTGCTTCACGGCCATGTATCCGAACCAAGTGGCAATGGCGGCGTTGTAGGCGAACATGACGATCAGGTTCAATTTGTCTTCGCGGATGTATCCGCTGGCCTGCATGGCGACGGTCAATTGTTCGACGATGGCAAAGCCGCCAAAACCTAAAGCAACTCCGAAGCTGCGCTGCTTCCAGGAGACGCCCACATAATTGGAGAAGATCATAAGGAACAAGACCAGCCCGCACTGGATCATGCGGACACAACGCTGCACCGTGATCACGGCCTGGACCAAGGGCCCGTCGGAAGATGCCGGGCTGGCGGCGGCAACCACACAGGCCAACAACAGCATGACCAGGCCAGCCCATTTAAATAGAACCGAGCCAAGATCCTTCAGCGCATGGAAGGGACGAAAAATGTCGAGAAAAATTTCATGAATCACCATGAACCCAATGACCAGGGTCACTCCCGCGCAGATCCAGTAAGTATAGAAATATTCCGCGTAGGTGCCCCATTTGCGGATTGGGAACAGGATGGCAAAAATCAGGACCTGGGTGGCGATGTAGGTGAGGAACACGGGGAACGTCTTATGCATGCGGCGCCAGAAAATGGCCGCGAGCACACACAGCTGAAGGGCCGGATGTGCGATCCAAAGCGCGTTTTCAAGTTGGGGATGCATGTAAGTCGTTGTTTCCGGTTCACGTTCGATGCCGCCACTGCACACTCTTCTGTTCTTTAGCAATTTGAGGGTAGCACTTCCAGACGAAGGGTCAATGGACGAAAGTAACACAAGGTAACAGTTACCCTAAAGCACTTTTAAAGTATTGAAACCAAGGAGGATGGGCGCAAAGAACCGGGCTCGCTCAGAGAGTGACATGGTTACCGATTTGGGAATTGGTTGAAATCATTCTTGAACGCTTGGCGTGGCCGAAAAGCTGAGGGAGAGTTTAGCGAACTAGCCGCTGACGTGATTCAGGAATCCGCTGGGACGGGGCTTCTCCCATGAACAAGAAGTAAGAAGAGTTCCAGAGTGCGGTGGGAATGGTTCCGCGCGAACGGGCGGTGACGATGATGTTGTACTCGTCTGAAGGCGCGAGGTTTTCGATGACCGAGAGCGATGGTTTGGGCTCGAGCAAGGCCAAGTAATGGAGGAACTGATAAACGTCGGGTGATCCGTTGTAGGACGGCGCGAGGAAAGAGACCTGGGCATTTTCCTGGGTAAAGTGCCAGGCCAAGGATGCCGCCAGGGCGACGGCTTTTTCGTAATTTTCCTGCGAGACTTTGCCAGTATCGGGATTATCGAAAACGATGCGCAGCTTGCGTTCGTCCTCGCGGCTGAATTCGCGCACTTTGAGCGAACCGGATTTCGCGGTGGCCTTCCAATCCACGTGGCGGGCGGAATCTTCCGGCAGGTATTCACGGATGCGATAGAGATCGGAACCACGTCCGCGAATGAAGGTTTCGAATTCGCCAGTGATCAGCGGCAGCACTTCGAATAATTCGTCCGCCGGTTCCACGGAAGGATAAACGATGATTTCGCGGGCCAGGAAAACGCGGCGGGTCTTATTGAGGAAGGCGAAAGGAAAACGAGTGGCGAGACCAAGGCTTTCCTGCTGGTAGCGGCCGCGGCGGGAGAAATGCAAATCGAGATCGGCGGCGAGTTCGCAGCCGGCCGGGAGATAAGCGAAATAGGCAGAGCCTTGGAAAATTTCTGGTGGCGCGCCGGAACTTTTTGCGACCCGGCGAAGTTTGCGGTCGGGCACTCGAATCCATTGCTGTGCAGGGGGACGTCCAGGTGGAAGACCGAAAGTGTCCGGCACCCAGCGCCAGCGTTCCTCAGATTTCTTTTTCTTGAGCGATACCACATTGACCGAGAAAGAGGGTAGCCAGCGCCGGCCGTTGCGCAGCAAAATCCTAGCCAGCATTTGACGGCCGGCAAACACGTGCTCGGGTAGGCGGACATCCAATTGCAGATGGCGCAAAACCATGGCCGAAGCGATGCCTGAAACCAAAATGGCCGACAGCATGGCGGCGACTACGATGTAGAGCAGATTGTTTCCGGTGTTCAGGGCGGCGACGCCGATCAGCAGCACCACTGCGACATAGGCGATTCCGGCGCGCGTGACTTCGTAATCGAAAGCGTCGCGCAGGCGGGAGCCGGCGACCCGGCGGGCCAGATAGGGGACAGTGGTCAATCCCACAACCACGGCCAGCACCAGGGCGATGGAAGCCAGGGCGACAGTAGCCCAGAGATTTCCCGCATCGCGCGAGACCGTGGAGAAGAGCGCTGCGGCAAAGGCAAGACCCAAGCCAATGATGGCCAGAAAAAAGCGTACCCATACTTCAGGGATTTCCAGATGCAGGGCTTGGGTGAGGCGCTGAAGGATGGGAAGACGCGGGGCCGAAGCGGATTGGACGAAAGCGGACATAGCTTTTTGTCATTTCGAGCAAAGCGTCATTTCGAGCGAATCGAAAATCTGCTTTTCCTCGCCGCGAGCAGAAACCAGATTCCTCGGCGCTTCGCTTCTCGGAATCACAAGACTTAAGATTACGGGACGACAAGCTTTAAGGTAGGTTGAGGGTACCATCCGCCTTATCAGGCAGCAACGTTACGCAGGTGTGGAAGATGGCGTTCTGCTCAGGAACTCCGCCACCGCATGGTTGAATTCATCGGGGACCTCTTCGTAGGGTAAATGGCCGACACCGTCGAAGATCCGTACCTGGCAGTTCGCAAATTGTTTACGCAAGGGCGCGGCCGAGGCGGGATTGACGGCGGGGTCCGCGCCGCCCCATAGCAGCAGGGTCGGAATGTGGGCGATGCGCGGCAGTGCAGATTGCAATTCTGCCAGGTCGCGGTCCCAGGTGCGCAGAACTCCCAAGCCGTGTTCGAAGACTCCAGGAATAGTGAACGGCGTGGAGTAGCCTTCGAGCGTACCGGGGCGGATGCGGCGCGGGTCGCCGTAGAGCCGGCGCAAGAGGTAGCTGTGGGTGAAGCTGAGATGCGGAGCCAGGCGCAGAAAAACCGGGGCCACGGGACGGCTACTCAGAAATGCCGCCAGGGGAGCGCCTTTGCGTGACCAGGGATTGACCGGCGCGACTAAAACCAGGCGGTGAATTCGTTCCGGGGCCAAGGCGGCGGCCATCATGGACACCGCGCCACCATGCGAAGTCCCGAGCAGATCGCAGGATTCGACGCCTACCGAATCGAGAAACAAGAGCAGACGCTCGGCGCTGGCCCGCAAACTACAGTCAATGCCGGGGGGACGATCGGAGAAACCGACTCCCAACATATCCACCGCGTGCACGGTGGCCTGCTGCGCCAAAACCGGAATGGCATAGCGCCAGGAAAAAGAATATCCCAAGAGTCCGTGCAGCAGCAGGAGTGGCGGGCCATCACCGCTGCGCAAGTAACGCATGCGCGCCCCATCCAAAGTGATCCAGTGGTCCTCAATGGACTGAGTCAGCGGCGGATTCGGTTGGGCAACGATGGCTGTGTTTGCGTTCATTGTCTTTGTCTTAATCTTGCTTTTTCTTTTCTTGTCTTTTTTTCTTGCCGTGGGAGACAACTATTTTGTGGTTGCGAGATTCTATTTAGATGATATCGCCTCTTTCGCTTGCGTAGGGGAGCTTCGGCTTCCCTACTTTTTTTGTTTCAGGCTCAGCTTGAGCTTTGGGCTCTTGGCTCTCGGCTCTGGGCTCTCGGCTCTGGGCTCTTGGCTTCATGCTCCGGGTTGTGAAGAACGGAGGGCGGATTTGCTTTTCTTTGCTCTCGACTCCTTAGCTGCGTACGTGGGTTTCCAGAACATTCATTCCCATATCGGGAGCCGTAACATTCTCACCTCCAACGAGTTACCAATCCTCACAGAAACATTCCAAAAAGCATAGCCTTGCTGGAACTGGGCTTCTATAATCGTGAAAGTATTGTTTTTGAAGGCACTTAGAGTCCGCATTATGGCTTTGGACGTGGCAGCGAACGTGCATACTTTACGACCGGGAAGCCCGGGTGTAAGCCCGAGTGTGCCGTTGCGGTCGATGAACAAGGACTTCCAAATTCGTTTTAACGCTGGCCTGCTCATCCTGCTGACCGTGGCGGCGATCACCTTCGCGGCCATCAATTTTCAAAAAGAACGAGAATACCAATCCCCCACGGACGGCGTTCGCTGGGTTGAGTCAAGTGGCGGCTTGCGAGTCGAGCGGCTGGAAGCAAATGGGCCAGGAGCCAAGGCCGGCATCAAGGTGGGCGATCAGCTTACCGCCATTGCCGGACATGAAGTCAAGAATACTGCCGGCCTGGATGGGCAACTGTACCGCGCCGGAGTGTGGTCGAAGGCCACCTACTCGTTGATACGGCAGTCGGTGCCGGTGGATGCAGTTGTAATCCTGGCGCCAGTGGATAAATCGGTCAATCAATGGAAGCGCTTCATCGCGCTGATCTATCTGGGAATCGGCCTGTACGTGCTGTTGCGCCGCTGGACGGCACCCAGCTCCACACATTTTTATATCTTCTGCCTGGTCTCGTTTGTTTTCTACTCGTTCAGTTTTACCGGGAAGTTGAACCCGTTTGATTGGACCATTTTTTGGGGCAATGAAGTTGCCTGGCTGCTTCAGCCTGCCTTGTTTCTGCACTTTGTGCTGGTGTTTCCGGAGCGGCGCAATTTCGTTCAAAAACACCGCTGGATCATTCCGGTGGTTTACCTGCCCGGACTATTTTTGCTGGCCATGTACGTTTTCTCGCTGACCTTCCTGAAGGCGAGTGGCAACCTGAGTTGGAACCTCGACCGGCTGCAAATGGGCTATCTGGCATTGTTCTTTATCGCGGCGGCGGGAGCGCTCTGGTATTGCTATCGCCGCGCGAGCACGCCCATCCTGCGCCAGCAGTTGAAGTGGATCACGCGAGGTACGATTCTCTCCATCACGCCGTTCACTTTGTTTTATGTGGTCCCTTATTTGAGCGGCACGCTGCCGACGCTGGGGATATCGGTGTTGTCCCTGGCCCTGCTGCCGTTGACTTTCGGATACGCCATCTTCCGTTACCGGCTGATGGATGTGGACCTGATTTTCAAGCGCGGCATGGTGTCCACGCTGGCCGCGGCGGCCATTGTGGGAGCTTATTTTGCGGCCTCGGCGGGCATTGCCGAGCTGGTGCGGTTGCAAATCCCCAACTCCGGCTCGATTGGGCTGGTGCTGGCCATGGTGATTGCGGCGCTGCTGTTTGATCCCGTCCGCAAATGGATCCAGGAGCGCATTGACCAGTTCTTCTATCGCAGCCACTACGACTACCGGAAAACGCTGATTGAGTTCGGGCGTGAACTGAATGCCGAAACCGATTTAGACAAAATGCTGAGCTCGGTGGTGGACCGGCTGTCGCGCACCTTGATGGTGGACCGCATGGCGTTGTTTTTGGCGACGGGCGAGGGGTCACAGAAATTCGTGCTGGCGAAATCGTTTGGCATGACGCAGACCAGCGGCCTGGATTTTGATTTCCTGGGCGCGCCCCGGCCGGAGATGGAAGCCGGGCACTTGTTTTTCGACAACACTCACCTGGTGCCGCGGGAAGCGCCAAGCGCACAGGAAGCCATCGCAAAGCTCGACCTCAACTACTACATTCCCTGCCGGGCGCAGAAGCACACGGTGGCCGCCATTGGCCTGGGCAAGACGGTGGAAGGAGATTTTCTGACCAGCGAAGACATTGAGTTGCTGGAAACTTTGGCGGGCTATCTGGGTATCGCCATTCAGAATGCCCGGCTGTACGCGTCTTTGGAAAAGAAGGTTGCGGAGTACGAGCGGCTGAAGGACTTCAACGAGAACATCGTCGAGTCCATCAATGTGGGCGTGCTGGCGGTGGATCTGGCGGACCGGGTGGAATCGTGGAACTCGCAGATGGAAGTGATGTATGCGCTGCCGCGGTGGCAGGCCTTAACTCGTCCTCTGAGCGAGGTTTTCCCGGCGGCGTTTGTGGAAGAGTTTTACCGGGTGCGGCAAAACTCGGGAATCCATAACCTCTACAAATTCCGGCTGGGGACGCAGGCGGGCGAAACCCGGATTGTCAACGTGGCCATCGCTCCGCTGGTGACCAGAAAGTTCAACGTGATTGGGCGGCTGATCATCATGGATGACATCACGGAGCGGGTTGAATTGGAATCGCAACTATCGCAGGCCGACAAACTTTCTTCTATTGGCTTGCTGGCGGCAGGAGTGGCGCATGAAGTCAACACACCGCTGGCTGTGATTTCTTCGTATGCGCAGATGCTTTCGAAGCAGCTTCAGGGCGATCCGGCCAAAGGCGCATTGATGGAGAAAATCACGCGGCAGACTTTCCGGGCGTCGGAAATTGTCAACAATCTGCTGAATTTTTCGCGCACCAGCGGAACTGAGTTTAAGGATGTGGATGTCAACGGCATCATTTTGGACACGCTGGCGTTGCTGGAACACCAATTCAAGACTGCAAGAATCAGGGTCGAAGATGAGTTGTCCGATCATCTGCCGCGCATTACCGGCAATCCGGGACGGTTGCAACAGGTTTTCCTGAATCTGTTCTTGAACGCCCGCGATGCCATGCCCGACGGCGGAACGCTGCGGGTCATGACCTCCAACGGCGACGGCGTGAGCGTCGTGGTTTCCGATACAGGCAGTGGGATCGCGCAGGAGCACATCCGCCGCATTTACGATCCCTTCTTCACCACGAAAACGTCGCCGCAAGAAGGCCAGGGCCGCGGCACAGGACTGGGCCTCTCGGTGACTTACGGCATTATTCAGGAACATGCGGGAAAGATCCGCGTGGAGAGCCGGCCCGGCGAAGGCACAACTTTTTACGTCGATTTCCCCATGACCAAGAAAGCAGTCAATGTCTGAGGCCGCAGTCATCACGAGCCGTCAACTGGGCGAAAGCTCGTCTTCCCCGGTGGGCTCGATTCTCATCATCGACGATGAAGCCGAGATCCGCGAGTCGCTGCAGACTTTGCTGGAACTCGAAGGCTACATCGTCGACACCGCTGCGACAGGCGAAGAAGGCCTAACACGCATCGGGCAGAGCACGTTCGACCTCGTGCTGCTCGACCTGGCGCTCCCTGATCGTGATGGCATGGACCTGCTGGCGGAACTTCGGACTCATGATTCGCAACTCGCCATCATCATGATCACTGCCTACGGCACCGTTGAGAACGCAGTCAAGGCGATGCAGGCCGGGGCGGCAAATTTCGTCCAAAAGCCCTGGGACAACGAAAAACTGCTCGCTGACGTGCGTGCCACCGTCGCGCGGCACCGCGCGGAAGAAGAAAACATTCAGCTGAAGCGCGCTCTCAAGCAGCGCTACAACTTTGAAAACATCGTGGGCAAGAGCGAGCCCATGCTGAAGATTTTCGACCTGGTAGCACAAGTGGCGCCGAGCCGGTCGACAGTATTGCTGCAAGGCGAGAGTGGGACTGGGAAAGAACTCATCGCCAAAGCTATTCACTTGAATTCGACGCGCCGCGATCGGCCCTTTGTTCCGGTGAACACTGGCTCGATGCCGGCGGACTTGCTCGAATCCACCTTATTCGGGCACGTGAAGGGCGCGTTTACCAGCGCCATCGCCTCGAAAAAAGGTCTGTTCGAAATTGCCGATAAAGGCACGTTGTTCCTGGACGAAATCGGGACCATGGGCATGGATACGCAGGCCAAGATTCTGCGCGTATTGCAAGATCGCAAGTTCATGCACCTGGGCGGTGTGCATGAATTGCAGGTGGATGTTCGCATCATCGCGGCCACCAACGTAGATCTGGCGCAGCACGTGCGCGAGGGCAAGTTCCGCGAAGATCTTTATTACCGGCTGAACGTGATTACGATAGAACTTCCGCCGCTGCGGCAGCGCAAGCAGGACATCCCGTTACTGGTGGACTTTTTTCTGCATCGCTATTCGCAGGAAAATGAACGTCCGTTGCGAAGGATCACGCCGGAAGCACTGCGGCCGTTGCTGACTTACTCCTGGCCGGGAAACGTCCGCGAATTGGAAAACGTGATGGAACGCGCGGTTGTGTTGTCGTCTGGCACGGAGATCGGGCCGGATCTGCTTCCCGACCAGATCGCCGGGCGCGGGACGGCGTTCCCCATGCTGGAGCATCGGGGAGATGCGTCCTTGTTCGACATCATGGAAGATTGCGAGCGCCACATCCTGGTGGACATGCTCGAAAAGTGCAACTGGAACCAGACTGAGGCGGCCGAACGCTTCCACGTACCGCTTTCCACTCTTAACCAGAAAATCAAACGGCTGAATATCGAGATCAAGAAAAAGACCAGAGAGTAGCCTGCGAATTCGCATCGAGAGGCTGAAAGCTATCGCTGCGTCTGCTATAGTTCCGTGATAGTCACTCCCAAACGCAATGGAACTGATCTCGCCCACGGAGTTTGCCAAGGAAAAGGTGCAGGCGGTACAGGATTATGCTGTGCTGGCGGGCCGCTCCGTTTCCAACCTGTTCGGACATCCTCGCTATTTTGCGGACATCATGCAGCAGGCCGATCTGATCGGCGTGGGATCACTTCCGATCATCATCCTTGCCGGCCTATCCATCGGCGCCGAGTTGGCCTTAAACAGCGCCGCCACCCTGGAAAAATTCGGTTCACTTTCCCTCATCGGCCAATTGGTTTCAATCGGAATGGTCACCGAACTGGGGCCCATCATCACCGGACTCATGGTGGCTGGGCGCAACGCTTCCGGCATGGCCAGCGAACTTGGTTCCATGGTGGTGACGGAGCAAATCGACGCCATGCGGGCCCTGGGCACCGACCCCATGAAGAAACTGGTGGCGCCGCGGGTGGCTTCCACGGTGTTCATGCTGTTTTTTCTGACCATCATCGCCGATCTTCTGGGGCTGATCGGCGGAGGCATTATCTCGCGGCTCATTTTTGGGATTGATTCGCGGCAATATTGGAATTCCGCATGGCAGGCGCTCGCCTTTCGGGATGTTTTTACCGGGCTGGTGAAACCGCTGTTTTTCGGGTTCATTATCGCCACGGTCGGGTGTTACTACGGGATGACGACCAAGGGCGGGACGCAGGGCGTAGGCAAGGCGACCACCCAGGCCATGGTGGCGTCTTCGGTGCTGATTTTGATTGTAAATTTCTTCATCACCAAATTTATGATGGCGGTATTGGGCGCTCACTAGGTAATGGCCGCACCTCCCACCACGATTGAACAACCACTTAAATCGACCCAGAGTTCTGCCTCCCCGGTCATTGCCTTCGAGAATGTTTCCCTCGCTTTCGAGGATAACCAGGTGCTTGATGGAATTTCGTTTCATCTCCCGCGCGGAGAAAGCAAGGCCATTTTCGGGGTCGCTGGTTCGGGGAAAAGCACCATCCTCAAACTTGCGCTGGGCCTGTTGAAGCCGGACAGTGGCAGCATTTACGTGCTCGGGGAAGATGTCACTCAGATGAGCGAACAGGGACTGTTCGAGCTGAGAGCGAAAGTGGGAATGGTTTTTCAGGAGAGCGCGCTTTTCGATTCCTTGACGGTCCGGGAAAACGTCGCCTTCCGCTTGCTGGAGGAACACAATATTTCCGAAGAAGAGATCGACCGGCGGGTGCGGGAAGCTTTGAGCTTTGTGGAGCTGGAACATACGGTGGACTTGTTCCCGTCAGAACTTTCCGGAGGCATGCGGCGGCGGGTCGCCATTGCGCGGGCAACGATTACGCAACCGGAAGTACTGCTCTATGATTCTCCGACAGGAGGATTGGACCCGGTGACTTCGACCACGATTATCGAACTGATCGTGAAGCAGCGCGACGTGTATAAGACCAGTTCATTAATGGTCACTCACCGGCTGCAGGATGCCTTCACCATGGCGACTCATTACTTCGACCGCAAAACCAATCACATGGAGCAACTGCCACCGGGCATGCAATGCGAAGTACCGATGAACTTCCTGATTCTCCGCGACAGTAAGATTATCTTTGATGGAAATCTCCGCGAGTTGCAGGAAACCAAGGACGAATACATTCGGGAGTATATTTCGTAGGTTCAATCTGCGACGCGGTTCAGGTACCTCAGGCGCTAAAGCGCGGGTTTTGGGAAGAAAGGCTTTGACGCAGCGCTGAAGCGACTGCTCCACCCAAAAACCATCTACAAACGCAAAGCCAGAGTTTCCCAGTAAATGCCGATCGCCGGCCTACTTGCCCATGGCTTTGCGGCGGGCGGCCGTGTTGCCTTCCATCCGCTTCAGGAACTCGCGACTCTTCTTGGAACTGGTGGCCACTGTTTCTACATTCTTCAGAAATGTGGGACTCAGCTGAGCGCGCAGTTCTTTGAGAAACGGGCTGACCTTGCAGAACATGAAAAACATTTCCCCGGAAAAAGAGGGCTCAACAAACAAGTCCGCGCTTACGGCTCCATGCACTACCATCGATGCCGCCATCTCCCAGTAACCCGATACCTGACGCAACCAATTATTCTCCTGGGTACCCATGGCTCCAGAGATTTTCTTATAGTCGTCAACATTCGACGGCCAGAATTCTCCCAGCCACCAGGCGCGGGCTTTGCGCATTTCGGGTTCGCGGCGGAGATCGTAGAGTTGCAGTATCACTTGAGCATCAGCAGCGGTAGGTTTCTTGGACATGCAAATTCTCCTTCAGACTTCGTGGTTGGGATTTTTATTATGGCGATTTGACTTCAATCACCTACAGTTTCTGCGGGCTCTGCTGAATCTCCCGAACGTAGCGCATCCGGCGGTATAGCATCGGGGTTCGGACGTTCGTATTCACACTCTTTGTTCGGGCATGCGATGACCGGGCCAGATTTCAGGAATTTCTCCACCAGGAATTCATGGCCGCAACTCGGACATTTCTCCGGGATCGGCTTATGCGCCGAGGTGAATTTGCACGTCGGGTAGTTTCCACATCCATAGAATGTATTGCCTTTACGCGCCTTCTTCTCAACTAACTCGCCATCCTTGCAGAGCGGGCATTTCACGCCGATGAAGTTTTGCTTCACATACTTGCAGTCCGGATAACCGCTGCAGGCGGTGAATTCGCCATAGCGGCCGTGACGGATCATCAGGTTGTTCTTGCCGCACTTCGGGCATTTCTCGTCGAGCGGAATGTCTGGAACTTTCTTGCCCTGGTCGAGACGGCGCGTGGTCTTGCAATCCGGATACCCGGTACAGGCCATGAACTGGCCGAAGCGCCCGCGTTTCAGCACCATCACCCGTCCGCAGTTTTCGCAATATTCTTCCTGTGTGGTCCCTTGCACATCAGCCGAATCGAGATCCGGCAGGTTGATGGGATTTTCCTTGGTGAAGTTGCAGCTGTTTTCGTCTTCCTTGTTGTAGGAACTACACGCGTAAAAAGACCCATGCTTGCCCCACTTGATCACTAGAGGCGACCCGCAGCGCTCGCACTTTTCGTCGGTGGGCTTTTCCATGCGCTTAACGTTCTCCATATGCTTTTCGGCATATTTGAGATCTTTGGAGAAGCGTTTGTAGAACTCGCCCAGTGTGTCAGTCCACTTTTCCTTGCCTTCTTCGATGTCGTCCAGCTCTTCCTCGAGCCGAGCCGTGTATTGGATATCGAAGATGTCACGGAAGTTTTCGACGAGGAGGTCTGTGACAACTAGCCCAATTTCCGTAGGAGTGAACTTCCCTCCCAGCTTTTGCACGTACTGCCGCTCCTGAATGGTGCTGAGAATCGCCGCATACGTGGAAGGGCGGCCAATGCCGCGCTCTTCCAGCTCTTTGACCAGCGAGGCTTCGTTGTAGCGGGGCGGAGGCTCGGTGAAGTGCTGCTCCGGCTTCAACTGCTTCAGCGTCAGCTTTTGTCCAGGTTCGAGCGCCGGCAATTTGTGCTTGAGCTCTTCGTCGTCGTCATCTTTCACGTCTTTCGATTCTTCGTAGACTTTGAGGAAGCCATCGAATTTGAGCACGGAGCCGGTGACGCGGAACCAAAAATTGTCGCTGCCGGATTTCGCATCGATATCAACTGTGGTCTGATCGAAAACGGCAGGCGTAATCTGCGAAGCCACAAAGCGCTGCCAAATAAGCTTGTAAACCTTGTACTCATCTTCTTTTAAGTATTGCTTAATCTGATCAGGATGACGCATCGCAGAGGTGGGGCGAATGGCCTCGTGGGCCGCCTGGGCCGCTTTTTTCTCTTTATAAACATTGGGTGATTCCGGCAGGTATCCATCGCCGTATTGCGTCTTGATGTAATCGCGGACTTCCGCCAGAGCCTCGTTCGATACACGCGTGGAATCAGTACGCATGTAGGTAATTAAACCGACCACGCCTTCATCCCCGAGTTCAGCCCCTTCATACAAACGCTGCGCGATCATCATGGTGCGCTTTACGCTGAAACGAAGCTTGCGGGAAGAATCCTGTTGCAGCTTGCTGGTGGTGAATGGCGGAGTGGCATTGCGGCGCCGTTCTTTGCGGTCCACCGTGCGTACCAGCCAGTCAGCTTTTTCCAGCGATGCACGGATTTTCTCTGCATCTTCCCCGTTGGTAACTTCGATCTTCTCTTCGCCTTTGCCCAGGAATCTGGCATCGAAAGCAGGCGGCTTGGGGCCGGCGAGATTGGCATCGATCGTCCAGTACTCCTTCTTTTCGAAGGCTTTAATTTCACGTTCCCGTTCGACAATCAATCGCAGAGCAACGGTTTGCACACGGCCTGCGGATATGCCACGGCGAACTTTGTCCCACAGAAGTGGCGAAACCTGATATCCAACCAGGCGATCAAGAACGCGACGGGCCTGCTGGGCATCGACCAAAGACTTATCAATGTCGCGGGGATGTTCAAAAGCTTCCAGCACCGCCCGCTTCGTGATTTCGTTGAAGGTGACGCGGCGAATGCGGGCACCGTCCCCAACCTGATCATTTTTCTTCTTCTTTTTACTTTTACCGACCTCGCCCAGTTCCCCGGCGAGATGCCAGGCCATGGCTTCGCCTTCGCGATCAGGGTCAGGCGCCAGATAGATGTGGTCCATGCCCAGAGCAAGCTTCTTCAGCTTGGCCAAGACCTTCTCTTTGCCGGGAATAACGACGTATTCGGTATCGAAATCGTTCTCGACATCCACGCCAAGCGTGCTCTTCGGCAGGTCTTTTACATGCCCGAATGAGGCTTCGACGGTGAAGCCTTTGCCCAGGTATTTTTGAATCAGCTTGACCTTGCCAGGCGATTCGACGATGACTAAACCTTTGTCCACTATGTCCTCAGTTGATGGATTCCTTTTTTTGAAGCTAGCATGAATGGGAGGGTATCAACAAGTTTGTAGAAAGCTGTCAGCTCTCAGCTATCAGCTTTCAGCTTAACAATCAATGCCGCCAACATTCGGTTTACTCTACTGCCTCGCCTGCAAGGCGTTCATAATCTGCGTCCTTTAAGAGGTCTAAATCCTTCGCTAATAGCAGGTGATATTCGAGTTCGCTGGCCGAACCCATGGCAATTTGGAGGAAACGCCCGAACTCAATGTCTCCTTTTCGGCAAGTGCCTTCGGCAATGTTTGCGCCGATGGAAGCGGAGCATCGCCGCATCTGACTGGTCAACCCAAATATCTCTTCGCGTGGGAAGGGTTTGCTTGATTCGTACACATCAAGCGTGAGGCTGTGCGCCTTTTCCCAAACCTTCAAATGCCGGAAATCCTGCATCCCCTCTCCGTCCGTCGCAATTTGGCTGAAAGCTGATAGCTGACAGCTGAGAGCCCTTCTTCAGAAGCTCTTTACAAAATTCTTCCCCGGCAACTGCTTCACCTTGCCTGCCAACTCCAGTTCAAACAGAGCCGCAAAGATGTCGGAGGAAGACAGGTGCGTTTCCAAGCGTTCGACAATCTCGTCGATGTGCGTGGATTCGTCCGCTTTCAGCAGCGCGAAGATCTTTTTTTCGTGGGGTGAAAGCTCGGCTTCCTGGAATAGAGATGCGGTTTGGGCGGTCTGCGATTCATTGCCGCCGTCGGGCATGAGCGTAAGTCGTACTTGCGGTGGGAGTTCTTCCCAAATGTCTTCCCAGGTCGCCACCAGCTTGGCACCCTGCTTGATCAGCGTGTTCGGCCCCCAGGAGTTCTTGTTGGTGACGTTGCCGGGGACGGCGAAAACCTCTCGATTTTGCTCCAAAGCGCACCGCGCCGTGATGCGAGTTCCGCTGTATTCGGCGGCTTCAATGACCAGGACTCCGATCGAGATTCCGCTGATGATCCGGTTGCGGATGGGAAAATTCTGCGGCGCGGCGAACGTGCCCATGGGAAACTCGGAAATCACCGCGCCGCCGAGGGCAAGCATTTGTTCCACCAGTTTGGTATTTTCCCGGGGATAGATGATTTCGACGCCTGTACCAAAAACGGCGACAGTCTTGCCTTTGGCACTGATCGCTCCGCGATGTCCAGCGGTATCGACGCCTCGGGCAAGGCCACTGAAAATTACTAAGCCTCGGGCCGCTAGATCGCAGGCCAACCGTTCTGCCATGCCGGTTCCATAAGGTGTGGGGTGCCGTGTGCCTACAAGAGCAATTCCCGGTTGCGCCAGCGCGGCGACATTTCCCCGCACGAAGAGGACCAAGGGGGGGTCGTAGATTTGCTTCAATTCTGCGGGGTAGGCAGGGTCTTCGTAGGTTACGATCTGGGCGTCCTCGGCGGCAGCTTTTGCCAGCTCGTCGTGGGCGAGCTCCAGGGAGCGTCCGGTTCCCAGGGATTGGGCTGAAACCGCGCGCAGGCCGGCGGCTTCCAGTTCGGTCAGCGACGCGGCAAAGAGAGCTTGCACACTGCCAAAGAACTCGACCAGACGCCGGGCTTTACCAGGTCCGAGGCCCGGCGTTAGGGCCAAAGCCAGCCATTGCAAGGTGAGCGTTTCATCTTTGTTAGGGGTGGCGTGTGGAGCGGCGATGACGGTTTCGGGCATTCGAATCTCCAGCTACTATCGCGGACTCTACACGGTGACCATGCGATGTCAAGGTTGGATGACACAAGTTTGATAAAATTGATGTGAAAAGCATGAAACACCTTCGGATTTCGGCCATTTCCTACCTGAACACTGCGCCGTTGATGTGGGATTTCGAACATTCTGAGGGAGGCCAGCCAAATGTGGCTTCCAATTTCGATGTTTCCTATACCGTTCCTTCACGATGCGCAGCAGAGTTGCAGCAGGGTTCGGCAGATATCGGCATCATTCCGGCAGCGGCTTTCGCCAGCATTCCCGATCTCACCATCCTTCCTGGAGTCGCCATCGCGTCACGGCGGGCGGTGCGTTCGATCCTGCTGGTCAGCAAGCGTCCACTGGAGCAGATCGGGACTGTTGCCCTTGATACTTCGTCATTGACCTCGGTGGCTTTGACACAGATTTTGTTTGCCAAGTTGTGGCAGCGGAAAATTTCGTTTAGCGCTGCAGCCCCAGATTTAGAAAGCATGCTGCAACAATACGACGCCGCACTGCTGATTGGTGATCCAGCGCTCAAGGTCGATCGCTCGCAATATCTGACTTACGATCTTGCCGAAGAATGGATCCGTTTTGCCGGCAAGCCTTTCGTCTTTGCGTTCTGGGCGGTGCGGCAGGCGGCACTAAAGAATGCAGCGCCATCACTCGATCTGGCAGCTATCTTTCAGGAATCCCGCGACCATGGACTTCGTCCGGAAAGCCTTGATCAAATCGCGCGGGATTGGGCTCCCAAGCTGGGTTTGAGCGAGAGCAGCGTAAGAAGTTATTTGAGCGAGAACATTCATTATTATCTGGATGCGGAGTGTTTGGAAGGGCTCCAGCTGTTCTATCGCTACGCTGCGGAGATTGGCATATTGCCGGAAGCGCCAGAATTGCATTTCCTGGAAGCGGCGAGGCCGACGGTTCTTTAATCCTGACTCATATTTCACTTTCCCGCCAACCCCTGCCTGTAGACTGCTTCTAAGTCCGAATGTTGCCCCCTGTTCATCTCATAGTTGCGGTTTCAGTTTGGCGAACCCTGCACCGGCTGGGTGGAGTCGGCCAGGTTCTGCTCGGCATCGCGGACAACTCGGTGGTTCCGTTGACCGGGAGTGCCGATGTTCTGACCATCTGGCTGGCGGCTCATCATCCCCATCGTTGGCCGTACTACGCTCTGATGGCGACGGTGGGCGCGGTGATTGGCGGATTCATAACCTACAGTCTGGCCCGGAAGGGCGGCAAAGAAACTCTGGAATACAAGCTGTCGAAGAAAAGCGCCGCTAAGGTCTGCAAACGATTTGAGCGCTGGGGATTTGGCGCTGTCGCCATTCCGGCTGTCTTGCCACCACCATTTCCAATTGTTCCTTTTGTGCTGGCGGCCGGGGCTCTGCAATATTCGCGAAAGAAATTTCTGGGAGCACTGACTCTCGGTCGCGCCACCAGATATACGATCATCGCCGGATTGGGAGCACTTTATGGCACCAGGATCAATGCCTTCTTTGCTCATTATTACAAGGCGGCGCTCGGGGTTTTGATCGGGCTTTCTCTGGTGGGAGCGGCGGGGGCGGTCTGGCAGTATCTTCGCCATCGACAAGAGAAAGGCACCGCGCGCACGGTGAAACGGACTAAAACCGCTTGATCACTGTTTGGAGTCGAGCGTATTCTTTCGCGCATGACTCAGACAACCAAGACCGTACTCCAGGGAGTGTTCTGGTTTGTGCTCGGCCATTTGAGCTGCGCGGTTATGCATCACTGGCACCACATGGCAGGACACTGAATCGAACCTGATCGTTTGGAGCAATCGTCTTATTCCGCTAGAATTAGTGTGAAGTTCGCAAAGACATGTCCCTTACAAAACAGAAAGCTCTGGACCTGTATAACTCCGATGACCTGATCGGCATTGGAATGGAAGCGGACGCGCTGCGCCGCAAGCTCCATCCTGAAGGCGTGGCCACTTACATCATTGATCGCAATATTAATTACACAAATTTCTGCACCGAATACTGCACTTTTTGTGCGTTTTATCGACCGCTGAAGGGGCCTGGGTCGAAAGAGGGATACATTCTCGAATTCGAAACTATTTACGAGAAGATCCGCGAGACGGTGGAACTTGGCGGCACGGGAGTGTTGATGCAGGGCGGACTGCATCCTGACCTCAAGATTGACTGGCATGAACGGATGCTGCGGGGCATCCGCGAACGCTTCCCGAAAATTCATTTGCATTGCTATTCGGCTTCGGAAATTATCGCCATCGCCGAATACAGTGGACTGACGATTCGCGACACCATTCTGCGCTTACGCGACGCAGGTCTGGACTCGATCCCCGGCGGCGGCGCGGAAATTCTCGATGACGAAGTGCGCTACAAGATCGCCCGCCTTAAGTGCCTGACCGACGACTGGCTCAACGTGCATCGCACCGCCCACCAGATCGGCATGCGGACCACCGCGACCATGATGTACGGCGTAGGCGAGAATTACGAGAACCGCATCAACCATTTTCAGCGACTTTACGAGCTGCCAGGAAGAGACCGGCGGATTCACCGCATTTATCCCATGGAGCTTTCAGCCCACCAACACGGCCCTGGGCGGCCGCCACTGGGACGAAGCCACGGCGGTCGAGTATCTGAAAACGTTGGCCATCTCGCGGCTGTATCTTTCGAATTTCCTCAATGTGCAATCGAGCTGGGTGACGCAAGGCCTGAAAGTCTGCCAGATGGGACTACGTTTCGGCGGCAACGATGTTGGGTCCGTCATGCTGGAAGAAAATGTGGTGCGGGCCGCGGGCGTGACCAATTGCACGACTGAAGAAGAACTCCGCCGCATCATTCGCGATGCCGGGTTCCGGCCTGCGCAGCGGGATACGCTGTATCGGCAGTATTTCCTGAATTAGTTTTTACCTCCTTTAAAGTAGGAAACCAATCATGGCAGCGACTGGGAAATACGACGCATTTTGCGACTGGCGTGTCGCGGGGGATAGTGACCTCGAGAAATGGGCAAGTGACCCAAATTGTAATCAGCAGAAAGAGTGTCTTGGAGAATTGTATTCGCGTCGCGGTCGTTCTATCCCCGACCAAATTTCTGATCAGAAACTTCAGATTGAAAAAGACAGAGATTGGTTGTTAGCTCATCCCTTCGACCCACGCAATGAGGTTTCCGCAGACGCCAAGAGAATCATCCGCCATTTGTGGATTCTTTTATTCGTTATACCCTTTCATCGCTGGATTGCTTCTAGTGCTGATCCGAAGCTTGAATTAGCCACACGAGCTAGTCCCACTTTTCTCAAAGTACGCTTCAAGGATGGTACCCGTGTGTCAACGCGTAGGTGAGGAAAGTACGGAAAACGGACAAAAGAGCTTCAGGCATGCAAGCCTCTAAAATCTGGGCTATACTTTGCGGCCATGTTCAAGAAGATTATGCTGTACGGGCTTCCTCTTTACCTGTACGGACTAGAGCTTCTGCTAAAGGCCTTCGCCAACATAAAGGCCGATAGCGTCGCAGGGCCGACTTTGGCTGGCGCAGGGTTGGGGTTTTTGCTTCCGTTGACTGAACTCAAAGCCGTTGCTATTGATCCCGCTGTGCGCAAGAAACTTGAAGAGGCCAAGGCGGCTGTGTACTCAAAAAGCGATAAGACGTTTTGCGATTTTGTGTGGGTTTGTTTCTTTGCCTCTCTGGCGTCATGGATGTGGTGTATTTACTTAACTTTACATCCTCTGCGAGAATCCAGTGGGTATATCAATAAGTCCTTTACGATCGGGTGTATAATTTTTATTGTGTCAGTAGTTTTGACAGAAGTGAAGGAGCGACTTTAGATGGAACCCGTTACCCTACTGATTGCGGCTCTAACGGCAACGGGAGCTTTTCTGGCTAAATCCGTGGTAGGAAATTTCTTTCACCGATCTCCCTCCGGCTCACCGTTGGAAATTGTAACTGCTGACGGCAAGAAAGTTACGATCGAGGCCTCCAGCTTGACTCGTGAAAAAGTCGAGGAAATCACCAAAACCGGTTCAGCCCCTCACGTCCGCGCCGCTTACTAAGAATCTTCTCTGGGCCTCAATCGTAAGTTTCGGCTTGACCCTCATAGCATCCACCGAGCCCCTGTCGGGTACAATAGAGGTTTCAAGGTCGCACCCAGATCGCGACTGAGAGACCTCCAGCCTGAATAGCTTACCCAATCCGCTCGCCGCAGTTGCCGCTTTTGCGGCGCCGAAGGGTATTGGGCCATACATTCGCCAGCATTTTCTGGATACAACGTTTAAAGGCCTGTATCAGGCCAACGCCTTTGATATGGCGCTGCTGATTCCGTATTTCATCGTGCTGATCCTGCTGGCGGGGTATGGCATGCATCGCTATGTGCTGGTTTATCTTTATTACAAGCACAAGAAAAACCGCACCACCGAACCGGCGCAGCATTTTGCGGATTTGCCACGGGTCACGGTGCAGCTGCCCATTTTCAACGAACAATATGTGGTGGAGCGGCTGTTGCAGTCGATTTGCCGGTTGGATTATCCGCGGGAGAAGCTCGACATCCAGGTGTTGGACGACTCGACCGACGAAACTGTGGAGGTGGCGCGCGGCCTGGTCGAGCACTACGCGGCGCAGGGATATCCCATCACCTATCACCATCGCAGCAATCGCGAGGGCTACAAAGCTGGCGCTTTGGCCGAGGGTATGAACACGGCACGCGGCGAATTTATTACGATCTTCGACGCCGACTTCACGCCTCCGGCGGATTTTTTGCTGCGCACCATCCATCACTTCACTGATGCGAAGATCGGCATGGTGCAGACGCGCTGGACGCACATCAATCGAAATTATTCGTTTTTGACGGAAGTCGAGGCCATACTGCTTGACGGCCATTTCGTGCTCGAACACTCGGGGCGGGCACGGAGTAATGTCTTCTTTAATTTCAACGGAACGGCGGGTGTTTGGCGCAGACAGGCGATCGAGGAAGCTGGCGGATGGCAGCATGACACGCTTACTGAAGACACCGATCTTTCCTATCGTGCCCAGTTGGTGGGCTGGAAATTTATTTATTTGCAGGATGTCGAATGCCCGGCCGAATTGCCGGTCGAGATGACCGCCTTCAAGACCCAGCAGGCGCGCTGGGCCAAGGGCTTGATCCAGACCGCGAAGAAAGTCTTGCCGCGTGTGCTTAAGAGTGACCAGCCATTTCACGTGAAGCTCGAAGCCTGGTACCACTTGACCGCGAACCTGAGCTATCCGCTGATGATTGTGCTTTCGGTATTGCTGCTGCCGGCGATGATTATTCGTTTTTACCAGGGCTGGTTTCAGATGCTCTACATTGATTTGCCGCTGTTCATGGCGTCCACGTTTTCGATTTCGAGTTTTTATCTGGTCTCGCAGAAAGAATTGTTTCCCCGGCGCTGGCCGCGGGCGCTTTTGTATCTTCCATTTCTGATGGCGCTTGGAATTGGATTGACCATCACTAATACGCGTGCGGTACTGGAAGCACTGGTGGGCAAGAAGACGGCATTTGCACGCACGCCAAAATATCATGTGGAATCGAAAAAAGATAAAGTACGGGCCAATAAGTATCGGCGGCGTCTGGGATGGGTACCTTGGCTGGAGTTGCTGATCGGCACGTATTTTGCTGTGACCGTGTATTATGCGGTGGAAAATGAGAACTATCTGACGGTGCCGTTTCTGATTCTGTTTGTGGTTGGATACTGGTACACGGGATTGATGTCGTTACTGCAGGGACGGTTCTCTGGGATTTCCCTCAGCGCGGACAGCCATACCAAGCCGTTCCCGGTTGGGGTGTGATCTCGGGCGCTGAAGAGCGTGATCGTTTTGATTGCTTTGGCGGCCCGACTGGAAGTCGGGCCCTTCCCGATTTCTTAGATCTGCGGGACCCGATCTGATGTTCCTGGATGGAAAGTTGAACTTATGCGCAAGGTTTCTATTGTTGTGTTATCTGTTGCTCTTTTGATCCAGCTTGGTTTTGCGCTGGATCGTCAGCCCAATGCCGACTATCGCGCCCGCCGCCAGGCCCTGGCCAGCAAAACTAGCGACGCGGCTGTGCTGTTGTTCGCGCCCGGCGAGTCTGAGGGACCGAATGATCTCTACGGCTATCGCGCCGACAACAATTTCTTTTATCTGACGGGATGGACCGAGCCTGGTGCCGCGTTGCTGATCTCCGCAGCGGCTGAAGCCAAAGGGAACAATCCGGCTCATCCTTATATTGAGATTCTCTTTCTTCCCAATCGGAATTCTTCACAGGAACAATGGACAGGGCCAAAGCTGGGACCGGAAAATCCCGATGCGGCTCGAATTACAGGATTCGATAAAGTCGAAGCGCTCGACAATCTGCGTACGGAACTGACCCACATCCTGCCTTCACCACGAGCGGCGCTGTACACCGATGTTCCTGCGTCAGGGGAAATCTCGAATTCGGACGCGCCGTTGAAGTGGCTCGATCAAGCCAATGCATTCCCGGTATATGTGGCCTATCGCGATGTAAGACCCGCGCTTAATCTGCTGCGCACTTTCAAGGACGCAGGGGAAATTGAACTCCTGCGTAAAGCGGCGAATGCCTCGGTTGCTGCCCAATTAGCGGCCATGCACGCCATGAAGCCGGGCACGAGTGAACGTGAAATTTCGGCGCTGCTTCAGTATGAGTGGGGGAAGCGCGGTTGCGAGCGGCCGGCGTATGCACCCATTGTGGGCGCTGGTTTCAATTCCACCGTGCTGCACTATTCGGATGACTCGGGGCCGATCCAGGCTGGAGACGTCATCGTGATCGACGCGGCCGGTGAATATTCCATGTACGCGTCGGACATCACGCGTACCCTTCCAGCCACCGGAAAATTCACGGCTCGCCAGCGGGAGATCTATGACATTGTGCTGGGAGCCCAGCAGGCGGCGATTGCGGCATTTCAATCGGGCAAATCGACTTTGTCCCGGGACAGCGCCAATACGCTCTACAAAGTCGCCTATGACTACATCAACACGCATGGCAAAGACCTTCACGGTGCCCCGCTGGGCAAATATTTCATCCATGGGCTCAGCCACTACATTGGACTCGCAGTGCATGATGACGGCGACTACACGGTGCCGCTCGGGCCGGGGGCGGCGTTCACCATCGAGCCGGGGATTTATATTCCGGAGGAAAAACTGGGAGTGCGTATTGAAGATGATTTCTATGTCGATCCCGATGGCAAGCTCATCAATCTGACGGGAGCTTTGCCCACCATGGCGGATGACGTGGAACGCGCGATCGCGGGGAAATAATTACCCTCTCCATTCAGCGCGTCAGGCTTCGTTTTGATGTCCGGTTCTTTGATATCCTAGGACATCGTGCGGATGATCTGGTGGTTCCTGATCCTTGCCTTGGGCGCCGGGGCGGCGCTATGGGCGAGCATCGCGGTGTACATTCGCGTGCGAAGCCATATGAAGGCTTCGGACGGAGCCATGTCCGTTGAGATTGAGCACGAACAGGAAACGCGCCATCTGTAGAGCTTCGGAGCTAGAGTTTCGGAGCCGAGTTCCGGAGAAAGACGAATATGGCAAAACCAGCGACACAGATTTTAGGCACTCATGATCGAGCTCTCGATGGAGCCCGGCAGGTAGCGATCGTGATTGGCGCGAGTTTGTTTGTGGCCTTGTGTGCCAGGGCCAGTGTGCGCGTTCCGTTTACGCCGGTTCCGTTTACCTTGCAGGATTTTGCCGTGGTACTGGTCGGGCTCAGCCTGGGAAGCCGTCGAGGCTTTGCGGCCCTGGCTCTCTACCTGGCGGAAGGCGCGTCAGGAATGCCGGTTTTCAGTCCGGGCGGCCTGGGTGGAATTGCGCAGTTGTTCGGCCCCACTGGAGGATTTCTCATGGCTTATCCGTTTGTGGCCGCATTGGCAGGTTGGTTTTTCGAGCGCGGAAAGTTAACTTTCGCCCGTGCCGCCTTCGCGGGCCTGCTGGCTGACATTCTACTGTTCGCCAGCGGGATCTTCTGGCTGGCGGCATATACAAATTCATTTGCACAGGCTGTTAAGTTCGGTCTCTACTTCTTCATTTTTGCGCAAATCATCAAAATCATGTTCGCTGCCGCGATTGCTTCTGGCTGGCGGCGTTTCTATAAGGTCCCGGCATAAATTATGAGCACTATCGGCGCCATCCCTGAAACCACCAACCCGGCCTCTGCTTCGGAAGTTAAGGATCCAGTGTCGAGTAATACCTCGGTTCAGACTCGCGAAATCACCGTCGCCCACAGTCCGGATTCCGACGATGCCTTCATGTTCTACGGCCTGGCCACCAATAAGGTTCGTGTGCCTGGATTACGTTTTACGCATACGTTGTGCGATATCGAAACTTTGAACCAGAAGGCGCGGGAGGGCGAGGGACTGTACGACGTCACCGCGATCTCGTTCCATGCCTATCCTTATATTCAGGACAAATACGCAATTCTGCCCAGTGGTGGAAGCGTTGGCGACGGCTACGGGCCCATGATCGTGGCCCCGCGTGCCTACACTCAAAGTGAAATCAAGGGGAAGCGGATCGCGATACCAGGCAAGCTGACCACAGCCTACCTTGCCCTTCAGCTGTTTGCTCCGGGGATTGAAACCGACGTGGTTCCCTTCGACCAAATCATCCCGCAGGTGCTGGAAGGCAAGCATGAGGCAGGATTGATCATTCACGAAGGCCAGTTGACCTACGATAAATCCGGCTTGCACCGGATTGTCGACCTGGGCAAGTGGTGGCTGAAAGTTACCGGACTTCCCTTGCCATTGGGCGGGAATGCCATTCGCCGCAGCCTGGGGCCGGAATTGATGTCTGCGGTCGGTGGCGCATTAAAGGAAAGCATTCAGTATGCTTTGGATCATCGTGAGGAAGCACTATCTTATGCCATGCAGTTCGCCCGCGATTTAGACCCGCAACTGGCCGACAAATTTGTTGGAATGTATGTGAATGAGCGCACTCTTGATTATGGGCCGGATGGGCGGGAAGCTGTCCGGCGGTTGCTGGACATGGGGCACAAAGCTGGAATTATTCCACATGAGGCCAAAGTGGATTTTGTTGGGTAGAAGCTTCTAGCCTCTAGCTCCTGGCTAATTCTCGCGTTTCCTGAGGAACGATTTGGATTCAAGCTAGAAGCTAAGAGCTAGCAGCTGTCTATTTCACCGTCGCCTTAAACGAATACACCGGATCGATATCCACCGGCACACTCGCCGCCGACTTCAGCGACACCAGCAATTCCGCCGGCATCACGTCATACTTCTTGAACCAGTTCTCGGCACGCTCGCGGTCGCCGGTGGCTTCGGTTTCGAGGAGTTCTTTTGCCAGGACAGCGATGGTGTCGGGCATCTTCGCGTAATCGATCACATATTTTCCGGAGGGCAGGCGTTTGATGGCGCCGTGTTCAGAAAGATAGTTAAATTCCATCATCTCTGCGCGGGCGTGGGCTTCGCCGACTCCGAAGCGGACGGTGCGGAAAAGTCCGCCCACATAGGACGCGTAATATTCTTCCAGTTTTTCTTTCGGCAACGCACCGCGATCCACCAGCCACTTCAGAGCGAACATGCCCACCACGTCGGCCTTGGCTTCTTCGAGACCGCTGTAGGCCGGACCGATGGCTTCGCGAATGTCCACTTTGCCCGACGCTGTGCGGGCATACGCCGGGCCCAGGCCGTGGGAAATCTCGTGCATAATCGTGCCCAGCAGATAGCCCTCGCCTGAAACTTTCGCCGCTTGCTGCGGCAGCATCACATGTTGGGCTACCGGCACAATTACGTAGTTGACCCGGGCGTCCATGAAATTCTTGAAGAAGATTTTTTTGCTGCCTGCCTGCTCATGCACCCGCGGATCATTGGGCAAATTATCAGCGACCGCCTGATAGCCGTGGTTCAGATCGCCGGCGCGGTAAGGAGCGTCCATGACTTCCAGCGGGGTTTCGAGGCCATGCTTTGACGGGCGGTCTTCCGCTGCCAGAGGAAGTGCATCCTGGATGTCCGCCACATACTTCTTGTACATGGTCAGCTTTTCGCTCTCCTCGGAATTACGGATGAGGACTGCCGCGCCGAAAGATCCCTTCACTCCCAAAAGATGATCGTCATAGATTTCATAGGGCGCGAAGATCACATCAAACTTGGGATCTTTCAGCCCCAGCCAGGCCAGATCGCTTTTGAAATAATCATCGCTGAGCAGGGCGTCGGCGCGCAGCCGTAGAAAGTTGGCGAACGCGGGATCATCGCTCAACTCGGCTGCTTGGCGCAGGTCTTTCGCGGCTGGCTCGAGAAAAGAACGATAGGCAATGTGGTAAGGCAATCCTTCCAACTGATCACCCTGCCAGCGCACGATGGTGGTCTGACTGTAGATTTCTGCCTTCTTTTCGGGATGATCTTTTACGTACTGCTCGATCTGAGCGCGGGTCAATCCCTGCGGGTAATAGCCACCGCCGGGAGGCATGGGCTCAGTTCCGACGAAGGGCTTGTTCTCGTCGAGAAGATCAAAACGCGAGGCGTTGATCCAGAGGTAGCGGCGGAGCGTTTCGTCCTTGGGATTCTTGCTTGCGGCCAGGGACTGATAGAGCGTCAGGCCATCGGGATCAATCTGGCGCCAGTAGATTTCTTCCAGATAGCGGCAGGCGTCGACCAATTTATCGACCAGCTTTCGTTCACGGGACGTCAGCCCTTGGGAGTGAAGCGGCATTTGTACCCGGCGAAATTTTGCCAGGCGCTGGGCAAGATCGGGGGCAACTTGCATGTCGACGGAATCGGCGATCTTGGATGCGGACCCAGTCATTTCTTGGTGAGAATTAGCTTTCTGGTTGTTCTGAGCTGAGAGGGAAGGAATCACGAAAAAAATAATGAACAGTGGAAAAAAGCAACCTAGGGTCTTCATGTATTACTGAATTCTAGCAGAGTAGTTCGGTGACCCCGGGTTTTTTGCACTTCGCGAATCAACTTCATCCCGGCTATCATAGTGCGATGTCCGTAAACCCATATAACATCTCACAGACGTTGCTGATTGACGCCGATGACACGCTGTGGGAGAACAACATTTATTTCGAACGCGCCATCGCCAATTTCATTTCTTTTCTGAATCATCAGGAGTACTCGCCGGCCCAAGTTCGCGGCGTATTGAATGAAGTGGAAGGCGAGTGCATCATCAGCCATGGTTACGGATTGCACAGCTTCTCCCACGCTCTGATCCGTACCTTTGAGCGCTTGGCGGTCGAACCGCTGACGCCCGCGCTGCACGAAACCATCCGCGGATTTGCCCACGCCATCGCCGAGCATCCACTCGAAACTTTGCCCGGAGTGCCGGAGACACTGCAGTACTTATCGCAGCGACATCGGCTGATTTTGATGACCAAAGGCGAATTGAACGAGCAGTCAGGCAAAGTCGAACGTTCCGGGCTAAAAAGATATTTTGCCGCGGTCGAGATCGTGGCCGAGAAGAATGTGCAGACCTATCACGGGGTGATCTCAAAGCATGCGTTGCCCAGTGATTCCACCTGGATGGTGGGGAACAGCCCAAAATCCGATATCAATCCCGCGCTGGCAGCCGGAATTAACGCAGTGTTTGTGCCGCATGGGAACACATGGGTTCTGGAACATGAAGAACTGGCGCCGGTTCAACCGCCGAGCCGGTTGCTAACGGTGGAGAGTTTTGCGAAGTTGGTCGAGCATTTCTGACGAGCCGCGGGCGCTAAAGCGCGTACATCGTTTCAAGTGCTTATCGGCCCGACTGGAAGTCGGGCCCTTCCCGAGAATTCCTGAGCGACGGTAGAGCCTAAAGCCCAGCGCCTAAAGCCCAGCGCCTGGAGTGCTCGCTGCACTTTCCGCGGGAATCTTGCCTTTTAGCCGATCGAGAGCTTTCTGCGCATCGCCCGAAAGTGGGCCGTGCGGCAGGATTTTCAGATACTCCTGATAGTGGGTGACCGCGTCCCCAGGATTGTCGAGTTTCTCAAAGCATTGCGCCATGCGAAAGTTTGCCATGGCGTCATTGTTCTTCCATAGCAATGCGTCCTGGTAGCGAGCCAGCGCGGCCTTGTAGTTCTTGCGCTTGAAGTAGAAGTCGCCGACTTCCACGTCCTTGGCGGCCTTGTGCGGGTCCCAGGGATGGAACTCCTGCACGTCGCTGGGGGCCGGCGCAGCCTCGGCTTCGGCATCGGACACGGCCGTACCGCTCAGAGGATGGTTCTTGTCGTCGTCTTTGGGCGGACTGATGTCAATCTTGGTATCGCGGCTCGAACTCTCGCCAGCTTCTTTATCCCGATCGTAGCGAGGAGGAGCGTCGTTCTGCCCCGGAGCTTTATCCGATGGCGGCAGTGGGTCGACCTGGGCCAGCGTGCATGGGCCAGCGCAAATCGACAAGATCAACACCGCAACATAGCGAAACATAGCAATATTCTAGCGCCTTCTCAGTCGGGAGGTCGAAGTTTCAGCACAAAAAAAGGCCGCTCCATGGGGGTGGAGCAGCCTCTGTTGCGCAAGTCCTCCGGGGGGAGGGGGAAGCTGTCTATAACGAGGGCCCAGCCGGCGCTACTGCCGTGGCAGGAGCAGATGAATCCGTCGTATTCGTCATCAAGCGGACACTCACCCGGCGATTGGCCGCACGACCTGCACGGGTTTTGTTGGTGTCCACCGGCTTGTCCTTGCCCAATCCGATCAAATAGATCTTGTGGGCGGGAATGTTATGTTCCGCAGCCAGGTACTGGATCACGGAATCAGCGCGGCGCTGGCTCAGCGAGTAATTGTAGTCAGCGTTGCCGACGGAATCGGTTGCGCCTTCCACGGTGATCAAGTAGCCCTTGGTGCTCTCGACATTGGTCGCCATCTTGTCGAGCTCTTCTTTGGCATCCTTGGTCAGGTTGTCCTTGTTGAACGCGAAGTGCACTGCGGTCTCAGACACCACGCGATAGTTGTCCAAATTGGCAACCGTGGTCTGAAGCGTGTCGACACGATGGGTCGCTGTGTCGGCCAGGGTTTGGGCTTGCGCGGCCTGCTGGCCGGCGGCCTGCGCCTTCTGGTCAACCTCGGCGGCTTTCGCCTGGACCTGCTGAATACCAGCCTGCGCCCGGGCATCAACATCGCGGATGTCCTTGGTGTTCTTCGCAGTCAGGTCATCGAGCTCGTTGGTCTTGTTGATGAGCGGCGTGGTCTCTTGACGAACATAATTCTTGCTGGCGCAACCTACCGTCGCGGCCATGCTTGCAGCCAGTAAAATCGTTAACGAAGTGCGATTCATGGGTGGAGGGCTCCTTCCTCGTCTCTTTCATCTGCGTAGTGCGAGTTTTGTGTCAGAACTTGGATGCTACAAACTTCAGTCTCGCTACTAACGTTCGTATTCTATAAGAGCACGGGGCTTGCCAACTTGGGCTTATGTGGATTTTATGGATAAGTCTTTTACTTGCTTACACTTAAAGTGTTTACCACAGAAAGACGCGATTGGTTAACCGTGGGAAAGCGATACGGACTAAGGAAATTTTATACGGTGGCGCAGGTTGACCTATGTTCTAGGTGGACAGATCAGCGGAATCGCTTCTCGCTTATTGCGACGATATACGCGGAAATCGCCTTCATCGATTGTAACCACCGGGTGCCGTGGATAGAGTTCACTCAACCGGATAATGCAAAGATCAGCGAGGTCGGGTTTGCGATCTTCATAGCGCCGAGCCAATTCAGATAGCTGTTCCAGGTTCTTTGTGCAATCGAACGCCAACCGCAACATTCCATCCTGTACCAGCGAAAGCACGTAGGCACTGGAATTGAGGTGGAATGCCGACTCGGCGAGTACTGCTTCACAGGTCAATAGCGGTTCTGTGATTGTTCGGGCAACATCGATCGCCCAACTGTGGTAGCGATCATCGCGATTGCCAAAGGCAACGACCAAACCCGAATCTGCAATGCCTTTCATTTCTTGGAGAACCCTTTGCGAGACGAAAGATCAGAGGGCCCGCTGATGGCACCGGCATGTTTCATGAAACGCGGGCTTCCTTTCGCCGACTGGGCGCTTTCCAGTTGCTGGCGGATGATTCGCCCCATCGGTACACCGGTCCGCCGCGAAGTTTCCTTAAGCCAGGCTAGGAGCTCTTCTGTAAGACGTATTGTTAACGTATGACTCATATGGCATAAGTATAACACATCTCTGTCTTGCAGAAACCACTAATCACACTTGTTCCGTCTCGCACCTAGGGCTTACGGTTCCATGCGAGCCTGAATCGGGCAGTTAGTCATCTAAAATGGAGTAATCCCCATGGATCTGCTGCAGAAAATTCGTACCTTGCCCACCTCCGCTGGCGTTTATCTATATAAGAACGCCGAGGGCGAAGTCATTTATGTGGGCAAGGCCAACAACCTGCGCAGCCGGGTTTCGTCCTATTTCCACGAAGGCCGCCACATCGGGGACGCGAAGACCGGAACCCTGGTACGTGAGGCCGTCGATGTCGATTACATCGTCGTAGCCAACACTAAAGAAGCGCTGGCGCTGGAGAACCATCTCATCAAGCAGAAGCAGCCGCGCTTCAATATTCTGTTGCGGGATGACAAAACCTATCCTTATGTAAAGCTGACGCTGGGCGAGCGCTGGCCACGAGTGTACGTGACTCGCCGCCTGCGAAAAGATGGCTCGGCTTACTACGGGCCCTACTTCCCTGCCAACCTGGCATATCGTCTGGTCGATCTGATTCACCGGAACTTCTTTATTCCGTCCTGCAAAGTAGACCTCAATCGTTTCCATCCTCGTCCCTGCTTGCAGTTCTACATCAAGCGCTGTCTCGGCCCTTGCGTGGAAAACCTGACCACGCCGGAGACTTATCAGGAAGCCGTTCGCGATGTGAAGTTGTTCCTCGAAGGCCGGCCTAACGACCTGGCGCGATCATTGCGTGAGCGCATGGACAATGCTGCCAGCTCGGAGGAATACGAACGCGCCGCCAAGTATCGTGATCTGATTTCGACCGTCGAGCAGTTGCAGGAGAAACAACGAATCGCGACTATCGAAGGCGATGATGCCGACGTCTTTGGATTCCACTATGAAAATGGGATGCTGGCAGTAAATTTGTTCCACGTGCGCGGTGGCCGTGTGCTTGATCGGCGAGAGTTTTTCTGGGAGGAATTGCCCTTCGACGCCGAGGCCGGAGATTTCCATCCCGGTGAATTTTTGTCTGCGTTACTGAAGCAGCTCTACATCGGTCAGCCCTACGTTCCCCGCAATATCTATGTCCCGGTCGAGTTTGAAGACCGGGACATGCTGGAGGAGTTACTCTCTGAACAGCTTGCGGCCGATGGCGGCCGTGCGACACGGGTCAACATTCTCGTACCACAACGCGGCGACAAACGTTCACTCCTTGATCTGGCGGGGACGAATGCGAAGCAGTCCTACGACCAGCGTTTCCGGGTGATGAAGCCAAACACCAAAGCCATTCAGGAAGCGTTGCAAGACGCGCTCGGCTTGCCCGAACCGCCGGAGCGCATCGAATGCTTCGACATCTCGCACATTCAAGGCGCTGAGACTGTTGCCTCCATGGTAGTGTGGGAAGACGGCCGAATGACGAAATCCGATTATCGCAAGTTCATCATCAAGACAGTGGAAGGCGTGGACGACTTCGCCTCCATGCGCGAAGTGGTCACTCGCCGTTACAAGCGGATTCAAGAAGAAAAGAAGAAGATGCCCAGCCTGATTTTGATCGATGGTGGCCTAGGCCAATTACATGCTGCCGCCGAAGCCCTGGAATCGATCGAGGTCATCAACCAGCCACTGGCGGCGATTGCCAAGCGGGAAGAGATTATCTACGTGCAGGGACAGGAGAATGAGCCGGTCGTGCTCGATCACCACTCGCCTGTCTTGCATCTGGTGCAACAGATCCGGGATGAAGCACACCGTTTCGCCCTGACTTTCCATCGCAAGCGTCGTCAAATGCGCGACCGCTCCACTGAGCTGTTGGAAATCCCCGGAGTGGGTGAGAATACAACGCGCCGGCTCTTACAGCACTTCGGAAGCTTACAGGCAGTGAAGCAGGCGGATGTCGCCGCACTTTCCTCGGTGGTCACACGAAGTCAGGCAGAGGCCATCTTGCAGCACTTCCAGAAATAACCACGATTCAAACTTCTTTGGATGGCGCTACACGCCGAGATTGCCAGATCAGCCAGCCCACAATTCCCAACATGCCGCCCCAACCCAGCACGCGAATCACGCCGGCGATGGTTGTGTCATATGGCAAAACTCCCAGGCTGGTGAAAATCGTGTTCCAGTCATGCTCGGCGAAATCCGGATCACCGACGGTGACCAATGGCAAGACCATGGCGCGCGCGTCGGCCATGTAGGTTGCAGTGTAGAGCCAGTTCTCAAAAAAGAAAAATGAGCAGAAAACAAACGCTGCGGTCTGACGCTGGGTGAAAAAGTATGTGGCCAGCAGCAGCGGCACCAGCCATTGCAGGAGGGTACCACCCCAGAGTCCAATGGTCGGCCCGAACCAGCCAAATAGAAGATGGCCGCCTTCATGCACCACCAGATTTACAAAGTCGATAAGGAGAAAATCACCATGCTTCGAAAAAGCGTAGACCAGGAAGACGACATAAAACACAAGCCAAGCTGCAAGTGCTGCTCGCGGCACCGGCTGCCAACCTCGATCATCGCCTGATAGCCAGGGCAAATTCATGCAGACCGATCCTTCGCATCTTTGAGAAGATGGGCCTTGATGTGGGTTGGAAGCCGCGAAGCCTGAAGAATTTCTAGCACCAGCGAAACCGGAAGGGAACGCGCAAATTCCAAGGCACAGGCCAGTGGTGTCTTTTCGTCGCGTAGGAGTGCAATGCGGACATCGCGACGCACTGACCACTTGGGATGATGGCACACCAACGCGACAACTCTCGCGGGCACATCCTGGCGCATGAGAACTTTGATGACCGCCGCTTCTGTGAGCCGGGAATTTTCCAGTGCCGTGGAAACCACACGGTTTTCCGGATCCAGCAGCAGCTCTCCCGAAATACGGCCCGAAGCGCGACGGGCAAGCGCAAGCTTCTCACCGACCGAAACCGTCTCCAATCGCTGGATGAGCGATTCCTCCGCGGCCCGCTTGACGTCGGCAGGAACGCTTGGGGCCAGGGCAACCTGCATCAGATCGAAGGTGAAGAGATGCCGCAACATCGGCATGGAAAGATGCCGCGGCGTTCGGGGATGTTTGATCAGCGCCAACTTCACTTTGCGGCCCTTGGCTACCGCGCCATTCTTGCTGACCCGCTCTAAAACTTCCGCGGGCAGATCGTTGCGCCTGAGCAGCAAAAGTGCCCTATCTTCCGTTAAGGATGGATCCGAAACTGCCGTCTTTAGATCCTCAATAGAAGTATTAACAGTCTCTAGTGAAGGGACCGCCGAAGAACTCTCTGCGGTTCGCTCGATATTTAGCTCGTCGGATGCCATGTGTTTCCAGGGCGACTGCGCATACTCACTATCGTGCGCCTCTGCGTGCCAGTTCCAGCGCGCCTCGCACCGGTTCGACCACGCTTTCGCTTATTGAGGCCTGAGCATGTTCAGACTGCAAGCTATTGTAGAAAACCTCGCGCACCAGAGCGGAATTTCCGAACACACCACCGGACATGGCCACTGGAACGGTTTTACTTTCTCGAAAAATGCGCCGGATCACGATACTGGTCAGGCCCGCCAGTTCATGCCCAGCCTGAGTAAGAACTCCCAGGGCCAAGGCATCGCCAGATTCCGCCCTGGTAAGCACTGCCGGAAATAGAGCTGCAAAATCCGGCGGCGGCATAGCATTGGCGGTGCGCACCAGCTCCTCGTGGGTTTCCAGATGCCAGGATTTCATAACACTTTGCAGCAGTTGCTGGCCTTCTCCTTTATCTTCATCACTATCTCTATCCCGCAAAGCTGCCGAAACCGCAGCCCGTCCGATCCAATGTCCCGAACCTTCGTCGGACACGGCGAACCCCCAACCACCGGCACGCGCCATCTCACCCTGCGAGTTGCGGCCGTAGGCGATCGACCCCGTGCCGGCAATCACGATCACGCCGGGCGCTGAGCTAAAAGCTGCTTCCAGCGCAATCACCATATCGCCCACAACTTCGATTTCACCGGCGACGATTTCCGCGATGATTCGCCGCACGATTTCACTGACGCCCGGGCCCGTCGCCCCGGCCACGCCAATGCAGGTTCGATCAATCTGGGCCGGCTTAATCTTGGCCTCAGCACAGGCCTGCTGGATCGCTCCGGCAAGAGCTTCTCTGACACGCACTTCGCCCAAACGAACCAGGTTGCTGCCAGCCGCGATGCCACCGCCCAGCACTGAATGTTCGTCGCCAATCAAGCAGGAAGTCTTGCTGCCGCCACCGTCGATACCGAGAAAGATGGACACGAGCTAGTTCTAACATAGAGCCGGGAATTCTCGGTTGGCCACGCAGGTTCACGTGGCCGGCTTGGTTGCCCGGTTCCTCAGGTTGCCACAGTCTCACTATCGCAGCCATCGGGTTCACGCCATAATGAATACGCAATCATCGAAATACATGGGTCTGAACAAACTGGATCTCGCGATTATCGCGCTCTATCTTCTGGGGATTACCCTGTTCGGACTGCGTTTCCGTAAACGCAAGCGCACGCTAAAAGATTATTTCCTCGCGGACCGCGATATTCCTTGGTGGGCCATCGCGCTTTCTATCGTCGCGGCAGAAACCAGCACGCTCACCATCATCAGCATTCCCGGCCTGGCTTACGATTCCAACCTCACTTTTCTCCAGGTGGTCCTCGGATATCTGGCGGGCCGCATCATTATTAGTTTCGTTCTGCTGCCGCAGTATTTTAAAGGAGACCTTTACACCGCTTACGAATTGATCGAACGCCGCTTTGGGCGCCGCCTGCGCTCAGTCACCGCCGGGCTGTTTCTGGTGACTCGGGCCGCGGCAGAAGGTGTCCGCATCTATGCCGTGTCCATCGTGATCGCTATCGCACTGGGCACCGGCGAAGTCACTTCGATTGCAATCATCACCGCGCTGACGCTGGTTTATACCTTCGAAGGAGGATTAGCCGCCGTTATCTGGACCGATGTCGTGCAAACCATTATCTATGTCGGCGGAACGCTGGTGGGGGTATTCACCATCCTGCACCTGGTGCCAGGCGGCTGGAACAGCATTCACGCGGTCGCGGCAAGCGCGGGCAAACTGCAAGTCTTCGACTTCTCGTTCAATTTCTGGAAGCCCTACACATTCTGGGCAGGACTGATCGGCGGAGCGTTCCTTACCACCGCCAGCCATGGCACCGACCAATTGATCGTGCAACGGCTGCTGGCAGCGCGCAATCAGCGGCAATCGGTGACCGCACTTCTATCCAGCGGCATTGCCATCGTATTTCAGTTTGCGCTTTTCTTGATCGTTGGAGTCATGTTGTTTGTGTATTACCACGTGCCATCGGCGTCTTTCGGCCGCGCCGACAGGATTTATCCCACTTTCATCGTCAATCAAATGCCGCACGGGATTTCCGGTTTGCTGATTGCCGCGATTCTAGCGGCGGCCATGTCGAACCTGAGCGCGGCACTGAACTCTCTTTCATCGAGCTCGATGATGGATTTTTATCTTCCACAGCATCCTGAGGTGAGCGAACCACGCAAAATCCGCCTTTCCCGGATTTCGACGTTGCTCTGGGCGCTGCTTCTGTTCGCCTTGGCCGTACTGTCGTTGCATAAAGTGGGGCGTGTGGTCGAAGTGGGACTACAGATTGCATCAGTCGCATACGGCGCGCTTTTGGGGGTGTTCCTGCTAGGCGTACTAACTCGCCGCGCCAATCAGAACGGCGCCATGCTGGGAATGCTGTGCGGCTTTTCCGTCGAAATCTATCTGTGGGTGTGGACCCGCGTACCCTTTACCTGGTATGTAGCCATAGGCACGACAGTTACACTTGCGGTCGGATACGCCGCAAGTTTGCTTGTGACGACTGAATCAGCTTAACTCTGTGTTCTCCGCGGCCTCTGCGGTTCAAGATTTATTTCTGATCCCTTCCCGTATACTGCAACCCAAATGGCAACCCCTCCGCGCCCCGAACTCGCCCGCGATCTCGGCGTAAGCCACGCCGGAGCGATCGTTGTTGGCACCATCATCGGCAGCGGGATTTTCCTGGTTCCCGCCGAAATGATGCAGGCTGTCGGCTCCGCCAAACTTGTCTATCTGGCATGGCTCGTCGGTGGTTTGCTCTCGTTCTTTGGCGCGCTCACTTATGCTGAATTGGGGGCAATGAAGCCGCAGGCCGGGGGCGAATACATTTATGTTCGCGACGGTTACGGCCCGCTCGCCGGATTTCTCTATGCCTGGACAACTTTCCTCATTTCCAAGCCGGCGTCGATTGCGACCATCACCACCGGCCTGGTCCGCATCCTCGGGACGTTCCCGGTTTTCGGCTTCTTCTCTCACCCCCTCATCACCCGGCCGCTTGCCATTAGTTACGGTCAACTCGTCGCCATTGCCGCCACCGTCCTGATCTCGCTCCTGAATTATCTTGGTGTCAAGAAAGCCGGCGAATTCCAACTGGTATTCACCATATTAAAGATAGCCATCATCATGGGTGTCGTGGCAGTCGGGTTTAGCTATAGTGCCGGCAGTTGGAGCCATTTTTCGGGCCACTACTCCGCAGCCAAAGGCGGGCTCGTCGGATTCATGGCCGCGCTGGTCGCCGCACTCTGGGCCTACGATGGATGGAACGACTTGAACATGGTCGCCGGAGAGATTCGCCGGCCCGAATGCAACATCCCGATCGCGTTGATCGTGGGGGTCGCGACCGTCGGCGCGCTCTACATGCTGGTCAATGCGGCCGTGCAGTACGTTCTGCCGGTCGATGCCATCGCTGCATCTCCGCGGCCGGCCTCTCGATGCCATCGGATTAGTCTGGGGACACTTTGGTGCCAGCATCGTTTCCGCTGGCATGGCCCTGTCCATGCTAGTCACGCTGAACGGCAGCAGCATGAGCGGCGCTCGCGTGCCCTTTGCCGTGGCCCGCGACCGCTATTTTTTCCCTGCTTTGGCCGAGGTGCATCCTCGCTTTCATACACCGTACATCGCCATCGTGGTGCAGGCACTGCTGGCCATCGTATTGCTGCTTCTGGGAGGAAGTTTCCGGCAGTTCTTTTCGCTCGCCATTTTTGCCGAGTGGCTCTTCTATATGATCGCCGCCAGCACCGTCTTCATATTCCGCCTGCGAAATCCGCAAATGGCTAGGCCTTATCGGGTTTGGGGATACCCCTTTGTCCCCGCGTTATTCGTCGCTGCTTCCGCAGTTCTCCTTTATTACACCTTTACCGACAATCTGCGCTATTCGATCCTGGGCTGCCTGGTGATTCTGTCGGGAATCCCGGTTTTCTATGCTTTCGCCCGCAATCGCAAGCCTTCCACCTAGAAGAAACTCCATTCCGCTCCCGGGAATATTCCGCTTTCGAGAAACTACCGGTTACCTAAGTACAAGGGCGGCAGACACATTTACCCCTTGGCCGATCTCCCGTAAGTTAGAGACTCACCCGAGTATCCGCCCCCCAACCTCGGGTTCCCGTAGGAATTTATGGATCTCTATGCCTGACAATTTTAAGTTGGGTCTGTTACCCGAACGGAAGATCGACTGGCGCACGCTGGCCGCGAGCTACGGCTTCGTGACCTTCGCCATCCTTTGCCTGTTGTTTGTCGGAATTCTCTTTCCCGAGAAATTGCAGTTGACCCAGCGGTACATTTCTACCGAACTCATTGCCAGAACAGCGCCTCCGCCGCCAAAACCGGTAAAGGTGATTAAGAAAGCTCCGCGGCCGGTGATTGCCAAGGTCATTCCGGCAGTAGTCATGGCGCCGAAGTTGATCGTCCCGAAAGATATTCGCATCAAGCCCAAGAAGCAGGAGGACATCGACGCGCCGAAACTGGATGCCAAGTTCAACGCGCCAGTGGTGGTTCCCGTCTCCGCCGTCATGCCCAAGCAGATTGTGCAGACTGGCCAGTTTGGCAGCTCGGCTCCAGCCACGGTGGTTGCACCCATACAAAAGGTACAAACCGGCGGCTTCGGCGCTCCCGACGGCCTGAAGGGCCAGGGAAAAGAAGGTGCGCATCTGCAAACCGCCAGCCTGGGATCGTTTGATTTGCCCCAGGGTGCAGGCCAGGGCAATGGAACAGGCGGCGCAAAGGGAATCAAGGGCACCGTCGCCAGCACTGGTTTTGGTAATGGCGTCGCCCAGCAGGATGGCCACCGCAATGGCGGTACCGCCCAGGTAGGCGGATTTGGCGGACAGCAAGTCGCTCAGGCCAGCCAACATTTGTCAGAGACTGGTGCGGCGACAACTCCCGTGCAAATCCTTTACAAACCGAATCCGGCCTACACCGCGGAAGCCCGTCAGCTGCAACTACAAGGCGAGGTCCTGTTGGAAGTGATGTTTGGCGCGAATGGGCAATTGCAGGTGAACAAAGTGGTGCGCGGACTGGGACATGGCCTGGACGAATCTGCCGTCGCCGCCGCCAACAAAATGAAATTCAAGCCGGCTCTGCGCAATGGTTCTGCCGTGGATTCCACGGCCATCGTGCACGTCGTATTTCAGTTAGCGTCGTAAGACGGGTTGGTAAGAGTTGGGTAGCAAGAAATTTTGGTGGGAAAGAAAATAGAGAGGACTAGAGTCATGAGCACTTCGAAATACCTCATCACTGGATTTCTGGCGATCGCGTTGAGCGCGGTGGCACAACAGGCGGCGGACCCCTCGGCGTCCACTCCGGCACCAGCGCAGCCCGCTGCGTCCCAGGCCACCAGCTCGGATGCAACACAGAATGCCGCAACGCAAACTGCGGCGCCGACCGTTGTGGTCACGTCACCCAGCGCCCCGGCACAGCCGCAGGCCGCTCCGCCGACGCAAGCTGCTCCGCCGGCACAAGCCACCGGTCCCGTCACCACCATGGATGACGTGGTCAACCGGGCCATTGCGCGCGAGCACGCCTTGATGGACATGCTGAAGACTCGCACCCCTCTGGTCGAGACCTATCTCCAGAACCTGAAGCCTGACCAGAAGCTTGGCGCGGTGCCCAGTGGAGACCACTATTTTCTCGGACGCATGGACCTCGGCGAGAGCATCGACCGCCGCGACTACCTCTCCAAGGACGAGAGTTTCCAAAAGAACTTAATGGGCGGCGTTACCAAGCTGTTCAAGTTTCAATACGAGCCCATGGGTTTCTCCTGGATGATCTTCGCGGACCGTCAGGATTTCGACCGCCAGCACTACGACTTCAAGTATGTCCGCCGCGAATTCCTCGGCGACATCCGCTGCCTGGTGTTCGATATCACTCCCAAGCCGGATTCTGGCAAGGGCCGTTTCCTCGGCCGCGTATGGGTCGAAGATCAGGATTACAACATTGTGCGCTTGAACGGCACCTACGCTCCTCGCCCGCGCAACGCCTACTTCTTCCACATGGATAGCTGGCGCTTGAACCTGATTCCCGGCTACTGGGTTCCCGCCTACATCTACAGTGAAGAAGGCGACTTCAGCTACGGCGCCAAAGACAAAATGGCGTTCAAGGCGCAGAGCCGCATCTGGGGCTACGATCTGAAGAAAGACGTCAAAGCTGACGAGTTGTCCTCCATTCGCGTTGACTCCGTGAAGGATGACAGCGCCGCCGCCGAAGACGCTTCACCCTTGCAAGCGCAGCGTGAATGGCAGCAGCAAGCCGAAGACAACGTCATGGAACGGTTGCAAGCCTCTGGCCTGATTGCTCCCGAAGGCGAAGTCGACAAAGTTCTCCAGACCGTCATCAACAACCTGGAAGTCACCAACAACATTGATTTGCCCCGTCCCGTTCGCGCCCGCGTCATGCTCACTTCCCCGCTGGAAACTTTCAGTGTGGGTAACGTGATCGTGGTCAGCCGCGGTCTCATCGACACACTTCCCGACGAAGCCAGCCTGGCCATGGTCCTCTCTCATGAACTGGCTCACATCGTTCTGGGACACAACCTGGGCAGCAAGTTCGCCTTCAACGATCGCATGCTCTTCTCGGACGAATCCACCTACAACAATTTCGGATTCCGCCACAACCCCGATGAAGAAACCGCAGCCGACGCAAAGGCCATGGAGCTCTTGAAGAATTCGCCCTACGCTCAGAAGCTCGATGTGGCTTCGTTGTACATGAAACAGCTCTCGGCGCGTTCTGCGGATCTTTCTGCTCTGCTGACCGCTCACCTGGGAAACAACTTCACCGACGCCAAGGGAACCATCACCCGCATGTCGGCAATCATGCAAACCGGCCCGGCGCTGGACGACACCAAGCTCGATCAGATCGCGGCCCTGCCCCTGGGCGGACGCGTAAAGCTGAATGCCTGGGACGACCACGTCGAACTCATCAAGGGAGCGCCGGTGGCTATCACCTCCGTGCGCGACAAAATGCCGTTTGAAGTGACTCCGTTCTTCCCCCGCCTCGCCCGTTACACGAGCGGCGGAACCACGGACGCTTCGGCCAGCACCACAGCAGCCGCCAACACGGCTGCTCCAACTACCGCAGCTGCGCCTAGCTCAACGCCTGCGGCGACTCCAAGCAATTAACAGCATTCGCCAAACCACAAGTTGAGGCAAAGACGAGGCTGGAACCGGAAGCGAATTCCGGATTCCAGCCTTCGTAATTTATCTTTTAATTTATTGTCATCCCGAGCGGAAGCCGAGGGACCTTGCGCTTGACTTCCCTTGCGCCACCACCACGGAGGGGATGAGCAAAACTCAAGGATTCACCTGCTGGGCAAGACTCCCAGAACTGCTCTGAAGTTGCGAGTTCCCCAGATAATTGAACGTGATGCTGTGCGACCCTGCCGACAGCGAGCTCGTACTCAACGCCGCCACGCCCCCGGCCAGTTTCTTTTTCCCCAGTATGGCCGTGCCATCCTTGAACTCAACCATGCCGGTTACCGTACCTCCGAACTGCGACGCTACAGTCGCCGTGAAGGTCACCAACTGCCCCACCACCGAAGGGTTTGCCGACGACGTCGGCGTGGTCGTAGTCACGTCCTTATCGACGGTTTGCGTCAACAACGAAACCGTATGCGGGTTGAGGCTTCCATTACCGGAGTATGTGGCGTTAATCGTGTGCGAACCAACTTTAAGGGTTGAGACGGTAAGGCTCCCAGCACCGTGGTTAAGCCGAACTTTCTTCAGGGTTCTCGCGCCATCTTTAAACGTGACCGTGCCGGTAGGCATTCCTGCTCCGCTCGCCGTCGCTGCCACCGTGGCATTGAAAGTTACAGGTGCATGGTAGGGAGACGGACCCGGTGAACTCGTCGCACCGGCAATCGAAGTCCCTCGCTGGTTGAGTAGAACCGCGACTGTCCCGGGGACTTGTCCAACGAAGGAAGTGGAGTTAGCGACGGCGAGATCCAACGCCCCATCCCCATTGAAATCCCCCACCGCGATGTAGGCAGCCGTGTATCCCGCCGCGTAACCGACAGGAGCTTGGAAGCCGCCAGTCCCGGTTCCCAGCAGAATCTCCACGTTTGGCCCGGTTACGTAATTGTCCTCAGTGGCAACCGCCAGGTCCGGAATTCCGTCTCCATTGAAATCCCCCACCGCAACCATCGTGGGATTGTCGCCCGCCGCGTAGCCGACAGCCGGTTGAAAGGTTCCATCCCCGTTCCCCAGCAGAATGCTCACCGTTCCGCCGGGAGCAACTTGATTGACCACCGCCAGATCCAGCTTGCCGTCGCCGTTTAGGTCGGCAGCAATAACATATTGCGAATTTGAACCGGAAGAATATGCCACCGGCGCCTGGAAGGTGCCGTCACCGTTGCCCAGCATCACTTGCAACGGCCCATTCAGGCTGGTCATGGCAATATCCAACTTGCCGTCTCCTTTGAAATCGCCCACGGCCAGGCAAGTCGGGCTATTGTTTCCCGTGCTCGCTAGATACTTATAGCCCTGGAAAGTCCCGTCTCCGTTCCCCAGCAGCAAATCAAGTTTCGAGGAGTTGGCGACCACCAGGTCGGGTTTGCCATCATTATTAAAATCTCCGGCTGCGACTGCCGCGGGATCCCCTCCCGTGCCAAACTCTGTCTTCGGTTGAAAACTGCCATCGCCATTGCCCAGCAACACCGCAACGGCCTCATCCCCCAACCCCAAATTGTCGGAGGTCACCACCGCAGCATCGATTTTGCCGTCGAGGTTGAAGTCGGCCAATGCCAGCGAATGCGGATTGCCACCGGCTCCGTAAGAAGTTAGGGGCAGCAGCGTCCCGTCTCCGTTGCCCAGCAAAGCGCTGACCGCAGCACTGCCATTGTTGACTACCATCACATCGGCTTTCCCGTCCCCGTTGAGATCGGTCACCGCCATCGCGACGGGTGCGATGCCGCCGGGATAAGCCACAACGCCCTGGAACTTGCCGTCACCAAGACCCGCCAACACCGTGATGTTATTGCTATTGGCGTTCGCCACCGCCAGATCCAGATTGCCATCCCCGTTTAAGTCACTTACTACCACTGAGTCGGGAGAGTCTCCGGCCATGTACATAAGCGAGGATGCCGTGAACGTTCCATCCCCGGCACCCAGAAATACCTGGACCACGTTGCTTGCCAGAAGCGGCAGTATGAGATCGGGCTTGCCATCCCCGTTGACGTCTTCTATCACCGGAGCGCCCGGGGCCACGACAGAAGAGCTCACCGGCGTTTGAAATGTTCCATCCCCGTTGCCCAGCATCACTAGGAGGTCATTGTTCGTAGTCACGACCAGATCCAACTTCCCGTCAAGATTGACGTCGCCGACGGTCACCGTATTCGTTGCCCCCACCGCATAGTTGACCGCCGCACGAAAGCTACCGTCGCCGTTCCCTATAAGAATGCTCACGCCACCGCCGTTGTCGGCGACCGCCAGATCGGATTTTCCGTCGTCATTAAAATCTGCCACTGCAACCGACACCGGTGAAGTACCCGCCGGAAATGCCACCGCTGCCTGGAACGTACCGTTGCCGTTCCCCAGCAGGATGCTGACAGAATTGCTTCCAAACGAGGTAACGGCCAGGTCCAGCTTGCCGTCTCGGTTGAAGTCTCCAACCGCAATTCCCCAGGGCGATCCCGCAACCGCGTAGTCCACATGCGTTTGAAACGTGCCATCGCCGTTGCCCAGAAGCACGCTGACAGTATTGGCCGCGTCGTTAGCTGTCACCAGATCCAGTTTGCCGTCTCCATTGAAGTCCCCCAAGGCGAGAGACGTAGGACCACTGCCAACCCCATAGCTAACCGCGGTGCGAAAACTCCCATCGCCGTTCCCCAACAGGACACTGATGGTACCGTCATTTCCGTTCGCAACCGCTAAGTCCGCATTGCCGTCGTGATCAAAGTCTCCCAGCACCATCGACGCCGGCGAATTCCCTGTAGCAAAGCTCGGTGTGGCGTAAAACTCGCCCCCGGCGGCCCAGGCAGATGCAGCCAATGCGAAGATAAGCGGAATCCAAACCAGAAACTTTGACAACCGCATCACCGAACCTCCTGCCGCTATTGGGTAATCGGCAAGCTGAGCATGTGCGTTGGGCCTGGTAGAGTCAATCGGAGGAATCATTTTCGCCAACAAATGACTGAGTCTACGAAACAACCGAGGGTGCCCGGGTCTCGCCGCTTTTGCGAGACCCAGGGAACCACGGACGCAGAAAGCTATTTCTGATCAAGTTGCGATGTTCTACGGAGTCACTTCGAACGCCACACCCTCTTCATGCGTTCCGCCTTGGATGGTGGTGCCGTAGAGATTGCCCGCGCCGTCGAGAATCAGGCTGCTATACGGCCGATCGCCGTCGTCCGTGCCGGTGAAAGTCCAGAGAACCTTGTGGGTATAGCCGCCGGTGCCCACCGGGGCCACCAGCTCGAAAACCGTTCCGCAGGAAAAGTTACCGCACCCGCCACCACCGAGCGTGGTCCCATAAATGTTCCCCGCCGCATCGAATACCAGCCCCGCCGCAGGCACAAACCCATCTGCGCCGCAGGCAAACGAATAGAGAATCTTCTCTGTCCATACTCCCTTCTTCTTTCTCGGACTCAGCTGGTAAACACTTCCGCAACCATTGGCGCCCTCACTCGACAACGTACCGTAAAGGTTCCCCGCCTTGTCGAGTACAGGCACACCCTCGGGCAGAATGCCGGATTTATAACTACCAAAAGTATGGAGCACGGTCGGAGCCCAACCGCCGCTGCCGTCCGGTGAAAGCTCGAATGCCGTCGAGGTCCCAACCCCGAAGATGTTGCCAGCGGCATCCATGGTTAACCCGGCGGGGTAAGTAGTAGCAATCTCGTAGATGGCATGCTCGGTCCAACCGCCACTGGACGGACTCAACTCGAAGATGCTGTTAGGAGCGCCACATCCAAAAGTTGTGCCAAAGAGATTGCCCTTCGTATCCATGATCAAACCGTTCACCGGACAACCGCCATCCGCCAAACCGGAAAAACTGTACAGGACAGTTTCTTTCCATCTCGCTCCCACCAGACTCAACTCGAACACAACGCCGAATCCACTCGCGCCGCCACCTGCCGCAGTTCCGTAAAGATTCCCCGCACCGTCAAATATTACATCCGCAAAAGCGGGACAGTTCCCATCCGCGCCTCCGGTAAAACTGTGCAGCGTTTTCTCCTTCCAACCTCCGCCGCTCTTCGGCAAAAGCTCAAATACGGTTCCTTCTCCCCATCGTCCTCCCTCGCAGGTCGTGCCATAGAGATTGCCAGCACTGTCCGGAGTCAGTCCAGAAACCGACGCTCCCGGCGGAGCCAGAGGATCGCCAATGAAGTTGTAGAGCACGCTTTCCGTTTGGGCCTGCGCCGGACGAGCGCCAATCAGCAGGAACACGAAGAACACAGTCAGAGCCAGAACGCCGCGCCCTGGAAATCTTGCTGCATCGAATCTCGGCCTGACACCTCTAGGCCAGACATGAGAAATGTTCAACCGGTCATTCGTCCTAGCTGAATACATAAAACCTCCCCGCTAGACGCCCACAGGGTGCCAGCTTTACCAGACCCGGTCAACCACAGAATTGTTAAATTCGCCCGTAGCGCAAGTTGCTCTCTTATCAGCAAGATGTGGCCGGGTTGCCAGGTCGAGCAACGCTCGATAAAGCATGTGCGGCGCGGACACTCTTGTCCGCGCGCGGTCTAGCCGGGTGCGTCACCAACCGATGGTGCCGATGTCTCGCCGCATTTGCGAGACGCGGGGACCACAGACGACCGAAGCCTCGTAGCACTTTTGCCAAAACGGGAATTTCAGCTAACTCCAACATCCGATGCCACTTCCCGCATTTTGTAAGTAGATTCCCGCCGGTACAAAATGTTCCACGTGGAACATTTCTCCAATTTGCAGCTACCCCTGAGCCTTCCCCTTGCCCGGCAGCGCCGTCGGGTTCTCCTGGACACGCTCCCGGAAGCCGCCCTTCATTCCCGTCGCCAGGGATACGCTCGACTCGCCAAACTTGTCCCGCAACTTGTCCGCCGCGGACATGGCCTGCTCCCAGCGCTTGCGGCGGCCATCTTCGAGCAGGTCTCCCTGCTCCGCCTGCCCTTCGAACGACGACGTCTGCACGCCCAGCAAGCGCACCTGCTGTCCCTTGCGCCAGTTCTTGCGAAACAATGCGCGCACCTGCTCGAAGATTTCCGTGTCGAGCTGCGTGGGCGCAGGCAGCGAGTGCGCACGCGTGATGGTGGAAAAATCTTTGTAGCGCAACTTGAGTTGGAGGGTGCGAGCGTGCAGTCCAGCTTCGCGCAAGCGCCGTCCCACCATCTCGGAGAGCCGCATCAACGTTGACTCAAGCTGTTCGATGTCGGCTGTGTCTTCGTTGTAAGTATGTTCGTGGCTGATGGATTTGGGTCCGACCTCTTCCCCCACCTCAGTGTCGAACCAGCCGCCCGCGTCTTCGCCGCGAGCCTTGCCCGCAAGCGCCAGTCCCCACTTGCCAAAGTGTTCGGCAAGAAAAGCTTCATCGAAGCGAGCGAGGTCGCCGACCCGGTTGATCCCCAACGCATGCAGATTCTGCTCTGTGACCTTGCCCACGCCAGGGATGTCGCGCACGTCGAGCGGCGCAAGAAACTTTGCCTCCTGCCCGGGGATGACCCAGAGCACACCATGCGGCTTCGCCTTGGCGGACGAAACTTTGGCGATGAGGCGCGAGCTGCCAATCCCGATGGAACAATTCAATTGCGTCTCGGACTTCATCTTCTTATGCAGGTCGTGGGCCGCACGCAGCGCGGGGCCGTGCAGGCGTTCCGTGCCTGTCATGTCGAGATAGGCTTCGTCGATCGAAGCCATCTCCACCAGCGGCGAGAACGAACACAGGACGTGATGAACTTTCTCAGAGCACTCGCGATAGCGGTCAGGATGTCCGTTGACAAAGATGGCCTGCGGACAAAGCTTCGCCGCCGTGCGCAGCGGCATGGCCGAGTGCACTCCGAATTTGCGCGCCTCATAAGACGCTGCCGAGACCACGCCGCGTTCGTTGCGCTGTCCGCCTACCACAACTGCTTTGCCTTTTAGAGAGGGATCAAACAGCTCTTCCACCGAGACGAAGAAGGCGTCCATGTCGACGTGGAAGATGGTTTTGGTGGAGGGCATGAGGTGGAACCGCTGGTCAGGATTTTATCAACATAGGACGCTGGATGCAGCGATACAATTGTTTGAAATGAATCCGTCGGCGCGAACCTGGTTGCGATGGCTGATCCTCTGGGTCGTGGTCGCCGCCACAGCCCAAGCCTCAAGCTGGCAGCGGCACGTTCTATCAGGAAAAGGGGAATCCTTTGACGCGCCGCAAGCGCACCCGTTGGCATACTTCATTCGTGATCCGTTCCTGCGCGACGATGGCTACGAGTACTGTGGCGACTGCGCGCCTGCCGGCAAAGCCGCAGTGCATGTTCAACATCGATTCAAGACAGAGCTCATAAAAGTAGGGACGCTCGGCGGGTACACGATCTACGATCTGTTCTATCGCTTTGATGATCACGTGGACACCGGAGAGATCGATTGGAAATCGATTCTGGTCGAGGTTTCTCCGGGACGGTATCGCGAGATTTACCATTTGCAGCCGACCCAGGCGGAGATCAAACCTTCGTTCTTCTTGAAGGCAGGTGAGGAGGAAATCCTTGCAACCCGTGACCTAATTCCGGGCACTGGAAACAATTACTATGAGGACTATTTCTGGTTTTCGCCAGCCGGCCCGGTTCGAATCGACATCGAAACAATTACTAAGGCGGTGCAGTCGATTCTCCCGAGCGGATTGGGCGCGCGCAAGGGTGGTGGTTTGGATATGAAATCGCTGAGCTATCGCAGCGCGGTATGGAAGGACGACGACGCGAACTGTTGTCCGTCCGGCGGCGTGGTGGACATAAAATTCCGGCTCGACAACGGCAAAATCATCGTGACCAGCAAGCATTATGATCCAACGGCCGCGCCTTACGATTGAAATTGTCCCGATCCTGATAGGATCGTTTCTTGTTCAATCTTCCAACCACAAATCCAGCGGCGCACTTCCTGAGCCAAAGCGAGTCCTGCGCATTCGTGTGCGCGAAACGATTCGCGGTGATCTTCGGGATGACGATGCTGCTTTTACTCGACGCGGCTTCAGCCCCGACGAATACAGCGCACGGCCAGACTCAAACCCAAATCCCGGCGAGGCTCGAACTCTCGCGCGCGGATTATCTTGACCGCGTGCAAGCTATCTGGACGGCGCAGATGATCGCGCAATTGACCGGCCTTCGCTTTGAACACGCGGTGGCGTCCGCCGTTCCCGTCACTCCGCTCAGCCACATGCCCGGCCACGCTCCCGTCGACGACGACTATTACTACGAGATGGTGGCGGTGCGCGCGTTCGAAAAATATGGGCCCGGGCTCACAGTCGAGCAACTCGGTGAGCAATGGCTGAAAAATAATGCCGGCTCCTGGGGATCGAGTGAGCAGGCTCTGCTCCTACTGAAGCGCGGGATCAAGCCACCCGACACCGGACATCCCCGCTACAACAAGTTGTGGTGGACCATCGGGCCGCAATTCAGCAGCGACCTTTATGGCGCGCTGGCGCCCGGCATGCCGAACCTGGCCGGCGAAATGGCGCGGCAGCTTGGCCATATCAATGGGTATGCCGAGGGAACGGATGGCGGCGTGTTCATTGCCGGCATGATCAGCGTCGCATTTGTTGAACACGATACGCACGAAATCGTTCGCAAGGCCGCCAGCCTCATCGATCCGCGATCGCCGTACCGTCAGGCACTCGACATGGCGATTTCCATGGCGGAGATGGGCATGGGGCCGGAAGAAATTTGCGGCGTCCTCGACCGGCGCTGGGGGATTGAATATCCCGCCACCAACAATGCCGTACTGAATGGCGCGATCGTGGCGGCCGCGGTGTGGTTTGGCGGAGGCGACTTTCAGAAGACGCTACAGCTTGCAGTGCACGCCGCCGACTTTGCGGATTCGGATTGCAACGCGGCGAATTCGGCGTCGGTGGTTGCGGCCATCCATGGGATGAAAGGGCTGCCTGCGGAACAAGTCGCCGAGCTGCATGACAGAATTTTCGGTTCAACGATGGGGCCGCTACAGTTAACGCCGCCGGTGGATGAAAGCATTTCCGGATTGGCACGACGGACCGAGGCCATCGGTGAGGCGATTCTGTTGGCTCACGGCACTACGCTGGACAAAGACACTTTTCATATCGCTGTGCAGGAACCGGTCACGCAGCCTGCTGAGTTGTTCCAACTGGCCGGCCTGATGCGCTACTGGAATCCGGAGTGGACGCTCGAACGGGCTGGGTTTGGCGGAGCCGGCGGCGGATTGGAAGGTATTCGCGGGATCACATTTCTCGATGGAGACGTGCTCGCCACCTATCCTCGAGATGAGGTTCGCGGAACGGTCTTGCGGCGGGCGGCGAAGTTGAGTGCGCATCCATGGATAAAATTCCGCGCGGGCGTGGATCATGGCCGGGCATGGCAACTACAGCTGTACGTTAACGATGACAAAGTGCTGGATACGATTTTGGTTGGAACGGCTCGGGAGAGGCTGTGGAAGGCGTTCCGAGTTGATCTGGCGAGTTATGCGGGGCAGGAGGTTGTCCTGCGTTTGTACCAGCGGGTTTTGATTCCCGGCCGTGAAGCGGGCAATGCGTATTGGCGCGATTTGGTTTTGGAGTAGAACGGCCTCGCTGCGCTTGGCTGGACAGCCGAGGCGGCTGTCCCTACGTGAGCATTAGAAAGCCCACCCTCCCGCAAAGGACGCGGGAAGGACGGGGCACCCGGGGTCGAAATTATTTCAGCCCTTCGACCAGGTAGAGGTCGGAGAGGGTGCGGCCGTATTCGTAGACGTAGGTTTTCGCATCGGGGGTGATGAGGATGGGGCCAATGTCGGTGACTCCGGCGCTGTCGGCCGGCATGAGTGGACGCCAGGGTTGCTTTTGTCCGGTGGCCAGATCGAGGCGTTCGACTTTCGCGGGCAGTTCGCCGGGACGGTAAATAAAGACGGAACGGCTATCTGCGGTCCAGCCCACAGCGGCATCGCCCAGCGGAAAACCGGAGATTGGCCGGGGATCGCCACCATCCACGGGATAGAGATATCCCTTAAGATCCGGGCCCACGCCGGCCACCAGCTTGCCATCGGGCGAAACCACAAACTGATTGGCACTCACGCCTTCCGGCGAAATGGCCCGCGGTTTCCCGCCCTCCGTGTCCTGCACGTAGAGGCGCATGCCGTGTTCGGGCTCATCGCCCAGAAAAACGAATCGCTTGCCATCGGGAACCCAATGAACTCGGCCATGATTAATCGCGTCGTGAGTCAACTGCCGGACTTCTCCGGCGCCGGTGGGCAACAACGTGAGCTGCGCGGGCGGACGAGGCAGACTGCCAATGACCCATTTCTGGTCTGGCGACAAGGAAAAAGCGGAACCTTCGCCCAGGCGGACGGCGGGCGAGCCGTCGGTCTTGCGGACATAGGCGGCGTAGTTTTCTCCGCCCGCTTCTCCGGACTCAGTGAACGCCACCATCTTCCCATCGCTGGAAAGATCATCGGGGGCTGACCAGTCGAGCCAGGATAGATCGCGTTCCTTGCTCTCGCCCTCACCCAGCCCCATCATGCCGACACGCAACACATCGCGGGTGAGAAGAACACGTCCGTCGCGGCCGACATCCTGAAGAGTGAGTGTTCCTGGTTCGCGAGCAAGCAACCGCTCCGGGCCAGAAAGACTGACCGCATAGAGGAAGCGCCCTACGCCGACTCTCGCGGTGGTGAACCAGACTTCATCGCCGGCGGGAGACCAGGCCAATCCCTGCGCAGTTTCCCACTCGCCGGAAAGAACTTTCTTGTTTCCTGACAGGTCAACTATCGCAACCGATCCCGCGTCATCGCGGCGCGCCGGGTGATCGATGAATGCGATGAGATTGCCTTTGGGAGAGATGCGCACGTGGCTGATCCAGCCGCCCGTCTGGTAGAGCACTTTGCCGATGGGATACTCCAGGCGGTTCTGGCCCTCGAAATCTCTGACGACAGCGAGATTAGTTCCGTCGGGAGACCAGTCGGCCCATTGCACATTGTCGAGAATCTCGCGAGGTGCGCCGCCGCCGAGCGGAACGCGGGCCAGGGTCCCGCTGTAGATGAAAGGTTCGATGTTGCGGCTGCCCAGCAGCACGGCCATTTCGCCTGACTGCGAGATGGAGAGAACTTCAGCGCTCTGGAGGCCGAACGGACGGGACTCCGGACTTTCGGGACGGGTGGAAAAGATCTCAACTGGATTCGATTCCCACGATGCGCTGTACAAAATGGTCTGACCGTCGGGAGCAAAGCGGGCCATGCGAATGCCCCCGTGGCGGAAAGTGAGCTGGTGATACACAGGTGGGGCGGTGACTTGCTTCACTGCGGAATACCGCCCGAGAAAAAACGCGCCCACGACAGCCGCGAGGGCAATGACACCAGCGATCCAAAGAAAGGCTGGCTTCTTTTCAGCCGAGGTAGGCGGGGTTTCCGGAACGATTGGGACGGAGGTGGAACTGGCACTCAGAGCGGCGCGTCCGGATTCGGTGTCGCGTTTGAGACGTTTGAGGTCGCCTCGCAACTCTGCCGCGGTCTGGCAGCGCAGGTCGCGATCTTTTTCCAAAGTTTTGTTGATGATTTCTTCCAGCTTGCGCGGGAGCTGGGGATTGACGCTGGTCGGTGGAGGCGGAGTGCGTTCGAGAATCTGATTGAAAATTACCGCCGAGGTGGTGCCGGTGAACGGCTGCTTCCCTGTGGCCATTTCGTAGAGGACCACACCAAAGGAAAACAGGTCGGTTCGGGCATCGAGAGTCTCGCCGCGGGCTTGCTCGGGCGACATGTAGGCAATGGTCCCAACCGCGGACCCTGGGCTGGTGAGATCGGCTTCGGTGACGGCCGTCGGCATGTCCGAAATTCCCGTGGAGCTTCCAGCCGCGAGTGGACGAGTAGTGGCGCTGAGCTTGGCCAGGCCGAAGTCGAGGATCTTGGCGTGTCCTCGATTGGTGACGAAAATATTTGCGGGCTTGATGTCGCGATGCACGATGCCGCTGGTATGAGCTGCATCAAGGGCGTCGGAAATTTGCGTTCCCAGGTCGAGGAGTTGATCGAACTTCAGCGACTTGCCTTCGATGCGATGCTTGAGAGTCTGGCCTTCGAGGAGTTCCATGGCGATGAAGTGCTCGCCATCGGCCAGATCGATTTCATAGATGGTGCAGATATGGGGATGATTGAGAGCCGAGGCGGAACGGGCCTCGCGCTGGAAACGCTCCACGGCTTGCGGATCTTTGGAAAACTCGGGAGGCAGAAATTTCAGGGCAACAAAGCGGCGAAGCTTGGTGTCTTCAGCTTTGTACACCACGCCCATGCCGCCACCGCCCAGCTTTTCCACGATCCGGTAGTGGGAGATGGTGCGTCCGATCATGCCTGGGGCCGTTGCGTTGACAGGCGACCATGCTAGTGGGTGGAGGGGCGGCAAGTCAATGCGTGGGGGTTGGGCGGTTTGTGTTCAGCTTTTCGATTCAAGATCAAAAACGGACAGCTACACTCCGACGGCTCTGAATTGTTTCACGCGTTCGTAGATGCGGATGTATTCTTTGGCGGAGGCGTCCCAGGAGAAATCTTTTTTCATGCCGTTGCGCATGAGGAGTTGCCAGGAGGTTTGATCGCGGAAGGCCAGCAGTGCGTGCTTGATGGTGAGCAGTAAGACTTCGCCGCTGAATTCGGAGAACTTGAAGCCGGTGCCTTTGCCGGTGCGGGCGTCCCAGGGTTCGATGGTGTCGTCGAGGCCGCCGGTGGCGCGCACGATGGGCACGGTGCCATACTTCAGGCTGTAAATCTGGTTGAGGCCGCAGGGTTCGTATTGCGAGGGCATGAGGAACATGTCGCTTCCAGCTTCAATTTTGTGGGCGAGCACGTTGTCGTAAGCGATTTTGACAGCGATCTTTTTGGGATACTGCTTGTTGAGCCGCAGGAACATTTCTTCGTATTTTTTGTCGCCACTGCCCAGCCCAATGATCATCAAGTCTTCCCTGACCAGACGATCGATGATTTGGGCGATTAGATCGAATCCTTTTTGCGAGGCGAAACGCGAGACCATGCCGATGATTGGCAGGTGTGGGTCTGCGTTGGTCATGCCGAAGGCGTTGAGCAGGTCCTGCTTGCACTTGGCTTTGCCGGACAGATCGTCGGGAGAATATTTCGCGATGATATATTTGTCGGCTTCCGGGCTCCATTCGTCGTAGTCCACTCCGTTCAGAATACCGGCGACGGTGGAAGAGCGGTCATGCAGAACGCCGTCGAGGCCGAAGCCAAATTCCGTGGTTTGAATTTCCTGAGCGTACTTGCGGCTGACCGTGGTGATGAAATCGGAATAGACGAGCGCACCTTTGAGAAAATTTACCTGTCCGAAAAATTCCATCTTTGAAATGGTGAATAGGTCCCACGGCAGGGTGAGCAACGGAAGCGTGTCCGGCGAGAACAGGCCCTGGTAGCCCATGTTGTGAATGGTGAAAACCGTGGCGACGTCACGGAATGCCGGGTCGGAGGCGTATTGCGTGTGCAGCAGAACCGGGATGAGCGCGGTTTGCCAATCGTGGCAATGGAAAATATGTGGGACACCGAGGACCTTGGAGGCTTCGAGGACAGCGCGGGAAAATAGAGCGAAGCGTTCGGCGTTGTCGGGATAATCGCCGGCGGGGGTACCGTAGAGAGCTTCGCGATCGAAGTACGCGGGATATTCCACAAAGTAGAAACGCACGCCGCCTTGATTGCCACCGCTGACGATGGAGCAGAAACGATAGTGATCGTCGAATGGAATGGTGATGCTGCGCACTACGGTTTGCGGATCGGCGAGCTTGGTTTGACGATAGAGAGGGAGGAAGACGCTCACCTGATGTCCAGCGGCGGCGAGGGCTTTGGGGAGGGCGCCGACTACGTCCGCCAAACCGCCGGTCTTGGAGAATGGGACGCATTCCGAGGCGGCGAACGCGATATGCATGAGTGCGGCTCCTTGATTCGAGCAAGGTCCTTCGGCGCAAGCTATGATTAAGACAGCATGCAGGCTTGCGACGTGAGACTCGTGGGTGACGGTCAAGTCTAAAGCCGGAGAGAAAGAGGGTCAATGTGCCGAAAGTCGCGGCCGCGCGGCCAACTCGCGCCAAACCAAAATTAGGTCAGCATTTCCTGGTGGATGATGCCGCCGCCATGCGCATTGTGGAAGCGCTGGGAGATATTTCGCAAAGTACGGTACTCGAAATCGGGCCCGGCCGCGGAGCGCTCACTTCCCTGCTGGCACGAAGGGCGCGACGGCTCATTGCGATTGAACTGGATCGCGTGCTGGCGGCGCAACTGCGCATGAACTTTGGGTTGACTCCGAATGTGGAGATCATTGAAGGCGACGTGCTGGCGATGGATTTTCATACCATTTTTGGGCAGAAGCCGGGCCTGTCGCGTCCCGGGCTGGAACAGACGCAGCAGGCGGTACGGGTGGTGGGCAATCTTCCCTACTTTATAACTTCGGATATTTTGTTCCGGCTGTTTTCCTATCGTCAGTATTTCGAAAGCATTGTGTTGATGGTGCAGCGCGAGGTGGCCGACCGGCTGGTAGCGCGTCCGGGGAAAAGCGAATACGGCGTGCTTTCCGCGACCACGCAGCTCTATGCCGGGGTGGAAAACTTGTTCACGCTGCCACCAAGTTCGTTTTCGCCTCCGCCCAAGGTGCATTCTTCCGTTGTGCGGTTGACCATGGCGCCGAGGATCGATGAGTTGGGTGTGCCGGAAGATGCTTTTATCAGATTCCTGCGATTGGCCTTTGGGCAGAAGCGGAAGACACTCTGGAATAATTTGAAGTCTGATTATGATCCGGCAGTATTGCGGGCTGCGTTGGAGAAGGCTGGAGTGAAGCCGACGGTGCGGGCTGAGGCGTTGACGTTGGAGAAGACTGCGAGCCTGTTGAGAGCGTTGTTGGACGGTGCGTAGGGATGAGTTTCTGTGATGAGCAAAATGCAGAGGTCCTTCGCGGCGCAAAGAACGCTTGCTCAGGATGACAATGAGGATGGATTCGGTCAGTGAGGCCTTATGATGGTGCGCCATCCTGCCATGGCTGGACGGTTCTATCCTCGAGAACCTGACGTTCTGCGGACGGACGTAAATTCGTACCTCTCGCCTGACGAAGACGGTGTCGCGGCATTTGGGTGTGTGACGCCGCATGCAGGTTACATTTACTCAGGACAAGTCGCGGGTGCGGTCTATGCCAACATCGATGTTCCGCGGCGCTGCATTGTGTTGTGTCCCAACCATACTGGCGTCGGGCAGCCGCTGGCGATCATGAGCGCAGGCGCGTGGGAAACGCCGTTGGGCGCGGCGCGCATCGATTCTGGGTTGGCGGAGGCACTCAAGCAACGATTCCCTCTCCTCATGGAAGACAGCGAAGCCCATCGTGGTGAGCATGCGATCGAAGTGCAATTGCCTTTCCTGCAAGTGCGAAGGCCGGACTTCTCTTTCGTTCCAATCGTTCTGGGGACGGGCAAGTTCGAGATTCTTGAGGCGCTTGGTGAAGCGATGGCCGAAGTTCTGAAAGCTCAATCAGAACCAATCTTGATAATCGCCTCGAGCGATATGAATCATTACGAGAGCGACGTAGTGACTCGCGTGAAAGACCACAAGGCAATTGAGCGAATTTTGGCGCTTGATCCTCGGGGACTGTTCGATGTGGTCATGAAAGAGAAGATCAGCATGTGCGGCTTTGGACCGACCGTGGTGATGCTAACGGCGGCGAATCGTCTGGGAGCCACTTGCGCCGAGTTGGTGAGATATGCGACTTCGGGTGATGTCTCGGGAGATCGAGGGATGGTGGTGGGATACGCGGGAATTGTGGTGCGGTGAGCCTCGCTGTCAGAGCGAGGCCCACCCGGGAATACTATTGTTGCTTCGAAGCATCTACCGCTGGTGCGGTTGATTGCCCCACGGTTGCGCTGCCGGCAGGTTCGACGGCAGGCGCGTTGGGAGTTGCGCTGGGAGTTTCGATCGCTGACCGGACGGGAGGTTCCACGGCTGGAACCGCCACGGGACGGATCTTGATCGAGGAAAGAATCGCTTCCAGGCGGCTGAAAACGCGATCATGACTCACTTTCTTTACCGGCTTTTTATCGGACGCCTGGGCATCGAGAGTTGTTTCCATCCCTAGCTGCACTTCATAACAAGTACCGTTGGCAAAGCCTGCGTAGCTGCGCCATTCGGAAGAAGCCTGATCGTCGGCGCCGGAATTTTCCGTCCAATGGAATTCCACTCCGTTGACTTTCTCGGTGAAGACCTCCGAATCCTCGTGAGAGATTACCGATTTCTGGCAGGCATCTTCGGTCAACTTGCGATTGGCGCTCACGCTGAAATAGCCGTCGCTAAAATCGGTTTTGGGATACAAGCTCTGCGGCACCTGCACGCTGGCCAACGCGACTTCGCCAGGATCGCCGTCGGGCGATTCCATGGCTGCGGGTTTGGCGTCACCGGCGGAAGCGTCCAATTTCTTGAGCTTATAGTTCAGAGGATAGCGGAAAGAGATTCCATAAGCGTCATTGGTATAAGTTGCGGTGGCCGACCGGCGCTGCACAATGCGCTTGGGCGCTGCCGCCTGATCTGTTGCCGATGATGCCATGAGTGTTGAAACGGGTGAACTTGGTATCGGCGATGGATTCGGGGCCACGACTGCCGTTGGCTGCTCTGATTTTTTTGAGCATCCGTAAACTCCCAGCAAACCTACGAGCATGAGCGAACTGCCCAATAAGGCCGCCCGGTAGTTGCTGATCCATTTTGTGTTCGAGATGGTGTCTTGGTTGTGCCGTGTGGTGGTGCTTTCGTTGAATCGATCTGTTTGCTTCATACTGCCTCCCTTTGTGAACTGCCTCGGTTAGAGAGGTGGCACGATGGCAACCATTGTGGAAAGTGTTGATTTTAAGAGAGTTGCGGGAAGGAGCGAGGGGCTGGATCGCGGCTGGCCGGACACGCTGTGGCACCGAACACACGATCTTTCATGTGCGCGGGCAACAAGCGGATTCCTCGGCGCTGCGCTTCTCGGAATGACAAAGTAATAAGAGTTAAGACTCCCATAGCAAAAACAGGCGGCCCGAAGGCCGCCGGTTGGATCGCACCAATGACTTTATTTACCGCGATGAGAGGCAACAGGGGCTGCGAGCGGAGCCGGGGATAGAGCTGTAGAGGGCTGCGGCGAGGAAAGTCCCGAATGCGATCCGCGTTGTTCGGATACAGACTCCTGCGCCGGGGCGACTGACACGGTATGGATCCGAGCGGTCATCTCCCCCTCTTGCTGAACCGATTGCGAAATCTTTGTCAGATTCTCCAGGCTGCCCCGCGGAATTCCTAACCCGGCGGAATTGTTGCGTACCACCAGTTTGTTGGAGAACCGCCCTGCGACCGTAGACACCGGGCCCCGGTTTACGACCACGGTACTCTTCCCGGCTGCCGGAGGCTGCGGCGCCACGAAATTGTGCGGAGGATTGACCACGCGAGGAAGAACTGCGGCTGTCATCCAAACCCCTCCCGGCTGCCAGGCCCAGCCATAGCCCGGGACGAAAATCCAGGAACCGTAGTGATAAGGGGTCCATCCCCAGGGATAGGCGGAGACCCAGCCGTACCCCACGCCGGGATTAAAGGCCCATGCGCCATCCATAAAGGGGTCCCAGCCGACGCCGGTCAAGAACGGCTGCCACATGGTGCCATAGCCGGGGGCATCGAAAAAGTTGCCATAGTAAGACATGTCGCTCATGCCGTAGGCATAGGGCGAATAGCTGCTGCTGGAAGCCGTCGTGATGTAGCGCTGATGATACTGATTCTGCGCCTTGTCCCAGTCGTCGTGGGGATCAGGCTCAACATTCCTGGCCAGTTCGTATTTGTCATTTTTATCTTTGCGGAGGTCGAACGTGGCGGTGTGATTCTGGCCCACTTGCACGATACCTGATGGAGATTCTACCCGCACATCACCTTTGAAAACGGCGACTACGGCGTCGCTGTCACTCAGTTCCACGCGCAGGTGGGCGGCGTGATTGAGCGCCAGTTTCTCGTGGCCGAACATCAAGATGAACTGATCGTCTTTCGCGCCTGAAAAGTTGATGTAGGCTGTGCCCTCGGTCAGGTTCACGCTGGAAGCTTTGGCGCCGGAATCGAGCAGCGAGAGCTGGGAAAATTCAACGACCGTGTTGGGGGCAATGCGCAAGGTGCTGCCATCCTCGAATTCGACTTCGGCGCGACCTTCGTCCTGGGTGCGCAGCTTCACGCCCTGGGTAAGGGGCAGATTCAGAAAGGCTTTCTCGTAGCCTTGCCCATTGTTGCGATCGATCTGCACGGTGCCTTCCACCACGCTCAAACGCACGATGCGCGCCTGTGAGTCGGCAAAGGATGGAGAGGAACATAACGAAAAAACCAGCGCTGCCAGCGCGACGGGAACAATTTCCAGCTTCCGCTTTAACATGGATACCCCACTGCTTTTATAGATGCCATTATCTCTCTGATTGGGTTGCCATGCACCCCTAAATTGTTACGCAGGTGTCATTTCACCGGAACCGCCAGCAGCCGCTGGGCCCGGGTGCGGACCACATGCATGAGCGAAGCATCGTCCGCAATCTGCTGCAAAATAGGCGCAATCACCGATAGATCCCCCAGATCATTCTCCTTCGACAGTTGTTCCATGCGCTTCAGCTCGTCATCGAGCGCGGTTTTCTGATAGTGCCGGTAGTAATCGAGGCGGCGGCCGAATTCCAGGGTGGTGGAGAGTTGCTGGAACAACGCGGTGAGATCCTGTACGGCTGGAACTGGAGAATAGTTGAAGGTGGCTCGCGTGCTCTTCTCCGAATCTCTGTAGATCAGGACCTTAGTACCGGTGTTGGCGAGCCCTTTTTTGCCGGAATCAATCTTCCCCCGAAAGTAGTTCGACTTTTCGGCGAGATCGAAGATGCGGGTGCGAGTGGGTTGAGAGATGTTGAACTGCAAATGAAATGGGTCGCCAGGGTCAGATTCAGAAGTAAGCTTGCCATTCGACTCATAGCTGGCATGGCCGTCCGAGGAAACTGAAATCGTGTAGTGGTCTGGATCAGCGCCGGGAAAATCGAACTTGAAAGTGACTGACGCTGGGGCCTGCTGGGCCAACCCTGAAGAACAAAGAAGTGTGATCAGACACGCCAGCCAGTTGAGATTCCTAAGCACTCTGCCCCAATATCCGAAGTCGCCGCTCATAGTGCAATGGCGCGCTGGCGTTCCAGCGTGGCTGCCGTATGCAAGTGGCAGATGGCGATTGCCAAAGCATCGGCGGCGTCGGGCGGCTCGGGAATTTCCGCGAGATTCAACAGGCGCGTGACCATGTGCTGCACCTGTTGCTTCTCGGCGCGCCCGTAGCCCACTACTGCGGACTTGATGGCGAGCGGTGCGTATTCGGTGACGGCCAGTCCGGCGGTCGAGGCCGCCAGCATGGCAACACCACGGACTTGTCCGAGTTTGAGGGCCGATTTCACGTTCAACGCGAAAAAAACGTCCTCAATGGCAACGTTGTCCGGCTGATGCTGCTGAATGATTGCCCCCAGCCGTTCGAAAATTGTAGCGAGACGCAGCGGAAGAGGTTCGCGGGGCGAGAGTTTCACGGCGCCGCAGGTCAGGCAGATCAGCTTGCCATCGAAGCATAGTTCCACCACGCCGAAGCCGGTGTACTCGGTGCCGCAGTCAATGCCAAGAACCCGCATCGAGAGAAGTTTAGCACTGCGACGAATGAAATTGGTTTACTCCTGATTTCCCTAGGGCTGGTCGAAAAGGCCGGAGCGGTTGAGATACTCGCCTTTGAAGAAGACGATCGAGATGCGCTCGATGGCGTTGATGTCTTCCAAGGGATTGCCGTCCACCAGAAGCAGGTCGGCGTCGTTACCCTTCTGGATCAAGCCGATGTGATTTTCCGCGTGTAACAGACGCGCAGAGTTGTATGTGGCGGCCTGAAGTGCGACCGCTGGCGGAATTCCCGCTCGCACCCAAAGTTCCACTTCGTGCTGCACGGTTGGCCCGTGGATCACCAGATTATTCCCGGCATCACTGCCAGTCACCAGGGTTACGCCGTGCTGGTAGGCGTGTTTCAAATTCTCCGTGCCAATCTTCAAATCGGAAGGAAATTCGGCCACCTGCTTCCGAGCGGCCTCGCTGTCCGTGGAAGCCAGGAACTCTTTGGTATCGTCGAGCAGTTCTTTCGGGCCTACTTGCTGGACTAGGGAGCGATCAAGCAAATCCGTTTTCCCGGCGGCGAAATCTCTAAGTGCTTCGCCCACGCTGAGGGTGGGATCATAAAAAGTTTTCTGCGTGATCATCTGCTGGAAGAGAGCGTCAGGAATGGAATCCCGGAACGACCCGTGCTCGATGGAATCCGCACCGGCAGCCAGCGCATCGGTCACATCGCGAACGTCGCCAGTGTGCACGGATGCTGGCAGTCCATCGGCGTGGGCCTGCTGAACGATCGCCTGCAAATAGGAAACATCCAGGCGGTTAAAGAGCATCGATCCGCCGCCGGACTCCAATACCGCTTTGATGCAGTCAACATTGGCCTGCTTGAGCGCATCCACTTGTTGGCGGGCCTCGGTGGTGGAAGATGGAAGCCGGGTGAATTGTGCATCCATCTGCTGGCGAATGTTTGGTGGCACTTCCTTGAAGAGTTCCGTGGGGTGTCCGCCGGGCGCGGTAAACAATGGCCCGCAAGTGAATACTTCCGCGCCTAATTTTTCGCCGCTATTCACGACTGCCCGTACTTTGAGTACGGGATCCAACAGATCTCCCACGCTCCGGACAGCGGTCACACCACTGTAAAGATATGCGGCGAGATGGCGCTCCATCACTGGTTCGGGCTGATAGTCCTTCATATCTGCCATGAAACCGCCCGGCCCACCGAGGTGGACATGTACATCGATCAGACCCGGAAGGACCGTCTTCCCCGAAGCTTCGATGACTGAGGCTTTCACGGTTTTTGGATCGGGGCCGTCGCCTTCGTAGACCTCGGCAATCTTGCCATCGCGAATCAAGATCGCGCCGGACTCAATCACTTTCCCGTTGCCTACAAAAATGCGCGCGCCGCGAATCAGGAAGCTTTCACTTCGGGCCAGTTGCCGATTGAGAATGCGCGTCTTGTTCGCATTCTGCTGGGTGTGGGCTTGCCACACTCCCAACACGATAAAAGGCAGGAGCACTGCACCGATCCACAGCTTGGCAGTACCGCGAATTTTTTCTTCTTTTTCCCATCGGAAAAGCTTGTAAGAAACGAACAGGCCCACCGCAATGGTCAGAATGAGAGCTCCGGCAGCCTGCCAATTCGCGGCCAAACCCTCCTGGCCCTTGCGCAACATCATTCCCTGAATGCCTGAGACCAGGTACGTGGCCGGCAGGAAATTCGTCACCGTCAAGAGCCACGCAGGGAAGATGGAGGTTGGAAAAGTCGCGCCGCTCAGAAATAGCATGGGCAGGTAAATCAGTTGCACCAGAATCTGGCTTTCCTGCATGGAATTCGCAACCGAGGCCAGAATCATTCCGATGGCGCGAAACGCCATGATTCCGAACGTCAGGAAAATGAGAATGGATCCCATACTGGGCGGCCACGGCATGCCATAGCCGAAATGAGCCAGACAGAACATCAGCAATACAAACGGCATGAACAAAATCCAGCCCACGATGGTTGCCGCGATCAGAATCGGCGCCGGAGTGATGGGAGTGACCTTGTAGCGGCGAAGCACATTCGACTCGCGCTCCTGCACGGCGCGCATGCCAGCGCCAAACAGTCCATTGCCCAGCACTCCGAGAATAATCACCATGGTGAGTACCTGGGCCATGCTGCCGCCACGCTCCGCGTGCAGGATCTGGGCAAAAGTGATGAAGAAGACGAACGGAAACAGATAATTGAAGAACAAGACAGACTTCTGGCGGAGGGCCAGCTTCAAGTCCAATGCGATGAGTGCGAGATAACCCTTCATTTTTATAAAAATCTTGTTTATGACAATCGCGGTTCCTGTAACTGCGTCATTCGCGCAGGCGCTTTCCCGTCATTTCGATAAATACATCTTCGAGTGTTGGCTTCTTCAGGTGGACATCGATCAGCTCCAGTCCACTCTGGTCAATCCATTTGATCAAATCTACGAGCGTGGTTGCAGGACGACGCGAGACCACGGTCATCGTCCGCCCGGCTGCATCGAGAATGGTCTCGATGGCTTCCGCCCAGTTGGGACGCTGCGCTGGAATTGGCTTGTCGCAGGTCACAGCTATTGTCGATGCAGCCTTGCTCTGCTGCTGGAGTTTGGCCGGCGTGTCCAGAGCGATGATGCGGCCTTCGTCCATGATGGCGACGCGGTCGCAAAGCCGCTCCGCTTCTTCGATGTAATGTGTGGTCAACAATATGGTGCGGTTCTCTCCGCGCAGTTGCTCCAACAAGGAATGAATTTCTGCCCGAACTTGCGGATCGAGGCCGGTGGTCGGCTCGTCAAGAAAAAGCAACGACGGGTTGTTCACCAGAGCCAGCGCCAATGCCAGCCGCTGCTTCTGGCCGCCGGAAAGCGTTCCGTAGAAGGCATCGCGTTTGTCTTCGAGCTGCAAGCGGCGGAGCAACTCGTTAAGATTTGTGTTCTGGGTGTAGAAAGAAGAGAACACATGCAGGGCCTCGCGGACCCGAATCTTTTCCGGAAGATTGGTAGCTTGTAAGCAAACTCCGATGCGGTCTTTGAGCTGTAGTTTCTGCTTCTCGGGATCAAATCCTAATACGCGAACTTCCCCGCCGGTACGCGGACGCAGCCCCTCCAGAATTTCTACCGTACTGGTTTTGCCTGCGCCATTCGGCCCCAGGAGCCCGAAGACTTCACCGGGGCGGATTTCGAAATCCACCCCTTTGATGGCTTCCAAAGGGCCGTAGGATTTGCGCAGGGCTTGTACGGATATGGCTGGCTCACTCATGCGGAACCTCCAGCCTATCCAAGTGTGGAGGCGGCGTCAAAGGGGCTAGCAGCATTTTGGCTGGCGGGCCTTGCGGGTTTCCTGCTCGCGGAGGAATAGAGCGTAGGCAGCTCTGTCGGAATTCAGTTGGTGATGCGTCAGAAAACGATGGTAGGCAGATTCGTCGAAAATCTCGCGGAGAGTTGCCAGCAGTAACATCAACGCATGGCGAAAACCGGTCCAGCGTTGCTCTGCCCGGACAGCCGAGGCGGCTGTCCCTACGTGAGTTGTGGTGGTCCCTGCGAGAGTTGCGGTGGTTGCTTCGTTCATCTTTGTTGCTCCATAGCGAATCTTGTGGCTACGAATGGCGACTCTTTTAGGCGAGCTTCCTCGCGCCCGGAGAGAACTTGCATCCATCCGATGGCGGACTCGATCAAAATTAGCGCAATCATGAAGATCAGGATTCCGGTCACTGCGGCGTCGAGCCGGTCGTTGAAGATCAACCTGGCGTTTTCGTGGCTCGCTGCCAGCATTCGAGCGTGCGATAAAAATCCAATACGAATATTCGCATCGAATATCTTGTGCCAGGAAGCAGTGAACGTAACCGCGACCAGCCAGATCAGTGGTGCCAGCGTCACCGCTGCGTAGCGGGCTTTCCCCATCTTGATGATGATGGTCGTGGCCACGCAGAAGGCGACGATTGCAAGCAACTGGTTCGAGATCCCAAACAATGGCCAAAGCGAATTGATGCCGCCCAACGGATCTCTTACTCCCTGCCAGAGAAAATATCCCCAGGCACCGACAATCAGCGCGCTAGTAGAGAGAATCGAGGGGTACCAACTGGTCCGTCCCAGGGGTTTCCAGACGTGACCGAGCGCATCTTGAATCATGAAACGGCCGACGCGCGTTCCCGCATCGAGAACGGTGAGGATAAACAGGGCCTCGAACATAATGGCGAAGTGGTACCAGATCGCCATGACGGCCTGTCCGCCCAGGCTGTTGGAGAAAATATGAGCCATGCCAACGGCGAACGCTGGAGCGCCACCGGTGCGGTTGTACAGCGTCTGCTCGCCAACCGCTTGGGCCAAGGCATGCATGTCCGCGGCGTTGACGGGAAATCCCCAATTACTGATCGTGGCCGCTGCGGTTTCGGGCGTCTGGCCCACAATTCCCGCCGGGCTGTTAATCGCAAAATAGATCCCCGGCTGGAGTACGCAAGCGGCAATGGTCGCCATGATTGCGACCATGGATTCGGCCAGCATTGCGCCGTAGCCCACCATGCGGGTTTCAGTCTCGTTGCGAATTAATTTCGGCGTAGTGCCGCTGGCGATCAAAGAATGAAATCCGCTAATGGCCCCACAGGCAATGGTGATGAAGGCGAACGGAAAAACATTTCCGGCAAACACAGGCCCGGTGCCGTCGACAAAACGAGTGAGCGCTGGCATGTGCAGCGTGGGATGCAGCACGATGATTCCAATCGCCAGCAGTCCGATCGTTCCTAGCTTGACGAAGGTGCTGAGGTAATCGCGCGGGGCCAGCAGCAGCCATACCGGCAGCGCTGACGCAGCAAACCCGTAAAGAATAATTACCAGAGCCAGTGTGGGTGCGCTCAGAGTAAACCATCGCGCTACTGCCGGAGTCTGCGAAGCCCACTGTCCGCCGCAGATGGCCAGCATCACAAGAACAAATCCGAGCATTGATGTTTCAAGAACTTTGCCGGGACGTAAACGTCGCAGGTAAAGGCCCATCAGTAAAGCAATGGGGATGGTCATGGCGATGGTAAACGTGCCCCACGGGCTGGCTTTCAAGGCATTGACCACAACCAGCGCACAAACTCCAAGCAGGATCACGATGATGCTGATTACAGAAACATAGGCGACCCAGCCGCCGATGCGGCCGATTTCCTCGCGTGCGATTTCAGTGAGGGACTTGCCGTCGCGTCGGACGGAGAAAAGCAGGATCACAAAATCCTGAACACATCCGCCGAAGACTGCGCCGGCGAGAATCCAAAGTGTTCCGGGAAGATAGCCGAATTGCGCGGCCAGCACGGGACCAACCAGCGGCCCCGGCCCAGCGATGGCAGCAAAGTGATGCCCGAAGACCACCCATTTATTTGTCGGCACAAAATCGCGGCCGTTCTCCAGGCGCTCGGCAGGGGTCGCGCGTTGGGCGTCGAGAGCAAGCACTTTGGCCGAAATAAACTTGCTATAAAACCGGTAGCCGAGCGCATAGGTGCAGACTGCGGCCACCACCAGCCACATGGCGTTGATCTGCTCTCCGCGATGCAGTGCGATAGTGGCCACCGCCAGTGTGCCAGCCAGGGCGATCAGCAGCCAAATTAGGATCCGCAAAGGTTTGTTCATTGGGTTCAATTACTTGAGCGCAGGTATTGTGGACAATTCGACGCTGGAACGCAATTCCCCCAGAGTTTCCGGACGCGCGAATCGATTCGGTCAGGATTAAAATTTTAAATCATTATCATCTGGAATCACGATCCAAAGCCGCTTTCATTCGCCCGAACTTTCCAGATTTAATGATAATCTTACTGTTCCGTCTCAGGCGACAGGGCTGGAAGCATCCACCGGATACCCATCGGTTATGAGCAGACCTGAGCAACGGAAACAGCACAGTCATTACTGACCCCAAGGAGCAGGCAATGAAGATTGGTGTTCTCACCGGCGGAGGCGATTGCCCCGGACTCAACGCGGTCATCCGCGCCGTGGTGCGCAAAGGCAGCTTCCATTACGACGATGAGTTCGTGGGATTTCTCGAGGGCTGGCGCGGCTTGATGGAAGACAAAAGCATTCCCCTCGATCTCGAAGCGGTGGCCGGCATTCTGCCGCGCGGCGGCACTATTCTGCGCACCTCGCGGACAAATCCCGCCAAGAAACCGGATGGCCTGGATATTTGCATCGCCACTCTAAAACGGCACGGTATCGATGCTTTGATTGCAATCGGTGGGGACGACACCCTGTCAGTCGCCAAAAAGCTGGGCGAAAAAGGCGTGAAAGTGGTGGGCTGCCCCAAGACCATCGACAACGACCTGGCCGGGACCGACTACACTTTCGGATTCGACACCGCCGTCAACATCGCGACCGAAGCCATTGACCGCGTACACACCACGGCCGAAGCCCACAATCGCGTCATGGTGGTGGAAGTCATGGGCCGCGATGCAGGTTGGATCGCCATTCACAGCGGCGTGGCTGGCGGCGCGGATGTGATCCTCATCCCCGAGCGTCCCTTCGATATTGACGAGGTGGCAGACACCATTCGCCAACGCCACAATCGTGGCCGTTATTTCAGCATTGTCGTGGTGGCCGAAGGCGCGAAATTCGCGGCTGGAGCCGAACAGGGCGGGCTAGTCGTGCAAGACCTCGGCAAGGACGAGTTCGGACATGCGCGACTGGGTGGCATCGGCAACACTCTGGGAAAAGAAATCGAAAAACGCACCGGCTTCGAGACTCGCACCGTAGTGTTGGGACACATCCAACGCGGCGGATCACCCAGCGCTTTCGATCGGGTGCTGGCCACGCGTTATGGCCTGACGGCGATTGACATGGTGCACCGCGGGGATTTTGGATGCATGGCGGCGTTGCGCGGGAACAAGCTCATTTCGATACCGCTGGCCGAGGCCCTATCCAAGAACCGCACCGTGGACCAGGAAATGATCGACGTGGCTGCCGGCATCCTCGATAAACTTGCCGACGACAGAGAGACCGTGGCAAAGTAGTGGCGCCAAGTGGTGAAGCAGTCCTTCCCTGCTGGTGAAGCCTTGCTTTCACAATGACCTGGGCCATCCTGGCTATCGAACTAGATCTGGTCCTCGCAGTCATCGCGATGGCCTTGCTCTGGTCGCGGGCGAAACCTTCGCCTGCGGCCGCGTTTCCCTTACCAAGGTGGTTTCGAGAACTCGCGCGGAAGAAAAATCTCTCTGTGTTGCTGGTGGGGTTGTTCGTTCTCCTGCTTCGAATCACGCTGATTCCCATGCTCGGAATTCCGCAGCCGGGCATACAGGATGAATTCAGCTATCTATTGGCGGGTGACACCTTCGCGCACGGACGCCTGACCAATCCGCCCCATCCCATGTGGGTGCACTTTGAAAGCTTCCACATCATTCAACATCCTACGTATATGTCCATGTACCCTCTGGCGCAGGGCTTGGTGCTCGCTGCCGGGCAACGCCTGGGACATTCCTGGATTGGCGTACTCGTCATCACGGCGATCATGTGCGCGGCCCTGTGCTGGATGCTGCAAGGATGGTTGCCACCGGAGTGGGCGCTATTGGGCGGAATGCTCGCAGCTCTGCGGCTCGGCATTCTCAGCTATTGGATGAACAGCTATTGGGGCGGCTCCGTTTCCGCACTGGGAGGAGCGCTGCTGCTTGGCGCACTCCCGCGCTTGAAACGGAAAGCAAAAACACAAGACGCAATCGTGATGGCCGTAGGGTTGGCGATCCTTGCCAATAGCCGTCCTTATGAGGGATTCATCCTCAGCCTCACTGTCGCAGCGGCGATGCTGGTATGGCTGAGTGGGGCAAAGCACCCGCCATTTCGAATTTCGTTCTCTCGGGTGTTGGCACCCATTGCCATTATTTTGGCGATAGCTGCTGTTGGCACGGGCTACTATTACCATCGCGTAACAGGAAGCGCTTTTCGAATGACTTACGAGGTCAATCGCGCCGCCTACTCCATCGCTCCCTATTTTTTGTGGAAGCAGCCGCAACCTGAGCCTACGTATCATCACGCGGTCATGCGCGAATTCTATGAAAGAGAACTTCACGACTACCGGCAAAGCCGCACACTGGTTGGCCTGGTCACTCGCGCTGGACAAGCCTGGTTCGTGCTGTGGGCCTTTTTCCTGGGACCCATTCTGACTCCCGTGTTGATCGCCTTCCCTTCTATCTTGCGTGATCGCCGCATGCGATTCCCTCTAATCGCTGGAGCTATATTTTTCCTCGGACTATTGGTTGAACACCTGGCTATTCGCGCATTATTTCGCTCCCGCTACAGCGCTTTTCCTTTTGATTTCGCTGCAATGCCTGCGCCACCTGGCACATTGCCAATGGCGGGGACGTCCCGTCGGTTTGGCTCTTGCGCGGGGGATTCCATTGGCGTTTTGTGCGGCTCTTGTTTTCCGGCTAATCTCAATTCCGCTGCACGCCAAAACCGAATTGCCGTGGCCTCCCGGGAATTTGGATCGCGCAGCCATCCTGCACACTTTGGAGGGTTCGCCGGGGCAGCAGCTTGTATTCGTCCGCTACAGTGCAAATCACAACGTGGATTATGAATGGGTATACAACCACGCCGACATCGATGGTTCAAAAGTCGTGTGGGCGAGAGATATGGGCGATGCGAACAATCAGGAGCTGTTGCAGTATTTCAAGAACCGCCAAGCCTGGATACTGGATGCAGATGACTCACCACCGAAGCTGTCGCCCTATCCCGCCGTTGCCCTTTTAGGGCCATCCACCGCTCGATAGCGGCGCATTATCGGCTCCGCAATGCTCAGTACTGCGTACACTGCCAGGAGGAGAATCTCTGGCTCCATCGGGTGGCGGTAGGTTGGCCAGGGATGGGTAATGTAATAAATCAAGGGAAATACCAGCAGGATAATCAGCAGCGGAATTGCAGCCGGGCGCCGCCGCCACAGCCCTACCATCGCACCTGCCCAAGCCAAAAGGCCTAGCGGCAGCCATCGGGAAGGATCCGGCGCACTCCAATAGGCGTAGAATCGCTGTCCGCACAGACGCAAGAATTCGCCTGGATGTTGACGAATAAATTGCTCAGCAACGTCGCGCTTAGTCTCCATGAAGCGCAATTCTCCCAGGCGGTTGTACTCGGCTGGATCAATAAGTGGAAAACTGCCGGAAAATTCATAAAGGTGCGTAACCCCTTCATGGTTTCCGATCCAGAGTTCCAACCCAAGATTGTCACGCAGCGGAATCAGCCGATGAAAAGTGGCGTAATTGCGGATCGTCCATGGAGTGAGAATCAATAGGCAGACCGCAACCGAAGACCACAACAATTTCCCGTATGAAACTTCACGACGACGATACGTAAGCCAGAGCCAAAACCAAAACAATGGAAACAGTGAAATAAAAGTCGTGTTGGTGAGAGCGGCAAATCCCGCCAGCCCTCCGAACAGCAGCCAATGCCGGACTTGCGTTGAATGCTCCAGCTTCAGCAGGAGAAGCAACCCCAACATCAGAAGCAGTGCCGATAGACTGCTCTCCCACAGTCGAATGGAAACCACGGCGGGGTACAACCAGATGGCCCAGATCCAGGCGGTCAACATTCCCGTGGCCAATCCAAATACCCGTCGTCCGAATTGAAAGAGGAGGACCGCGGTCAGCGCCGAGAGTACGGCATTCAGTTCGACGCCTAGCCAGAGAGACAAATCGCTGTAAGCCCCCGCCAGCTTGAAAATGCCAGCCAGCAGGTAAGGATAAACCGGAGGTTCAACCGCCGTCGGCAGTAGCGGGGTTCGCGGCCAGGGTGAACTGAAGCCAAAACCCGAGACGATTGCCCACGCAATCCTTGCCGATTCGTTGTTGACGTAGAAACCCCGCCAGGCATTTCCTGGCAACAGTTGCTGCATCACTCGCAGCCGGACTAAGAGTGCGGCCGCGAAGATGGCCGACTGCGAATTCAATACGCGGAAGACAATTTGCGAAAAGCGTCGCCGGAAGAGAGAAACATCACGCATGAATAGGACGCATTGTAGCAGCGCCCGGAGAGCCATCCGGCGCCATCCAGAAACCCTGCATCATGCCTTGCGTACAGATTGCACGCCCAGCACCGACGCAAGCACTGTGATCAAGACAATCACGCTGAGTGACGACAGGCACAAAATGCACCACACCGCCAGCACAAACTTCTCGATGTAGGTGAGATAAAGAGCGAAACCCAGTCCAGCCAAAGCCCCCAGCAGAAGCATGGCAGGAGTTTCGGCCTTGGTCCGATACAGTGTTGCCAGCATCAATATCGCGGTGTAACCGAGAACACCAATCAACGCAACCGGAACACCCTGTACGGTCGAGAAAATGCTGCGGTTGACCATGTCGCAATTAAAGTTCCCCCCAAAATCGCAATAGGAAGTCTTCGAAGAACCGTAATGGTGATAGAGGGAAATTGAAGAAACCACGATCCCCACCATGGCGAGCAGCGCTATGAGCATGAGGATCTGGCGGGCTTTCATGGCAAGCTGCATCCGGTCTGCTCACTCAATAATTGCAATGGCTGGGTGCCTTCTTTCCTCGATCCATCGGGAAATTGCCAAGTGGGAAAGTTCTTGATGCCGGCTTCCTTGCAGACCGGCTCTTCGTCCTTTGATCCCTTGATCCCACACTCGACATAAGTCACGTGCTTGAACGATTCACCGAACATTTCCTTCTGCTCAGCGCAATGCGTGCACCAATAAAGCCCGTACATCTTGATCTGTTTTTCCGTCAGGCAGTTGGCGAAGGCATCGTAGCGGGTTGATCCCCGCACTCGCGCGAAGTAGTACACGCAAGCAAAAGCCAGGATGATGATTGCCGCAATCACGATGGTATGCGTCGGCTCTGATTTTGCCGGCTGCTTCGACTTCGGCTTCTTGTTTTTTTTTGCCATGGACTTTGGTTCCTCCTATGCAACGACATTCAGAGCAGATGGCACCACGTCGAGCGTCTGGCAATGCAAGGTAAGCACTTCGCCATCCACCATCACGTCGACTGGAGAATCCAGATCAAACTCCACTCGTTTGGCCGCACGCCGTTCCGCCATTGGGTGCTCGATATGAGTGCCATCATAGAGGGTCGGCAGATTGCGAATCAGCCCAATGCGTCCAATCGGCCCCCAGCGAACAAACTCGATGAGACCATCGTTGACCTCCGCTTTAGGCGCGATCATCATCGTGCCCCCGGTAAATTTGCTGTTGCTGAAAGTGAGAAACAGGCAAGGACGACGGTCAATCTCTTCTTCTCCATCCACACGCAAAGGAAACGGCCGCCGCCGGAACCGCGCCAGACAAATAAAGATGGACGATTGATATCCCAGTTCCCCCCACCCGCTGAAATAGCGGGCCCGCAGCGTGGCCACGTCGGCGGAGAATCCGATACTCAAGAGATTGATGTAGTGAATGACGCCGTCTTTGTGCTTGAGACGCAAAACATCGCACGGCCTTGACCGTCCGGCGAGCATCGACTCAATGGCATACTCGACTCCCTGATCGGTAAAGTCCCGCAGAAACGAATTCCCCGTGCCCAAGGGCAGAAAAGCCAGCGTGGGGCGTTCCCCGTTCTCCGCAAGAGGAAACAGTCCATTCACAATTTCGTAGGAGGTGCCATCGCCGCCGACAGCAATGAATCGACGCCGGCCTTTAGCGTAAGCATCGCGGGCGAGTTTAGCAGCTTGATTGGGTGCGCTGGTTTCTACAACATCAATTCGGACTCCACCTGCGCGCAAACGATCAAGTGCCGGTTGCAGGAGATTTCGCGAGCGCCCACCGCCCGCCGCCGGATTGACCACCGCAAGGAATGCATCGCCCACATTCGTCACGCTTATTCTCGACGCAAAGTCGTCATTCATTGCTGATTGGTCAAAGTGGAATCACAGCGATAGCGCGATCCAGCTTTTTCCCCATCTCTTCCGCCAGGATCGTGCGCTTGATTTTCATGGATGCCGTCCGGGGGAAATCCTGGTCCCAGATAACATATCCGCCCACCCGCTTGAAATCCGGCAAGCGGCGGTTGCGGGTCAGGATCTCCTGCCGCAATGCATCATTGAATTCCTGGTTTTGTTCCAAACGCAAAATCAGAACCAGCATTTCCCGTCCTAGACTCTTGGCGGGCCAAATGTAATTGGCGGCAAAAATTGAATATTCCTTGACGGCCAGGCCGTCGAAGGCATTTTCAATGTCCTCGGGATAGATATTTTTCCCGCCCTCCGTCACGACCATGTTTTTCTTGCGGCCAAATAGTTGCAAGTGTCCACTGCCGTCGAAACGCCCCAAATCGCCGGTCAGCAGCCAACCGTCCACGATGGTTTCCGCCGTCAATTCCGGGTCATCCAAATAATGAGACATCACCGTCTTGCTGTGAGCGGCCACTTCACCAATGCCTTCGGAATCCGGATTCAGAATGCGCAGTTCGACCCCGGGCAGCGGCTTACCCACTGTGTCCGCGCGAAACGGCTTGAAGTCATTGACCGTCAGGACTGTCCCCGCTTCGGTGAGCCCGTAGCCATTGGCCACGGGAATTCCCAGGTCATAGAAAAATTGCAGCGTGGAGGCTTCCATGAAGGCGCCGCCGGTAAACATTGCCTGCAATTCTCCTCCGAACGCCCGGTGCACTTGCCCCAGCAGCTTGCGGCTCAGTCGAACTTTAGGCTGCTTGCGAGTAAACGACTTGTTCAGACCGATCAATCGATTCAGCATTGCACGTTTGCCGGCCGGTAATGCGTCGAGCTTTGCTTTCAGCCCCCGCTCCAGATTCTTGAGCACCATGGGAACCAGGCTTACGTAAGTGATCTTGTAACGCACAAAGGCGTCGCGCACGAACTCAGGACGCAGTGTGCGCAAATGCACTACGCACGCGCCGCACACAAAAGGCCCGATGAATCCGACCATGAAATCAATCGCATGATTGGTCGGCAGAATGCTCAAATAGTGCACACCCGGCTTGAACGGATACCACGCGGTAAGCGCCTTGCACTGTTCTAGATAGTTGTCATGCGTGAGCACGCATCCCTTGGGACGTCCCCCGGTGCCCGACGAGTAGACGATGCAGGCAACATCCTCGCGCTCCCGTGAAACAAAAACTGGTTCACCCTTGCGGCGGAAATCTTCCCAGCGATTTGCCCCTCCCAGTTCCGCACTCAGCGGGGCTTCCGTGACCAGCACCCGGGCCTTGAGATTCTTGAATTCCGGCGACTGGAGGATCGCCCGCCACAGGTGATATTCAACGATCAGGACTTTCGCCTGAGAGTGCGCCAGCAGTTGCAGGTGTTCAACCGCCGTCAACTTATAGTCGAGGGGCACAAGTACACCTCCGCCAAAAAAGACTGCATAGGCAGAGATGAGCCACTTCGACTGGTTGGTCATGATGATGGCCGCGCGGTCTCCGGGTTTGAACTCGGCGTCCTGCAATGCCCGCGCCAGCGGAAGCGCCATCTCTTTGAAATCAGAATAAGTGAGGCGCGTCTTCTCCTTGTCCCGGTCGGCCTCGATCAGGCAGGTTTCGTTCGGCCAGCGGTCCAATGCGTCCCGCAGTGCCGCACCCAGGCAGGTGTATTCGTCAAGATTGAGCATGAAAGGTTATTTCACCACAGTGAGACCAGCTTCGGAGAAAACTCTGTTTATCAGTTCATTACCTTGGCCGACGCGAATTCCGGCTTCCCGTAAGTTTGGGTTTCTTCACAGTCTGGCTTGGATCTTTCCCGCCAAGGTTCGGAAATCTGACACACCCTGCAACTCATAGTCCGGCAGTTCAACGTTGAAGTGATGCTCCAGCCGGGTGAGGAGATCCAAGGTCTGTAAGCTGTCAATGCCAAGAGCTTTGAAGAAGTCATCATCGGGTGTGAGCTTCTCGCGCGGAACTTTGAAATGTGTCGCGGCGAGAGCAAGAATCTCGTCGAGAGTTTGATCGGGTGTTCTCATAGTTTGACTCACAACAATCGTGCCCTGCTCACGGCAAATATGGTTGCGCTTCCGTGCTCTCCACAAATTTTCGCAAACCAGCTTCGACGGCGGGTTGTGCAAACAGCTCGCAAAACAGATCGATCTCCCGTTGCAACTCTTCGCGTGGAATAGGCTTGATAAACTTCTTGGCGGCTGCCGCAGTTCGCCGGTCAAACTTCCCGAGTTGAGCCGCAGTGGCACGCGCTACTCTGAGCGATTCCCCTTCCGCAACTACCTGGCTTATCAAGCCAACTTGTTGGGCTTTTGTTGCGTTGAAACTGCGGCCGGTCAATAAAAGGTCGCGGACCACGCCATTGCCCAAATCCCGCTTCAGGCGCGGAATTCCACCGAACCCAGGGATGAGCCCCAGGCGCAGTTCGGGAAAGCAAAACCGCGCCATTTTGTCGGCAATGATCAGATCGCAGACCAGAGCTAGCTCGAAGCCCCCACCAAAAGTTACTCCATGGACGGCGGCAATGGTGGTCAACGGCGAAGCGTCGATCAGGTTCAGCACGCGATGAATGCGTTCCAGAAAATCGCGGACGCCTTTGATCGCGTCGCCATGATCCATATTCTGCGCACGCTGAAAAAGCTCACGCAAGTCCGCTCCAGCACAGAAACCGGACTTCAACGTGCTGTAAACAATTACCGCATGTGCTTCGTCTTTTATTCCGTCCAGGACGCTGGCGAAGTTCTCGAGATCGACCAACGTGATCGAGCCAATCTCATTGCAAGGACCGCGATGGAGCGCCAGCTCGATCACTCCTTCCTTCAGCTCCCAGGAGAGCGATTGCCCTTGAAAGCTCTTCATACCGCTTGCTTCACCTCATACATCGCGTCGATTTCTGATTTAAATCGCGACGCGATCAGATCGCGCTTCAGTTTTCCATTTGCAGTCAGCAGACCATTTTCAATCGAAAATAAATCTTCGGACACAAAGAATGTCCGTACCTGCTTGTAGTGCGGCAATCCGAGATTCACGTCGTCCAGCGCGGCTTGCGTCTGTTCGCGCGTCACACTTCCGGTCACAATTGCCGAAAGATATCCCCGACCGTTGCCCATGAGCACAACTTGCTGCGCTCCCGGCAGGTTATCCAGGATTTTTTCTTCGATGGGCTCTGGCGCAATATTATGCCCCGACCCCAAAATAATCAGGTTCTTGATGCGACCGTTGATCCGCCAGTTTCCGTCAGCGTCCACTTCGCCCTGATCGCCGGTATGGAACCAGCCGTCACGCAACGCCTTCGCCGTTTCCTGCGGACGATTCCAGTATCCCGAGAAAATATTGGGCCCGTGCACAATAATCTCTTCACTTTCACCCAGCTTCATTTCAATACCACTGATCGCCGGGCCCACGCGGCCCGCTTTGACGTTGCGGGGATCATCCATGGTACAGATGGCGGTAGTCTCTGTTAGTCCGTAGACTTGCAATACTGGAATACCAAGCATCATGAAATAAAGTTGCGTTTCGACATTCAAGGGCGCCGAGCCACAAATAAGCGCTTTCAGATTCGGCCCAATCATCTTTTTACGAATCGTAGGAAACACAATGGTATTGGCCAAGCTCAACCACATTGAATCTACGAAGCTTGATTGCCCTTCCTGCTTGCGTATCCACGCTGCTTTAGCTCTGCTGTAAAGACTCAGCACGATTCCGCCTGTCTTCCACAATTGCTCATCCACTGCCTTCCGCATGCGCTCAAGCAGGGCCGGGACATTAAGAAAATAATCCGGCTCGGCAACCCGCATTTCGTTAGCCAACTTACTCAGATCGGTGTTCAAGGTGAGCAGGCTGCCGCGCAGCAAACAGGTCAGCAGCATGATCAACGAGCCTGCAAAACAAAACGGCAAATAATGAAACACCCGGTCCTGCCCGGATTTGCCTCTCATCAACAGTTCGAGACGTCCCGATGTGCATCCCAGCATGTGACCAAGATTGCCAGCGCTGAGGACTACACCCTTCGCTTCCCCCGAAGTCCCCGAGGTATAAATGATGGTCACCGGATCGGAATCCTCAAGTTGATGTAGCGCGGGCGCCCCCGTCCGCGTAACCGCGTCAGCCTTAGCAAAAATATCTTCGAATAAACACTGTGCAGGCGCATCCGGCCAGTGCTGCAAAATCCCGTCACGAAGCGCTGCATCCCCACAGCAAATCAGTGCAGGCGAGCAATCCTTCATCATGGTCACCAGCTCTGCGGGCGCTTGCCGCGCATAGAGCGGAACCACAATCAACCCCTCCGCCATAATCGACAGATCAAGTGCAACCCACTGGACACCGTTATTGGCCAGTACCGCAATTCGGTCGCCTCTCTTCAGTTCTTTCGAGGTCAGAAAGGTACGAGCTTGTCCCACTAAACTAAGAAGCTCGCGACCGCTGGCCGCTATTGTTTTTCCCTCCACGAGTTCCCGCAAAATGAGGGTGTCACCCGCCGACTCAAGCTTTGCAAAAATGTCGTCGAGAAAACTCATGGGATTTGTTTTCTCTGTGTCTCCGTGTCTCCGTGGTGAAAATTACTCACGCATAAGCCTTAACGAGTTCATGCAGACTCTCACTCATCGGCGGCAAATAATCTTCCCAACTCCACTCGCCTTTGCGCGTCGGGAACTCGGGATATCGCCTTTGCACTTCTTCCTCGAAATAAACTCCCATGCGCGCCATGACTTTCAGGTTCTTCACTACGGTACGGCCGATGCCATCGGCAATCCTTTCGCCTTCTGTTGCCAGTTTCTCCAACGCGGCCAGCAGCTTGGGTTCCAGGTCAGCGTCATCCACATTCATCAGCAACTCTTCGTGCCCGCGCTCGCGCATCAGGTTGCGGATGCGTTCATCCATGGTGATGCCCGCAGACGGCACCAGCGCCGGCATGGAGGTCACTATCCCGTGATAGCGCGACGACGCCATCATGTGGCAGGCGCGCAAAATGCTGACCAGTTCGTACATGTTGTAGTCGTCCGAACTGAGCACTGGTACTCCACCCAGCTTCTCCGAAATCCGCTTGGCAGGACGCGCATCCAGGCGTTCCGTGGCCACCAGAATCAGGAACACCTTCTTCCTTTTGCGAAATGCATCCACAGCATTCGCGATCGCAGTCAGATAATGCTCGTACGCGCGGTCTGCAGCAGCTCCGGAGTTGTGAAAATAGACCGAGCGGTAATGACTCTCTTTATATGCCCCTGTAAGACCGTGCAACGCAAACTTTGCTACCGAGGCTTTCACCGGCCACTCGAACGGATTGATCGGACACACCACCAGCACAGGCGTGCTCCCATCCCAACCCACCTCATGCAACACTTTTTGTCCGTATTCGGCGGGATTCGGCTCAAACGTCCAGGCAGTGTCGGTGCCCAATTCCGTGGGTACGCCGAGTTCACGAAGTACTGTACGCGATTCTTCATTTCTAGTGATTACCAGCGAATTCCGGCAGTAGCGCGCACACATCTTCTTTATTGGAGGATCCATATGTCCCGCCTCGGAACCGTATCCAACGGAAAGCTTGTTCTGTGCCGCTGCAATTCCCAATGACCCAATCATCATGGTGGTCAGGGCATTGGCGAACTTGCTCTTGAATGCTGACCCTTCACACGCAACCACACCGTGATGTTTAGGAACTTCATCAGACAAGAACGGCGGAAAAATATCCGGCAGAAAAACCTGCGCCGTATCCTCGAAATACCCCTTCGACCGCTGGAAGTTCTGCGACATCACGCTGAACGCCACTTTGTCCGCACCGAGAATATATCGAAGCTGCCTGAGCATCTCTTCGACGCGCACATCGGAACCCATGTTGCGGGTGCCGTTGTAGCCGGCAAACAGCAGCTTCAGCTTTTCTCCCGGCTGCCAGGGTTTCCCTTTGCCGAGCATCCATCCTGCTTTCGATCTCTCGATCGCACTGCTGACCCAGGTTTCGAGAATGAAGTCCATCATGCGGCGGACCCTCCCACTTTGGCGGGCCAATTCTGATAGGAATATGTGAAATTCGAATCCTGGCTGAACTTCAACAGAGGATAACTGTACTGCGAGAATGGCACCGGCTTGCGGCCAAGCTCGGTCGTGACCCGAGTATTGTCAAACACAGTATTCCATTGCAGGTACGGCATGAACACCTTCATGAGAGATGCACCATACCCAATGCTGCCTTTGCGATTCGACAAAGTATTCACCGTGCTCGCGAAGGGCTTCCCCAGGAATGGCAGGAAGATCGGTGCTCGCTTTTGCTGCGCGGCAGCCAGTGCGGCGGTCAGTTCACGAAAGGTCTGCGAATCTACGCCAGAAGAAAGATGATAGGTGTCGTATTGCGTCTTCTCCCTCTGGTGCAGCGTGGCAATAGCGTCGGCGACGAAATCCACATTCACAATATCGATCTTGTCCTTGGGACGGAACGGAAGAACTCTTAAACCGGCAAGAAACACGAACGCCTTGACCATGTCGAACTGCGTCGTCTCCGGACGGCGGCTGTCTCCCAGCACAATACTGGGGCGAAAAATCGTGAGTGGCACATCGGGAAGAAGCTGCCGGATCATGTGCTCGCAGAATTTCTTGGTACGCGCATAGGGATCGTAATCCGAGCGCTCCCAATCGATGGACTTGTCCTCGATGACGACTTCATCCTGCCGCTTTCCCGCTACTGCAACCGTGCTCACGTGACTGAAACGCCGCAAGCCGTGATAGTGATGCGAGTGCCGGGCCAACTGCAAAACTTCCAACGTCCCTCGCAAATTCACATTCATGCAGCTCTTCTCGGATTTGCGGTTCAACGAAGCCGCACAATGAATGATCGAATCCGTTGTATGGATCAGGCGATCGTAATCATCCCTCCCCAATCCAAATTGCGCGTCCGTGAGGTCCCCGCGAAAAACCCGGATCCGCGTCTGCAAACATTCGTAGAAACGCGGAAAGTCCATGTGCAGCTGCAATGCCTGCCACAATCGCGATTCCGCTTCCTGCGCATCGCGGGCTCGGACCAGCACATTTAGTCCCGCGCCGTGCTCGTTCAGCAGGTTCGCGGCCACGTGCGCGCCAATGTATCCGGTCGACCCTGTCAGGAATATCGCCACGTTGCTCCGTTTGTGCCGGTTGGTGCGACTTCGCCGTTCTCCTCGGCGAAATGCAGGTTCCGCGCAGGCCGCGCCTCGAGCGGACGGCCCTCAATCAAAGGATAGGTCCATTTGCGTAATGCGGGAATATGAATGTTGATCCAGTACTCCCACCAATCCAGCGAGCGGGTGTTGTAGCCGAAGTCCGCTTTTTCTTCTTCCACCAGCGCATAAGAAAGCTTTTCCACATTGTCGGCGACGAAATCATGCTCATTCAGGAGAATAAACGGTTCGAATAATTCGATCAGCTTTTCTACGCGCTCCAGACTCCGCTCCGTCCGCGCCAAAGGTGTTTTGCGCAACGGCAACGGCGCCATGATTCTCTGAATGGACTTGATAATCGCCTTCTGCGCCGGCGCCGACATCCGCTGATAACGCTCCTTGGAGACCGAAATCGCGTCCAGACGCAGGCGCAGCCAATACTCCAGCCCCTCTTGCGCCCGGTAATGCTTTCGATGCGCCAGCGAGGTCAGCTCGATCGATCGCCGCATGTCGCAAGGATTCGTGGCGGAAGTCGCGAGCTGATACATGGCATCGTTCCGCCGCTCAATCACGGCCGCGGCAATCAGTGTCATCCCCTGGCATACCGAGTCCACGGGAATAATGTCCAGTCGCTTACGCTCATTGGAAGGCAGCTGACGAAAAGACGTTCCCAGCAAATAAGAAAGCGAGGCCGAAGTGTTGATGCCTTCATTCCAGCCCAGGAACGGCTTTTCGATGGATGTTTCCACAATGGCTGGCCGCACCACTGCGACGGGAAGGCCTTCTCCATACTTATAGATCAGCGACTCGGCCAGACTCTTCGACAGCGTGTAAGTGTTCGGCCAACCCAGTTCGTTCGCACGCTTCTTCCCGGCTTCCGTCAAATACTCGCGCAGCCAGCGCACCCGATTCTTGCGAATCTGATTTTCCAGTGCCGCACCCTGCAAATTCTTGGCTGCGTGTTCCTTGCTCAGCGCCTGCCGCCGGAGTTCCTCGGTGATTTCAACACTCTCCGCTTTCGCTTCGGCTTGCCTTACGAATGCATGCAGAGAGCGCCATTCAGCCTCGGCGTCAAAATCCGGTAGTCCGACAGGCGTGTAGTTCGGACGCAAGGTTTCACTGACCCTGCCATCCCGCGTGCCCGCCACATAGCAGGTAGAAAGATGAACAAGTCCCGCATGGTCCGAGGCCCGCACGAATTCCAGAACATGCATCGGCGCATCCACATTTGCCGCCAATGCCTCGCGCAGATCAGGATTGAAATCCGTCAGGCCGGAACTGTTCATGATCAAATCAAGGTTCTTGCGTAGCGCTTCCGAAACATCGGCAGTCAAACCCAAGCCGGATTGCGAAACATCACCCTCCACAATCTCCACCCGGTCCTGTAGGAAGCGCAACAGATTCGCTCCGTACCGTTCATACAAAGGATCGAAGACCGGCGACTCCTCCACCAGCTTCTCAAATCTCCGCTGCGCCGGATTTGATTTCTGCCGCCGAATCAGCAGATAAATCTTCCCGATTTCCGGCAGATCCATCAGCGTATTCACCAGCCATACTTTGCCGATGAAGCCGGTCACGCCGATCAGCATGACCTGCTTGCCTTCGAGCGCCTTGCGAACCGAGAGCGGTTCAAGGCGTCCTTCTCCCTCAAAATGCACAATCGGACGTTCAAGGTCCGGCACCTGCCGCTCCGCCGCCACCACCGCTGACTGCAATTGCTGCACTCCAGCGAGACCTAGATCCTGAACCAGCTTTTCCGCTGTCCGGCGTCCATCCGGCCCAACACCAGTGATTCGGGCAAAAAGCCCGCGCGGACGAATCACGGGATCCAGCAATCGCCCGGTGCCCATGCCATCGCGAAACTCCAGCCGGTTGGCGATGATCCACTTCACCCCGAGGTGCTGCGCCAGCGGACGCATCACGTGGTCCAGCCCCTGGCTCACCAGCACCACTTTCTTGCCAGAGTCGACCAGCGCATTAAGCGCCTGTACTCCATCAGGTTTGAGGTAAGGCTTCAACTTATACTGGAAGTATTCTTCGCCCAGCAGATCCAGCCGGTCACGGCTGATTCCGCGCAACACGGTATGCACCACCCGGGTGGCAAAAACCCGGTTCGCCGCGTACAGGAACGGGCGCAGCAGCGCCATGAGCAGCACCAGCCCGCGGCGCTCCCAGCGTTCGGTAAACGTCTGCGCGTTCCAGGTAAAAAAGGCGATCGGCCTGACAGTTGTCAGTTCCAGCAGGCTACCTTCTACTCGCCAGTACACCTCGGCCCCGGAAGCTGAATTGTGATTTGACGGCTCCAAATTTGTCTTCGGCCCCACACCCAAGCCAGGCCCTCCCCAGAAAGGAAGGCGAAGTTTCCTATTGTAAACAATTGCGGCCAAAGGACGAAACGGCTTCTCAAGGGTGTCCCGTCCTTGTCCCTCAGTCTTTTGGAGGGACAGGGCGGGGACTTTCTACTCCAGACCTAATTTCTCTCGAATCTCTCTGACGATCTCTTCTGGCGATTGGTCCACATCTACCGTCACCGCGTCCGCCGGTTCCTCCAAAGTGGCAAACTGGTCGGCCAGGATTTTCTCCGTGGCAAAATGCCCATGCCGCTCCCGCAGCCTCCGCGAAATCAACTCATAGCTGCCCTTGAGATAGACAAACTTCACATCCCCGCTCACGGACAGCTCCTGACGATATGCACCTTTCAACGCCGAACATGCCAAGGCAACCTCCCGCTTCTCCGCAATCCAGTGCGCGATCGCATCCCGCATGGCTTGGAGCCAGGGCCCGCGATCGGCATCGTCAAGCGGAATGCCTTGCCGCATCTTTTCAACATTGGCCGGAGAATGAAAACTATCCGCGTCCACGAATTCCCAACCCAGTTGCACGGCCAGCAACTCTCCAATAGTCGTTTTGCCCGCCCCGGTTACTCCCATCACGATCACGACCACGCAGCATTCTCCCCTCGGAAACCCCCGAGCGCCTTCTCTCTCAATTCCTTTTCAAGTCTGTCATCCCAAGCGAAGCCGAGCAATTCGCTCGACGGAGTCGGGGGACCTGCCTTCTGGGAACCACCGTCTCCTGCCAAGTTACCATGCTGAGGCCCGGTTACCGGCGTAATGAAACCCCGCCTTTCCCGGCCAGCCACGCCCCGAGATCACCCTATAATTTTCGTTGTGACCAAGCCATCCACAGTTGCACCGGTATTCCTCGCTGCTTTCGGCCTGGCCTTCGCCGGACTCGGGTTTTTCGGAGTCAGTGCCGCCATATCCAGCGGCCCCACCCGAATCCATGGCAATCCCTCGATTGCCATCGCAGTCTGTTGCTTTTTTGTCTTGATCGGCGTCGGTATTGTTTTCGCAGCGATTTACGGTGGACACAAGGTCAAACAGCAAGCCGCCCTCCAGCAAGCCAGCCCTGACTCGCCCTGGCTCTGGCGCGAGGATTGGGCTGCCAGCCGGGCCGAGAGCAAGAACCGCAACACCATCATCGGCCTGTGGATCGCCGCCATTTTCTGGAACTTCATTTCGATCACCGTGACCGTTTTCGTAGTGCCGCCACTCCTGCAAAAATCCGATCTGAAAGCACTTATTCCGCTGGGTTTCTGCATGATCGGCGCCATCCTGTTCGTCGCCGCCGTACGCGCAACCATTCGCCGCGAACGTTTTGGCAAGACTTACTTTGAGCTGGCTTCCCTGCCGTTTTCACCGGGACGCACGCTCAAAGGCCTGATCCATTTGCGCTTCAACACCACCGCCACTCACGGCGTCGATCTTCGCCTCTCCTGCGTCCGCCAGATCATCACCAGCCAGGGGAAAAACAGCACAACGAATCAGATCGTGCTGTGGCAGGACCAAAAGAACGTCCCCGCGGACTCCCTCAACACCGGCGCCCTCGGTGACGCCACCATCCCCGTCGACTTTGCCATCCCCAGCGACGCCCTGGAAACCAATCAGGACCAATACAAAGATCAGGTCCTCTGGCTGTTGCATGCGGAAGCGGACGTTCCCGGCGTCAATTATTTCGATGACTTCGAAGTCCCGGTGTTTCGTTTATCGCCAGCTTCGGCGACGGTGTCCCCCGCGACCCCAAGTTTTGCAACCTACAATTCCAGCAACAACTTTGGATCCTCCGCTGGCGCAGCCACCGCCCCAGCTTTCCAAAGCGATGCCTCCGATGTCGCCGCACCTGACAATCCGACCGTCGTGATTTCCCCCGGCCCCAACGGCGGCACCGAATTCTATTTCCGTGCTTTTCGCAATCCCAGCAAAGTGCTCCTTCTTATCTTTTTCACGATCGTGTGGACGGGAATTGTCTATTTCCTCCACTATTCCACCGCTCCCTGGTTCTTCCCGGTCGTGTTCGGATTCTTCGACATCATCTTGATTTACGCCTTGCTGCTATCGACGTTGGCCACCACTCGCATCGAAGTCGGCAACGGAAAAATCACTGCCCGAAAAAGCATGCTCGGCATCGGCAACACCCAAGAAGTTCCTTTCAGCGAGATCGCGCAAATTCTGGCCGCCACCGGCTCCTATCAAGGCACCAGCGTAAATGACGCGTCTTACTCCATTCGCCTGCTTACCAAGAGTGGCAGGAAGTTAACCCTGGCCGACGCCATCTACAACCGCCAGGAAGCCCGCTGGATCGTCGCGCAAATGGAGAAGCTCGCCAACCTCAAGCTGGACACACACGTAGCCGTCGACGCTCCCATGATGGCCTACGCTGGCTACGGCCCGCCTCCGCAGCGCGGACAAGCCCGAACCGTACCCTCGCCCGCCTTCAAACGCAATAACCGCGTGGCGGCAGTGGTCGGGGCTCTCATGTTCGCCGCCTGGATCGCCTTTATCTTCTTCCGCTTCACTTCCCTGACCCACGCCGTGCCACAACGATCAGCGTCCAGATCGTCAGCCCAAGCCAGACTCCAGCGCGTGTCCTATCCGACGCTGACCGATGCGGATGTGCAACGCATCCAGTCACTCCCGGTGCAGACCCAGGCCGAAGAATTACTGGAGCGGGCCATCCAGCATGATCCCCGCGCGCTCGACCTGTTCGAACAAAACATCGGGATCTGGCTCGGTGAGATCAAACTCACCCCTCGCATGAAGCAATTGGAATCGCGCTCCAGCTTCTCCACCGACCTTCGCGTCCGCTATGCCAGCGCCGATCTCAATCTCGCCATGGATGGTTGGAAGAAGGATGACCCATCCGCCGATCTCCTGATCGAACGCGCACAAAACGACCCCAGCTACCGGCAAGCCGCCGTCTATTTCATGGGCATGATGGCCGGCCGCGGCGTCGCTTACGATCGCATTTACCCGGTGTTACTCATCTACGCGAAGAGCGATCCCGACGCCGCCGTCCGCCAGTGGGCCGTCGAAGGCATGCGCTTTCTCGGCACCGACGAAGCTCTCGACCAGCTCTTCGATTCCTTCATCAATGATCCCTCCATGTCCGTCCGCGAACGCGCCGGCTGCAATCTGTCCGACTGTGGCATGTTTACCCGCAAACAGCGCATGCGCATGGTCCCCCGCTTCATCACCTTAGCCCAAGATTCCCAAACTTCTCCGCAGATGCGCACCTGGTGTTTCATGGCCCTGAGCGGAATCACCGACGAAAACCTGCCCGCCAATGCCTCCGCCTGGAACGACTGGTACACTCAGCACGGCGCCGAAAAGCTAGCCCAGTTCGAACACCAGGACTGGTGGCGAGTCCGCGGCGACGAATAAACCTCTACCGCTCTCGAGGCTGCCCTGTTCAAGCTCTGCTTGAGCGGGGATTTCTCCACGACCCCGGGTGCCCCGTCCTTCTCCGTTGTTTGCGAGAGGGCGGGGCTTTTGACTTTTCTTTTGATTTTTTCCGGCGTTGCAGGTTACGGTTTGCACTCGCTGGGCATCTTCTGCAACACTCCCATCCATGCCCTACCATGTCGTCGCTTTCACCATGGCGCAAGTCCGCACAGGGGCACTCGACTTCCAGCGCCACCTGAGCGCTATTGTCCGCGAACAGAAAGACATCAAGGTCTATCAGGTCAGTCCCTTCGATCTCGACGAACGCCGCCGCTTCAAAGACCGCTTCGGCGGAGACATCGTCTACTTCCTGAACGCTCCGGCCCGTGCAGCCTGTGAACTCGAAGGCATCCACATGACCTATCTGGCAGAAATCCCCGACACCGAACTCCCCCGCCGCCGCACCCTGGTAGTCGGCCTGCCCGACTAGGGCAAGCCGAATTCCTTCGCGCAGCGGCTCGTAGGGCATATGCGCCACCGTATCCGCAGGGAAATCACCGTGGAAGAGCGGCCCTTCGAGGGCCGCGTTCTAGATGAGAAGAGATCCACGCGCTTCAGCGCCCAAAAGTTCGCGCAAATAAAAAGGCCGCTCGCGAGAGCGGCCTTGATTTTCCTAACGCCTAACGCCCAGAGCCTAAAGCCCCAGCGGTAACGCCTAATCCCCCGCCACCGGCTCCGGCACTTCCGGCTTGGCATGATTGCCATTGCCGTTGCTCGGAGTCGTCAGCGCGCCCAGCGGAATAAATCCGTTCTCGGCGACGACTGGCTTCTCTTTCAATACCACTTCGCGATACAGAGACGCCATACGCGCGTTGTACGCCGGATCAGCCTTCTGCTTGGCATCCCGCGCCCGCTTCTTCTCTTCCCCAGCGTTCTTGGCGATGCCCAGCTTATCCAGATCGTGCTGAATGTCCTTGGTGACGATTTCATCCTTCAGCACCAGGTTATGCCCGGCATTTTCCATGTTCACGTTCTTGCCGCCGGCGAAGATTTCATGCCGTCCATGCTCTTCGTACCACTTGGTGAGCGTGGCCGTCATGTGCATCTTCTCGATAATGTTTCTCCAGCCCACGCCGGTGTTGTACGCGCAGAAGGAAATTTCACCCTCCTGCGTAGCGTAAGGAATAATGCACTGCTCGGTGCGCCGGAAATCGTAATTGAACAGATCCTGGAACCACATCCCGGCGATGAACAGGAAGTTCCAGCGGTCCTGACGGCGTTTCATGACGTCGTCAATCGTCCGGTCCGGACCCACTTTGCCGTAGTTCTTGCCTGTGGCGTTAAAGTTCTTGTCAAACTTCTTCAACAAGTCCATCAACTGGAAGTGCGTCGGCGACTGGAACGGATCGTAGTTCTTCATCAAACACAACGCCATGCCGACCACGGTCAGAAACTTTCCGCGCGCCGCGTCGTTGACCTTGGCAATGTCCTTAGCCAGTTGGTCTCCTTTGAGAAATGCAGTGACCGGCACCGCTTCCTTGGTTTCCTTATCAATCATCACCGCCATGCCAGTCCCGCAATTGGGATGGCAACCGCATGACAACTGACCCCAATCGTTGTTCAGATCTTCGGCATGCATCAGGTCGGCCCAATCGGAGAACGTTCCCATGAACGAAATCGGAAACCAGTCGCGAGCAGGCTCGCCCAGGCCTGTTTGATTCTTCACGTCGTGCGCCAGATGAGACAGCGTATAACGCTGCGCTTCACGGCGATCATCGGTCACGGCCTCATCGCGTCCGGTAAACGACACCGGCTGGAACGAAAGGAACCCAATCGTCTTGGGATTATCCAGCGCAAACTTGATGATGCGTCCCACCTGCTCGTTGTTGATCCCGTTGACGATGGTGACCACCGGAACGATCTCAACCCCGGCTTTGTGCAGATTTTCAATCGCCTTCAGCTTCACATCGAACAGGTTGCCGACTTTGCGGTGAGCATTGGCGGCATTGCCAATTCCATCGAATTGCAGATACGCATAACGCATCCCAGCTTCGGCAGCCTGCTGCGCAAACTCGAAGCTCTTGGCAAATTCAATCCCGTTGGTTGCCGCCTGCACGCTGTTGTAACCGACTTTGCGCGCATAACGGACCGCATCTAAAAAGTACGGCGACAATGTCGGCTCACCACCGGAGAACTGTACCGACATCTGCCGCCGCGGTTTAATCGTGATGGCGTTGTCCAGCATGGTCTTGATTTCTTCCCAGGTCAGTTCGTGGACGAACCCAACTTGGTTCGCGTCCATGAAGCAGGGATCGCACATCATGTTGCAACGGTTGGTGAGATCAATCGTCAACACGGAACCGCGCCCATACTTCACAGTCGAAGATCCGTGGTGATGCAGCTTCTCGTCCGCATGCGCAGCGATATCGCGGCCCGGAAAAACATCTTCCAAATGCTTGGAGAACTCCGTGTCCATCGACATCACATCTTCAAAGTGACCGTGCGTCGGGCAGTCTTTGACCATCAGAATCTTGCCGTCGCGCTCAATGATGGTCGCCTTGATCTCGCCGACCTTCTCATTCATCAACACTTCATAAGGCAGCTTGCCATCCAGAATCTGCTGCCGGATTTCGGGAACACACTTCGGGCACAGCGAGTCCGTGGAGCGCGGCCAGCCCAGTGGCGGCTTCGACTTCTCGTAGGACTTGAGCAGGGGCTTGTCAGACCACTTCGGCTTGGGAGAAGGATTCTGCTTGATCCGGTTCAGACCATCAAAAACCACCCACGCGCCGCGGGCGGCCAAGGTGACTGCTTTCTCCACATACTTGACTGGCTTGTGCATTCGCTCTCGCTTTCTGCGTTTAGGATGCTATGGCAAGTCAGGCATTTGCCACTGTTCCTAACGGTTTCCCAAAATAACGTCTGTCAAAAACTGATTCAATGGTTCGGTGACCCGATCCAATTGAACCTGAGAGACTGCCTACCCTAACTTGACCTTTACTCTCACCCAAGACCAACTCCAGATGGAGCTCTGCCTCAGGTCTCAATGGCTTCATGTTATTGAATCGCCAATATGAACGCACCATGAACCCAACGAAAGGGGCAAAACCGGGGTCTATTGGGGAATTGGCGCATTGGATGGACGTAAGTGATTGAAGGGATTAGGCTTCACTGTTGTGTGGGGCGGACACTCCTGTCTGCCGCTTTTGACCCGGAACCTACGAAAACCCCCATTTCATATCCCGCCTTCCGCGTCCGCATGGGCGAAGCCTTTGCTCGCCGTTCCAGCTCACGTAGGGATAGCCGCCTCGGCTGTCCAGCGGAGCGCAGCTGCCCGTGGGACAATTCGGAACCCAATTCCGCGGCTTCTAGCGTTCGCCCATGAAGGGGTTCCGGGAAGGGCACGGCCTTCTAGCCGTGGATGTGAATGGTGTGTCTAAACACCGCGCCCCTTGGCCACCTGGCCGGAGAGGAGGAAGGTCTTAGGATACTTTCCCTCGCCGCAAAGCTTAAACGAGCCAAAGTTCTTGTACCACAGCCCTTCTGGCACATCCGGCTTCGATTCCATGCAAAGCCGCAACTGGTTCAAGTCATCGAGACTTATGTTGCGCTCCCCCATGCGCTCGACTAAGTGGTCACGAACGGCGGCAGGCAGCCGGGACCAAGTTTCGATCTGAGGCATGGTTCACCTGGGCTATTCCCCAAAGACAAAACGACCCAACTCATTGCCCAGATGCTTGACCTGTTCCGGATCACTCGCAGCCCGAAAGCGTTCTGCCAATTGATAGAACTCTTTCTCTTTCTGTTTCTGGGCCTCGATTCCCTGCTCGATCAGTTCAACCAGAACCCGGTTATCGCTAAGAGCGCGCTGCTTGGCGAGTGTTTCAACTTGTTTGGCGACTTTAGGGGGTAAACTCACGCTGCGCCGGACATGTTTTACGGCCGCTTTTCGGGATGCAGCTCGTTTTGCCATTACCATGGTGAACCATTGTACACCATTATGGTGCATTATCCAGCATTCGGTAAACGTTGTGTTCTGATTTCCAAAGTTCCTTGCCCGAAGCGGGAACGACTCAGGAGGCCATAGCTCGCCCTATTCCCAAAACGGGAATTTCCGTTAACCGCAACACCCGAAGCGGCTTCCCCCATTTTGTACGTACATTCCGGTACCAACAAAATGTTCCACGTGGAACATAAGTGCGGTTTGCACCAGTGTTCCACGTGGAACACTTGGACCAAAGTTGACCTTGAATAGCTGTCGGCCTACCATAGCCGCACCTTCCTGAGCGGCAATTCTTGTGGGGAGAAGTACCTTCGGACCGCTGGGCCGTCTATGGAAGAGACTGCAATCATAGGTACAGGCCAGAAAATCTTGCTTCCCATCCGCGACCCACACCATCCCATACGCATGTCTCTGCGAATTGCCTTAGCTACGATTCTGTTGATGTTGTTGCCTGCCGGCCTCCAGGCACAGGCGGGCAAAGTCAGCCCGGTCGATCCTTTGCCGCAGGACACAGGAGCAGCCGGCCTGACCCAGACTTTACGGCGGCTGCAAACCACGGCACGCTTGCTCCAGATCGATGCCCATCCCGACGACGAAGACGGCGGCATGCTCACGCTCGAGTCGCGAGGCAAAGGCGCGACCGTCACCCTGCTGACCCTGAATCGCGGCGAAGGCGGACAGAACAAACTGGGCAGCAACTTGTTCGATGTGCTGGGCGTGCTGCGCACGCTGGAAGTACTGGCCGCCGACCGCTACTACGGAGTCGATCAGCGCTTCACCCGCGTGGCCGATTTTGGTTATTCGAAAAGCCCCGAAGAAACTTTCCAGAAGTGGCAGGGACATGACATCGCACTGGCCGACATTGTGCGTGTGATTCGCACGTTTCGTCCGGATGTTCTGGTCGCCCGCTTCTCCGGGACGGACCGCGACGGGCATGGACATCATCAGGCGTCTGCCATTCTGACGCGTGAAGCGTTTCGCGCGGCGGCCGATCCGAAAAGATTTCCAGAGCAAATTAAAGAAGGGCTACTGCCCTGGCAGGCGAAGAAACTTTACATCGGCAACGTCTGCGGCTTCGGCGCCATGACCTGCGCGGATGAAAGCTACACGGTCAAGCTCAACACTGGCGCGGTCGATCCCGCCCTGGGCATGTCCTATGCGCAATTCGCCATGGAAGGATTGCGACACCAACTCTCGCAAGGCGCGGGAGCATGGTCGGTCGAGCCCGGAGATCGCTTTGCATTTTACAAGCTGGTGGATTCAGTGCTGCCATCAGGAACCAAATCTGTTGGGCATGAAAAAGATTTCTTCGATGGGATCGATAGCAGCATGCCGGGACTGGCGGCGCGGTTAGGGGCAGAAGAGGAGAAGGTTCCATGGCTGCGAGAGGCTTTGAAGACGATCGCCGATGAGGTGAACGAAGCCAAGCTACGCGAGAAGGATCCGAGCGACGCGGCGGGTCCGATCTACAAGGCGCTCGATAGGCTCCGCTCCGTACGGGATCGCGTGGGGAACAGCGATATCCGGCTAGCAGCAAAGAAGAAGTTGCTAACAATACTCAATGAGAAACAGGCGCAGGCAGAAACTGCATTCAACCTCGCGATGGGCGTGACCTTCAAAGTTACGGTGACTAAATCCGACGGAGCTTTGAAGAATCTTCCTCAAGAGAAAGATGCTCTCACCGTTGTCTCGCCCGGACAGCGTTTCATCGTTGTAGTCACGCTACACAATGGCTCCAAGTATCCGCTATTCGTACAGGGTGTTTCACTCAATGGACAACCCGATGCAATAGAGCATCATTTACTGTCTGGGCCGCCGGTTCCGCCAAGCCAGGAACACTCCTATGACTTTCCATTGCAGATTCCCCCTAGAGCCGAGTACACCCGTCCGTACTGGCACCGGGACGATCCTGAACGGCAGAGTCTGAACACAGTCGACAATGAGGAGTACGCGACTCTTCCTCTACCGGCCGCTCCGTTGAAGGTTCATGCGGGCTACTTCATTTCACTGAGCTCCCACATGGATCTATCCAAATTCGGAAGCTCCATGAAATATCACGGCAGCCCGTATGTTGGCGCTGAAGTTTCTGCTCCCGTGGTCGTACCGTTTGTGGATGACAAGGGGGAACAACAGGAACGATCACTTGCGGTCGCGCCAGTGTTCTCGGTCATGCTGGAACCGGGCGAGCAGGTGATCCCGACGGAAGGTGGCGGGGCGCGATCAATCAAAGCAGCGGTGAGCTGCAATCTGACGGGAGCGCCGAAAGGGATGTTGCATCTGGAAGCGCCTTCCGGCTGGCGAGTGGAACCGGACATGATTCCAGTGGAACTCGACAAGCGCGGCGACGAACGCGACTTTGAGTTCAAGATTATTCCTTCCAGCTTGCAAGAGGGACGCGCTGACATTCATGCTGTGCTGGATGCCGGAAGAAAGAAATATACCGAGGGCTACAGCCTGGTGACGCGCGAAGACCTTGGTTCTTTTTATTATTATCAGCCGGCCACGCAGCGCATCAGCATGGTGGATGTGAAGGTCCCGAAAGACTTGAAGGTCGCTTACATCATGGGTGCGGGCGACAACATTCCGACTGTGCTGCGACAGATTGGAATGGATGTGACAGAAATTCCGGCGGAGAAACTAGCGACGGAAGATTTGAGCAAGTACGGAACGATTGTTCTGGGGATTCGCGCCTACGATACGCAGAAAGATGTGGCCACCAACAATAGAAAGTTGCTGGACTTCGTTTCTAATGGCGGCACGCTGGTGGTGCAGTACAACGCGGCTACGGGTGACTTCAACAGCGGGAACTTCACACCGTATCCCGCGCGACTGAGCCGAGCAAGGGTTTCCGTGGAAGAAGCGCCGGTGGACATTCTTGCGCCCGACGACAGTGTCTTTCATTCTCCCAATCCGATCACGCAAAAAGATTTTGACGGCTGGGTGCAGGAGCGCGGGTTGTATTTCATGGACTCTTGGGACAGCCATTTCACGCCGCTGCTGGCATCGCATGATCCGGGAGAGAGTCCGCAGAAGGGCGGAATGCTGCGCGCGCAATATGGCAAGGGAACGTACATCTACACTGGGTATGCATTCTTTCGCCAACTTCCAGCGGGAGTTCCGGGAGCGATTCGTTTGTATGTGAATTTGTTGAGTGCACGTGGAACAGGCTCTGGGCGTTAGGCGCTGGGCTATAGGATTTAGGCTCTCGGCGGGTTGACTATCTTCGATGCAGAATCCTACAGGGCGAACTTCGCAGCCGCTGATTCGCGGCGTGGGCTTGAGCAGCGCGACTGCGCTGAACATGATTGACATGATCGGGGTGGGACCGTTTATTACCATCCCGCTGATTGTGGGCGCGATGGGCGGGCCGCAGGCGATGCTGGGATGGGTGCTGGGGGCGCTCTTCGCGGTCTGCGATGGGCTGGTGTGGGCGGAACTAGGAGCGGCGATGCCGGGGTCGGGCGGATCGTACGGATATTTGAAAGAGATTTATGGCCGGAACAAATTTGGACGTCTGATTTCGTTTTTGTTTATCTGGCAACTATCGTTCACTGCGCCGTTGTCGATTGCGTCCGGGGCGATTGGACTGGCGAGTTATGGGTCTTATTTTTGGCCGGGTCTCGAACATCAATATGCGGCGCGAAACTGGAGTTTGCAGATTCCGTTGCTGGGACCGCTGCAATTCAGCTGGCTGGTTTCCGGAGGGACGTTCGTGGCGATCGGGATGGTGGTGTTGGCGGCGTTGCTGCTCTATCGAAAAATTACCAGCATTGGATGGATGTCGAAGCTGCTGTGGCTGGGCGTGATGGGAACCATTGGGTGGATCATCTTTGCTGGGTTGACGCACTTCAACGCTTCGCGGGCTTTTAGTTTTCCGCCGGGAGCCTTCAAGTTATCGAATGGATTTTTTCTTGGACTGGGGTCGGCCATGCTGATCGCGACCTATGATTACTGGGGATATTACAACGTCAGTTTTCTAGGCGACGAGGTCAAGGAGCCGGAGAAAACCATTCCGCGGGCCCTGCTGCTATCCATTTTGCTGGTGGCCTGTCTATATATAGTGATGAATATTTGCATTCTGGCGGTGGTGCCGTGGCAGGAGATCACGCATGCGGGCCCATCCAACAACGGCTTGTATGTGGTTTCCATTTTCATGCAAAGGATTTATGGGGCGTGGGCGGCGAGGCTGGTGACTGGCCTGGTGATGTGGACGGCATTTGCTTCGGTGTTCGCACTGATGCTGGGTTATTCGCGCGTGCCTTACGCAGCCGCAGTGGACGGAAATTATTTTCGGGCATTTGCACGGGTGCATTCGCGGCATCGGTTTCCTTATGTTTCGCTGCTGGCGCTGGCTGGGGCCGCGGCCCTGTTCTGCTTTTTCTCTCTTGCGGACGTCATTGCCGCACTGGTCGTCATTCGAATCACATTGCAATTCTTTATGCAGGCGGTCGGGTTGATTGTGCTGCGCATACGGCGGCCTGAGTTGCCGCGACCGTTTCGCATGTGGCTATATCCGGTGCCGGCGCTGCTGGCTTCGGTGGGATTTGTTTTTGTGGTCATCTCGCGCACCCACTCGATGGTGCAGATTCGCTATGCGCTTGCGATCCTGATTACCGGAGTGGCGATCTACATGGTGCGGGCGTGGCGTGCGGGACAATGGCCGTTTGGAAATATTATGGCGCCGGCCATCCCCGTGGTCCCGAGTCATTAATCGTATGGCGGATTCAATACAGACACCGATGCCGGGACATCTGCCCAGTCATGGGCCGGCGTGGGCACCGCTGCGCGAACCGCTGTTCCGGTCGCTATGGATCGCGGCCGTGGTTTCGTACACCGGCACGTGGATGCAGAACGTGGGCGCGGGCTGGATGATGACGCAGCTTACCATGTCGCCATTGATGGTGAGCCTGGTGCAGGCAGCGACCATGCTGCCGGTATTTTTGGTGATTTTGCCGGCGGGGGCGCTGGCCGACATGGTGGACCGGCGGCGTCTGTTGCTGATTACGCAGGGATGGATGGTGATCGCGGCGACAGTGCTCGGTGTGCTCAGCCTGACGCATCATGTGACGCCGTGGGTGCTGCTTACGCTGACGTTCATTCTAGGATTGGGCTCGGTGATGAACGATCCGGCGTGGCAGGCGATTACGCCCGAGGTTGTTTCGAGCGGGTTGCATGCGCCCGCGGTGGCGCTGAATTCCGTGGGCTTCAACGTAGCGCGGGCGATTGGACCGGCGCTGGGAGGCATGGTGATTGCGGCAGCAGGATCGGGCGTGGCCTTCCTTTTGAATGCGGCTTCTTTTTTTGGTGTGATTTTTGTTTTGTATAGCTGGAAGCGTACTTGTTTAGAACGAGTGGAAACGGGCCGGGTGCGGGACGCGATCCGTACTGGGATTCGCTATGGCCTGGGCGATTCACTGGTGCGCTGCGTGCTGATTCGAACCGGAGCGTTCAGTCTGGCCGCGAGTTCGCTGCTGGCGTTGCTGCCGATTGTGGCGCGTCCGCACGGAGCGACCGGCTATGGTTTGCTGCTGACGTCTTTTGGTCTCGGCGCGCTCGGCGGGGCGGCGCTGTTGCCGCGACTGCGCAGCCGGTTCTCGGTGGATGGGCTGGTGGCGTTGTCCATTGTCGGATTTGCGGCGATGACTTTTGCCGCCGGACAAGTGCAGAACTTTGGCTGGCTGATTCTGGTACTCTTCGTGAGCGGAGCGGCCTGGATTGGAATTCTGGCGTGCCTGAATGTGGCGGCGCAGACCATGTCACCTTCCTGGCTACGGGCGCGGACGCTATCCATGTACCTGCTGGTGTTGCAAGGAGGAATGGCGCTGGGCAGCGCGGCCTGGGGAGCGCTGGCGACCAAGGTTGGAGTCCCGGCGACTTTGCTGTATTCGTCGATTGCGTTGGTGGCGGGGTTGTTGGCGGTGCGGCGTTACCGGCTGACGGCGCGGGAGTTGGAGCTGTCACCGGCGGTGGTGCGGGATTAGGGATAGGGGAAAGACGAGGTGTCCGTCCCTACGTGGGCTTTTTTCAGAATTTGGTGCAGTGGTACGGATGGTTTTTATATCTCAAGGAGAATCTCATGAAGAAAATGAATTGGTTGTTTGCAAGTTTGTTTTTGCTGGCGTGTTGCGGAATTGCGTCAGCTCAGGCTGCCAAACCAGCTGAGCCTCGCACTGTGAGCATGGTTCTGGACCACTCGGTCGGCAACGTGGAAAGTGAATTTGTTCCGGCGGCGGACGCCATGTCCGAGGACAAATACTCATATGCTCCGAGCAGCGGGGAGTTCAAAGGGGTGCGCACGTTCGCTCAGCAAGTGAAACACGTGGCTGCGGTGAACTACATACTTGGCGGCGCCATTCTGGGAGAAAAACCGCCGGCGGATGTGGGCGAGGAGAACGGGCCGGCGGCGCTGACCTCGAAGGCCGACATTATGAAATATTTAAAGGACTCGTTCGCCTATTTGCATAAGGCGGTGAGTTCGATCAATGAGAAGAATGAAGTGGAACCGATGAAAAATCCTTTTGGCGAGGGCACGTCGACTCGGCTGGGGCTCGCGGTCATTGCGATATCCCACCCTTTTGATCACTATGGGCAGATGGTGGAATATTTGCGGATGAACGGGATCGTTCCGCCCGCCAGCCGGTAAAGCGCAGCGCGGGAAACTGAAAAAGGACCGGCTATCCGCCGGTCTTTTTTTGTTTCTGAAGCCGCATGGCACGGGAGTGCCATTTACGTTGGCGCGGCCGCCGATTAACTTTTTGTCACCCCCCGAAACAGATCCAGGTGTACTCCTCCCCGGAATTTTGCATCGAACTTTCCCGCAAGCGTGTAAACGGCTGGCGTCCAGTGAAAAAGAAAATGAAGAGCAAGGAGAAGCACGGGATGACGACGACTCCTCTGCGCGTGCATGCAGGGCGCGAGGCGATGGAGAATTTCCTGCGCGCCTGCCGAACCTACCCGGTTCGTTTTGCCCGCAATCCCGGGATTAGCTTCGAGCAACATTTGCTCAACGTCTCGACCAAAAAAGATGCGCCCTCGGGGGAGCGGCGCACCGCGCGAAATTAGACTGTCCAACCAGCCCTGTCACTCGATCATCTTTCCTTCCATCCGCTGAATTGGCCGGCGCCCAGATGACTGATTCGCGTGGCGATTAATTCCGTGGAAAGCCGCTGCGCACGCAGGTGGGCGGCAACGCGGGCCTTGGCCTGAAGCAGATTTGCCCGGGCATCCAGAAAAATTAATACCGACGGGCCGGCGCCACTCAAGGCGACTCCTAAGATTCCTGAGGGCTTACCCAGTTTTTGCAGCGCGGGCAAGAGCGGACAAAGTGAAGCGCGATAGGGTTGATGAATCCGATCTTCCAAAGCGGAGGAGAGTAAGTCCGGACGCCGTTGGGTGAAAGCGGCCAGCAGCAGCAGGGAATTTTGAATATTCGTGACGGTGTCGGCGCGGCTGTACAACGGCGGAAGAATGCCGCGGGCCTTTTCCGTGGAAAGACTTTCTTCGGGCACGGCGAGCAACAAGGGCCACTCGCCCTTGGGGACAAACTGGGCGATTTCCGCCTGACCTTCGGTCGACATGCGGGCGACGGCGAGTCCGCCCATCCAGCAGGCGGCGGCGTTGTCGGGATGATGCTCGCGGCGCGAGGCTTCGCCGACGATGCGATGGTCGGTCCAGTGCAATCCGCCATAGTGCACGGCGAGAGCGATTCCCGCCAGGCGAGCGGACGCCGAGGAACCACAGCCTTTGCCAATGGGCGCCTGGTTCTCGATGTGAAGGGCGAGGGGCTGGGCGGATTGGCCCTCGGCTTCCAGGACTTCGCGATAGGTATTCAAGATCAGATTATTTTCGAGTTTCTGGCAGACTTCGGCATTGCGTCCCGTGGCCGCAATGGAGAATTTCCTGGCAGGGTGGGCCCGGACCTTGAGAAACAACTGCAAGGCAAGAGCGGCGGCATCGAAGGCAGGCCCGAGATTGGCGGAAGTGGCGGGCAGTTGCAGCTCCAGAGCTTTCGGTGGACGGACTTTTCGACGAGTGCTGGCCGTAGGGTGGGAAGATCTGGATTTTCCGGAGCGGGTCAAATTAGTTTCCAGCCTTTTCTAAAACTCGAACCACGGCATCAGCAGTTGGTTCCAGAACCAGCGGCGCGCGTTGTTGAGATACGAGTACAGCAGATTCTTTTTCGTGAGCGGTCCCGGCAAAAAGATCGCCACGGTGAAACTTCAGGGTGAAATCGGGATCTTTGAGCAGGTGTCCGGTCAAAACTAACACGATCGTCTCCTGCGGCTTGACGAAGCCTTGCTTGACCAATTTCTTGAGTCCGGCGAGCGTGACGGCGGAGGCAGGCTCGCAGCCAATCCCCTCCGCCCCGATTTCGGCCTTGGCGAGCGCGATTTCAACTTCGCTGACTTGCTCGACCGTCCCACCCGTCGCTTGCAGCACGCGCAAGGCTTTTTTCCAGGAGGCCGGATTCCCAATGCGGATGGCGGTGGCATAGGTCTCAGCTTTCACGGGGACTAAAGTCTTGCCACCGTTTTCGCGAATGGTACGGACCAACGGGTTCGCCCCTTCGGCCTGAATGATGGAAATTCCTGGCAGGGTGGAAATCAAGCCGAGTTCTTTCATCTCAAGGAAGGCTTTTCCGATGGCCGAGGAATTGGCGAGATTTCCACCGGGAACGATGACATGGTCCGGAACATTCCAGTTCAGTTGTTCCATCAGTTCGAGGGCCAGAGTTTTTTGACCTTCCAGGCGATATGGGTTGACCGAGTTTAAAAGATAGACGGGCATGCGCTGCACCACTTCGTTGAGCACGCGCATGCAGCCATCGAAATCGGTTTTCAACTGGCAGGTCACCGCGCCGTAGTCCAAGGATTGCGCAAGCTTGCTCCAGGAAATTTGCCCGTCGGGAATGAGCACGAGGCTCCGCATGCCGCCGCGTGACGCATAGGCGGCCATGGAGGCGGAAGTGTTGCCGGTCGAGGCACAGGCGACCCAGCGGAATCCTCGCTGCCGGGCGAAGGAGGCAGCGACGGTCATGCCGGTGTCCTTGAATGATCCGGTGGGATTCATGCCCTGGTGCTTGGCAAATAAGTTCTGGACTCCCGCGATTTTGCCGCAAGATGGCATGGGATAAAGTGGCGTATTGCCTTCGCGCAAAGTGATGGGGCCATTCTTTGCGTCAAGAACAGGAAGAACTTCACGAAAGCGCCAGACCCCGCTCTGGTCCACGGCGAGCAGCGAAGTTCTGCGTTCACGCCAGAGAGATTTCAGCCCGGATGCTTCCAATCCCGCGGCGCGAATGCCATCGCCCACATGCCAATCCGGATAAATTACTTCGAGCAGGTCGCCGCATGCCGAGCAACGAAGGTTCGGCGTAGGCGTGCCTCCGACGGCGCCGCAGGCAATACAACGCAACTGCGAAGTATCCGGCTTAGGTTTGGACTCGGAGGCTGCTGGATTTGTCATTTGGATTTCGAAGAAGCGACGCCTTATTTTCCACCACGCAGGTATTGATCGGTCTTGTTGATCCAGTCGGCGCGCGGTGGATTGAAGACATCGATAGCAACTGTGTCCTCGAGCGCTTCGGCCCAGTGCGGCATGTGGGGAGGAATGGCCAAAACTTCGCCGCCCTTCACCACGATCTCGCGGCCATCAATCCCGAACTTGAGAGCACCTTCCAAGATACAACTTACCTGTTCATTATGGTGATTGTGCTCCGGGACGGTGGCGCCTTTCTGGAGAAGGATGCGAGCGACCATGATGTTCTGTCCCACGATCAGCTGGCGTTGCAACAATGGCTTCAGCCGTTCCAGTTCAACCGAACTCCAGGCAATGTATTTCAATGCAGCTGGGACGGCGGTCTTCCCGGCGGATCGCCTTTTAGAAACTTTGTGCTTGGCCGCACTTTTCCTGACGCTCTTCCCTGGGCGTTTTGATTTCGTCATCTCCGCGTACCTTCTCTTTTCAGATCGTGGCTGCTCATCAATTTTATCAGGGGAAGTTTCCGGATCTAGAGTACGTGAGAATTACTCTTTCGCCCCGATGGGGCTGGTGAAATTTTCGCCCTTTTCCCACGACTTGCGCCGTGGGCTTTATTCTTGCGCCACTTCGGGGCTGCCAGCAGGTCACAATCCTTTATATAGGCCGCCGTCTACCAAGACGGTTTGGCCGGTAATGTACGACGCGCGCTCGGAAGCCAGCCAGACGATCGTGTCGGCAACTTCTCTGGGTTCCCCGAGGCGTTTTAATGGGATGTCCGCGGCCCAACTTTCCGCGATTTCTTTTTCTGTCTTGCCCTGAGTGGCGGACCGGGCTTTGGCGAGGTCCTTCAGGCGGTCAGTATCCGTGTAGCCCGGAGCGACGTTGTTCACCAGAATTCCATCTTTGCCAAATTCATTGGCCAGGCTCTTGACCAATCCCACAACTGCGGCGCGGACCGCGTTCGAGAGCACCAGATCGGCAACGGGCTGCTTGGTGGTAACGGATGTAATCGTAATGATGCGTCCCCAGTGCTGGCGTTGCATGTGAGGAATGACTTCGCGGGCAAAGTAGACGGTGCTGAGAAAATTCAAATCCACCGCCTTGCGCCATTCCTCCAAAGTGGCGGCGAGAAAACCTTTGGCGGGAGGACCGCCAGCGTTGGTGACGCAAATGTCGGCGCTGCCGAAACTGGCGATCACTGTTTCTACAAAACGGTGCACCGCGTCGGCATCGGTCACGTCCACGGGCTCGGCGAATACCTCCGCGTTGTATTGCTTTCGGATTTGGTCGGCGGCCGCCTGTAACGTTTGGGCATTGCGGGCGCACATTGCCACACGGCAGCCCTCTGCGGCAAAGGCTTCCGCCGTCGCTCGTCCGATGCCCTGGCTGGACGCAGCGACGATCGCTACCCGGTTCTGCAAACCTGTTTCCATGGGATGAGATTATAAAGGCAGATCAGCAGCGAAAAACGGCATATCTCTTGCCCAGTTGGCGCGCGAACGTTAGTCTGGAAGCGAAATTCTAAGGAGTTGCATGAAACCGCATCAGCATCACCAGGAAACCGAAGCCGTGCGTGGCGGCAATGATCTCACCAGGAAAAATGCGCCGCTGTCCACGCCGATCTACCAGACTTCGACGTTCGAAGTCACGGACAACGACCTGCAGGTGAAAGTCACTCCCACCGATCGGTTCTACACGCGCTATGGCAATCCCACGAACACGGCGGCGGAAGCGGCAGTCGCGCAACTGGAGGGAGCGGATGCGGCCCAGTTGTTTGCTTCCGGCATGGGGGCCATCACCACCACGATTTTCGCCCTGCTGAAAGCGGGAGACCACATCGTGGCGCAGCGTGACATTTACGGCGGCACCATGAAATTTCTCAGCCAGTGGCTTCCCAAGCTGGGGATCGACGCCACGTTTGTGGACACCACGGAATATGAGCAGTACGAGAGCGCAGTGCGTCCCAACACGAAGCTGGTGTATTTGGAATCGCCGACGAATCCAACGTTGCGGGTAGTGGACCTTCACAAAGTTGTGGCCGTGGCCAGAAAACACAAACTGATTACGATGATTGACAGCACGCTGGCGACGCCGATTAACCAGCGTCCGGCGGAGTTTGGGGTCGATCTGGTGATGCACTCGGGAACGAAATACTACGGCGGACATTGCGATTTAATGTGCGGCATCATTGCCGGCCGTGGCGAACTGATCGAGACGATCCATGCGACTCGCACAGTGCTGGGTGGAACCATGGATCCGCATGCCGCGTGGTTGTTGCTGCGCGGAATGAAAACGCTGGCGGTGCGAGTGCAACGGCAGAACCAGAGCGCGCTGCGGATCGCGCAATTTCTGGCGGAGCATGCCAGAGTGCGGCGAGTTTACTATCCCTGGGAAGAAAGCCATCCGCAACGGACGTTGGCCATGGAGCAGTTGAGCGGCGGAGGTGGTCTGCTCAGCTTCGAAGTCGAAGGCACCGGCCCGGATGCACGGCGATTCTCCGAATCATTGCACTTGTTCAGTTTGGCTCCGAGTCTAGGAGGCGTGGATTCCCTGGTTTGCCTGCCCGTGCTCACCTCGCACGCCATGATTTCGCCGGAGCAGCGCGAAAAAATGGGTGTGAGCGATCAGTTGATCCGGCTGTCGGTGGGAATCGAAAACGCCGAGGACCTGATCGCCGATCTGGAGCAGGCCCTGGCTGCGACGACTTCCCCCCGCGAGCATGCGGAGGTCAGGTAAGGCTTTCCTGTAGACTGCTACGTCGTTGGTATCTTTCCCTGAGGTGAAGTGGTGGCGAATTTGCGGGCGGCAATCATCGGGCTGGGGTTTGTGGGCAGGGCGCATCTGGAAGCGCTGCGCCGTCGAGGCATTGCCGTACAAGGAATTCTGGGCAGCTCGCAGGAGCGGACGAAAGAAGCATGCCGCGCGCTCAACCTCGATCACGCTTACGGCTCGCTCGACGAGCTGGCCACGGACAAGAGCGTCAACGTTGTCCACATTTGTACGCCCAACAACGTTCATTTTGAGCAAGCCCAGGCGGTCATGGAAGCCGGCAAGCATGTGATGTGCGAAAAGCCGTTGGCCATGGACACCAGGCAGAGCGCGGCTTTGATCGATCTGGCGAAGAAACATAATCGGGTTGGCGGAGTGGCTCATAATCTGCGCTACTATCCGCTTTGCCAGGAAGCGCGGGCCCTGGTCGCGCGGGGACTCATTGGCGAACCGCGTTTGGTGCATGGCGGGTTTTTGCAGGATTGGCTGCTGTATCCCTCGGATTGGAACTGGCGATTGGAAACGCAACTCGGCGGCGAGCTGCGTGTGGTGTCGGACATTGGGACGCACTGGCTCGATCTCACCACCTGGATCACCGGGCGCAAGGTCACCGAATTGTGCGCCGATCTGGCTACCGTAGTGCCCGTCAGGCAGCGGCCGCGCGGGCGGGTGGAAACTTTTCAGAAGCGCGGCGACGGTGCTTTCGACGAGATCAAGATCACGAATGACGACTACGCGTCCGTTCTGTTGCACTTTGAAGGATCGCTGCGAGGGGTGATGACGGTTTCGCAGGTCAGCGCCGGGCGCAAATGCAATCTATGGTTTGAAGTGGATGGATCGGAAGGGTCGCTGGCCTGGAATGCGGAGTCTCCGAATATTCTTTGGATCGGCCGCCGCAATGAAGCGAATCAGAGCATGATTAAAGATCCGGCTTTGATGAGTCCGGAAGCGCGGGGATATGCGGCGTATCCGGGAGGACATGCCGAGGGATATCCGGATACATTCGCGCAGTTGTTCAAGGACTTCTACGCTTATATCGCGGCTGGCGATTTTAAAGCTGCGCGAACGTTCCCTACGCTCGAGACCGGCCATGAGGAACTGATTCTCTGCGACAGCATCGCTGCCAGCGCAAGGGAACGGCGCTGGGTGGAAGTCCAATACAAATAAATCATTTGCCCAATAAAAAAATCCCGGCCATTTCGGGGCCGGGATCAATTACTAAAACAGTGAGTTGTTAGAACAAGAACTTCAAAGCGAGCTGGAGAATGCGCGGACTGTGCGCCCCTGCCACGTAAAGGAATCCCAAGCTGTCGAGGGTGTTGGTGCCGGACCCGTTCGAGCTTGCTGCTGCTCCGGCCTGGCCGGCGAGCGGCAACCACTCGGTGTGGTTAAACACGTTGAAAGCCTCGGCCCGGAATTCAAAAGCCGTCTTCTCGGTCACGGCGAAGTGCTTGAAGAGCGCCATGTCGAAATTAAGCTGGTGGGGATTGCGGAGAAGGTTTCTGCCGGAATCGCCAAAAGTTAATCCCTGCGGGGCCGCGAATGCTGCTGGGTTGTAGATCAACGGCCCATACCCTTCCAGAGCGGTCGTGGAATCGTTCACCACCCCCTGCTTCGGGTTGCCAACGATATCCGCGTACGACGCGGACCCCAATCCGTTTCCAACCCCGGCATTGTCGGTTGGATTGAGCACGCTGAAGGGCGAACCGGTATTAAAGGTTGTAATGCCGGAGTATTCCCAACCACCAAGGACATTTTTGGTCAGACCAGGATTCTTAAAGAACGGCAAATCCCATACGTATCCGAAATTGAGCACATGACGCTGATCGTAGTTTGAGCTTGCTCGTTGCGCCGCCGGATTGTAGGCGTCAGTAAAGCTGCCGTCGTAGCGATCAGAGGAATCGTCAATGGAATGGCTATAGGTATAGGCAAAGTTCAGTTGCAAACCGCCCATACTGCGTCGTATCGCTACCTGCAGTGCGTTGTAATCCGAAGAGGCAGCGGGCTCAATGTAAGTGATATCGCCATAGCCCGGAAACGGCCGGAACAGATCCGGGTTTGTGCCGCAAGCGGCAACGCCCAAGTTTATTGCGGCTTGTCCGGTGATGGGTACGCCACTGGGAGTTGTTGCGCCGGTGGGAACACCGTTTGCGTCAAACGTCGTGCCACAATCATTCGGGCCAATCGCTTCGCCCAGCTTATAGGGGTTCTGCGCAGCGGAGATCGGGTGCAATTGGTTGAGGTCGGTTTGCCGGGTTAGATGGGTCCCCTTGCTGCCCACGTACGAAACGGTGGCAACCGTGTTGCTGGCAAACTCCTGTTGAACATCCAGATGCCACTGTTGCACATAAGGCCAAATCGCCTTAGCAGGAACAGCGACCGGAGCCAGAGGGAATTGTGGGGCAGCAGTGCCTCCGCCTATATTCGTGTAACCCACGATGTTGTTCTGCTGGGCTGCATAGGCCAAGGGGGGAGAGTTCTCCAGAGTTTCAGTCCCGGTTTCATTTCCGTTCCCATGTTCGTAAAACATTCCATACCCAGCCCGGATCGCAGTCTTGCCATTGCCTCTTGGGTCCCACGCAAATCCCATGCGCGGTGCGGGATTAAAGAGCTTGCCCTTCTGACAGCCGATGTATTGGCCCGGGCCGCCACACTGAACAATTCCGTTGGGTAAATTGGTTACGCTAATCGGCGCACTCGGATCCGAAACTCCGAGCCCACTCACACTTCCATCGCTGTTCACGGTTGTTAAGCCAGCCTTGTAGGCTGCGGGATCGAAGTTGTACGCCTGGTTCTCCTTTTCCCGATAGGTTCCGTAGAGGCTCAATCGCACGCCCAAATTCAATGTCAGACGGCTGGTCACGTGCCAGTCATCGTTGAAATAAGGCTCTACGATCTTGTAACGGTTGTAGTACTTGAGGGTGGTGTTTTGCTGCCCGAATGAAGCAATGTTTCCCTGTAATAGATCAGCGAATGGGTTTCCGGTGGTTACGACCGCACTGCTGGGATCAAAAGTGATGTAACCCGGATAGGAGCCAGCCGAGAGTTCACCGCCGAACTCATTCTTTTGCGCGGCTTCTACGTATCCCCCAAATTGCAAATTGTGCGTGCCCACAATCTTGGTTACGTTGTCTTTATAACTGTAGGACGGGTTGGAATTGTAAACGCCGTTCGGGATGTAGCCTGCGTCCTGCCCAAATCCTCCGTACGCTCCGCCGGGGTCATTGAGATCAAAGCCGGGCATCACGCCCATATCGGCGCCGGGGAAAATAGCTCCAAAAGTGGTGTCGGCCGGGCGCTTGTAATTTCCCGTGTCAATGAGCGTGATCTGGTCACTGGTATAGCTGGCAACAAATTCGTTCAGCAATGTGGGACTTAGATTTGAACTGAGACGCGCCACCATGCTCACACCGGGGCCCGTGAAGTTAGTCCCAATGGTGGGGAAACTTCCCGCATTTGTCCACAGCGGAACTGGCTGATATTGGAACCAGGAATCGTGAATATAGCGAAACGTGATGCGTTCTTTATCGGTCAGATTGTGATCCACACGGAAAAGTTCCTCGCGCCAGTTGGTGGGCTGCGAAACGTTCTCAAAGAAACGCCCGGCCTGACCCGGGACATTATTCTGCTGCGGAATCAACGCCAGCAACGACTGGACGTTGGGATCGCTGGCATTGAATGGGACCTGGTTCCCTGGAAAGAACTGGCCGGCCAGCGGATTCGGGGTCACGCCATCAGCGAGAAAGTTAGGTTCCACCGGGCAGTCTGCTGAATTACCGGTGGTTACATTCGGGCATTGATCGCTGAAATCTCCCCCACGTTCCGCGTTCGAAGGAACAATTGGATTGAAAGTGTAGGGTACGCGATCACGGCGCCACTCTTCTGACCAGAAGAAGAATGTTTTTTGGCGGTCCTTGTTGTAGATGCCAGGAATAATCACGGGGCCACCAATAGTGAAACCGAAATCATTCTTTTTGTATGGTGGCGTGGAATTCTGATTGAAACCAGCCGCGTTGAAGATATCGTTGCGGTTGAATTCGTAGGCATCGCCGTGAAAAGCGCTAGTCCCGGACTTGGTTTCCACTTCAATCGTTCCCGAACCGTTCTTGCCGTACTGTGCGCCGTAGTTCGAAGTCAAAACCTTGACTTCTCCGATGGCATCAATACTGGGGGTCACGTTCAGCGTGTTGTTGCTGCCGTTATCCATGGTGTCGCCACCATCCATTTCCCAGTTGTTGTATTCGGTACGACCGCCATTGATGCTGAACGATGTGCTGGCGGTCACGCCAACGCCGCCTTCGTCAGTGCCGGTTTGATTGGTGACGCCCGGCACCAGGGTGATCAACTGCTTGAAGTCGCGACCATTCAACTGCAATTGCGTAATTTCCTTGCCACTGACCGTACCGCCCAGATCGGAGGATTGGGTCTCGACTTGAGCAACCCCAGCACCCTCAACCGTCACCTCAGTGCTTTCCGCGCCGACTTGTAAAGACACGTCCAAACGAGCTTTCTCGCCGACGCGAAGGACCACGCCCTGGGCCTGATATTTTTTGAACCCTGGCGACGTAACAGTCACGTTGACCGCACCGATCTGCAAAGACCCGAAAATATACTCGCCGCTTCCATTCGTCTTTGTAGTGAGGTTGACGCCGTGTTCCTTACTGGTCAGGGTCACTTGCGCGTTCGCGACAGCAGCCCCACTGGCGTCGGTGACGGTGCCGGTAATCGAGGCGGTGTCCTGCGCGAATAGCGCGGCAGGCAAGCAGAGCCCAAACGTAAGGATGCACAAACACGCGAGACGGAATTTCATGGTAACTCCCCGGTTATTAGATGTGTACGGACGAGACCTACAGCGAGCCCAATTTCGGTGACGGTAGTCTATCATGAAAGCATTTATTAAAACGTATGAATAGTGCTTTATACCCAGTTTTGTTGTCAAGGAAAAAGGTGGTTTGGGGGGCTTGCTCGTCTCAATCACTGGGTCACACCACGCTTCGGGTGGATTCACGCACGGCCAGTTCCGGGGCCATCTTGCGATGCACGGCGGAAACTTCCCGCTTTTCCAATATCGCATTGATTCCATCCACCATAATGCTCACCGCCATGGCGCCCATGGCCTCCATGGGCTGGCGCACGGTGGTCAGCGATGGCGTGTATAACGTGGAAGCGGCAATATCGTCGAAGCCGATGACCGAGCAATGTTCCGGAACCCGAAGACCGGACTTCGCCAGGGCGCGTATTGCTCCAAAAGCGGTCATGTCATCAAATGCCATCAAGGCGGTAAAAGGGCGCCTTCGCTTGAGTAATTCCTCGGTTAATTTGTATCCGGCCTCAAAACTTGAAATTGGCTCCCGTGATTCTGGCAGGTCCAGTACCAGTTGGGAGTCCAGTTCCAGTCCACTGGCTTTCGCGAAGGACCGGATTCCCTTCCAGCGAGGGGCGCTGTCGCCCAGGGTCTTGGGGCCGCGGATGACGGCGATCTTGCGATGTCCCAACCGGTAAAGATGCTCGAGCGCGGAATAGGCCCCGAGTTCGTTGTCCACGATCACGGAACTGATGGAATCGGTGCGCAGTTCCTGGCCGATCATGACCGTGGGAATGCTGCTCTTCTCCAGATCGGCGAGAACATCGATGTTCACAAATAGCCAGTTAGCCAGCACGATGAGGCCCTCGACCCGCCGGTCCAGCAACATTTCCAGATAGCGCTCAAAGCGGCCACGTTCATTGTGGACATCGGTGAGAATGGGAAGATACGAAGATTGATAGAGAGAATTCTCAATCCCGCGCAGGACCAGAGTGCAGTAAGGGTCCGTCATATCCAGGACCATGACCCCCACGGTGGAACTGCGTTTGCTGCGCAGCGAGCGGGCAAAAAGATTGGGGCGATAACCCAACTTCTTGGCCGCCTTCTCAATTCGCTTCTTGGTCGCGGCCGGAATATAACGCGCCAGTGGAGCGTTGTTCAAAACAATAGAGACCGTGGTGGACGAAAAACCACTTTCCTTGGCTACATCTCGAATCGTGACCATCGAACCTTTCATGATCCAATCAGCTTTCAAATTCTACGGAAGAGCGCGGGAGCATTGAGAACGCCGCTAAAATGCCTGGTGGTTCCATTGCCGCTAGCCAGGTCTGCTTGAATTCGGGCTGACGCTGGCGGACACTACAGCAGGAGTTTAACCCGGTGTCAAGCCCGTCCATGCGATCCAGATACCCTCTTCGATTCCTGCTTGCGCTACTTTTCTGGTGTGGCGGGGCCTTCTTCACGCTGTCGGCTCAGGGGCCGCGGGACTCCCCAGTTTCGCAGAATCCTGGTCCGCAACAATTATTCGAGCAGGGTGAAACGGCGTTGCGGGCTGGCAATTTGGAGCAAGCCGAGCGCTCATTCCGCGCCGTGCTCGCCATCGACCCGCAAGTGGCTGGCGCTTACGCCAACCTGGGCGTGATTGAAATGCGCCGGAAGCACTGGCAGCGCGCGCTTGAAAATCTGAACCAGGCCGCCCGCCTGGCGCCGCAGGTGTCGGGAATCCGGCTTAATATTGGATTGGCTTATTACCGGCAGGGCAATTACCAGGCCGCCATCCTGCCTTTCGAATCGGCGGTGCGCGATGCGCCGGACTCGCTCCAAGCTCGCTACTTATTGGGGCTGTGCTACTTCTTCAACGAGCGCTATGCTGATGCCGCCAACACGCTTGAACCGCTGTGGCCGCAAGAATCAAATGAGATGAATTATCTATACGTGCTGGGGATCGCGGCCAACAAAGCCCAGCGCCCGGAGCTGGAGCAACGGGCTCTGGGCAGGCTGGTCGAGACCGGCCAGAATTCGTCCGAATATCATTTGCTCATGGGAAAAGCCCACTTGAATCGGGAAGAGTATGACGACGCGATCAGTGAGCTCGAACTCGCAGCCAAGACCTCTCCCAAACTGCCCTTTGTACATTTCGAATTGGGCCTGGCCTACATGAAGAAGCAGGACTTTGATCGGGCGAGAACAGAATTTCTGGCGGATGTCGCGATTGAGCCCGATCTGGCATACGACTATGACCAGTTGGGCTTGATCGATTATCTCCAGCAAAAAGATGATGCCGCCGTTAAGAACCTGCGCATGGCATTGCGTCTCGATCCCCGGCTGGCCAGCTCCCACTTCAATCTGGCGCGCGCTTACCAGCGTCGAGGCAACTACGCGCAAGCGCTAACCGAGATCGACGCCGCCGGTAAGCTCGACACCGGCAGCTTCAGCATTCACTATGTGCGGGGGCAAGTGCTGCGAAGTTTGGGACGTAGCGAGGAAGCTCTAGCTGAGATGCGCACATACACTCAACTGTCGAACCAGGCCCGCGAAAAGCGGCAGCAGGAACTCGAGACCGGGCCAACACCTAATCCTGAAATTACTGGAGATCCGAAATAACGGTTCTGTTTTTGGTAAACTTGCGCACACCACAGGGGCTGCAACTGGAGTCCTCGACTCGTCGAGCTTAATCCGATAAAAACGGCATTACGTGTTGGAGAATATCGTTATGAAAAGCCCAATGAGAATCATAGTCATCATCGTCATTGTGTTGATCGTTATCGTGGTCGCGGTTCCCTTATTCGTGGATGTCAACGCCTTCCGGCCCAAGATTGAGTCAGAGCTTTCCACGGCGCTGGGACGACAGGTCAGTGTGGGCAACCTTCATCTTTCCATTCTTTCGGGAAGCGTTTCCGCGGACGATCTGGCCATCGGCGACGACCCGGCGTTCAGCAAGGACCCGTTTATCCGCGCTAAGGAGTTAAAGGTAGGCGTGGAAATCATGCCGCTGATTTTTTCGAAAGCGCTGCACGTGACCAACATAACTCTGAATGAGCCGCAGGTTTCGTTGGTCCGGCTGGCGTCAGGAAAGTGGAATTTCTCCAGCCTGGGCACATCGGAGGCAAAGGCCAAGAATCCGGCTCCCGTGGCCACAACTGCGTCCTCAAACTCAGATCTTTCCGTCGGTAAACTTTCCATCAAGAATGGGCGCGTCTCGGTGAGTGAACCGCCGGCGAAAACCCATGTCTATGACAAGGTGGACATCGCGGTGCAGAACTTTTCTTTTACCTCGGAATTTCCCTTTAGCCTGTCGGCCAGTCTGCCAGGAGGCGGATCGCTGACGCTTGATGGCAAGGCCGGGCCCATCGATTCCACCGACGCCGCGGCGACGCCACTCGACGCCAAAATCAAGGTGAAGCAGCTGGATTTAGCGGCTTCCGGGTTCGTGGACGCTTCTACAGGTGTTGCCGGTTTAGCCGATTTTGAAGGAACGGTCAGTTCCAACGGCAAACAGCTGCACAGCAGCGGAACGGCAACCGCCAGCAAGCTCAAACTCTCCACCAAAGGGTCTCCGGCGGGACGGGACGTGGAAGTTAAGTATGCCATCGAACATGATCTGGAAAAGCAAGGCGGATCGCTTACCAAAGGCGATGTCAGCATTGGAAAAGCTTTGGCACAACTGACCGGAACTTACCAGCTCCACGGCGAATCGGCGAACCTAGCCATGAAGCTGAGCGCTCAGGGAATGCCGGTGGATGATCTGGTAGCCATGTTGCCGGCGCTGGGTGTGATTTTGCCTTCGGGGTCTTCGCTCAAAGGTGGCACGCTTTCAACCACGCTGGACATTAGCGGACCGACCGACAAACTGGTCATCGTCGGCCCGGTCAAGCTCTCCGACACCAAGCTGGAAGGTTTCAATATGGCGTCCAAGATGTCGGCAGTTTCCGCATTGACGGGAACGAAGTCGGAGCCGGATACATCCATCCAGAACCTGAGCACCGATGCCCGGGTGGCGCCAGAGGGCATCAGTACCAGCAATCTGAATCTCACGGTGCCTGCAATCGGGGTCATTACCGGAAATGGAACGATCAGTCCGGCCGGCGCTCTGAACTACAAGATGAACGCCAGCCTGAGTGGTGGTATTGGCGGTGGATTAACGCAGCTGGCGGGGATGGGCAACAAGGGCGGCCTCCCATTCCTGATTGAGGGGACAACATCCGATCCGAAATTCGTGCCCGATGTTAAGGGCATGGTGGCCAACCCGTTAAAATCCGGGGATGCTGCGGTCAAGGGACTAACTGGATTGTTCGGGAAGAAAAAAACCAAGTAGCAATAAGCTAGGGCTGAAGTTTCAGGAATGCGACTCCATACCCGTTAAGTGTGATCTGGACCGGAGAGACAGGTGTGATGGTGGCAAGTGTCGGCCCCGTCGTCACATTCGTATTCGCATCAATCGTGAGCAGGCTTCCACTGGAAAAAGTGCCCAGCGCACTCACGTCAACCGAGACAGTTCGAGGCACGCCTGGCCCATTATTATCCGTGGAGTTTGCGATCGCGTAATCGTCCACCATCACCACCACGCTGTTGTCGGCATTACGAACCGGGAGAATCTCGATGTCCGCATTGTCGGTGCTGCTGAATTGCAAAAGTTTTGCTCCCGCTGTCGTCGGAAACATGTGCTCCAGCCAGTAATCCACCCAATAGCTCAGGCGATAATTACCGTTGGAATCGTCCAGTTCGCCGTATTGTGCATCTCCGGCAAAGACCCATTGATACAAACCCTGTGCGCCGGCCTTGCCGACCTGGGAAAACATCAGCGGACGCCAGGCCGCGAAGAAAGCACTTGAACCGCGGGTATCGGTTACAAACACCTGGCCTGGGTTGCACGTGCTCATGCCATTGCTACCCGCAAAATCCGCGTTCACGTTATTTTCCGTGATCCAGACCGGAACGTTGGCCAGCGCGGAATTCTTTTTCAATTCCGAATAAATGTAGGTCACGCCGCTGGCAAAGCCTGGGATCGTGGCCATTACCTGCTGATCGGCGTCCTTCTGATTGCAACTGGAGTAAAAATGGGTCGCAAGAACGTCTACCTGCGCGGTGACATTGTTGACGAAGGTAGGCATGTAGTTCTGTTCCCAATTGTTGTAACCATCAGAAAGTTCCACGGCCACAAATTTGATGCTGGAATCCGCCGCTTGCATGGCCGGCACCGTGGTGTTGTAAAGCTGGACGTACTGCGAGTTGGTGAGCCCATTGATGTTGGGCTCGTTGAAAACCCCCCAGTACGTAATCGGCGTAAGAGGACTGTGGACATGGGTCACGCCACCGGAATCCACAAAGCCCGTGGTGGTGTTGTAGTACAAGACAACATCCGCGGCGTAGCTGGCGAAATCAGAGAAATCGGCTGGGATGATGTGGCCGTTGCTGTCGTCCATCCAGGGCGGAGCGGTTGCCAGTTGCAGTTCTGGACTATTGTCGTTAGTGCCGATCACTGGATTCAGAATGTTATCCAATGTGGAAAAATCCCAGGTTTTATTGGCCTTTTGTGGCACTCCCTGCGAAACCGGCTGCAACCGGATGTGCTGAGATCCGAGGTTGTTGAGGGGAGTGGTTGCCGTCGGAAAATTGGTGAAGAAGGTATCGTCCCACTCGGCGGGCTGAAACGAAGTGGACATGGCAACGCTGAACGGAGTGGTTTCCGTACTGGCGATTTGCGCCGTAACTCCAATCGTCAGGCTTAGATTCGCGGAACCGGAAACCACACTGTCGCTGGCCAGAACAATTAATGGATAACTACCGGCACCCGCCGTTCCGGGATCAATGCTTATGCTGCCGCTAGTGCCACTTCCGGGAGATGTGATCTGAACGGTCGCGCCACTGGGCAGACCACTGAGCGCGAGCGTGACGTCGCCCGATGTAGCGACACGACTGATGGTGACGTTGTCGGTCACCGCCGACTGGCTCTGAAATGCCGTGACTGATGAATTGGAAAGCGCCACCGAAATGCTCGGGGGAGTTCCCATGCTGCCACTACCGCCGCAGCCCGCAGCGAGCCCGAGCAGGAGGAAGATCACGCCGCTCTTGATAGTTTTCATAAACCGCAATGTTACGACTCGGACGACATCGAATCAAACGTATCCCAGCCCCGCTAGCCGGTCGTGAATAGTCTTCTCATCACTGTCACCGGAATTGCCACTGGGACTTTTCTTCTCCATGCCCGCCACCAATGAGCGGCCTTGCATGGTCTCAGGAATCTCGTAGCCTGCGAGATCGAGCAACGTAGGAGCGATATCGAGCAGACGTGCGCCCTCGTATTCGCCACTCAGCGGGCAATTCGGAGCGACCAGGATGAACATTCCATATTGTGCATGGTTGCAACCGTCGGGGCCTGTGTCATTTTCCTGTACGTGGATCTTCGAATGGCCCACAGTCCCAATAGAACGCCAGTAGAGTCCTCCGAAATGGACGATCAAATCGGGCGCCACGTTTCTTACGTTTTGATAGAGCTCTTTCGGCTTGAAAACGAGCGAGTTCAGCGGCTGGCCTTTGTCGTCCTGCAAAGCTTCGAGCTTGGCCTTCATCGCGTTCTGGAAAGATTCATACTCGGCAGCGGGGATCATGCCTTGCGGTTCGCGCCCTTGCACGTTGAAGAACATGCGGGCGTAGTAACCGCCCTCGCTCCAGACTTTGGTCTTACTCCAGTTCACGTTGAGCTTGTCGAACGGGGTGAGCGAAGTGGGATATTCGTTTAGAACCAGCAGGCCTTCTTTGATGAGCCATTCGTTAATGGCAATGCCGCCGTCGAGACGTTGCGCGCCATGGTCTGACACTACCAAGACAATGGTGTCGTTATCGAGCAACTCGAGCGCGGCGCCGATCTGCTCATCCAGCCATAAGTAATATTCCGGAATAGCATTTTCATAGGGATTGCCCGGCTTATATTGCACGTGCTCCTTGTCGAAATAGTTCCAGAAGCCGTGATGCATGCGGTCGAGACCGATATCGACAAAATGAAAATATTCCCACTCCTGTTCGGCCAGCAACCAGCGCACCACCTGCCATTGCTTGCGGCTCATGGCGAAAATTTCGTCTTTGAGCCAGTCTTTGCGGTCGGTGCGGAAATTCTTAACGTCGCAGGGATACTCGCCAACAAGTTCGGTGATTTTAGTTTTGATATTCGGCGGATAGGTGAAGTCGTTCTTGACTGTGTCGGGAGTGAGAAAACACCCGATGCTGATGCCGTTGATGCGCCGGGGAGGATAATTCGGCGGCACTCCTACGATGATCGACTTCTTCCCTTCCCTGGCCAGTTGGTCCCAAATGGCCAGAGCCTTGATGGATGCGGAATTCGCAAATCCAAGTTTGTCATAGGAATGGTCAACCCGGTTGCGAAAGCCATAGACACCGAGCGAACCAGGATCCTGGCTGGTGGTCATACACATCCAAGCCGGGACGGTGATCGGAGGAATCACACTCTGCAAACGCCCGTACACCCCGAGGTCCATCAAGCGGCGAATGTTTACCAGCCGCTCGTCGTGAAAAATTACATCGGGTGCGGCGCAATCGAGTCCGAGAACGCAGATCTTCATAAAGTCAGAATACAGGTTTTACAGCAATGAGCTGCCTTCCATGGATTCAGGGACGGCCACCTGTAGATAATTGAGGATTGTGGGCGCAAGGTCAATGATTCTTGGAGAACTCGTTGGATCTGACCCTTGCCGTATTGCCCGATTCATAAACAAAATACCAGGAACGGTCTCCGGGTCGACGATGTGATCGCCGCTCCAGCGGCGCATATTGTCTTCAATCAGCGAGTTGGCAAAGCCACCTACTGCCGTATGCCACGAAACCCGAAATCCAGGATTGAAATTCACCAGCAGATCCGGCGAATTTCCGACGAATGCTCCTGAATACAACTCTTCGCGTCGAGAAACATTGCGGATGGCGGCTCGTTGCGTGTGCGCGTCCGGCAAATTCGCTAAACCGCTTTGAATCGCCCCGCGCACCTTGTCCGCCTCCGTTCCTTCTTCGAGAATGCCGGCGTGTTCGCGGCCTTTGAAGTTGAGATAGATTCCGCCCAGTCCGACCGCATAGGCAGAGGTTTTTGACCAATCCACGGATGAAAATCCGTCGCCTAATTCTTCGCCCGGCTTGTGATTGTCCTTGAGCGCCAGCAATCCGTTTTGCCACAGCCACGTATTGGTGTCGAAGGCGCGGCGGAAAGTTCCAAAGCCATGGTCGGAAAGTACGATGAGCAAAGTGTTCTCATCGACTTTATCGAGCACGGCGGCCAGCAGCGCATCACACTTGCGGTAGTGCTCTTCAATGCGAGTCGCCAGCTCCAGCGAGAGATCGGGTTCAAAACATGGATGTTGCGGGTCGCGAAAACGCCAGAGCATGTGCTGCACTCGATCCGGAGTATCGAAGAGCATGTAGAAGAACCCTTCGGTGAACCGGGACAGTTCGAACTGCATCATGCGCTCGCGCTCGCCGAGCACCAGATCGCATTGCTGCAAATAGGCAGACTCATCCAGACGTCCATTGTTCAAGCCGTTGTGATCTTCCGCCATGCCCAGAGTAGAAAAGAGCCCGATCTTTTCGGAAAGCTCTTTGGCGTAATCGCCGGGAGACGACACCGGAAACATGGGCGCGGCAGGATCAAAGTTTACCGCCGAAACATAAAACTCAACATGGGGCTCGATCTGGCGAACGTAAACTCTTGCGATCCCAGTGACCGATTGCAGCAAGGAAAACTTGAATTTGAAGCGCACCCACTCGCTCCAGCCCTTCTCGGCAACTTCAATTTTCGCTGGAGAGCCTCCTGTTTGAATGATCAGGCATCGCGATGCTTTGTCCACCTGCACTCGAATGTCGCAGAAGGTATCGCTGGGAGGTGTGAGCCTAGTATTTCTCGGGCCAATTACGCGCGTCGTCAAGTCTATGCCTGAATCAAGCTGAATCAGTTGCTCGTTTTCTTCGGCGCGCACGGTTTTGTCCTGGGTGTAGAACGTGCCCTTGCTTTGACTTCCTCGAAGGTCGGGGACGCCGACACCTGCAATCATTCTTCCCAGAAGTGGTTCTGTCGGAAACGTGCATGGACAGCGGAGAATCGTGCTAGCGACGCCTGCCTGGGTAAGCCGCTGCCAAAGCGGCACGCCTTTGCGCTGGTTCACCACCCGGGGCTGCGCAAGCATGCTCTTTGAACGCTCGAAGCGGTTCAGGGCCGCATCTGGCAGATACGTTTCGGGATCGCGTGAGATGAAATCGAATATGCCGTGACCGCCGGGATTCGTTCCGGTCATGAATGAAGACCACGCGACCGGAGTCTGCGCCGGATAAGTGGTTCGGAGTCGGCTATAGCTGCCAGCTTGCCGGATTTTCGCCAGATTCGGCAACTCGCCGCGTCCCAGCATGGCTTCCACAATAGTGGGTTCGAGACCGTCCAAGCCGATGACGATTACTTTTTTTCGCAAGAGGTAAGAACCTGAGACTACGGAGTCTTTGCGGAAGTATTTTTAGTGGATTCTGCGGCAACTGGCTCGGGAGAACCCGTAATCTTGCGAATCATCTTGAAGAACGCCCCAACAACTTTATTCCAGAACATGAGCAGGAGCCCGAGCAGGCCAGCCAGACCGGAGGTGACACCCATCACCTGATCGGGCCCGGCATAAAAACCCAACAGGTCAAATCGCATGAACCCTCCTTGATCCAATTCTACGGCAGATTCGCCGCGGGGGAGCCAAAATGTGGACGAATCGGCATTGACAATGAGAGTGGCAACGAATGATTTGAAGCAATCAATGCCGGACTAGCCGCCATCACAAGACCCTTTCATGCGCGTAGCCGCCAGCGCTCAGGGCTGAAAGCAACTCAGCGATATGCTCCGGACCGCGGGTCTCCATGGTGATGTCAATTGCAGTATCACCCAGATTCACTCCGTAGTAGGCCCGGTCATAAGACGTCTCGACAATGTTGGCGCGGTGGTCCGCCAGGATCCCGGTCAATTTGTGCAGAGCGCCGGGATAATCGGGAAGATGGACCCGCAGACGGACGAGCCGTCCGTCCTTCACCAAGCCGCGCTCCATGATGCGAGCCAGCAGCGTGACGTCGATATTGCCGCCACAAACCAGCACTGCAATTTTCTCACCCGTGAGTTGAACTTTTCGATTGACTAACGCCGCAAGCGCTGCAGCACCAGCCCCTTCCGCCAGCGTTTTCTCCCGTTCCAATAAAAGAAGAACGGCGTTGGCGATTTCTTCTTCGTCGACGGTAACAATGTCGTCCACATACTTTTGCACCAACGGAAGCGTCCGATCGCCTGCGCGACGCACAGCAATTCCGTCAGCGATAGTCGCAGCCGGGGCCAGGGTCACCGGTTTTCCCTCAGCCACCGCAGCTTTCATTGACGGCAATCGCGCCGGTTGAACGCCAATGATCTTGACCTTGGGATTGGTCTCCTTGACCGCGCAAGCGATGCCGCCGATCAGTCCACCTCCTCCGATGGGAGCGACGATGACCTCTATGTCAGGATGTTGCTGGAGGATTTCAAGTCCGAGAGTTCCCTGCCCGGCGATGACCGCGTCATCATCGAAGGGATGCACGAAGGTCAAATGCTGCTCGTTGCCCAGACGAATCGCCTCTTCGCAGGCCTCATCGTAGTTCGCGCCAAAGAGAACCACGTCCGCGCCGTACGACTTCGTGGCGGACACCTTGATCAGCGGAGTCGTCAGCGGCATGCAGATCAGCGCGCGAATCCCGTGCTTGCCAGCGTGATACGCAAGACCCTGAGCGTGGTTACCGGCGGAAGCCGCAATCACACCCTGAGCGCGTTCCTGTGCGGTGAGAGTCAACAACTTGTTCAGCGCTCCACGTTCCTTGAAGGCCCCAGTGCGCTGCAAATTATCGAGCTTGAGATAAATAGAGTTTCCGGTCAGTTGCGAAAAATGTTCTGAGCGCGCGCACGGAGAAAGATAAATGGACTCGCGGATGCGTCCTAAAGCCGCCTGGATATCGGGGAGTGTGACCATGCAATGGTTGAGTGTATCGGAAAATCAGGACAACATGGCATGCGTGCCTGCCGAGGATTGCGAAACCGGCTGTCCCAAGCTGGTTTCTTTCAGATAACGGTCGATTCCTACCGCAGCTTTCCGGCCCTCGGCAATGGCCCACACCACGAGCGATTGCCCGCGGCGCATATCGCCGGCAGCAAAGACACCTGAAACCGACGTCATGTAATTGACATCCGCGGCCACATTGCCGCGCGCGTCCAGAGTCAACCCCAACTGCTCGATCATTCCATTGCGGACCGGACCTAGGAAGCCCATGGCGAGCAGCACCAGGTCGGCATCGATGGTGAACTCGCCATCGGAAATCGCTTCAAACTTCGGAGGAGCTCCAACCCGGACGCCATGAAGTTGCTTCACGTTGCCATCGGCATCGCCACTGAATTTCTGAGTGGCTACGCTCCATTCCCGGATGCCGCCTTCTTCATGTGCACCTTCAACGCGCAACTGCATCGGCCAAAGTGGCCACGGAGTCTGCGGTGACCGGCTATCCGGCGGCACCGGCATGATCTCGAATTGCCGCACGGAGCGCGGCTTTTGACGATGCACCGTTCCCAGGCAATCCGCGCCAGTGTCCCCACCGCCAATAATTACGACGTGCTTGTCGGCCGCCAGGATTTCCAATTCCAATTCAATCGCGTCGCCTTCGCAGCGCCGGTTCTGCTGCGGGAGAAAATCCATCGCGTAGTGAATGCCCTTCAGTTCCCGCCCCGGAACCTGCAAATCGCGAGAATGTTCAGCTCCGCCAGCGAGCAGGATTGCGTCGAATTCGCGTTGCAGATCGTCCACCGGCACGCTCTTTCCCACGTGCGCTTTGGTCACAAATCGCACACCTTCCGCCGACATCTGTTCCAGTCGCCGGTCGACGATGCGCTTCTCCATCTTGAATTCCGGAATGCCATACCGAAGCAATCCACCAATGCGATCGGCCTTCTCATAGACGGTCACCCAATGTCCAGCGCGGTTGAGCTGCTGCGCTGCTGCCAGCCCCGCCGGTCCCGAACCAACCACGGCGACCTTTTTGCCGGTACGGAATTTCGGCGGCTCCGGCCGAATCCAACCTTCGGCGAATCCTCGCTCCACAATGCTCTTTTCGATCTGCTTGATGGTCACGGCCGGCTGATTGATCCCCAACACACACGAAGCTTCACACGGGGCCGGGCAAATGCGTCCCGTAAATTCAGGAAAGTTATTAGTCGAATGCAACTGGCGGACTGCTTCTTTCCACCGCCCGCGATAAACCAGATCGTTCCAGTCAGGGATGAGATTGTTGACCGGGCAGCCGGTGTGGCAAAACGGCACGCCGCAATCCATGCAGCGGGCGCCCTGGGTGCGCAGCTTGTCCTCGGGAAAGTCGAGATAAATTTCGAACCAGTCGTTGACCCGCTGCGTTACTGGGCGGCGCTGAGGAAGTTCGCGGGGAAATTCCATGAAACCCGTGGTCTTACCCATGCTGCACCTGCTCGAGTTCGACCGGGATGGGCAGCGGCTGCCCCGGAATGTACTGCTCCCGCGTCCGGCTTACTCCCAGCACTCGCTTGAATTCGTGAGGGAATATTTTAATAAATCGCGGTAACATCTCCGTCCAGTTGTCGAGAATGGACTTCGCACGCCGGCTTCCCGTCAATTCATGGTGTCGCGCAATTAGATCGTGCACGATCCGCACGTCCTGGCTTTCGATCACAGGTTCAAGATCAACCGATGCCAGGTTGCAGCGCTTCTCCGTAAAATCCAGCTTCTCGTCGAAAACATAAGCGATTCCGCCGCTCATACCGGCGGCAAAATTTCGTCCACATTTTCCCAGGACAAGCACCAGGCCCTGGGTCATATATTCGCAGCCGTGATCCCCAACACCTTCCACCACAGCCGTCGCCCCGGAATTACGCACTGCGAACCGCTCCCCCGCCATCCCATTGAAGAATGCCTCGCCCGTAGTTGCACCGTAGAGGACGACATTGCCTATCAAAATATTTTCCTCGGCGGCGAACCGGGAATTCTTGGGCGGATACACAATCACCCGCCCGCCGGAAAGGCCTTTGCCAACGTAGTCGTTGGCCTCGCCCTCCAGGGTCAGCGTGATGCCGTTGGCAAGGAACGCTCCAAAGCTTTGCCCAGCTGAACCCTTGAAATGAATGCGGATGGTGTCATCCGGCAGCCCATTCGAACCATAGCGCCGCGCGATTTCACCGCTCAACATTGCGCCCACGGTGCGATTCACGTTGCGAATAGGAAAACTCATCTCGACGGGCGTACGCAGTTCCAGCGCCTCACGTGCGTACTGGATGAGTTGATAATCCAGTGCCTGATTCAAACCATGGTCCTGGGCCTGCACGCAATGACGGGCCACGCGTCCCGGCATCGGCGGGCTGTACAGGATGGCGGAGAAATCCAGGCCTCGGGCTTTCCAATGGTCGACGGCAGGCTGCGCATCGAGCATGTCCACACGACCCACCATGTCGTCCACTTTGCGAAATCCCATCTGCGCCATGTATTGCCGAACTTGCTCGGCTATAAAGAAAAAGAAATTGATGACATGCTCGGGCTGGCCCTGGAACAGCTTTCGCAGTTCCGGATCCTGCGTAGCGATGCCAACCGAACAGGTATTGAGGTGGCATTTGCGCATCATGATGCAGCCCATCGCGATCAACGGAGTCGTGGCAAATCCGAACTCTTCTGCGCCCAATAATGCCGCGATGACTACGTCTCTTCCCGTCTGTAGTTTTCCGTCGGTTTGCACGCGGATGCGGCTGCGCAGATCGTTGAGCAGCAGCACTTGCTGTGTTTCGGCGAGACCCAGTTCCCAGGGAATACCGGCATGCTTGATCGAACTCAAGGGCGACGCACCGGTACCGCCGCTGTCACCGCTGATGAGCACGACATCAGCATGTGCTTTTGCAACACCCGCAGCCACCGTCCCCACGCCAACTTCCGCGACCAGCTTGACCGCAATGCGGGCGCGAGGATTCACGTTCTTCAGGTCGTAAATCAGTTGCGCGAGATCTTCAATAGAATAAATATCGTGATGCGGCGGCGGCGAAATCAGCCCCACCCCCGGTGTGGAATGCCGCAAGCGCGCAATCACTTCGTCCACTTTGTGGCCGGGAAGTTGCCCGCCTTCGCCGGGCTTGGCGCCTTGCGCCATTTTGATCTGCAACTCATCGGCATTAATCAAATAATTCGCGGTTACACCAAAACGCGCCGAGGCCACTTGTTTCACCGCGCTCCGCCGCAAATCTCCATTCGCGTCGCGTTTGTAGCGCTCCTCGTCTTCGCCGCCCTCTCCAGTATTCGACTTTCCCCCGATCCGGTTCATAGCGATCGCCAGGGTTTCGTGCGCTTCTTTGCTGATCGAACCAAATGACATCGCTCCCGTAGTAAAGCGCTTCACAATCTCTTTTGCGGGTTCGACTTTTTCGATCGGAATCGGTTTGCTGGCCGTCTTGATTTGCATCAAGCTGCGCAAGGTCGCTAGGTTGCGGCTCTGCTTGTCGATGAGATCGGTGTATTCCTGAAACGTCTCGAAATTCGACTCACGCACCGAACGTTGCAGCTTGCTGATGGTTTCTGGATTCAACAGGTGGTATTCGCCGTCGGTACGGAAGTGGTAGCTGCCCCCGACTGCAAGCTCGGTATCGAATTCGCTAACCGGACGGAAAGCATGTTCGTGTTTCATCTGCGCTTCACGAGCCAATACGTCGAGTCCGATACCTTCAAGACGCGAGGTGGTCCCCGCAAAATATGCGTCGATCAGTTCTTTGTTGAGTCCGATGGCTTCGAAAACCTGGGCGCCGCGATAGCTTTGCAGGGTCGAAATCCCCATCTTCGAGAAAGTCTTCAACAGTCCCTTGTTGACCGCTTTGGTGAAGTGCTTCACCGCGGTTTCCGCCGACGTGCCGTCGGGCAGATAGCCTCGCGCAGCGAGATCTTCGAGAGTCTCAACCGCGAGATAAGGATTAATTGCGCTCGCCCCGTAACCGATCAATAGCGCAAAATGCATCACCTCTCTCGGCTCGCCAGATTCAATGATGAGCGCCACCTGGGTGCGCGTTTCTTCGCGCACCAGCAAGTTGTGAACAGCGGCCAACGCCAGCAAGCTGGGAATCGGCGCGTAATCTTTATCAACGCCGCGATCCGACAAAATCAAAAGCGAATATCCCGAATTCACCGCCAGTGACGCTCGCTGCGACAGTTCATCCAAAGCACGTCTGAGTCCGGCTTCGCCATCAGCAGCTCGGAACAGCGCGGGGAGCGTGATCGCCAAAAGGTCTCCGCGCGAAACCCGGCGCAGCTTTTCCAAATCACGATTGGTAAGTATGGGATGCGGCAGCTTCAGGGTGTGGCAGTTTTCCGGCGTCTCTTCCAGAATGTTGCGCTCGGTGCCAATGTAGCTGATGAGCGACATCACCATTTCTTCGCGGATAGGATCGATCGGCGGATTGGTGACTTGCGCAAACAGCTGCTTAAAGTAATTAAACAGCGGCTGTGGCCGGTCGGAGAGACAAGCCAGCGGCGTGTCCGTTCCCATCGAACCGGTCGGCTCCTCACCCTTCGAAGCCATGGGTTCGAGAATCATCCGCAAATCTTCGTCGGTGTAGCCGAAAGCGCGCTGGCGGGAAAGAATCGTGTCGCGGTTGCCGCCATGCACGCGCGACGGCTCCGGCAGGTGCTCCATGGTGATCTGGTTTTCTTTCAGCCATTCGCCGTAGGGTTGCCGCGATACCAGCCGCCGCTTGATCTCCTTGTCGGGAATGATGCGGCCTTCCACCGTGTCCACCAGAAACATTTTTCCCGGTTGCAAACGGCCCTTCTCTTTCACGTTTGACGGGTCAATGGTCAGCACTCCGGCTTCAGAAGCCATGACCACCAGATCGTCGTGTGTAACCACGTAGCGCCCCGGGCGCAAACCGTTGCGATCGAGCGTGGCTCCGATCATGCGGCCATCGGTAAACGCAATCGCCGCGGGACCATCCCAAGGCTCCATCAAAGAGGCGTGATACTCGTAAAACGCCCGCTTCTCCGCTTTCATGTGCGGATTGCCTGACCAGGCTTCAGGAATCAGCATGGCCATCACGTGCGGCAGGCTGCGTCCGGACTGGAAAAGCAATTCGACCGCATTGTCGAAGTTGGCGGAGTCGCTGCCCCCCGGCGCAACGATAGGGAAAAGCTTGTTGATGTCGTCGCCAAACAGCGGAGAGCCCAGAATCGACTGCCGGGCGTGCATCCAGTTGACGTTGCCTTTGAGCGTGTTGATCTCGCCATTGTGCGCGACGTAGCGGAAAGGATGCGCCAGTTGCCAACTGGGAAATGTATTCGTCGAAAAGCGTTGATGCACCAGGCACAGCGCGCTCATGACATCGGGATCAGCCAGTTCGCCATAGAAGTTCGCAATCTGCGGAGCCAGCAGCAGACCTTTGTAAACGATGGTGCGGGCCGACAAGGACGGGATGTAAAACATTTCCTTGTCTTCCACATCCGACGCGGCGATCTGACTCTCAGCCCGCTTGCGGACTACATATAGCTTGCGCTCGAAAGCGTCCTCATCCATGTCCGCCGGACGGGCGACAAAAATCTGCTCGATGTACGGTTGCGAAACTCGGGCCACGCGGCCAATGGCATCCCCATTTACCGGCGTGTCCCGCCAGCCCAACACGGTGAGTCCCTCCTCGCGAACGATCTGCTCGAAAATCCCTTCACATTGCAGCCGCTGATGTTTCTCCACTGGCAGGAAAGTCATGCCCACGGCATATTCCCCAGCCTCGGGAAGCTCGAATCCCAGCGAGGAGCACTCGCGGGCAAAGAATTTATGGGGGATCTGGATGAGAATACCGGCGCCGTCACCGGTCTCCGGATCGCACCCGCAGGCGCCGCGGTGGGTAAGGTTGATCAGTACCTGAATGCCCTTGAGGATGATGTCGTGGCTCTTTTGACAGCGAATGCTGGCGACAAAGCCAATCCCACAAGCATCATGCTCGTGGGCCGGGTCGTACAACCCTTGCGCCGGGGGCAGGCCGTTATTTGATTTGGGGCGCGTCATCGTCGACGGGTCTCCGTTCAGGGTCGTCCGCTAGGAACCGGATGGCTCGATGCACCAAAGCGCACACGGCTCAACCACATCAGTTCAGAGATAACCTTCCATCTTGTTAATAATGCTTGAGGTACCTAAATGTACAATTCAGAATTTCGATAGGCAGGATGGATTTTTCAGGCGCACCAAGGGCCTGCGATGGATGTGTAGGAATGCTCCTCAGCCAGGTTCGCCTTCCGCACTTTTCCACTTAAAAGATGAATTTTCGATAGATAGAATCGAAAACTCAGATAGATGGCAGCGACCCATTCGCGTATATTGAGCCTGTATGTTCGGTACCTCCCAGAAGACGAGTTCGTCGATTATGCGGCCCATAACCACATCGGGCACACGAATTACGGCCTTCTGGCATGGGTACCGTTGAGCTAGATCAGATTTTGCAAGCAAGCTCAAGCCCACCGCCAGGAAATGAACCGGCGAGTGGGCTTTTCGTTTGATCGATCCATTTTGAGAATGGTGCACTCATGGTAATTATGAAGTTTGGCGGGACGTCGGTGGAAAATGCCGTCGCGATCCAGCGGGTTGCAGAAATTGTACGCAGCCGGAAAAAATTGGGCCCAGTGGTGGTGGTCAGTGCGTTCGCAAAAGTCACCGATCAGCTTGTACTGATGGGTCAGAAAGCGTCTTCCGGGGATGGCGATTCCAGTTTGCAATTATGGCAGGCGCTTCGGGAACGCCACCTTGCCACTGCTGACGAGCTGCTGGGAAAGAAACTTTCCGCGAAAATCGCTCCCAAGCTCACGAAAATTCTTGCCCAGCTCGAGGAGTTCCTGCGCGGGGTTGCCGCCGTCAAGGAACTTTCTCCGCGCAGCAGCGATTACCTGCTTTCTTTCGGTGAGCTGCTCTCCAGCCAAATCGTAGCGGCCACATTTCCTGTGCTTGGTTTAGATGCGGTCTGGGTGGATTCCCGCAATTGCATCGTTACCGACGCCACTCACACCCGCGCTTTACCTCTCATGGACGAAACTCGCGAGCGCTCCCTGGCCAGGATTGCCCCCATTGTAAAAAAAGGCCGGATCCCGGTAATGGGCGGGTTTATCGCCGCGACCAAGGATGGTATTCCGACCACGTTGGGGCGGGGTGGATCTGATTACTCAGCAGCCATAGTCGGCGCCGCGCTGGACGCCAAATCAATTGAGATCTGGACCGATGTCGAAGGCATGATGACCACAGACCCGAGGCTTTGTCCCGACGCCCGCACCATCAAGCGAATCAGTTTCAATGAGGCCGCCGAACTGGCCTACTTCGGGGCCAAAGTTTTGCACCCCGCCACTCTGTTGCCGGCCATCCACAAGAATATTCCCGTATTTATTTTGAATTCTCGCAACCTGAAAAGCAAAGGCACGCGAATTACCGAGCATGCCCCGCATGGGGACGACACTTTTCGGGCCATCACGGCAAAGACGGGCGTCAGCATCGTGAACGTTGTAGCTTCCCGCGGTGTGATGGTCCACGGTTTCCTGCGTTCCGTTTTTGAAGGCCTCGACCAGCACGGGGCTTCGGTCGATATCGTTGCCATTTCCGAGGTGAGTATGTCTTTCACCATGGAAACCAAACGGCTGCCCAAGGCGTTGCTCTCCGAACTGGAGCGAATCGCAGATGTCACTTGCGACCACGAGCAGGCTATTGTCTGCTTGGTCGGTGACGATATCCATGGCAAACCCGGCATTGCGGCCAGTGTGTTCACCACCGTGGCGGAGGCGGGCGTGAACATACGCATGATTTCCCAAGGAGCTTCTGAAATCAACATCAGCTTTGTGATCCAGGAAAGCGACGTTCCCCGGGCGGTGCGCCACTTGCACGACCGTTTCTTCCCCAGCCATGCCGGCGCGATGAAATCCTCGCCGCCGGCGATTCTCAAGAAGAACGCTGGTAAGGTAGCCCCAACGCATCCGAAGACGCTCAAAAGCAGATCATGAAATCTTCCCACACGACTTCCGCGATTGAACGACTCCCCGGCACATGTAGAGTCGCCATTCTGGGCTTCGGCACGGTCGGGAGTTCGGTCGCACGGATTCTCTCCGAACGCACGCACACAGGTTTGACCCTGACACACATTTACAACCGGAACTTCGAACGCAAGAAAGATGTCAACTGGCTACCCAAGCACGTGCAGTGGACGAAAGACATCAACGACATTCTTACATCGGATGCCGATGTGGTGGTCGAGGTCATTGGCGGGCTTCAGCCAGCAGGCGACTGGGTGCGCAGCGCATTACGCGCCGGCAAATCCGTTGTCACGGCGAATAAACAATTGATCGCACACTCTGGCCCCGAACTACTCGACCTGGCGCGGCAAATGAAACGGCATATCGCCTTCGGAGCCTCGGTTGCCGGCGGTGTTCCGGTGATTTCCGGGCTGCAAGAAGGCCTGGCAGGCGATGAATTGTTCAAGATTTATGGCATTCTCAACGGCACCTGCAATTACATTCTCAGTCAGATCGAGAGCAGCGGTGCTTCATTCGCGGCGGCTCTAGCCGAGGCGCAGAAGTTGGGATTTGCCGAAGCCGATCCCACGGATGATGTGGATGGCCTGGACGCGCGGGCCAAGCTGGCAATTCTGGCGCGGGTGGGACTGCACAGCACGGTCGACCCGACCGCGATCACCTGCCGCTCGATTTCTTCGGTTGAGTCAGTCGATTTCGAATACGCCAAACAATTAAGCTGCACCATCCGGCAGATTTCCTGGGCCGAGTTGGACGGCAAACAATTATTTGCAACCGTGCAGCCCGCGCTGGTCGGGCTCTCTTCACCTTTGGCGCGCGTGCAAGGCAGTCAGAATCTGGTGATGTCCACGGGAAAATATGGTGGCGAGACGGTGTTCGCAGGCCATGGCGCGGGGGGAAATCCCACCGCGGTTGCTGTGGTCTCGGACATCCTGGCCATTGCCCGCGCCAAACAAGACATCGCGCACGGCTTCGCGGAGATTCCCGAAACTTCCCCACAGGTCACGGCCGACTTTGGCACCCGGCACTATTTGCGATTCAAAGTGAAAGACCGGCCCGGCATCATCGCGTCACTGGCGGACATCTTTTCGAATTGTGGCATCAATATTGATTCGGTCCTGCAAAAGCCGGGATATTTGAAATCATGCCTTCCGTTTGTGATTTCATTAGAGGTATGCAAGGCTTCACTGGTGGAAAAAGCTTTACAGCGGATTTCGAAGCTGGACTTCCTGGTGCAGCCCTGCGTCCATTTGCCGATTCTGGACTAGGAAACTGTTCCCGACCTTATTTTCCCGTCAACACAAGAAGATGCCTGATGGTCGAAGCAAATATCCCCGCGGCCAGCACCATCACTTGAGCAATCGCGATAGAAGTCCAGATGCGGGCACGAATCCGTGAGCGGCGTAGATCGCGGCGCAAATCCTGCTCCAGAGCATTCACGAACTCGATCTCCGCAGGGTCCACTTTCGGGATCGGCCGGGGAGGAGCCAGTTGCACTGCTGCGTAGCCGGTCTTCGGTTTATCGGGCAAGAAAACTTTTGGCGTGCTGATCGCGGAAGACCATTGTGGAACTTGCAGGAAATTCGATTCCGCAATGTTGGCCAGATTCATTGGGGCGGAAGTGAGTTGCAAGGCAGGCTGCCGTTCCGGCGCAACCGCGTCGGCAAGACTTCGCAGCAATGAACTCCACCAGGGATGGCCCATCTGGTCGCTGATCAACTCACCGACATCCATAGGCTGGGATTCGAGGATCAGCGGAGGCAAATTCTCCGGGGAAATGACGTCCCCCAGATTCGTAAACACAGTTTTATACCAGGGCAAACTCAACCGGTCGCCTTGCAGCATGCCCACATCGATGGGACGCGATGTCAGTTGCAGCGGCGGCAGTTTCTCCGGCGCAAAGGCGTCACGGAAATCAATCAGCAACCTCCCCCACAGGGGACGAGTCAAACTGACGGGTGGCAATAGATCGAGTTCGTTGTCTTCGTTCATGAGGAATCGCTGAAACGCGCCCTGCGACTATTGTATTTCAATCCGGCCGGGAATCGGTGGCTTTAGAGCAATCCGGCAGTTTGCACAGTCAGAATGCTCAGGGCCAATTCCAGTTCTGTAATGGCTTCCTCCAGCTCGGGGTGCTCCCCTACTCGTTGTCGAAGGCTTTTCAAGAGCCGGTGGGCGCCGGTAACGTGGTCAATGGCCGGAGTTTGTCCGGCTTCTGGCTTTGACGTGAAATCATTCTGGGATGGCATGGCTTCTTCCTGCCTATAATTGTGCTCCAGAAGGAGGAGTTCGCGCAAGCCGGAAGCGATTGAATCTTTGGGATTTAGTAGCCCTAAGAGGCATCGGTCTTTTACCCTTGACAGGGGCGCGTTGAATACCGGAAACTTGAACTATGCAATGGTCTGAACCACAATTCGAAGAGATCCAATTAGGCTGCGAAATCAACTCCTACGCTTGCGCTGAACTGTAATCGGAGCGGATGCGGATAGAAATCCTGGGCTCGGCTGCGGGGGGTGGTTTCCCGCAGTGGAATTGTGCTTGCCGGAACTGCCGCTCACTGCGAGCGGGTAAGTTTCACGGCAAAACGCGAGCGCAACTACAGGTAGCGATCAGCTCCGACGGTGTTTCCTGGTTTCTGCTCAACGCTTCTCCAGACCTGCGCAGTCTGATTGAAGCTTTTCCTTTCTTGCACCCCCGTGAAGGGCTCCGTCAGTCCCCGATTGCGGGCGTGATTCTAACCAGCGCCGACCTGGACCAGATCCTGGGTCTGCTGCTTTTACGGGAGCTACAGCCGCTGCAAGTCTATGCAACCGCCTCGGTTAGCAACATTGCTCGCCAGGACAATAGCATGTTCAACATGCTGCAACGGGTTCCCAACCAAGTGCGGTGGAACGAGATCATTCCCGGCACATCGTTCCCTCTCGCAACACCCGGTGATAAATCGATAGCGATTCAATGCTTGACCGTGCCGCTGACGGCACACTATCCAGCTTATGTAACCGTGGAACGAGTAGCAAAGTTGAAACCGCAAGAAGCGCTGATCGGGCTTATTCTGCAATCTGAGTCCGGTGAACGATTTGGCTATTTCCCCGCAGTGCCAGAATTAGACGACGCATTATTGCAACAGCTTGACTCGCTCGACCTGCTGATGTTCGATGGCACTTTCTGGAGCGATGATGAATTGATTCAGGTGCAGGGCAGCGGTCAGACTGCGAAGCAAATGGGGCACATTCCAGTTTCATCTCAGCAAGGAAGTTTGCATTTGTTGGCCGGGCTTCGCTGTCCAAAGAAAATTTTCGTGCACATTAACAATACCAACCCTATGCTGGATGAATCGGGGCCCGAGTTTAAGCAAGTGCGCGACGCGGGGTGGGAAATCGCGGAGGACGGATGTCACTTCGAACTGTAGAGTCGTCGCCCACAACCGTGCTGACCGAGGAAGAGTTGCGGGCGCGATTCCGTGAGATCGGCGAGCAGCGTTACCATCATCGTCATCCTTTCCACTTGCTGATGCATGAAGGCCGCTTGAGTCAAGGACAGCTCCAGGCCTGGGTTTTGAATCGCTACTACTACCAGAGCCGGATTCCGATCAAAGATGCCATCATCCTTTCCCGCAGTGACAATCCGAGCTTCCGCCGGGCTTGGCGAAAGAGAGTTCTCGATCATGACGGGGACAACAGCCCTGAAGGCGGGATCGAACGATGGCTGCGGTTGGCCGAAGCTGCTGGTGTGGAGCGGGAACGTGTCATCAACTGCAAAGAAGTCCTGCCTGGGGTGCGCTACGCGGTAAATGCGTATCTCGATCTGGTGAAGAACCGGTCGCTGCTTGAGGCCGTGGCGTCGTCACTCACGGAACTTTTCTCCCGCGATCTGATCGTCTTGCGAATGGGAGCGATGCGACAGCATTATCCCTGGCTTTCTGGCGGATTGGATTACTTCGAAGCCCGGCTTGATCAAGCTCCTGACGACGCCAAATTTGCATTCCAGTTCGTGGTCGACCACGCTAAAACCCGCGCTGAGCAAGAACTCGCCGTGAATGCGTTGCGCGAGAAGTGCGATATTTTGTGGGCCCAACTGGATGCAATCTACTACTCGTATGTGCAGCCGGGATTTGTTCCGCTGGGTGCATTTCGCTACGAGGAGCAATAGGGCATGCCTCAGCTAGAGGGATCCAGCCAGCCGCGGTTGGCGGCAGGTTGCCGGTGGGCCGGAGAAGGTGAGAACCGGACGCTTTTGTTTCCGGAGGGCGCGCTTCGCCTGCAAGACACCGGCCGGGCCATTCTCGAACGCTGCGACGGCCAGCGTACCTTCCAGCAGATTGTGGAAGAATTGCAAAAACAATATGGCGTTTCCGATCCGGTGAAAATCCGGGCGGACGCTTTCGCTTTTCTGGAGCGCCTGCAACAGAAACGCGTGGTGGATTTCTAATGCTTGCCGCGCCGCTGGCCTTGATCGCCGAAGTGACCCATCGTTGTCCCCTGCACTGCGTCTATTGTTCCAACCCGCTGGAGATGGCCGCGGCGCAATCGGAACTTGGAACTAAAGACTGGTGCAATGTATTCCAACAGGCTGCAAGAATGGGGGTCCTGCATCTTCACCTGAGTGGCGGAGAACCTTTGGTGCGCGAAGACATCCTAGAGCTCGTGGATGCTGCGCACAAAGCCGGTTTATACACGAATCTCATCACCTCCGGGGTTGGACTGACAGAACCTCGCTTAAGTGCACTGTTGAAAGCCGGCCTGGACCATGTGCAACTCAGCTTTCAGGACTCGCTCGAATCGAACGCGAACTGGATCGCAGGCACGCGGGCTCACGCCCTCAAAGTAAAAATCGCTCCGGTCATCCGCGAGTCGGGTGTGGCATTCACCATCAACATGGTCGTGCACCGGCAGAATCTAGATCATCTCAAGGAGATGATTGCCCTAGCCGAATCATTGCAGCCGCAGCGCATGGAAATTGCCCACGCGCAGTATTACGGATGGGCGTTCAAGAATCGCGAGGCATTGCTTCCTACTCAAAAGCAGGTTGAAGAGTCTCTGCGCATCGTGGCGGATGCCCAGAAACGGATGGCCGGACGCATCCGCATTGACGCGGTTGTACCCGATTACTACGCTCGCTATCCCAAGGCCTGCATGGGCGGCTGGGGACAACGTCAAGTGCTGGTCGATCCGACAGGAAAGGCTTTGCCTTGTCATGCGGCGTGGGTCATTCCTGGGTTACAGTTCGAGAACGTGCGCGAGCACCCGCTGGAATGGATTTGGCGGGAATCAGAGAGCTTTCAGAAGTTCCGTGGCGAGCAATGGATGCCCGAACCCTGCCGCAGTTGCGATCGCCGCTCCCAGGACTTCGGGGGCTGCCGTTGTCAGGCAATGTTGATTACCGGAGATGCTACCGCGACCGACCCGGCTTGCTCACTGGCTCCTGGACACTTCTACATAGAAGAACAGCTCAATCGGGTGAATGCGCCTGCGAATTCTGCTTCGATCAGCGCACAACAGCCCGGGACCGCGCCCGAAGGATTTTGGACCTACCGTCCGCAACCTCAATAGCAAGTCAGGACCTGCACGCCGGTGAGTCTTTCTCCCTTTCCATGGACGGCAAAGCCCGGGCCAAGATCCGAAGCCAGGCAACGAACTCGCGCATGGGACGGCTGACAAAATGCCGTCGTGCGCGAAGATAACCGACTCTTCGGAAGCTGTTGCCTTTCAAGGGGAGCAGCGTGCATCCAGCCGCATGAGAGGAAGCCATCGCCGGCACCAGGGTCAATCCGAAGGACGACCGGACCAGCTGAAAGATGGTTGCCAGCTGGTTGGTTTCAAATACAGAGTGGAGAGTGGCTTTCGCCCGCGTGCAAGCCATCAGAGCGTCTTCCCGCAGGCAATGGCCCTCCTTGAGCAGGAGCAGCCGTTCGTTCTGTAAGTCTTGTAGATCCACGTTTCGCTTTCGAGCCAGGGGATGGGTCTCGGCAACGGCCAGGAGCAAGGGTTCGCGGAACAATTCGCTACACACAATGTCCGGATTCCGCACCGGCAAGCCGGTCACCACAATATCAAGATCTCCAGATTGCAAATGCTCGACCAGTTGCGAGGTTGTTTCTTCAACGAATTGCAATTCAACGTCAGGAAAACGTCCGAGAAACTCGCGGATTCGCGGGGCAATCCAGTACGGCATGATGGTCGGAATTACGCCGACCCGCAGCCTGCCTCGCACTCCCTCCTGCAGACTGGCCAGCGAGGACTCGGCCTCGGCAACCTGTTGCAGGATATCCAGTGCCGGCTGGCGCAGGGCCTCTCCATATTCCGTGAGGCGGATGGAACGGCCCAGACGCTCAAACAAGGGAGTACCAACTTGCTTTTCCAGGGCACGAATCTGCTGTGACAAAGACGGCTGGGCAATTCCCAGACTTTCGGCAGCCCGGGTGAAACTGCCAGCTCGGACGATGGCACAAAAATAACGCAGTTGATGGATTTCCATCGATTAATCCCGAATTGGGAGCAGACATTTACCCATAGGTATATTCTATTTCACAGATAAGTTTAGCAGTCTTCCTCCTATAGTAGATTCGTCCCTAAACTTGAGGAACCCACCATAACTGAACCCAACCGCAGAGGAGAACTCATGGCACAAAAAGACAAGCTCACAACCGAAGCAGGACGTCCCGTTGGCGACAACCAGAATTCGCTTACGGTAGGACCACGCGGGCCGGTGGTTTTTGAAGACTATCAACTTTTCGAAAAAATGGCCCACTTCAACCGCGAGCGCGTTCCAGAACGTGTGGTGCACGCCAAGGGGTCCGGTGCGTATGGTTATTTCGTATGTACGAATCCCAACATGCCTCAATACACAACCGCGAAGCTCTTTTCCATGGTTGGAAAGCGTTCCCCCACGTTCCTCAGGTTTTCGACGGTCGGGGGCGAGAAGGGTTCGGCGGACACGGAACGCGACCCGCGTGGGTTTGCCCTGAAGTTCTATACCGAAGAGGGCAACTGGGACATGGTCGGCAACAACACACCTGTCTTTTTCATTCGCGATCCCATGAAGTTCGGCGACTTCATTCATACTCAAAAGCGCGATCCGCAAACCAACTTGAAGTCCCCAACCATGATGTGGGATTTCTGGTCACTGTCGCCAGAATCGCTTCATCAGGTCACCATTCTGTTCTCCGATCGCGGCACTCCGGACGGCTACCGGCACATGGACGGATTCAGCAGCCACACTTTCAGCCTGATCAATAGCAAGAACGAGTTGTTCTATGTGAAGTACCACTTCAAGACCAAGCAAGGCATCAAGAACTTCGTTCGTGAAGACGCGGACGCGATGCGGGGAAAAGATCCTGACTACGCGCAGCGCGATTTATTCAATGCCATTGCAAAGGGAGATTTCCCTAAGTGGCGCGTATCGGTTCAGATCATGCCGGAGAAAGAAGCAGACACGTATCACCTCAATCCCTTCGATCTCACCAAAGTATGGCCCCACAAGGATTACCCGCTCATCGAGATCGGCGAACTGGTCCTTGATCGGAATCCTGAAAATTATTTTGCGGAAGTCGAGCAGGCCGCCTTCGACCCCAAGAACATTGTGCCCGGCATGGGTTACTCGCCGGACAAGATGTTGCAGGGGCGATTGATCTCGTATCCGGACGCGCATCGCTACCGCATTGGCGTCAATTACGACGCGTTGCCGGTGAATAAAGCTCAGTGCCCGATCCACACCTATAATCGCGACGGGCACATGCGCTTCGATGGTAACTCCGGCTCCGCGCCCAACTACGAGCCCAACAGCTTCGACGGGCCGAAGGAAGATGCCGCATATCGCGAGCGTCCTCGAACGATCACTGGCTCGGTCGATCGGCACAATCATCGTACCGACAGCGACTACTACTCCCAGCCCGGCAATCTGTTTCGCCTAATGAAGCCGGATGCACAGCAGAGGCTGATTGGTAACATCGTTTCCACCATGAAAGGTATTCCGCAGCGCATTCAGGAACTCCAGATCCAGCATTTCTACAAGGCTGATCCGAAGTATGGCCAGGGTGTGGCTGAAGGTTTGGGCTTGAAGATCGAGCACGTAATGAACGGCGAACTTGCGACTGCTGGAGATTGATTCCAGCGAAGGAAAATGATTGTTGACTGCGTTCGATCGCTTCCGAAGCGGCCGAACGCAGTTTTTTGCGCTAGAAACCGTAGCGTGACAAGACGCTGCCATCTTTCTTGTTCAGCAACACAAGCCTTGCACGCTCCGCCGGCATGCGGAAACTCATTCGTGCGCCGGTGAGCTTATCCGTGATGTCAACATCCTCATCCTGCCCGCTTTCCGACATAAAGAGGTAGAGCACGGAGTCCGCAAACACAGTGGGACGAATAAGAACTCCTGGCAGACCCTGCCGGGACTCGAAGGCTGGCAGAACACCTGCGCTTTTCAGCGCCAGCTTGTAAGCGGCCACAGTCGCGTCATTGCCTTCCGCCAATTCCACGGGGAATGCTGAGATGAACAGACGTCCCTTTCCGCGCGGAATTTCTTTCCAAGTCGAGCCGTCAGCGAAGCGCAAGGCGTCCAGCCATTTTTGCTCCGAGAACGAGACTGGGATTGCCTGCTGGGGCACGCGGAGGGTGCCCTGGCGGAAGTTCAGATCGATGCGCTCTGCTTGCACGCCGAGACCCTTGAGCCGGTGAGTGGTGACCCAGTGTGGGTCGCGCTCCATGGATCCAGTGATGAGCACTGTGCCGCCGGCGTCTGCGTAGCTTAGCAGCGCGTTCCATGTGCTCTCGGGAAGCGCTTCGGGGGAAGGCACAATCAGCAGGCGCGGATTGCCCAGGTTCGCAATCTGGTTTTCCGCAACCATGTAGGCAGGGACACCGAGATAGTTGTGCAATACGCGCACCGACTTCTGCTGGGCGGCGATTGCCATCGGGTTCAACGCTGAATATTGAAATGACTGCGAGGTCAGGATTGCAACCTGCGGCATTTCAGGTTCACGGAAAGCATCGCCATTCTTGCTGGCGAAATCCGCGAGGGATCGGAATATGCCGACTTCGGGTTTGTCGGTGCCGTCAGTGCGGACCATGCCAATGGTCACTTCCTGATCGAGCGTCATGTAGGAGTTGACGTTCCACAGCCACTCGATGCCACCAGCGGTGGTAGCGAGAGCAGTGGCCAGTTTTCGCTCCAAAACGTTGGCCTGGCTCTGCGCATCGCGCCGCCAGGTGGCATCCATATTGAAGTCGTTTTGCAGTCCAGTTTCCTGAATGAGAAGCGGCTTGCCGGGATACTTCGCGACCAGCGAATCCCACAGCAGCGCGTCGTTGAGCCACCAGGTGTGGTTGGTGGTGAAATCCACAGCCTCTCCCCAGAATTGGGGATTGAGGCGGTCGGTGCCGCCGCCTTCATCTTGTCCGAGGGTGATCAACTGCTTGCTGCCCGTGCCGTGAATCGTATCGCGCATTTGCGCGACCCATTGAGTGAACTGTTGTTGCGCGAACATGTAGAAGTCATGGACCGCGATCGGAGTTCCACCGGCAGGATTGAAGTCCTGTTCGCCGGGAGGCGGCACGGGAGAACCAGGAGATGCCGGAATGGCGTTCCATGCAGCACCGATGGCGCCATTGTCAGAATATTGCTGGTGCAGCCATTCGTTCCATTTCCCCATCTCGAAGCCATCGCCGTTGGCGCGCGTGGCCCAGAGATGGGCGGGTTTATCGAAGCTGGGCTCGTTGATGAGGTCGTAAGCCAGCCAGGGGATGTTCTTGAACCGTTCGACCACTGCGGTGATAAATGTCTTTTGACGGCGCACCGCCTCCGGATCCAGATACGGATTCTGTCCCCCGAACACATCCGGGATGAAAGCAAAGAAATTGAACTGCACCGGCATGTTGTGCCGGCGCGCGGTCATCAAATAGGCTTCAATGGCCCGCAGCGATTCTTCATGCATCACTCCGGTCTCTTTCATGACCTGGTCCCACGCCGACCACCAGCCGGTGCGCACCATGTTTACGCCGTTGCGCTGCATGTCGGTGAAGTCCTGCTCCCAAACGTAGGGATTGGGCACCATGAAAAAATCCCGCTGAACGTCACTGGCCATGTGGGTGCTGCCGATCACCGGCAGCGGACGTCCATCAAGTTCGAAGAAATCATGGTTGACGGTGAGGTGGGGGCCAGAGTTGAGATATTCGAGATCGCGAATCCAGAATCCTGTCTTGTAAACGCCGCGAAGGGTATCGCCCTGCAACAGCCGCGCAGTGACAACGTGAAATCCCTTTTCCGCGGCTGCGGGGAAATTGAGTTCCGTGATGTATGGAAACTCGCCCGGAGTCAGATCGAAAGTCTTCTCCGTCGCGGGACCCTGATCCGGAGCCACCGTCAGCTCCACTCGAACCGGCTGCGGAGATTGGCTCGTCCCGAGCTCGCGCACAGTGAATTGGAAACTGAGGGGCTCTCCCGGCAGAAACAAAGCCCAGTGCGGACGAACGCTGAAGTCGTGCGTGCCTTCCAGCGCGCGCTGGGCCAGGACAGAAACCAGCTTCTGGCCGGAAGTGGATGCGAAAAATCCTGAAGGGAGATCGGCAGATACAACCTCCCATCGACCGCCCACAAAGTTATTCTGGAAGTGGTCCATCTCGACCACCGGCGCGGCAAGGTGATGACCGTTGGCGGATCCCCAGGCGAGCGCATGAAATGTTGTGTCCAGGCTGCCCGTCGACCCTCCGCGTGAATACATGTCCTCGCCGCTGAGCTTGACGGTCAGGCTCCAAGCGCGATTCCAGTCGAATTTGGGAAGGCTAACTTCCGGGAAGTCGTCGTTGGTTTCAAATTGCAGGCTGCTGGAGCCGGGCGTTTCGGTGTAGTCGTTGATTAGCAGCTTTCTGATAAACGCGTTGCGTTCGGGGCGCAAGGCCCATTTGTCTCCGTCCCGATACGCGGCTTGGGCGAACGGGCGTCCGCCGAGTGCCAGCAGATTGCCACCGCGCTGGAGAAATCCGTAGATCGCTGGCCAAGCCTGCTCCGGAAAGGCGGAACCTGAAACGACCAGTAGCCGCGCGGAAGACGAACTCAATGCGTCGGATAGCTGGGTTGCCTCCACGAAACGAGCCTTTGGGAGTGCAGCCGTAAGATTCGCCGGCAATGCAGCCGAGGTGTCCACCAAAGGAAAACCCTGATCCTGGAGAATGACGATAGCGGACGACGTGGATTGCTGGGCTTGTGCATTTGCTCCCAAACCGAAAGCTGCAACTAGAGCGATAAGCAGAAAACGACGCATTGCACTCCTTATAGTTACCAACGACGGCCTGATTTCTATTGCACAGCGCTTCCCCAATTTTCATGGTTGGCGCGGACTATTTCTACCATACGAACCGGGTCTCATGGACAGTATTTGTGTACTGATTCGCAGGCCGGGCTATAATGCTGCGGGACTTAAGCACGAAATGAGTTATCTTGGCTGAGCTAAGGTGAATCGCATATGGCGCTAGGCACTGCACCACCAACCAAAGTGAGCACAAGTGAGGCTCCCGCGAATTACGGAACTCCTCTTACTGTTGTCACCACGCTGTTCTTCATGTGGGGATCGCTCACGTCGCTGAACGATGTGCTCATCCCGCACTTTCAGCACGTTTTCAAGCTCAATCTGGCGTTTAGCATGCTGGTCCAGACGGCGTTCTTCTCGTCGTACTTTGTGTTTTCTCTTCCTTCCGCCAGGATCATCGACTGGATGGGCTATCAGAAAGCCATGGTGACCGGCCTTGTGGTCATGGGATTGGGGGCGTTCTTGTTTGTTCCAGCCGCCAAGGTGCCATCGTTTGGTCTATTTCTGACGGCGCTCATCGTGCTAGCAGCGGGAATAACGCTCCTTCAAGTTGCAGCGAATCCTTATGTGGCAGTGCTGGGAAAACCTGAGACGGCGTCCAGCCGCTTGAACCTCACGCAAGCTTTCAATTCCTTGGGAACAACGATCGCTCCCTGGATTGGCGGCTTTTTCATTCTGACGTCTGCCGCAGCTGCCATGAATGAAAGCCCGGTCCAGCAGGCCGCCTCGGTGATCAAGCCGTACGTTTTTCTCGGCATCGCGCTGATGCTGCTTGCCGTCGTAATCGCCAGCTTCAAACTTCCGAAGATTGCAGCCGTCGAACATCACCTCGGCGAAAAGGTCAACGACTCCATCTGGAAGCACCCAAGCCTGATCTATGGCGCCATTGGCATCTTCGTTTACGTAGGTGCGGAAGTCGCCATTGGCAGCTCCATCGCAAATTATCTGGCGCTGGACAACATTGGCCACCTGGTGTCGCCCTCCAGTTTCCCTGACACCGCACTTCGCTATCAGGAAGCGGCACGGGCCGCCGCGAAGTACATTTCTCTGTACTGGGGCGGCGCCATGGTGGGCCGCTTCATTGGCTCGGCCATCCTCCAGAAGGTCAAGACAGGTCCGGTGCTGGCAGTTTGCACGATCATGGCGGCGCTATTGGTAACAGTGTCAGTGCTTACCAATGGCCCGGTCGCCATGTGGTCCATTCTTTTGGTCGGTTTCTTCAACTCCATCATGTTCCCCAGCATTTTCACCCTCGGCATCGCCGAACTCGGTCCGCTCACTGGGGATGGCTCCGGCATCATGATCATGGCCATCGTCGGCGGCGCCGCAATTCCCTGGATCGTCGGAAAGATTGGCGACATGATCAATGCCAACTCTTACGGAGGAGCAATCTGGGGCCAGGGAATTCACTATGCCCTGATCGTGGCGACCGTCTGCTACCTCTACCTACTGTTCTTTGCGGTGAGTGGATCGAAGCCCAACAGCGAACGCTATGCCAAGACCTAGAATGGCTTCCCAGTGACGGAAGAGGCGCATTCGGAAAATCCGGTAATCGTGCAAGCCGCCCAGCAGGGTAAATTCGTGATTGGCGTGGATGTCGGCGGCACCAAGGTTGCCGCGGGAATCGTCACGGCCGACGGCGAAATCAAGCATCAAGCTCGCACCCCGATGATCGCCAACAGCGGCGCCGCGGCCGGATTTGGGGCGGTAAAGTCCGTCATTGATTCGTTAGTCGCCGGCGCCCCGGAGACCACGATCCGGGCCATCGGTGTCTGCGCACCGGGCCCGCTTGATCCAAATACAGGCGTAGTGATCAATCCCCCCAACCTTCCCTGCTGGCGCAACTTTCCTTTGGCTGCCGAACTCACGAAACTCTATAGCGTGCCGGTAAAGATCGACAACGACGCCAATGCGGCCGCAGTGGCGGAGGCGCAATGGGGCGCGGGGCGTGGCTATCGCAATGTTTTCTACGCTTGCATTGGCACTGGCATTGGGACTGGCATTGTATTCGATGGACGCATCTACCACGGACGCACCGGAGCGGCGGGGGAAGGCGGGCACGTCAGCATCGATTACCGGGGACCCCGCTGCAAATGCGGCAAGCCGGGGTGCATTGAGATCCTGGCCTCGGGCACGGCCATCGCGGAAAGAGCTCGCAAGAAACTTTCGTCAAAAGACACTCGATCCAGTTTGCTGGCTTTGGCCCACGGAAATATCGAAGCGGTCACTTCGGAAATGGTGGGGCAAGCTCATGCGGACGGTGATCCTATTGCCGGAGAAATTTTGCAGGAAACCATCGGAGTCCTGTCCCTGTGGCTGAGTAACATCGTCGACCTGCTGGAACCTGACGTAATGATTCTCGGCGGCGGTGTGGCGGCCATGCTCAGTTCGTCCTTCGACGAAATCCGCTCCCGCATCCAGCAATACTGTGTGAATTCGCGGAGCGGGGAGATCCCGCTGCTCCCGGCGCGCTACGGCGCGGATGCTGGCATTGCTGGCGGGGCCGCACTCTGTTAAGGAGTGGAAGGCCCTCCACATTCTGGGCGGAATCCCTTGTCAGTTACCAAGACTGACATTCCCCAGAGTGCCGCTAGAGAGTAAACGTTATCAATTGCAGAAATGATTATCTGGCTGTACTGTAACGCTGACTGTAAACGTTTACCTTTCGCTCGGGAGAGATCGCACGATTTTCGAGGAGCACGGCAGAATGTAGTTAGGCTTCGTTGGAAAGACCTGAGGGGGCCCCATGAAAAAGCTGTCCGTTCTTGTCGCGCTCATCACCCACGACAATGACTTCCAGCAGGAGCAGGCTGCTGTTGCCGAGGCAACGGCCCGCAAGCTTGACCTGAACATCAAGATTATCTACGCCGGAAATGACGGAGTGAACCAGAGTCTCCAACTGGTCCAGGCCATTCAGGTGTCTCCTGATTTGCGGCCTGACGCCATTATCGTGGAACCCGTCGGCACCACTATGCCCCAGGTTGCCCAGGCTGCGGCCCTCGCCGGAATCGGATGGGTGGTACTCAACCGAAACATTAACTACGCCAGCGAACTACGCAGGAAGTGTTCCTGCCCAATCTTCAGCCTCAGTTGTAACAACGAAAGCGTTGGACGCATTCAAGGAGAGCAGTTTAATGCGTTGATGCCGGGAGGCGGAAACGTGCTTTACCTGGAAGGCCCATCCACCAGCGAGGCCGCCCGGGAACGAACCATCGGGATGCTTGGGGTGAAACGTCCGGACATTGCCGTCAAAGCCCTCAAGGGTGACTGGACGGAAACCGGGGCCTATAACGCCGTAAAGTCCTGGCTGCGTCTGTCCACCTCCAAGGAACTTAAAATCGCAGTGGTGGGCTGCCAAAATGATGCCATGGCTCTCGGAACCAGGAGAGCAATCCAGGAGTCAGTCGAGGGCAGCGAGCGCGAGCGACTGCTGAATTTGCCGTTTACCGGCTGTGACGGCGTTCCCAGCAAAGGGCAGGCATATGTGCAACGTGGCACCCTCGCAGCCACCGTAGTGACGCCTCCCATGACCGGACAGGCCCTGGAAATGCTCACTGCGGCAATTCGATCCAAGATCCAACCCCTGGAGCATAGCTTCACGGTTGCCACTTCCTTTCCTCCGATCAATGAATTAGGAGGGGGAGGCCGATTTTCGTCCGCTCATTAACGGAATAACAACGGTTACAGATGGTTGGATTAAGGTGGTCTGTTTTATTTCTTTCCCGCGGTCGCCTGAGATTTGATCCAAAGATCGATTTTGGTTTCGAGCAAATCGAGGGGGAGCGCGCCTTCGTCGAGCACGGCATCGTGGAAAGAACGAATATCGAAATTGCTCCCCAGTTCATGCCGGGCACGTTCGCGGAGTTCGAGGATTTTCATTTTCCCGAGTTGGTAGGAAAGGGCCTGCGCAGGCCAGGCTATGTAGCGGTCCACCTCGGTCTGAATGTTGGGTTCATCCATAGCGGTGTGCTGGCGAAAGAAATCCACCATCTGCTCGCGTGACCAGTGTTTGTAGTGCACTCCGGTATCCACAACCAGGCGGACGGCGCGCCACATTTCATTTTCCAGCCGCCCGTATTCGCTATAGGGGTCCTGGTAAAATCCCACTTCTTTGCCTAGCCGCTCGGCGTAGAATGCCCAGCCTTCCGTATAGGCGTTGTAATTGACTCCAAATTTGCGGAACGGCGGCAGATCTGACAATTCCTGCATAATCGAGAACTGTAGATGATGACCCGGCACACCCTCGTGATACGCAATGGCCTCTACATTCAGGAGCAGCCGGCCCTGGGGATTGTATTCGTTCACGTTGATTCGCCCCGGTCGTGAACCATCGCCCGCCCCCAGGCTGTAGTCGGCAGGAACCTCGTCTGGGGCGCGATAGGCCTCCATGGGAACCACCGCCAGCTTGTTTTTCGGTAACCTACCAAAGAGCTGCGGAAGTTTGGCGTACATCTGGTCGGCATAGTGCTGGTACAAATCGAATATTTGCTGGCCCGATTTCCCGTAAAGCTGGGGATCCTTGCGTATGTGCTCATTGAAACTCTTCAAATCGGCGAACCCTTGGCCCTGGGCCACCGCGAGCATGTCGTGCTCGATCTGAGTGATGGTCTTCAGACCGAGCTGGTGAATCGCTTCCGGATCCATCTCGGTGGTGGTCATGCTGTGAATATCGAATCGATAGCGGGCGTCGCCATCCGGAAGCGCCCAAACTCCAAGTTCGGCGCGTCCCTTGGGAGCGTATTCGTCACGCACGAAAGCGGCGAACTTCGCATAAGCGGGCGCTACCTCGTTCTTCACCGCGGCGAAGATGGCCTCTCGCAAACGCTTTTGGTCGTCTTCGTGAATCGTGTCAGGGAACTTGAGTACGGGTTGAGTGAACGGGCTTGCCTGAAGAGAATCGTCAGCAATACTCTGCGCCTGCGTCGTGACCTTTTCCAAAAGATACCGTGGTGGCATCAGGTGGTCAGTCATGCCGAGCCGCATATTCGCCGTCACTTGCTCGAAGACCCGCGGGAGCTGGCGCAGGCGCGACAAATAGTTCTCATAGTCCTTGACCGTGACTAGAGGGACATCCGTAGGCATGGATGCATAGTCAAGATGAACCCCGCCAAATTGTGTGACCGGCATCTCCCAGTCTTTGAATTTTGCTGACGTGACTTCGTCTTGCAGGTTGCGGGCCATCAGGATTTTATTGAGTTTTTCCTGCTCGGGAAGACCAGAGGTATCAATCGATTCCAGGCGACGAAGCATTTGCCCGGCGTGCGCCGAATGATCGGCGAAGGATTTCGCGGAATAATCGCTTAATCGATCGTTGTAGCGGTCATTGCCGGCCTGGGTCGCCAACTCCGGACTCGCCTGGAGCTCGTATTCCCATTCTTCGTCGAGCGTCGCCTTCAATTGCGCGCGGCGACTCTCGACCGAGGTCTGCCCGTACAGGTAAGAGGAGGCCATCAAGATAACCATTGCCGGGATAATCAAGCTGACGGCTTTCTTCATAAATGGAAGCTCCTCGATGTCGGCTGCAAGCAGAGTGAGAGTCTATCACTGCGCCGTAAAAGGCTGGGCGACTCGGGAGTTTGACATCCTGCAAAACTTGGGCGCGGCATGCACGAGAAATGAGCCGGGAAGGTATTACACCGGCTCATACCTCGTTTGCATACCGGGTTGGTGTAAAGCGTCAGACACAGTTATAGGGACGGATGCACCCCTTGCCGCAATTCGCGGTCTTCTTACGGGCTCACTTGCCGTTGTCGACCACCAGATCGTTGGTCACAGAAAACACTCCCGAGACCGTGTTGGCTCGAGTCCCGGCAAGCGTCTTGTCCAGCTGACTGCCCACCGCGCCTTCCAGCGATACGTTCCCGTTCTTCACGATGATGTGAATCGGAGGCACGGCTTGCAGTGCATATTGGCTCAATGCGTCATTGCCGTAAATGGTTCGATACGTCGCCCGGCGAATACGATCGTCATTCGGCGAGAGCGGCAAGACCTCGATCTGATTTACGACTTTCTCCACACCTTCAATGTGCTTTACGGCCGCTTCCGCGTCCGACTTTAAGGTGGGCCGAGTCACCTGTCCGAGCAAAGTGACGGTTCCGTCAGGATCGACCTTGTAAGCCAGGTTATCGAAGACTCCGTAATATGGGAGCAGCACCAGTTCATGGTGTACTTCCTTGATAATCCGTTGCACTCCCTTGGACCCGAGGTCCCGGGTTTGAGCATCATCCTGCGCAAAGGCAAGCAGACTGCTGGAGAGTAATGCGAGAATCAAAGTGGAAATCAATACTCGTTTCATGGATTGCCTCCTAGGTGGGTTGTGAATTCCGGTTGGCCAACTCTAAAGAAGTTTCGCAGTGCGATCTGGCAGTGAAAAATGCCATTCCACGTTTCGCGCGGAAAACGGCCAAGCCCCAGCCCAGCCGTTCCCTTGGTTGCGGAATTGAGTTACTTGGGGCTCGCGCTGCCGTCGACGGCGACGGCTTTGTCCGATGAAGGCTCCGCCGCCTTCCCTTGTTCGTTTGCCTGGTGAGTATATTTTCTAACCGCTGAGAGAAATGGTTCGCTGCCGTCCGGAACGGCGGCTTGACCATTGAGAATGTCGGCAAAGGGAATCATCTTGCCATACAGAACGCGAGTTTCATCTTTGTCCTGCGTGATCGCCGATCCGCTCAAGTCGATGCCGGCAAATATTCCGCGAGCGCGGGAGTAGGTCAAAACCTCGGCCCGCATTTTCCAGTCGGTGTCGGCGGCTGCGTCGCGCCCCACCGGCCCGGCTGCGGCCGATGCCTCGCCGCCGAGCTTGAACTTGCTGGCCAGCAGGTGCTGCATTCCTTGATCATTCATGACCACCATGACCAGGTCCACGGCCTGCCCACCGAGTTGCAAACCCCAGCTTCCGCCCGCAATGGTGATCGGTGCCGGCGCGCTCCAGCCATTGGCCGTTTTGCAGGTCGCCACGCCTTTTCCGTGGTTGCCGCCGAAGCCAATCGCAAACTTGAGCATCGATGGCACGACAGCAATGCATTTGGCATCGCTCATCACCTTGTCGGGAATCGCTTTGTCGGGCGTCGCCATAATTTCATTGAGCACATCGGCTGAAGCTTCAATACGCTTGCTGATGTCGGATTGGTCTTTGTCGTCGGCTGCGGCGCTTATGCTTGCCAGCACCAGCATCACGGTTCCGAACGCCAGGAGATATTTCGTTATGGACTTGCTTGCGGATCTCATATGTAACCTCTCCTTCTAGCTCAACGTGAGCATGAATTCGATCTTGCCTTTATCAATCACCCGCCGGGAAGGATAATTCTATACCCGCCGGCGTCGCCCTGCGGCCCTCTTATGTATTAACCTCCCGCGAATTGTGGCAATGCAGTAGCAAACGGAACTGGTTGGTCGCGTTCCTCGGTTTCTGTTGGATTCTTCCGGCCGCGCGTTTGAGCGATTTCCACGGATTCTTTCTCGCGGCCCAGGATCTGCCGGATGCGAAGTTTCGCTTTGTGCAGTTGCGATTTCGAATTCCCCACTGAGCAATCCAGCAATTTGGCGATTTCCTGGTGCTCATAGCCATGCACTTCATGCAGCAGGAAAATCGCTCGATAGCCCGCCGGAAGCTCGTTGAGCGCGCGGATCAGTGCCATACGATCGAGAGTGCCGGAAAGACGATGGTCTTTGCCGCCAAATTCACGGCGCAGCGTCTTGCCGTCTTCCGATTTTTCGTCCAGCGAAACCTGATGCAGCACTCTCTTGCGAAAATGCATGAGAACGGTATTGACGGCAATGCGATGCAGCCACGTGGACAGCGCCGAGTCGCCGCGAAACGTGGACAACTTCCGGAACACCTGTAGGAACGCGTCCTGGGTGAGGTCTTCGGCTTCTGCAATATTGTTAGTCATGCGAAGGCACAGTGAGTAAATACGCGCTTTGTGGGCATGGAACAAATCGGCAAATGCGTTCGAATCGCCTTCCTGCGCGCGCTTGATGATGCCCGGACTCAGCGGAACTGCAATGCTTGGATTATTCATTCGTATCTCCTCTGTGGATTGTTTTCTGCGAATCAACTCGCATCCTCGTCTTCACTGGGTAAGGAGGGTTCAACCATACAGACACGTATCCTGAGGAGTCTGTGCAATATTGAGCACTTAAAGCGACCCTTGGGAGACTTCTCAGTTTTGCGTGAATACGCCAGAACTTAAAAGCAACTTCATTGCCACAACGCTAAGTCGTTTGGTGTGAATGAAGCAGGCTTAATTGGATGTGTAGATTTTATCCAGCAGCAGGAATCATGCGGTTTCTGAAAGAGGATACGCGATTGTCAGAATGAGAATTGAAAACGATACCAACCTGAACGCTTCATCGATCATCGCGCGTTATCAGCGGAAACGATATCCAGGTTTGAGCTCGCACCGATAGGCCTTGGTTTGGTCTCCATTCCCTCGCACGTTGCAGGTTGCCCAGCTCAGGAAAAGGTCCGGGCCCAGTGGGAAAATAATGGTCTCTCCATTGATTTCCGCTTCGATGCTCGGACCCTCCGCGGTGGCGGGCAAACTGAAATTCAACGCCGGGCCAAAGATGACCGGGTAGGACTCGCGGACCGTGTCGCTCACCATGGGATGGACAACTTCGGCTTCCAATAGGAACGTTGTAGTGTCGGACCAATTCCGGACCGACACGCTGATCTGCCGACCCCCTTGAGAAAATTCGTCGGAGTCGATCTTGGTGAACGGACACGGCCCCGCAATGCAGGAAACCCGGGCGTTGCGGAATTCATTTCCTTCTCCCGCCTCAAGCGAGGCAGAGCCGGTAGCAGCTTTCCATTTCCCGTCCGGCGAGCAGGGTGGATGCCCGCTGCAAGGCAGGTTGCCGGTATTGACCACTCGGAAGGTCTTCACCCCGCTGCCCACGTCCCCTGCGCTGGTGCTCTTCACCGAATATCGCACTCGTACGTTTGCCACCAGGATTTCTGGATGAGACGCCTCCGCAGGCATTTGTCGGCGAATTGGAACCAGGTGCGCGATATACAATTTGGCGGCCTTATCCACGGGCAGGACGAGAGGTTCGTAGTTCGGATGCTGGAATCGCAGCGTGATCAATTGGCCCAGCCGGGCGCCCTTGCTCAGACTCAGCTTAAAAAAGCCCGAAGCATCGGATTTTCCTTCGCCCACCGTGGCGTTGCCAGCGGTGACGGAGACGGAAACGTCAGTGATCGGCAGTTGCTTGTCGGGATCGGAGTCCTGCGTTACCACCGCGCCCTGTAGAGTGATCGGACGTAACGATCTGGAAAGGGCAATCAAGGCCACGGTCAGCGCGACCCCAAGAGAGGCAATGACCACAAGCCAGGACACCGTTTTCCGTCTGCTCGTCATGCGTTTCCACCCGAACCTGCATCCTACTCTAATATGTGACGACGCTTGCTGGGGACTTCACGCAGCATGAAGATAGTTCTAGATTATCTAAGTGGACAAGAAAATCATTAGTTCAAAATCGCATTCCCGCCGGGACTTGCTGAAACAGGTTGCGGGCATGGGCATCCTGATGCCTTTTGCCGGGACCGGCATCCTGCCGTTGTTGTCCGCCGCCGAGGAACCACATAAACAGCCTGCGCCGGCACCCGTCCCCAGCAGCCTTTCGCCTGAGGATGACCAGTTCCTGGAAGAACTGGAGAAGGCAAACTTCCTTTACTTCTGGGAACAAGGCAATCCGCAAACCGGTTTGGTGAAAGATCGCGCCAATGCGCACACCCAGGACAATCGCACCGTTGCCAGCATTGCTGCGACTGGCTTCGGACTCACGGCCCTTTGCATCGGGCAGCAACGCGGCTATGTTTCCTATACGGACGCGAACGCCCGCGCCCTCGCAACGCTGCGCTTCTTGTGGAAAAAGCTGCCCACTCATCGCGGATTTTTCTATCACTGGGCCGACATCAATACCGGGGAAAGAGTGTGGGACTCGGAAGTATCTTCGGTTGACACCGCCATCCTGCTCTGCGGAATTCTCACTTGCCGGCAATACTTTGAGGAGCATTCCGAAATCACTCTGCTGGCATACGAAATATTCAATCGGGTGGACTGGACCTGGCTTTCCGAAGACACATCTCTTCTGCCGCACGGCTGGTTGCCTGAAATGGGGTTCCTGCCGAATCGATGGGATTATTACTCTGAACTGATGATGATGTATCTGTTGGGACTGGGGTCCACGACGCATCCGCTGAAGGTGGAGGCCTGGAATGCATGGAAGCGGACGATTTTTGAATACGACGGCCTGCGCTACATCGGTTCGTTTGCGCCGTTATTCGTTCACCAATACTCACAGGCCTGGTTTGACTTTCGGGGCAAACGCGACAAGTTTGCCGACTATTTCCAGAATTCGGTCATTGCGACCGACGTCCATCGACGTTTTTGCCTGGAACTGGCGCGGCAGTTTCCGGACTACAGCGACGACCTGTGGGGCATCACAGCTTCCGATTCGCAACAAGGTTACGTGGTCTGGGGAGGTCCACCCGCATCCGGGCCGATTGATGGAACTGTGGCCCCAAGTGCAGCGGCGGGTTCGTTGCCGTTCTTGCCGCAGGCGGTCATGCGGGTATTGCGTAACGTCAAGAATCGTTATGGGAGTGCCTGGAGCCGCTATGGGTTCGTGAATGCATTCAACCCGCTCAAAAACTGGTATGACAGCGACGTAATCGGAATCGATACGGGAATCAGCCTGGTGATGGCTGAGAATGCCCGCTCTGGATTCGTTTGGGAAACCTTCATGAAAAATCTGGAGGCCAAGCGCGGCATGCAACGCGCCGGGTTTGAGGCCTATCAACCCTCTGCGCCGCAGAAGGTTTAATCAGGCAGTTGCCGTTCCATATCCTTCTCGAGGCAAGCGAACGTAGGCAACTGGCTTTTCATGTAACAAGAGTTCAGTGGCCTGCACTCGTGGTTCGTTGTGGAACCATCCCTGCACGACTCCGTGATGCAGAAAATTAGCCATCGCCAGCAGGCTCATGCCCTGGTGGTGGGCCATCCAGGCAGGCACCAATTCATAACGGCGATGCCAGGAGCGATTGCGTGAGATGGTATAGTCCGCCGCTTCGTAGTATCCATACGTCCCCACCCAACCCATATTGCTCATTTTTCGCAGATTCTTGAGGGCTTCCGAGGGATCCACGTCCAAGGCAAGAAATGTCGAGTACGGAGAAATGACCAGTGACTCCATTTCAGTCTTGCTCAAAGCCAACTGCGGGAGACCAAAGGCGAAATACTGGTAATTTCCCGCGTCATCCATTTTGAAATAGGCCGACTCGGAAATTCCCCACGGAATCCGCCGACCCGCCACATGCGCCCTCTGGGCACGAACCGACGCGGCCCGCGAGCGCTCCAGTAGCGTGTCCGGATAGGCTTGCATCCACAACGCGGGCATCAGGTACTCGAACATGGTTCCCGTCCACGAGATCAGCACCGGTCGCCCATGGTCAACCGTGTGCCCCCGGCCCAGATGGAACCAGCTCTCCTGGGGAATGTCATCCTTGGCGATGGCCACAAACACAGCAATGCGCGCCTCAGATGCGAGCAGGTCGTAACACGCAGGGTGGAGTTTTTGGGATTCGGTATCGAATCCGGTCGACAATAGTTTGCGCCGGGTATTCAGCAGGAACGCGAAATCCATTTCATTCGCCAGTGTGCCGGCCCGTGCAGCTATGGTCCGCAGGTCTTGCATGAGACCCTCTGCGTGCGAACGCGCTTCAGGCAGCAGATCATGCAAGCGCCGCCTCAGGGACTGCTGCTCTTCCGAGCCACCAGTGCGGATCGCCGAATCGAGGCGTCCCGTGAGTTTGTCGATAAAATCTGGCACTCGTTCCAGCGCAATGCTGTCCCATGCAGCCTTCAGGTCCAGAGCAGGATCACCCTGTAGCGGCACAAACTCGGGAAGCAGCCAGGGACTGTGCAGGCGCACAGTTTGCTTCAGATTCTCGAGTCGAATGCGCGCTTGTTCTTTAAACCACTGACCATCCGCGGCGTGCTTCGCTGCGCGACGGCCGGGTGTTGCCTCTTCGAAAGTCGTATCCGGTAACCGCTGGAGATATTGCAGCCAGTCACTTCTATGGATGTGTCGCTGAAAAACTGTAAACGCCTTTCGTGGGAACAATTGCATGTCGTGCAGGATGCGAAGATGATCGAGCAGTCCGTCCGCCAGACGGGATTGCAGCACGGGTTGATGTAGTCGCTCCAAACATCCCTGCTGAAGCGTCCAGAGCGAAGCAGCCAGGTTCCCACTGTCCACGGAAGAAACAAACAACGGCCTCAACGGCTCGAGTGTCCGCGTGTCATACCAGTTGAGAAGGTGCCCGCGATAACGGCGGAGCGTGGAGACGGTTGCCAGAGTGCGCAGCGTTTCTTCCGCCAATTCGGGGATGGTCAAATATCCGAACTCGCAAGCCACTTGCCGGACATTGAGCAGAAGACCAAGGTTCGTCGGCGACATTCTGGCGGCGACGGCGGGTGGCTTTTCCTGAACGTTGTCCGGAATCAGCCAGTTGTGTTCTTTGGTGCTGAACTCCGCGAAATACCGCCAGGTGCGAAGGGCAGATCGGCGCAGGAAGGCCCTGTCCGCTTCCGACACCTCGTTGTTTGGCGCACGCGGAGGTCGATTCAGCCAGAGCGAGAGCGGTTTGCTGCCGGCCCATAACAGCAACATCGGTAGAGCAACCGGGAAAGCGCTGCGACGGACCAGGAATACTAAACTTCCGATCGCAATTGCCAGTATAGGCGTCCAGTCGAGATAGACATCCAGGGCGGTTCGCCCTGCCGTCCCCATCTCAACCTCGGCCGCGGTCTCCCATTCCAAAAGCCGTTCACGCGTCACCATGCGGCGGATCAGCGCGCGGGCTACTGCGTCGAGAGAAAGCAGCATTTGATTAGCGAGAAAAGTCAATGCCAGAAAAACGCTGACATGGGTTGCGAGGAGCACGCTCATGGCGTCGCGTGCGATCGCCATCTTGTCCTCGACGATGGCTCGAACCAGATCAAACAGGTAACGGAACCATGCCGGGACAAGCAGTATCGCGATGGTGGCAAGCGTCCAAAATAAAGGCGTCCCCGGCAGTACCAGCCAACCCAGCACCAGCAGAAGGAACGTCGCAGGTTCCACCAGGCTGCGGCGCAAGTTGTCCAATATTTTCCATTGGGAAATAATTGAGATCGGGTTGGGGCCCATGCCTCCCGCTTCGCCCGGTACGCGCGATCTCAGCCATTCCCCAATTTGCCAGTCTCCACGCAGCCAACGGTGCTTGCGTCGATTGTGTGCGCTGTAATGCGAGGGATAGTCTTCAATAATTTCGATGTCACTCGCCAGGGCGGCGCGCGCGTATGCACCCTCGATCAGATCATGACTGAGCAAGGCGTTCCGAGGGAAGCGGCGGTCCAGCACCTGATGCAGCGTGTCGACTTCATAAATTCCCTTGCCGGCAAAACTGCCTTCTCGATACAGGTCCTGATAAACATCGGAAACGGCGCGGGTGTAGATGTCGAACCCGGTTTGTCCGGAATAGATTTTCGCCAATCGAGACCGCGCGGCACTCTGGACGCTGATGCCGACGCGTGGTTGCAGAATCCCGTAGCCGGCCACCACAATATTTTTTTCGGGATCAATGATCGCCTGATTCAACGGGTGCGCCAGAGCTCCAACCATGCGGTGGGCTGATCCCCGCGGTAATTCTGTATCCGAGTCGAGCGTGATCACAAAGCGCACGCGCGGAAGTATCGAGAGATCGCCGATTTTGACCGGGAAACTGTCGTATTCATTGCGCAGAAGTTTATTCAGGTCGAGAAGTTTGCCGCGCTTTCGTTCCCAACCCATCCACACTTTCTCGCGGGGGTTATACACGCGGTGGCGATGGACCAGGAAAAATGAACCCATCTCGCGGCCGGCATATTTCTCATTCAATTTGCCGATCAAGTCCGAACAGAAATTAATTAGGGGATCGTCCTCGCGCGTCTGCTCCGGAGCATCCGGCAAGTCGCTCACCAGGGCAAAGTGCATGTTGCGGTCGTGATTGCCGAGAAACCTGACCTCCAGGTCCTCCACCAGCCGGCGGACCTGTTTTTCGTTCAGAAGCAGCGTCGGGACAGCAACCAGCGTCACGCAGTCCTCGGGGATCCCCTCCGACAAATCAAACTTTGGAAGAATCTCCGGCGTCAGTAAGGAGGTCACCAAATGATTGATAAGTTGAACTGCGCTCTGTGAGCAAGGCAGCAGCAGCGCCAAGATGGAAAGCAGAATTAGTGCTGGTGAGCTGTAAGCGCCAATCAGCTTCAGTACGATGGCCGACATAATGGCGAACGTGAGTGCCACAATCGCGGGCAGGTAGAATTCGTCAGGATGCTTTCGCAGGTAAGACTGCATCCGCTGGCCGAGCGGGGCCCGGTAAGCTACTCGCTGCTGTAGAAGACCCCTTCCCTCAGCTACCAGATAGTAGCCAATGTGGGAGCGTCGTACCGTCACCCGCGGATTGCCATCCGTCAACTTTTGGGCAGCCCGCGCCAGCGCCAGCGCTTCGCGAGCAACCTCTATCTCACTGAAATCGGAATTTTCTGCGATCCTGGCAAGCTTGCTTCGATATAAATCACGGGAATCGAAATCCATGCTGGGATACGCACCCGCCGGGTCTTCGCGAAGCACCCGATCCACAGCGATCAGCGGCTCCAGCAGGTCTTTCCAGGAAGTCTGGCCAATATCACGTAGGCTGCGCACGCAGGCAGCAACCCCATACAATCCTTCCTTGTCCTCAAGGATTCGGGCTCCTCGTATCGCGATCTGATCCAGCAAGACCAGTTTGAGGGCGGGGACCAAGGCCCAAAGCTCTCCGATTTTAAGGACAGTGCTTTCCTGATATGCATCGACATAGCTGGTAAAAGCTGTTTCATTGAACTGACGTTCAGTTGCAGTCAAGAACCCATCAGCAATGGCGGCAATTCGAGGAATGATCACGCCGCTGGGAGTTCGCACATGCGGACTCTTGTGCAACGGCTTTAATGCAATCGAAATCCCCTGCAATTCTGTGTAGAGCAGATTGACGTTCTCATGCAACCAATGAAAATCGGCGGAGACGGGTGTTTTGGGGGCCGGTCCATGGAGCTTTGACAGTACCGGCTTCAGCGCTTTGGAAACAATGCGCACCCGCTCGGCAAAATAAGGGGACGATTTCACACTAGGCTGCCAGCCGAGTTTGTGGGCCAATTGGGTCGCGTTCGAACGCAAAGCTTGCTCATTCGAGGCCACATCCAGCGGCCCGTCGGGCCTGCGTTCGGCTTGGTCGCGGGCCATGTCCGTGTTGGGCAGCATTTCCATGAATTTAACGATAACTGGCGGCTTGCATTTCGAACATTTCCGCATAGCGGCCGCCAAGCTTGGTTAATTGCTCGTGACTTCCGTCTTCCGTGATACTGCCGTTTTCGAGCACTACGATGCGATCCGCCATGCGAACGGTGGAGAACCGGTGCGAAATAAAAAGCGCCATCTTGCCTCGAGTGAGTTCCGCGAAGCGCTTGAAAACCTCGAACTCGCTGCGCGCGTCGAGCGCAGCAGTGGGCTCATCGAGAACCAGAAGCTGCGCGTCGCGAAGATAGGCCCGCGCCAGGGCAACTTTCTGCCACTCGCCGCCGGAGAGATCCAAACCGCCATCGAAACGCCGCCCCAGCATCTGGCCATACTTCAACGGCAGGCGTCCGACGACTTCATCCGCAAGACTCTTATGTGCCGCGGCCTGAAGGCGCTCCGAATCGTCGATCGCCTCAATCTTACCGACGGCGATATTCTCGCCGGCAGTCATCTCATAGCGCATGAAGTCCTGGAAGATGACCCCGATTTCACGATACAAATCTTCCAGGGAATATTCGCGGAGGTCGATGCCGTCCAGTAAGACTTGCCCCTCGGTGGGATCGTAGAGCCGGGTGATCAGCTTCACAATCGTGGTTTTGCCCTGCCCGTTTTCTCCAATCAACGCTACTCGCTCCTGGGGATGGAGATGGAAATTGAGCCGGTTCAGGACCAGCCGGGAACTTCCAGGGTAGAAAAATGAAACCTCGCGAAACTCGAATCCTCTGACCATCGGCCTCGGCGCGGGAATGGCATGCGGCTTGGACCGGATCGTAGGCTGCATTCCAAAGAATGCCAGCAGATCGGTCAGAAACAGCGCCTGGTCGGCGATGCCGGAGAGTGTGGAAAACATCTGTTGGATGTTGGTGCTCGCCTGCAGGATGGCTCCAGACAAGAACGTCAACGTGCCAATCGTGAGGGCCCCCGCAATCGTGCGCCAAATAACGAATACGTAGGCCGAGTAATAGCCCATCATGCCGATGACCGACAATAACGAGCCGGCGAGCAGTCGCTTGCGGGCGAGCGAAACATTTTCTCTATATATCCTGTTGGATAAGCGGGTGAACCGTTCCACCAGAAACTTGCTCAGCCCAAAAAGCTTCAATTCCTTGGCCGCTTCCCTGCTGCCTCCGAGCACCCCCAGATAATCCAACTGGCGCCGAATCGGGGTTTGGCGGAAGTTCTTGGCGTATCCGAGAAAAGCAAAATGGCTCTCGCCTAAGAACGCCGGGATAACCCCTGCGATCAACAGGAGCATGAGCCATGGCGAAAAAAACATGATGGAAACCGACAAAGAAATGGTGGTAATGAATTGCTGCACCAGTCTTCCAATTGACTGGATCATCCCCAACCGGTCGGTGGCCTGCACCCTGGCACGCTCCAAGCGGTCGTAGAACACGGGATCTTCATAGGTCTGAAGGTCCAATTCGGCCGCGTGCTTCATCACCTGAATGCTGACGTGGCGGGTGTAGTTGTCGGCGAGCAACGAATCCAGATAGTCGACAGTACGAGACAGAACACTGCCCAGGATGGCAAGTGTGAATTCCCCCGCAACCAGCCACCAGAAACGGTGAGGCACAGGCTGGTGCAGCGTCGCTGCATGAACAATGCCGTCAATAATCAATCTGGTGATGGCCAGCAGCGCCACTGGCAACAACGCGGAGAACAGCCTTAGAATCAGCCCAGATGCGACGACGGCCCGCCCGGACTGCCACACGATCCCCAAAACTGGTGGAACATTGCGGAGTGCGGAGAGCCTTTGCTGCCATGCGCCTCCGGCATTGATTTTTTCCTCCACGGTTTCACCGATCGTCCAGCTTCGGGGGATTCTCTTAGTCGGAGCCCCAGACCACCCAAGTATATAAGTTCAAGGACAATTGTCCGCATCAAAGATGCAGAAACCGAGCCTTGAGTTTGTTCTTATCGCTGGATTGTACTTACGACGCCTATCGGGGAAGGGCAAACGCCACATAAACGCCCCCGGACGGGGACTTGGGGTCCTTTCCGCCTCCCGCGGCGATTACGATAAACTGGCGGCCATCAACCTCATAGGTGGCGGGAGTAGCATTGCCGGAGAACGGCAGCGGGGCTTCCCATAACGACTCCCCGCTGGCCTTGTCGAACGCCCGGAATTTCTTGTCGAAATTTGTGGCGCCAATGAACACAAGACCCCCGGCCGTCACAATCGGCCCGCCATAATTCTCGGTGCCCGTGTTTTTCATGCCTTTTGCGGCAAGTTCCGGATACTCGCCCAGCGGAATCCTCCAGACATACTCACCTGTATTGAGGTCGATGGCGCTCAACGTTCCCCACGGAGGCGCGACCGCTGGATACCCGTCTGGATCCAGAAACTTGTTGTATCCCGTAAAACGATACCTCATGCCCGGTGGCGGGGGCTGCGAACTCTGCAACTCTTTACTCTCACCGCTGGCAAGAAATCCGATCAGTGCGTTCAGTTGATCATCGTTCAGATTAGGAAAGCCGGGCATCCTCCCCTTGCCTTGGTGAATGACGCTGGCCATCTGTGGCGCAGTGAGACGGCCTCCCACACCCACAAGCGATGGGAACGTCGGTGGTGATCCCATCCGATTGTCCTGATGACAGACGGCGCATTGAGTCAAATAGATTCCCCCTCCGCTCGCGGCTCCGGCAGTGTCCTCGGCCAGCGCCCCGGTCCATGCGACATCATTGGCATTCACGTACAAAATTCCGGTTTCGGGATCGGCGGCCGGGCCGCCCCACTCCGCGCCGCCATCATAGCCGGGGAAAACCACCGTATCTTTTCCCGCGCTGAAAGGTACGAACTGGCCGTCGCTGCGGAACTTCCGGAAGTGTTCGAGCGCCCACTGATGGACTTCCGGAGTCCGATTGGTCAGGAGATCTTCAGTGAGCCGCTGGCGTGCAAAAGGCTCTGGCTTGGTGGGCAGTGGCTGCACCGTCGCCGCAACTTCTCCCGGCACATCACTCGGCGGATATTTCCGGTATGCGATGGGAAAGAGCGGCTTTCCGTTCTGCCTATCGAAGAGATAAACAAATCCTTGCTTAGTCGTCTGGGCTACCGCATCCACATCTTTTCCTTCACGCCTCACCGTCAGCAGAAGCGGCGGCGAAGGGAAATCGCGGTCCCAGAGATCGTGCTTCACCCCCTGAAAATGCCAGATTCTCTCGCCCGTCTTCGCATTCAGAGCAATCAGGCAATTAGCGAAGAGGTCGTCACCAATGCGATTGGCGCCATAAAAATCCATGGCCGCAGACCCAGTGGGCACATAGACGATGCCGCGCTTCCCATCGACCGTCATCCCGGCCCAGTTATTGGCGGCGCCGCTGTATGTCCATGCATCTTTCGGCCATGTGTCATACCCAGATTCGCCGGGACGCGGAATGGTATGGAACGACCAGCGAAGTTTCCCGGTCCGTACATCGTAGGCGCGAACGTCGCCCGGAGGCGCGGGAAGAGTTTCGGGGTTGCGGCCACCGACAATCAGCAGATCTTTGTAGACGACTCCCGGGCTCGTCATATAAATAGACTGCGCGGCCGCTGGACTGCGGCCCAGATTCTCTCGCAGATCGATTCGTCCTTGCTCTCCGAAGCTCGGGATTGGGGCGCCGGTCACGGCATCCAGCGCGTACACAAAATTCATCACCCCGACCAGGATGCGTTTGTCGCCGCCGCTACCCCAGTAGGCGAGGCCCCGATCCGGTTGAGTTCCCTGCACACCGGAATCAAACTTCCACAAAAGTTTGCCGGTGGCGGCGTTGAGCGCGAACACTTTCTGCGTCGGCGTCAGCCCGTAGAGCACGCCGTCCACAACAATCGGGCTGGTCTGTAGGCCGCCCGGTTCCTGAGTATCGAAACTCCAGGCAATGGCCAGCTGCCTTACATTATTCCGATTGATTTGCTTGAGACTCGAATAGTGATTGTTCTCTGCCGTGCCGCCATACACAGGCCAGTCCTGCTGAGATTGCGTCGCATCTGTCTTTGCCGGGGCTTTTACTTCTTCCGCAAATACATTGGCTGCGATGGCGGAACCTATCGAGAATGCCAGTAGTGCAAAAATCGCCCGTGTTTTCATCCCTGGTCCGCCATCATGGTACGACAATGGCGCGCAATCTGTTGCGCTTCCTGCGCCGGAACAACCTGAATTTTGCCTGCCGTGAAGCCAATCGCTTCGAGACCAAGCGTAGCGACGGAGCGAACGTAATCGCTGTGCTCTCCGATACCACCGGTGAAAACCAGAAGGTCCACGCCGCCGAGCAGAGCAGTGTAGGCACCGATCGCCTTGCGCACCGAAACAGCAAAAACGTCCAGAGCAAGACTGGCCTTTGGATCGCCAGATCGGGCTCTTTCTTGCAGCGCCTTCACATCGCTTTCCCCGGATGACAAGGCGAAGAGTCCACTCTGATGGTTGAGCAAATCTTCCAGTTCATCGGCGCCGAGCTTTTCATTTCTCATGAGATAGATAAGTATCCCAGGATCAAGATCGCCAGAGCGCGTACCCATGGGAATGCCGCCGGTGGGAGTGAGGCCCATGGTGGTGTCAATCGATTTTCCGTGGCGAAGAGCGCAGAGGCTTGCTCCGTTCCCGAGGTGCGCGAAGATCGCTCGCTCGGGGAGCTTCGCTCCAAAGTGATGCACCAGCGACTCGTAGGACAAACCGTGAAACCCGTAGCGTCGAATCCCCGCATCGAAATAGCGCTGCGGCAGCGGCAGATGCGATGCTACCTCGGGCATGGTGCGATGAAACGCATCATCGAAGCAAGCGTATTGCGCCGCCGAAGGAAAGATCGACTGCGCCGAAGCAATGAGTGAGAGCGCTTGCGGAATGTGCAGCGGCGCGAAGTGCACGGCAGCCCGCAATTCGTCCATCAGCCTCGGGGTTATGAGTTGATGAGTGCGGAGATTCGGGCCTCCGTGCACGACCCGATGGCCCACGGCCACTGGCGCAGATTGAAGATGCTCGCGAATCGCTGCTGCTAGAGCATTGAGAGCATCGCTCTGGGACTCGACCATACCCTCGCGCTGCACCAGCAGTTTGCCGTCAGGAGAACTAATGGTGAACGTGGCGTTGCTACGACCAATGCCATCGGCGCTTCCGCTCAGCAACGGCTCTTCATCCGTCACGCCGCGGCGATAAATGCCAAACTTGAGTGAAGAGGACCCGCTGTTGAGTACAAGAATTGAATGTTTTTCAGCCAGCCTTTCCGCCATTCCTATCCCGGCCATTTCCAGTTGCGAATCTCTTCCTTATCGATGCCTTCGGCGTGAGCGTAATTGATGCTGTCGATGATTTGGTCCTTTAGCCATTCTTTGACGTGCGCTCCTTTTGGATGCAGCCGCGGAACGCGGTCAATAACGTCAATGGCCAGATTAAAGCGGTCCACCTGATTGAGAATGGCGAGTTCGAGCGGCGTGTTGATGTTGCCTTTTTCCTTGTATCCGCGCACATGAATGTTGTCATGGTTCTTGCGACGGTAGCTGAGCTTGTGGATGAGCGCGGCATAGGAGTGGAAGTTAAAGATTACTGGCTTGTTCGTGGTAAACAGCGAATCGAAATCGCGGTCGGAAAGCCCGTGCGGATGCTCGGATTCCGGCATGAGGCGGAAAAGATCGACGACATTGACGAAGCGAATCTTCAAATCGGGGAAACGCTCTTTCAAGATCGCTACCGCAGCTACTGCCTCCATAGTCGCAATGTCGCCGGCACAAGCCATCACCACATCTGGCTCCTCGCCATCGTCCGTGGAAACCCAATCCCAAATTCCGATGCCCTTGGTGCAATGAGTTACGGCCTCTTCCATGGTCAGATACTGAAGATGGTCCTGCTTGTCGGCGACAATTACGTTGACGTAGTCGCGGGAGCGCAGGCAGTGGTCCGCCACGCTGAGCAGGCAGTTCGCATCGGGTGGGAGATAAATGCGGACCACGTCGGGACTCTTGTTGGTGACCACGTCCAGAAATCCGGGATCCTGATGGGTAAAGCCGTTGTGGTCCTGCCGCCATACCAGCGACGTAATAAGGATGTTGATCGATGGCACCGGCGCGCGCCAGTCCAGTTCTTTCTTCGATTTCTCCAGCCATTTTGCGTGCTGGTTGAACATGGAATCGATCACGTGGACGAAAGCTTCATAAGTTGAGAAAAAACCGTGGCGACCGGTTAGAACGTAGCCTTCAAACCAGCCCTCGAGGGTGTGCTCGCTGAGCATTTCCATGACGCGCCCCGCAACATCGAGCTCGCCACCATCGGCATCTTCCGGTTTGTACTCGGCAAGCCATGTTTTCTTCGAAGCCGCATAGATCGCCGTGAGCCGGTTTGACGCGGTCTCATCCGGGCCGAAAACTCGGAAAGACTTCATGTTGCGGCGCATCACCTCGGCGAGAAAGTGGGCCAGAATATCCGTCGGTGGTGCGTACATCGCGCCCGGGGCTTTCACCTTGCACGCGTAGTCGCGGAAATCAGGCAGCTCCAGTTCCTTGCGCAGCAAACCACCATTGGCATGCGGGTTCGCCGAAATGCGACGCGTGCCCGAGGGTGCGAGCTGTTGCAGTTCGGAAATAAGGGTTCCGTTGGCGTCAAAGAGTTCTTCAGGCTTGTAACTGCGCAGCCAGTCTTCGACAATTTTCAGACTGCGCTTATTCGTAACCGGGTCCAGCACGGGAACCTGGTGAGCCCGCCAAAAATCCTCGACTTTGTGGCCGTCTACTTCTTTCGGCCCCGTCCATCCTTTCGGGGAACGAAGAACGATCATGGGCCAGCGCGGGCGTGTCGTGTCGCCTGTAGAGCGGGCATGCTGCTGGATCGCACGAATCTCCAGGACGCATTGCTCCATAGTGGCCGCTAATTTCTGATGCATCACAGCCGGGTCGTTGCCTTCCACGAAGTACGGTTTGTGTCCGTATCCCACCAGCAACGCTTCCAATTCTTCATGCGGGATACGCGCCAGAACCGTAGGATTGGCAATCTTATAGCCGTTCAGGTGCAGCACCGGCAGAACAGCCCCGTCGCGAATTGGATTCAGGAATTTGTTCGAATGCCACGAGGTTGCCAGCGGTCCAGTTTCGGCTTCGCCATCGCCGACCATCACCGTGACGATCAGATCAGGATTGTCGAACGCAGCCCCGTACCCGTGCGAGAGCGAGTATCCCAGTTCGCCGCCTTCATGAATCGAACCCGGTGTCTCCGGCGTGCAGTGCGAACCGATCCCCCCGGGAAACGAAAACTGCCGGAAAAACTTAAGCATACCGGCTTCGTCTCGGCTCTTGTCCGGATAAATCTCGGAATAATGGCCTTCGAGATAGCAGTTAGACAGAGTGGCCGGCGCACCATGACCGGGGCCGGAAATGTAGATCACATTCAGGTCGTACTTCTTGATGAGACGATTGAGGTGAACCCAAACCATCGACTGGCCCGGATCGGAACCCCAATGGCCAAGCAGCCGGTTCTTGATGTGCTCCGGCTCCAGCGGTTCGCGCAGAAGGGGGTTCGCACGAAGATAGATCATGCCCGCCGAAAGGTAATTGCAGGCCCGCCAGTAAGCATCCATCTTTCTCAGCTCTTCCGGCGAAAGGGGCGTCAGGACTTCAGTTGCGGCAGCCATCGATGTTCTCCCGGGATTTGAAATACGGTCTGCATGACGGCATCGGGGCTGATGCTCCTCCCCTACAGCCTAAACTTTTCTGGCGTGGAAGAAAACATCCTCCGGGATATTTGCCAGTCAGGAAACCTACCGGTTCCCAGCGACGCTCTCGTTTTGTGGGCGTGGCGAGCTGGCGGAGGTAATTCGGTAGTCCCGATAGTCAATCGTGAGAACGGCGTGGCCCCCCAGGCGAATCGCGCTGTTGCTTCGGTTAGACACGGGCAACCAGAAATCGCCCACTCGGGAATAGACCTGTTCTATTTCGGTGTCTTTTATCCAAAAGGAAGGATTTTTGGCAGGTTCTCCTTGCATTCGCACCACCGCGAAGTCGTCCGCGTCAACCCAGATTTTCCCCCGAAACAGGAGCTTATTCTTAGTTCGGGGTTCTACGGAAAGAATATAAAGAGAACCGCCTGGCTTGGGCTCGTTCCCTAACAGCAGAAAGCTGTAGTTGTCATTGTTGAGGGCAACCTGACGCTGGTTCTCTTCGCTCAGCGCTTCCTTTTCACTCTGCAACAGTCTCTTGAATACTCTCTCAATGACCAACTGTGAGCCTGATTCAGACCGCACCGTGAATTCTTTTGTGGCCGGAGACTTGTAATCTACATCCACCACCATTTCGGCGGTTCGCGAACCCGGGAAACCACGGTACTCCAGGCGATAGGTTCGAGTCCCCTGGTAGGCCCGCAGGGCATGGGCGCGTTCCAGGTTTCTCCGCACCAGGTTGCTGACCACTTCTTCCGTGGTCAGGACAACATGAGATTCAGGCTTTTTCGGCGGTTGCGCCCCGGCAGGAGTCCAGGGACCGAGGCAAAACAGTAACGGCAAGGTCAATCGGGCAACAAGTTGATGCTTGGTCATCTCTTTGTCCGCAGAATAATGCCATCAGCCCTCTCAAAAGTGTTCAATTTTGACCACTTTTATTCCTGGCCCCGAATCACTTGGTCAGCCGTGCCTCACGGCATGTTCTTCCGCGCCCGAGATGGACCCTGCAGTTCCTGGTTGCGACGGGTGGCGTTTTTCGTGTTTCCAATAGCGGAAAGGCGCTTTGTTTTTGCCACTAATTCCTTGGACTCCTGAATGGTTTCTGCTTCCTTCGCATTCACGCGCCTGGTGATTTCTCGTCTTTCGTTTGTGTTTGGCATTTTGTGAGTCTCCGTGATTTCAGGTGTGCAATGGTACGCTGGGGACGGGGATCCACGCCAGCGCACCGAGTTCCGGCTGTCGCCCCTTCCAGAGACAGCCTCGATGTGGTTTTCGTCTCTTGATTTAGTTGCCATGGTAGATCGTGGCCGTACCGGCCTCTGTCCAAAAGTGAACAGTTTTGAGAAATAATTTAGCGTTAAAACCTGTCATGGTTCGGTGCAAACATGCCTCCAGGATACGATCCAGTTCGCGGATCCTTCAGCAGGTGTCGGTACAGATTGAGGCCGCTTTCGGCGACAGTAAACGAGTTGAAGCAGTTCGCCTATGGCAACGTCTTCCGACTGAAGCGCTGTTGCGAGGAGATGGGAGCAACCCAAGGCCGTGCCAGCAAATCATATCGGGCAACTGACCCGGAACCCAAAGCAGACATCATCCGGAGCCGCTTATGAGGTATCAGGAGGCCTGCACCTGTTGCGGACAGTGATGATGTGATGGAGGTGGTGGCCAGGGACGGAGTTGAACCGCCGACGCCAGCCTTTTCAGGGCTAGATTAACCTGTAGTTTCAACAGCTTAAAAGGTTTGGGTGGGCTGCCCAAGTATTTGATAGATCGCGAGAGAGATATTTACCTTGGGTGGAGTTCTTGGGCATGGCTGAATGCCGATCACTTCTTGCGCTTTCCGCGTGCGGAAGGTTCCTCCGCAGGCTTCTAGAGCCACAAGGCAGCGGCAACCAGATGGATGTCCGGATTGTTGTTGCGCGATGTTGTTTACCGCAAATTGAGACTTTTTCAACGGGTATACGGGACTTGGCCGGAGAACTGAGGGCCTCCACAAGGAAGGCCCCCAGATGAATACGGCAACTAGAAGTGAGATCCCAACCACGAAATCCGGCCTGCGGGGTTGTCCGTTGCTCCCTCGGCGACGATCGTGCCTTCGGGATGCGGATCGGTTGCTGCCGCTCATTTTCGTGGGGATACCAAGCTTGCGTATTCGAAAATAGAGGGTCGAACGCTTCATGCCTAACCTCGCGGCCGCGCCGTCGGGTCCTCCGATTGCTCCACGCGTCTGTTCCAGAGTCTTGATAATGTGCTCGCGATCCGCGTCCTCCAGCGTAATTGCCGGATCTTTCGGCTTAACTTGGGGGCCACGGACCAAGCTTTCCACCGGAACTTGCAGCGTCCGCCTAGTCAGAAACGCGTTGCAAAGCTCGTCCTGATCGCTGCCGTTCCGCCGGTGATGGTAAAGACTGAAAAGAATCCCGGAGGGCTGCCGCTTTCCGTTTTCCATGGTCTTAGGGCCGGAGTCGTCAGGTTATGTTCGCTGCCCGCATTCCCTCGTGCCTACTTTTTCTGGTTCATTGCGGGCAAAAGCGTCCGTGCATCCATCAAATGTTCCAGCATCGCATTCCGTGCCTGCTCGGTACTCCTCGCGTGAATAGCGGCATAAATTCGCTTGTGAAAAGCTAACGGCCTCTCGACAGACACTCGGCCAGACAGCTGAGCCATACTGGTTTGAACTGTGCGATGTATAACTGCAAACAATAAATGACAGACTCGATTGCCACTCGCACGAAAAATGCACTCGTGAAATGCGATGTCCGCTTCCAATCGCGCCCGATTCGTACGACTCCTTTCCATTGCCATTATGGCGTGCCTCAAACCCACGAGATCTTCCGTCGTCGCCCTCTCCGCTGCCCGTGCTGCAAGCTCCGGCTCGACAATAATGCGGGTCTCAAAGAGTTCATGGTGTGACAAATCGTCCAATAGAACCAGAAAGTCCATCGGTTCTTTCAGGATGGATTCGGCGCTGGCGCTCAGATATGTACCGTCACCCACTCGTTGTGTGAGCACGCCCATAATTTCAAGTACCTTCAGAGCCTGCCTGAGAGAAGCCCGGTTCACACCGAATTCTTTCGCCAACACCCGCTCCGGCGGAAATTTTCCGCCAGGAAGAATCTGGCCGGTCGAAATGAGCTTCTTGATGTTGGAAATCAACTTCGCCGTGATGCGCTTGTCCATAGGTAGCTTGGGACGATCTGCCCACTTTGAACTAGCCATAATTCGCCAATTATAGGTTGAACCTCTCTTATTCTCCCAGTTTAAAGCAGCGGCATAATTGCCCAGTTGCATTAACCTCACATTGGTACAGCATCTACTACCTCTTGCGTCAGTGGCTCCGGAAGTTTTTATATTATCCCACTATTGCTGATAGTTGTCGGACTTGACTATGCCCATCGTCTCCTATAAGCCCGGCTCCATTTGCTTTGGCTGAACCACTTATGGGTTCGCCATTGGCTAGAGAAAGCGACTTCATGAAGCAGATTCAGCTAAAAGCGCCTGGAGAATTCGCAGAACGTCAAATCTCCGCCCATGTCGTCGCCATCGGCGGAGCGCTCGTTCGGATTCGCCGGGTACCAGGATCGGAAACATGCTGAATGGTCCCTTCATGAAGGCTACTTGTCGGTTCTGGAACTAAAAAAGAAGGGCGCCTCGGCGGCGGAGGTTTCGGCATTTATCCCATGGATCTGTGGAATCGCATCTTCTCTTCCCTCGATCCGGCTCCGCACTGGTTCCCAATCATTACTGTCTCAATGACACACGGGTTTGGAACTCGTTCCCCTCTCTAAAGCGGCCTGTTGACGGACCGTAGCGTGCCCAAATGGCACCCCGCCGATGCGCACGGCAGGCTTGTATTCCAGTCTGCCGCTCAATTCTGCCACCGGCAAGGAACATCGATTGCCCAGCTTGCGCTCCAGTTTGCGACTCAGAACCTGGAAGTAGCCACCACGCTCTTCAGCGCAGCCACTCCCGAGCTAGTCCGTTTGAAACGCGGAGTGGCACGAACAACCCTACAACGCTGAACTCCTGACGGAGGTTGGAAAGATTCTGCAACCCGTTAGGACAAGTAGTGGTCTTATTTGAACGGTTGAACATACATTAGACATTGGCTGAACCATACAACCAAGCAGCGGACGTTTGAACTTGATCGTCGACGTCGAATTATTTGCCCGTGCTGAGCGGGACTTTAGTCAGATTCCATAGCGTATTCGGAGATCTTTTTACTATTCCCATGCATAATTGGGCGAAACAGCTTGACAGGCAAAATGGGATGGTGCTAGCGTTTGCCAACGTAATTGGTTGGATCAATTGTATTTCTTTACTGTCTGAATGTTTTTACATGGGAGCGGGCCAATGATTTTTCGGAAAAGCGCAACGTTTAGAATTCTGCTTTCGGCAGCGTTTGGTTTGGCAATTTGCATTGGTGTTTCCGGCACGGCCACAGCGCAAGCTGGCAGCGCGGCCGCCGCTCTCAACGGAACGGTGCGAGATGCATCGGGTGCAGTGGTGCCAAATGCAACGATCACGCTTCTTAATACCGACACCAACTTCAAACAAGTGACCCAGAGCAATTCGACCGGAAATTACACTCTGGTCAATATTGTCCCCGGAGCCTACGTTGCTTCAGTGACTAAAGATGGGTTTGCAACCGAGAAATCGCCCGACTTTGTTCTCTCGGTGAATCAGACAGCTACTATTAACTTTGATCTGAAAATCGGTACTACTACGAGCACGGTACAGGTCGCTGCAGAAGGAGTAGACATTGAGACCTCCACCTCCGAACTCGGCACTGTGATCGGTACCACCGAGGTCAATTCTCTTCCCTTGAATGGACGCAATTTCACGGAACTTCTGCTGCTAGGCCCTGGCGTGAGCCCGGCCAACGCTTCCGGGAACAGCGGCGGCGGCGGAATCGGCAATTACATCGGAAACGTGGTTTTTCCCGCTGTGAACGGCCAGAATAACCGCAGCAACATGTTCCTGCTGGATGGTATCAACAATTACGGCTCGATTCGTGATACCTATGCCGTGCAACCGACGCTTGATGATATCCAGGAATTCAAACTTCAGTCGCATAACGACGAAGCCCAATTCGGCCAGGTACTGGGCGGAATCGTTAACGTAGTCACGAAATCGGGAACGAACCAAATCCATGGAGATCTCTGGGAATTCATACGCAATGATGTCTTTGACGCAGCCAACTACTTTAATCCTGACAAAATTCCACTCAAACAGAACCAATTTGGCGGCGCAGTTGGCGGACCAGTGCTTTTGCCGCATTACAACGGCCGCAATAAGACGTTCTTCTATTTCTCATACGAAGGTTTCCGCAACCACACAGCGGCGAACAATCTGTTTCTCACCCCAACGCCGGATCAACTAGATGGCAACTTCAGCAATCTCACTGCTCAGGGCACTCAGCTGTTTAATCCTTACAGTTCGGTTCCCGACGTAAACAGCGCGACCGGATTTGATCGCCAACCGTTTATGTGCGATGGAACTGGCGCTGCCCTTCCAGTAAATGCAAGCGGCGTTCAAGCCGCCGGTACGCCCTGCAACATGATTCCGACAAGTCTACTCAACACAACAATGGTTCTTTACGCCAAGACGTTATTCCCTGCGCCAATCAACACTGGCGATCCGAACTTTAACGGTAGAGATACCACCTCTTCAATTATCCGTCAGGATCAGATCTCGATCCGAGGCGATCAACAAATTGGTGAGAATGATCGTATCTTTGCCCGGTATACCGCCGCATGGCAACCGGACACAGTCTCCGGCGGCTATCCGGGATTGATCGATGACACGCAAAGCAACAATTACAATGTCGCCGTAAACTGGACCCACACTTTTGGCCCAAGTTCCGTTTTGCAACTAACTTTTGGCCATGTCTCCGCCCAGTTCAATTCGATTCCGACTTTTACCAATGTCCCATCTGATTATTTGCAAAACTCAGGCTTTGCTCCCGCCTTCTATACCCACCTCAATTTTGGCGCTCTAATTCCATCCGCTTTTACCAGCGGGTACGTGAGCGGCGGCGACTACGATGGCAAGTTGCACTACTCCAACATTTGGGAATACCGGGCGGATTATTCGAAGACGCGTGGAAGACATAGCTTCCGCTTGGGCGCAAGCCTGGCCACCGACGGTTGGGAGCAGCCCTTCTTCGGCTCGGAAAATGATTTTGACGCTCCTCAAACGGCAGACGGAAACGGTAATGGTGGCGATGGTCTCGCTTCCATGATGCTGGGAGTTCCAACCTACGCCGAGGTCGACAACGTTTACTCCCTCTTACATGGAGGCCGGGTGGTGGGAGGTTATTTCCAGGATCAGTGGAGAGTCAACGACAAACTCACTATCAACTGGGGCCTCCGCTATGACGTCACGGTAAATCCACGACAGGGTAAGCGGTCAAATGGAAGCGACATTACCGGTAACTTCGACTTTAGCAACGGCACCTACATCATTCAAAATCCGGCACCCGCCTGCTCACCCTCACAAGGAGCGCCTTGCATTCCCGGAGGGACTCTGCCTGCCCATGTCGTCATTGCGAAAAACGGAAAGATTAATCATGACAACTACGATAACTTCCAGCCACGCATCGGATTCGCCTACCGTATCACCAACGATACCGTGATGCGCGGCGGCTACGGCAGGTTCTTCGACAATTGGGCTGGCATGACTGAAAACCAATCGAATTACACTCAAGCTTGGCCAAACGTTGCATTCGTAGCTGCTCCCGACAATCTGAACCTGGGATTGCCGACCGGATTCGCTAACGATCCGCTCAACCTTGGGGCCGGGCCCATCGAGCCCGCGTCCTCACCTTTTTCGCCTTTGAACGTAAACTCTTACACCGATCCCAATCTCAAAGCCGGATATTCTGATCAATACAATTTCGGGTTCCAAAGAGAACTAGCTCCCGGCGCCACGGCCACGATCAATTATGTGGGTTCACGCAATGCGCGAATTGCCACCAACATCACAGCTAACGCGGCGCCAACCCCGGGGCCGGGCGATCCCCAACTTCGGGCTCCATTCCCTTATATCCTGCCAATGAGTTACACCAAGAGCATTGGCACCAGCGATTACAACGGTCTCCAGGTTTCCTCACAGATCAAGTCTCATTCCGGTGTCGCTGCAACCTTGGCTTATACCTGGTCCAAAACGATGGTCACAGGTTGTGACGGACTGTTCTCCGACTGCGACATCCAGGACCCGTACGACTTGGCCTTTGACCGGGGACCAGCCGCGCACGATCTGACCCATATTTTCTCCGCCAGCTTCGTAATCCCACTACCTTTCGGCGCGGGAAAACGCTTCAGCAGCTCAAGCGGACTGGTGAATCACATCATTGGCAACTGGCAGCTGAACGGAATCTTAACCTTGGATAGCGGCCCCCGTTATGATGTGCAGACCGATCCTTCGATTCCAAATACCAATAACTTATACGGAACCGAACGTGCCAATCTGGTGGGAGATCCGTATGCTGGCGGGAGTAAGACCGCGCCTTTGAACGTCGCGGCGTTTGCAAATCCTGATCCGTTTACGTTTGGGGACATGGGCCGTAACAGCTTGCGAGCCGACTGGAATAGAAATCTGGACCTGTCATTTTTCCGGGCGTTTTCAATTAACGAGAGCAAGAAGTTTGAGTTTCGGGCCGAGGCCTTCAACGTAACCAACACCCCAGTATTCGCGATTCCCGATTCTAATTTTGAAGACCCGAATTTCGGTATCGTGTCGTCCACGGCAAACGTCGAACGCCAACTTCAATTGGGGCTAAAGTTTTATTTCTAAGCCCTCCCCATGCGCTTCGGGATCGTAATGCCGACGGTATCGCGGTCCCAGGCCTGCGAACAAGGTGCAACAGCACGAAATCCGGCTTTATCTGCCCGTCCTTGCGATCTTTGCGGCACTTCCCAAACGATCCAGATGGCTGGATCGTGAAATCGATCATCTAATCGCGAAGCAGTGTCCTATTGATTGTGATACGCCTCGTCCATTATCGCCCACGCCTTTTCGTCGGCCAGTGGAATCTGCATTGGAGCGGTCATTGACAACCACTGCTTGTTACGAGGCTCGGCGTCAAGTTTCGCCATGTCTCCCGCGTAATCGTTTCCCACGTATTCGTAATAGCCGAACAGGTAATACTTTCCATCGTCGAGTTTATGTATATAGATCGAGAAGTTTTGCATGTGATACTTCGAAAGCAGATCCCGAACTCCGGGATTGGACGCGGCATGTAGTGCTTTATAAGCGCCGATTTGGTCGGGCTTGATTCCGATGACCATTCCGACTCTGCGGACATGTTGGTTGCTGTCTTTTCCGTATAGGACAGCGGCTGTAAGCAATGAGCAGATTCCTAGCGTCAGCAATATTTTATTTTTCATGACTGTTCTTTCTCCATGTATCGGTTATTTATGTAGACTGCGGCTCACGCCATCGGCTGGGAAACTTCTCAGTCAAGCCCCACTTCCTCATTTCAAAATTCTGAAATCCGACTTTTAACGCCGGCGACTCGGGACGCACGCGAAAATCGTTGCTCGCCGGATCGACGAAAAGCGGATCTCCGTACACGGAGTCTTTATCGAAGCCCAGTCCCTGCCACTCCGCCAGATTGTATTTTTTCGCATTTCTCTTCCCGGCTTCACTTCTCAGCTGATCAACGACGGCTTGAAACTCTCCGCCAATCGTGTAAAAGCAATTGTGATTAATCTCTTCGAACCATGGACCATTCGCGGGCGGTGCAATTACTGAGTAGGTCATCTGCGGCCACCACGGCCAACCATCCGGCCATCTTGTGTTGCCCGGATTCATCACGGTAATGTTATTGAAGTAGCGATCGTGATTTAAGTCATTGCCAACATGAAAACAGGGGGCGCCCTTCGATAGATACCAAATATTGTTATGGATCTTGCGGTAGGCTCCCTCCCGCAACTTCATGCTGACGCCGCCGATCGAAATGTTGTTATAGATATCGTAATTCGACGCGCCGTCATCGAGATCAAGACCCCACCCGGATTTTTCGTTAAAGAAATTATTTCGAATGATCACAACTTCCATGGCGTCTACCAGAACGTCCCACGCGTCCACGCTACGTTCCGTTGTGTAGGGGCCATGTGATTCCGCCAGGCTCCACGCCCGGTCGCGGCCCCATGAATTGAAGGGGCCGTGATCGCTGGTCTCGCGAACGGTGTCGTGCGTCTGGTTGTATTCGATGATGTGTCCGCCCCAGGTGCTGTCCCCGATACAGATTCCAGCTCTCGGCATGTTGTAGATCAGGTTGTGGCCAACTGTGATCCGTTTGGCGCGGGAAATGTAAACGCCGGCGATTTGTTTTCCGAAGAATCCACAATCGTGAATGAGGTTGTTCGTCACTTGGCATTCATAGGGGAAGGCGCGCTGCGTGCCAGTCGTCTTAGCCAGGTCCCCGACGAAGCACACCGCGCTGTCTCCGGTCTCCGTGAATTTGCAGCCGGTGACGATAAAGTCTCGGTTGTAATTGTCCACGAAAATGCCGTTGCCACCGACAGCATCGAACCAGCAGTCTTCGATCGAACAGTTTCTGGTTCCCTCCGCGAAAACGGCACCGCCACGATGAATCGCCCAGTCGCTGAGCGATGGCACCTCATATGAGCTGAGGTAAGTAGAGGTCGTGTGAGCAATACGGAATCCCTCGAGCTTGATGTGCTGAACCGGATTCTCCTGAGTCCCTTCGAACCGGATTGCGTGCTCATGAATCGGCACTTCCACCAGAGCCGATTGCAGGTCAGTTCCTGGTTCCGGGTAGTAATACAGAATGCCCTCCTGCGTATCCAGATACCACTCTCCGGGCGAGTCGAGTTCTTCAAATACGTTGTCGATGAAAAACCGGGATCTGTTGTTAAGAACCCCAGGATCATCGCTCCATTTCGCGCCGATCTGTTGACCACCTTCGCCGAACCAGATCGACTTCGACTCAAAGTCCACTGCCTTGATTCTCCACTGCAGGTTTCCCCAGTAGGCCGCTTGAAAGATATGAATCTCGGCTTCCGCTGGCTTCGCCCAATGTTTCTTGCTGAACGTCGCAGGGTCAAATCGAATGCCGCGGGCCGCCTGTCCGGAAAATGTCATGTCTTCGTTCGAACCGGGAATCGGGCTTGGCGCATCCGCCGGAATCGCTCCTGCGGCTTTCAGGTATCCGGATTTGCCTGGCTCCGAAACGTCATAGTTCGGGTAACGGGCCCGGATCCTACGTTTTCCATTGATGAACAGTTGTGTAAAATCGAGCTTCGCCGGAAGGCGCGTCATCATGATTCCGCCTTTGTACGATACCCAATTGCAGGCAAGCTGGCGGCCCCCGCTGAGCGTTACATTTTCACCCGCATAAGCAGCGTACGTAATGGTAGCGTCCTTGCCGCCGGAGTCCTCTGTTCCGAACTTAAGCGGATCTTCCAGATAGTACGTGCCCTCGCGCACCAGAACTTTCAGAGGTGCTGAACCTCGGGATGCGCTCCGCACAGCTTTTTGCGCTCGTTGAAGAGTTGCGAACGGCGAAGACAAAGTTCCAGGATTGTCGTCGCTGCCGGAGTGTGCGACATAGAACGAGCCCATAGTTCCAGGCTCATCGGTCGCGCCGCTGCCGCTGAGGTGTCCCGCAGCCCAGCCCGTGTTGGCAAGCGTAACGGCGGCGGCGCCCGTCAATTTGAGGAATTCGCGTCGTTGCATGAGTCACCGAAAGGATCGACCAAATCCTACACCACTATGCTCTTAAGTCAAGACGGTTTGACGAAGAATGTAATCGCTGCAAAGCGCAGATAGACTGATAAGTCCATGAATTACGGCATCCGCGATGGATCCAATTGTTCGTTGACAAGGCTCTGTATGGTAAGTAAACTCACCTGCGATTGGCTCATCCATTACACTCGATGTGTAAAATGATGAGCCTCGCGAGAGGCCCAATGAAAAAGACCTTCCTGGCATTATTTTCCCCTTTCTTTGTCCCGCTGATGTTCTCTGTTCTGTCTTTTGGTCAGACCCACCAGCCAGTTGCGGAATGGAAGTTCGACGAGACCGATGGTGCCGTGGCCCACGATTCAGTCAGTGGAGACGATGACGCCATTACCGGCAACTTCAAGCACGTAGACGGGATCACAGGCCACGGGCTCAGGTTTGACGGCACATCCACCGTGGTTACACGCAAAGCGGATCGCGCCCCGCACCTCACCAAAGGTTTGACCGTCGATGCGTGGCTGGCTGTAGATGTTTATCCCTGGAACTGGGTGCCCATCGTCGATCATCGCAGTGAAGAACAGGCTGGCTATTATTTCGGCATTGACTCATTCGGCCACGTTGGCTTGATGTTGGCAGTAAATGGGCAATGGTGGACTCTTTTTTCGACCGCACAGGTTCCGTTGAAAAAATGGGCGCACGTGGCGGGCACCTATGATCCGGCCAAAGGCATGGCGGTCTACATCGACGGCAAATCGGTAGGCGAGCTTGCGGTACAAGGGTCTTTAACGGTCGCAGAACGCGAAGACCTGGTCATCGGCCGAGTTCGTCAGGCGACTCTTCCTGCGCAATGGATTCATCCAAAGCTTCCTGTTTGGTTCTCGTTTGACGGAATTCTCGATGACGTTCGCATCTTCGACTCCAGTTTCACTCCGGCAGAGATTGCAGAAGAATATACCGCCGTGAAAGTCCCAGGCGGAGACGTTTTGCCCTGGCCGGTGTTGCCTTCGGGACCTCCCGGTGCAGGCCGCTTTGGGGGCTTCTATACCAGCCTGAAGTTCGATCCCATGTGGGATGCGCCCCGCCGTGTAGCTCCAGATTCCGACGTAGTGGTTCGCTTCGATCAGGCTCCCATACGTCTGGTCTTCTGGCAGGGAGCGAATTACACCGGCGACTGGGTCACGGAAAACAACAAGTGGTACACCGATGAATTTCTCGAGACCGGCGGCAAGGTGGATTGTCCCGGCGGTGAGGATTGCGAGCCGATGTCCGACAAGGAGAACCGTTACTCTCACGTTCGAATCATCGAGAATAGCGACGCTCGGACCGTCATTCACTGGCGCTATGGACTCTGCGAAGTGCAGAATTCCACCTGCGCCAATCCAGATCCCACTACCGGATGGACCGACTGGGGCGATGAATACTTCACCGTTTATCCCGATGGCGTAGCCGTCCGCAAACAGGTGCTGTGGACCTCAAACTTCAAGAGATGGCACGAATTTCAGGAGACTATCATCATTAACGGACCGGGGACCCGGCCTGAAGACAACATCCAGCCCGCCGCTATTACCCTGGGCAACATGAAGGGGGAAACGAAAACGTATTCCTGGTCTCCGGCCCCTCCGGACAAAGTGGATGGCCCGGGCGATCCCAATATACAGATCGTAAATATGAAGTCACAGTGGAAGCCGTTCCAGATTGTCTCGCCGGTGAAATCACGCGTTACAACCTATACCGGAGAACCGACTTATTCGATGTTCGAGTGGTGGAACCACTGGCCGGTAGCACAGGTCAAGTCGAGTGGAATTTCGGCGGTAGCGCCTGACCGGCCGTCTCACTCGTCCCTTTCGCATATTTACTGGGAACCTTATGCACAAACTGAAAACACGATGACCAAGATCATGCTCGACGGGCTGACCACAAAGTCGGCAGCAGAACTGGTCCCTTTGGCCAAATCATGGCTGTCCGCGCCCGTGATGGAAGTTTCAGGACAGGGTTTCACGAGTGAAGGCTACGATCAGACTCAGCGAGCTTACATTTTGACGCGTCAAGCAGACTCGTCGAGCGGCGTGCTCCATTCCGTGCTGAAGGCAAGTCCTGAGTCGCCCCTGGTCAATACTGCGATTGTGGTAAAGAACTGGGGCGAGGCCAATCCGAAACTGGTCGTCGATGGAAAAGTCGTTCCACAAGGCCCCGCTTTTCGCTACGGACATATCACCAAGCTCGAAGGCACTGATCTGGTGATATGGCTAAGACTCGAGTCGACGAAGCAGACGACCTTGGAACTTTCTTCTTTGAAGAACTAGCTGGTTTGTTCAGATCGATCTGAATCAGGAGAGAAAGCAATGCTCCGGTCTGGCTTCGAATCATCGGCCGCGAGATTCATCGCGGCAACAATGGTCTGTCTCGCACTCGTGATTCCTGCCCGGCTCGCGGCGCAGGATTCATCTTCCACCACAAAACCGACCATCACCGATGATCCGGCCTCTCTTGATCAACTGTGGCAGCGGGCAAGTTCCAAATACGATGCCAAGCGCAATGCCCTGCTGAAAGATGTCGACCGGCAAGCCATGAATGGCCCTTACCGTCCGGATTGGCACTCACTGGAAAAATATGAGGTGCCGGATTGGTACAAAGACGCAAAATTCGGAATCTTTGTGCATTGGGGCGTCTATTCGGTTCCTGCCTTCGGAAGTGAGTGGTACCCGCGAGACATGTATCGCGAGGGCTCCGAAGAGAACAAGCATCACATCGCCACCTATGGTCCGCTCTCGAAGTTCGGCTACAAAGATTTCATTCCGATGTTCAAGGCCGAGCACTTCGATCCGGGGCAATGGGCACATCTCTTTAGTGAGTCGGGGGCGAAGTATGTTGTGCCTGTTTTCGAGCATCATGATGGCTTCGCCATGTACGACAGTGGATTGTCAGACTGGACTGCCGCCAAGATGGGACCGCACCGCGATCTTGCCGGTGAGTTGGCAAAAGAAGTCCGCAATGCCGGCTTGCATCTCGGTGCATCCTCGCACCGCGTGGAACACAACTTCTTCCTGGACGAAGGCCGCAAGATCGATTCAGACGTCAACGATCCCCAGTACGCTGCCTTTTATGGCCCTGCACAGCTCCGCATAGAGGATGAGAAACACTCCTTATCGGATGACTGGACCTACGTCAGCGACTCATATCTGGACGACTGGCTCGCCCGCGATGCCGAAATTGTTGAGAAATATCATCCCGAACTGATGTGGTTCGACTGGTGGATCGGCCAGCCGGACGTCCGAAACCATCTCCTGAAGTTCGCCGCCTTCTACTACAACCAGGCAGCCAGTCGAGGTGAGGTTGGCGTCATCAATTACAAGTACAGCGCGATGGAGAAACAATCCGCTGTTCTCGATATTGAACGCGGCCAGCTAAACAGTATTCGAAATTCTTATTGGCAAACCGACACATCCGTCAGCAACGACTCCTGGGGATACATTGAAAACGATCACTTTAAAACTCCCGAGTTCATCGTGCACCAGCTCATCGACATCGTCAGCAAGAACGGCAACCTGCTGGTGAATGTCGGTCCCCGATCCGATGGAACGATTCCGGACGAAGTGCAGAAAGTTCTCTTGGATATCGGCGCATGGCTGAAAGTAAATGGCGAGGCGATTTATGGCACCCGTCCATGGAAAATCTATGGCGAGGGCCCGACCAAAATCGTTGAAGGCGCATTTCACGACACCGCCATATCTCCTTTTACCGAACACGACTTTCGCTTCACGCAAAAGGGCGATGCTGTCTACGCGATCGCGCTGGCATGGCCGACACGCGGAGAGGTTCTGATTGAATCGCTCGGCAGTACGGCACTTTCGGGAAAGAAAATCGAGAAAGTCTCCCTCGTCGGATCGACGGTCGAACTGGAATACATCCAGCAAACTGAAGGCTTACATATCCGGGTACCAGCTCAAGCGCCTGGGCGTTACGCTTACTGTTTCAAAGTTCTTTTGGCCTCTGGAGCATAAACCGCACTCTTGGAAAAGCGGGGAAGGCCTTTGTTGTTGACGTTGAGAGACGCCTTTGCGCTTGAGCCATTTCCTCGAGATTCGCCTGTCCGGCCCGCGATAGACTATGGGATGATGTCGGCGCCGCACAAGCCGCTTTCGGCAATCTCATATGCTCCTCTTTCGCGATCGCGCGTCAGTTCGATTTCCGCATTGCATGCAGGAACATAAGGTCGTTTCAGATTTCGGACAAATCAGGATGGCCGTTGTTCTGCTTTCAGAGAGGCCTCGCGGGGCTGCAGCCTACGGAATCGGTGTTTCGCATCTTCGAGAGTCTTGCGATGTCCCGTTGATTTCAAAGGGCGCGGATCGCAGGCGGCGCGCAGGAGCAGAAGAAGTGTGAGATGAACAAATGTTTGAGTTTGGTGCATCTCATAAGGCAGTACGGTGCTATAGCGTGAATCAGCATCTGCGAGGATCAACAATCCCTGGAACTACTCAATTGACGGGCACAGGGCGTTTATCGGTACTAATTACGATGAACGAACCGATGACTTCCTATTTGCCCGTCAACCAGAAGTAAAGCCCGAATCGCTCCCCCTAAGCCGACTTCAGCGTAGCAATCTGCCTTCAAAGGCACGTCGCGGAGTCTCCTTGACAATCCGAAAGCGGGATTCGTCCCGATAAACGCGCTTGTGTCCACGAATGGAGCAGCTCCCGGATGGTCGGCAATGCGGAAATGATCCGAGATTGGCCTTCCAACCTGAGCCTGCATTGACAAAATGCCGCCGAGTGCATAGCCTGTTTAGGCGAACAAAGGGCGAACATTACTATGCGCTCGGTGGCTGCAATCCGGGAAACAATTGAATCATCTCTGGCGGCGCGAATTCCCGCGGCCCTGTCACCTCGCCTTCATCAGTCTACTGAACTTCTGCGTACAGGTATCGCAGAAGTGGATGCTTTGCTTGAAGGCGGCCTTCCACTCGGTAGTCTAACGGAAATCACCGGCCCGACGTGTTCCGGCAGAAGCACGCTTGTGTCTTCCATTCTGGCCGGAGCCACCCGACAAGGAGCAGCGTGCGCGTATGTAGATGTGGCCGACGCGTTCGATCCGCTCTCTGCGGCCGCGATTGGAATCCAGCTCGGGCGTCTACTCTGGGTACGTGCCGGACGGGCTGAGAAATCGGACAAGCAAGTATGGGCATCTCTCGACCGGGCGTTACGCGCAACGGACTTGTTGCTGAATGCCGGAGGTTTTCGGGTCATCGTGCTCGATATGGGCGATGTCCGCGCCGAACAAGTGCGGCGCGTGCCTTTGGCTTCGTGGTATCGCTATCGGCTGCAAGCAGAAAAGTCCCAGGCCGTTTTCCTGCTTCTGGCGCAAACCCCGTGCGCGAACAGTTGCGCGTCAGTGGTTTTGCATTGTACCGAGGCGGCCGAGCGGTGGGATTATGCGACAGGAAACCAGAATGGCTTGCCGCTGTTGACCGGGCTTCAATACAGCGTGAGCGCAGATCGCAAACGCGCTAGTGCGCGTGAATTTGCAACTCCGTTCAGCAAGAAGCCGGTGTCTGCTGCTCAGACTGCCTGGAAGCGAACGACCTTATGGGCGAGATGAATCATGTCTGCGCCCGTGTATCTAAGTGTCCATCTGCGCGATTTTGCAGCGCAGACGCTGGTGCGCCTTGAACCTGAGCTACGCAAACGTCCTGTGGCAATTTTGGATGGCGACCCACCACTCGAAACCGTGTTCGCGTTGAACCAATCCGCACGAAATCTCGGCCTTGAATTAGGGATGAGTCGGCTGCAAGTGGAATCCTTTGATGGTGTCTCTGTGTCTGCAAGAGTGAAGCAGCGGGAAGATTCCGCCTTCCTCATTTTCATGAAATCTGCTGAGCGATTCTCACCAAGAATCGAGGTGCTGGCATCTCCCACAGAGAGCACATCCGGGGCCACGCTGATTCTCGACGCTTCCGGCTCGGAGCGCTTGTTTGGTGCTCCGGCACAGATTGCGGCTGCACTCCGCTGGGAGGTTGAGGCCGAAGGATTTGAACCTAATATCGCAACTTCCGCAAACGCCCATGCTGCCGTGCTGGCCGCACGTGGATTTCCCGGAACCACGGTCATTCCAGATCAGCAAGAATCAACCATACTTTCCCCTCTTCTTCTTAGCGTTTTGGGCCTAGGGCCGGAGCAGGAAGAAACGTTCGCGTCCTGGGGAATCAAGACGCTCGGCGCACTAGCCGCGCTACCGCAAAAGGCGCTGATCGCACGGATCGGACAAGTCGGCTACCAGCTCCAGGCACTGGCGCGTGGTGAATATCAACATCTATTTGTGCCGGCTGCACCGCCCGCAGATGCGGCTCTGTGCGAAAGCACAGAGTTAGAACATGCGGTCGATCTCCTGGAACCGCTGCTATTTGTGTTGAGTCGAATGCTGGAACAGATTATCGCGCGAGCAGCCGATCGCGCGTTAGCCATTGCTTCTGTGGAGACAAGGCTGGTACTGGAAGGTGCGCCAGGCAGAGAGCATCGACGCGTGGTTCGTCCCGCTCTACCTGAGTACAAACATCTCACACTTCTCAAACTAGTTCAGCTTGATTTGGAGATGCATCCACCGCAAGCCGCGGTCATCGCCTTGCACATGCAGGCGCAACCGGCGCGTCCGCAAACTGTACAGCAAGGATTGTTCGTCCAGCAGACGCCCGAAGCCGGGCGCCTAGAAGTCTTGCTCGCTAGATTACGCAAACTGCTTGGCGAGGACCGAATCGGCGCGCCTGAGCTTCTGGACAGTCATCGTCCGGATGCGTTTCGTATGGTCCCGTTCCTTCCCGACACAGGCGCTCGCCCGCAAACGGCTGCGAACGGAATTCACACATCAGCGCTACGGATGTTGCGGCCTCCCCGCACGGTGCGGGTGGAAATGAAGGACTCGCGCATGGTCACGATCTTGCTTGATGGCCGCAAACTTCCGGTTTTCCAGGCATCCGGACCGTGGAAAGCTAGCGGAGCGTGGTGGACACACTCGGAATGGTGCCGTGAGGAATGGGATGTGGCGCTGGGAGAGCAGGAAAGATTATGTTGCCGCGTCGCTTATGACCCCGGTGCTCGTTGCTGGTACCTCACTGGGATCTATGACTGAGAGATTGCGAATGTACGTGGAACTCCATGCTCGCTCGGCATTCAGTTTTCTCGAAGGCGCTTCGCTGCCGGAAATACTGATGGCCCGCTGCGGAGAGCTAGAGATGCCAGCTATGGCACTGCTCGACCGCAACGGCCTTTACGGCGCGCCGCGCTTTCATATCACTGCGGAGAAGCTTGGACTGCGCGCGCATATCGGAGCGGAAATCGCGGTGCGTGATGCTGGTGAGCGAGTCTGTCCGCCTGAGTGGCTTCCACATTGTGTTCCCGCGGAACCGGTGCGATTTGCCTTACTCGCCGAGTCTGCTACCGGCTACCAGAATCTATGTCGCTTGATTAGCCGCTACAAATTGCGGGAAAGCACAAAGGCCGAAGGCTCTGCAATCTTGGCAGACATTCAGGAGCACGCAGAAGGTTTGATCTGTCTCACCGGAGGCGACGAAGGTCCGCTGGCAGCCGCCCTTTCGCGCGGCGGATTCGACGAAGGCTTGAGCGAAGTCGAGAGACTTGTGAACCTGTTCGGCCCTCGCAATGTCTACGTCGAATTGCAGCGTCACTGTGACCGCAGCGAGGAACACCGCAACCAAGCAGGCGTGCGTATTGCCCGGAGGCTGGGACTGCCAATCCTCGCAACCAACGGCGTAAGTCATGCCAGAACCCAAGATCGTGAAGTCATGGACGTGCTCTCGACGATTCGCCACCATCGCACGCTGGAAACGGCTGGCCGGTTACTCGCGTCGAATTCCGAGCGCTACCTGCGTTCCCCACGCGAGATGCAGGAATTGTTCAAGGATCTCCCGGAAGCAATCGTTAACACGATGGAGCTCTCCGCGCGACTGTCTTACCAGATGCGCGACCTGGGATACCGCTTCCCGAGCTATCCAGTGCCCGATGGCGAAAACATGCAGTCATTCCTTGAGAAGCGCACTGAGGAGGGAGTGCTCAACCGATATTTGCCGAAACGGGATGCGAAGTTGTTGGAAAGAGCGAAGCAACAAGCCAAGCGCGAATTGGCTTTGATCGGACAACTGGAATTGGCGGGCTATTTTCTGATCGTTTGGGACATTGTGCAGTTTTGCGGGCGCGAAGGCATTCTTGTGCAGGGTCGAGGTTCGGCTGCCAACAGCGTGGTGTGTTATGTGCTTGGCATTACTGCCATTGATCCGGTGGGCATGGAGCTGCTTTTCGAGCGTTTCCTTTCTGCTGAACGTGGCGAATGGCCAGACATCGATCTTGATCTTCCCAGCGGCGACCATCGTGAACGTGCGATTCAATACGTGTACCAGCGCTATGGCGAACTCGGCGCGGCGATGACCGCAAATGTCATTACCTATCGCGGAAAGTCCGCTGCCCGCGAGGCGGGAAAAGCGCTAGGCTTTGATCCTGAAACGTTAAACCGACTCACGAAGCTGGTTGGCGCGTGGGAATGGAAAGGGCCGACGGATACGCTGCACCACAGTTTCCGTACTGCCGGTTTCGACATCCAACATCGCCGCGTCGCTAAGTATTTGGAAATCTGCGAACGCATGCAGGACATTCCGCGCCACCTCGGGCAACACTCAGGCGGTATGGTGATTTGCGCGGGACAACTGAACGCAGTTGTTCCTATCGAACCAGCGTCAATGCCTGGCCGCACAGTCATCCAGTGGGACAAAGAAGACTGTGCCGACATGAAGATCATCAAAGTTGATCTCCTCGGGCTGGGCATGATGGCTGTTCTCGAAGACTGCCTCGAACTGGTTCCTAAGCATTACAACGAGCCACTCGACCTGGGCCAGCTTCCGCAAGACGATCCGGAGGTTTATCGCACTTTGCAACGCGCCGACACTGTAGGAATGTTCCAGGTCGAGAGTCGAGCGCAGATGTCAGCCTTGCCGCGCAACCATCCGGAACGTTTCTACGATTTGGTCGTTCAGGTCGCGATCATTCGCCCCGGACCAATCGTAGGCAAGATGATGAACCCCTACATGAAGAGGCGACAGAATAAAGAAGCGGTGACGTATGCACACCCGCTGCTGGAGCCCGTCTTGAAGCGCACTCTCGGGGTGCCACTTTTTCAGGAACAGTTGATTCGCATGTCGATGATTGTTGCCAACTTCAGCGGAGGCGAATCGGAGGAACTGCGCCGCGCGATGGGGATGCGCCGCTCTCAGGCGCGAATGCGAGAACTGGAGGCAAAGCTGCGTTCGGGCATGACAACGAACGGCATTCGCGCAGAAGCTCAGGAGCAGATCGTCCAATCGATACAATCCTTCGCTCTTTATGGATTTCCTGAGTCGCACGCCGCCAGCTTTGCGCTCATCGCCTATGCCAGCGCATATCTCAAGTGCCATTATGTTGCGGCATTCACCGCAGCCATGCTCAACAATCAGCCGATGGGATTTTATAGCCCATCCACTTTGGTCAAGGATGCCCAACTTCATGGCCTCCGCGTCAAGCCAATCGACGTGCTGCGCTCGGACTGGCTATGCACGCTTGAGCCAGAGGGTGACAGCAAGGCAAATCGCTTCGCGCTGCGGCTCGGATTGCTCTACGCCAGAGGGCTGCGGCAAGAGGTGGGAAAAGCTTTGGTTCAAGTGCGTAACAACCGGGCTTTTGAATCTATCCACGATCTCGCGCTCCGTGTGCCCGAGTTGCGCAAAAGTGATCTCACGATGCTGGCGAAGATCGGTGCTCTGAATTGGCTTGGAGAGAACATCCATCGCCGCGATGCGCTCTGGCAAGTGGAATATGCTGGCCGCCCCACGGGTCCTTTATTAAGCAAACTGCCAGAACGGAACGAAGAATCGCCCCTTGCCCGGATGACGGTCGATGAGCGGCTGGCGGCCGATTTCCACGGAACCGGTGTCACTGTGGGTCCGCATCCGATGGCCTATCATCGCGATGCTCTCTCCCGCATGGGCATCGTTTGTTCCAGCGATTTACAAAATCTCAAACACGGGCAGACAACTTGGATCGCAGGATGCGTGATTGCCCGCCAGAGGCCAGGTACGGCCAAAGGATTCGTTTTCCTGAGCCTTGAGGATGAGACTGGAATTTCCAACGCGATTGTTACGCCGCATGTCTATGAACAGTACCGCCGCGTTGTCACCTACGGCAAATTCTTGCTAATCGAGGGCAAGCTTCAAAACCAAGAAAATGTAGTCTCGGTGAAGGCGGATGTCGTTCGTCCATTGGAGATCAGCGAAATGGATGTTCGATCTCACGACTTCTACTGACCTGCCCAAGACGTGGCAGGAACTCGTCGACTAACTGCGGCTGATTTCCCAGAAGCCGACCTCGCGATACCTATCGGATCTCGGTGAGTGCCTGGGCGATTTGGCGTAAAACGAGAACTCTCCCGGCCACCAGAAGGGATACGGCCTTGGAAAAGTGGTGAGTCCTGGTACTCCACGGGCATACCTTCAACCCGAAGTGCTGCGCAACCAGCGTTTGAGCCAGGAAGCGCAAGAACGAACGCGCATACTGGTTGAGACCAGTCCGGCGGCTATTCTCACGGTCAGCGAAGAAGGCTTAATTGAACTGGCCAACCATGCCGCGACCGACTTGCTGGCTCCCCGCGATGGACGTCTGATCGGCGAACCCATCGCGGCGTTCTTGCCCGACCTGCATCGCGCTGCGCCCCGAAGAGGGACCTCAATTCCGGGCTTCGATGCAGTGCCGGGGAAATCGTGGTAATGGCGAGTCGTTTCTGGCCGAGGTTTGGTTTTCCAGCTACAAGGAAGGGGCGACACCCAAGCTGGCAGCCATTATCGCGGACGTTAGTGAGGAACAGGCCGTCCCGTCGGGAACGGGTTCGGCGCGCCTCTGGATCAGAAGGAGCGGCCCCCTCTCAATAGCCGGGAGATGGACGTACTCCGGCTGGTGGTTCAAGGCTTATCGAATAAAGAAATTGCGTCAAGCATGAACATCTCGGAGAGCGCGGTCAAGAACACGCTGCAGCAGCTGTTCGGCAAGACGGAAGTGCGAACACGGAGCCAACTGGTTCGCGTGGCTTTGGAGCTGTCTTTCGATGTCCCCGCCAGCTGTATTTGCGGCGGCAGGACTTCAATAGTCCGTGCAGACAGATTCAGAACGGCGAACGGGACGGCCATCTGTTGCTCTTTCTCTATCGGGAGTTGAAGCGGGACGCCCAGGGCAGGTATCTGGAACAGCTGCTCGGCGACAGGGTGCACCTGCTCACGGAGCGAACTCAGTGATTATCTTGGGTGGAGCTTGGGTGGAAGGATTTTCGGAAAATCGCGTAACTGCTTTGGAATGATGGTGGCCAGGGACGGAGTTGAACCGCCGACGCCAGCCTTTTCAGAGTATGTATAACGAACGTCCATAACAACTTGCAAGGACACGTGAGACTGCCAAGTAATTGCGAGTACTTGCAAGGCACAGCTATTGCGGACTGGCCATGCGGACTGGAGCAGCCCCGGATTCAGCAGAAGACGCTTTGAACGGCCAAGTCGTGACCTAGCGCTATGACCCAAAAGCCGGGGTTGGACATGTTCAATCCGAAGCGGCTCACGGAGCAGCGGATTGTCTTAGAGATAGATCTGGCACACGGAGAGATCATTGGCGGCGCGCCCGATAGGCATTCATCTTGCGCATTTCTTCGGATGAAAGGGCCTTCGATTCAGTCAGTGACATTGGGGGTATTTGGGGGCGAGTTCTGGATCATCATGACCGCCTCTTTCGCGGGTGATTTCACAGCCGGGATGTCGGGGTTTGGGCAATCTCCGAAGGCTACTGGTTAGCTTCCAACGTGTTCTTGATAGTGGTGAGCGCGTTCTGAAGGTTCGAAGCGGATCGGCCGACCGCGACCTTGCGCACGATCGCTCCCTTCACTCCGGTCAGCCCGGCCTGCTCAGAACTCATGGCCATGATCAAATAAAAGCCGGGCTTCGGATCATCGTCCCCTCGGACACAGAATGAGAGGTCCAGCGCGGTCTCGAAGTAGTGGCTCGAATACAGTCTGCTTTTCGGCGATGGCGTAGGCCACCGGGCTGGACGGGTCGCCACGCATGGTCACCAACTGCACCACCCGCAGCGTCGGCTTCAATCCGAACTTCACTCTCGCCCAATAGAACACGTCGTCCACATTCGCGGGCTTGGCGTTCGGATAGGCGAGAAGGTAGTGATAGAAATCCGGCAGCTGCTCGGGCAACGCCTTGCTGTAGCTGAGCATGTAGGCGAACTGCTTGGGCACCTCGGTGGGGTCGCGCTTGTCGTTATAAACGCCGAGTGCCGAATTGCCTTCACGCTGGTATGCGAGCAGACGCTGCATTGCAGCTTTCTGCAAATGTTGATTCACTTGTTCGTCCACGTCGGCGGCAGACCAATCAATGGATTTCTGAAACTCTTCAATCGAAGTGGCGGGCAACTGAATCGCGCAATCGCCGGGCTTGCAGTCTTTCAGTCCCTTGATGTCATCGCCGTCGAAGGAGAAATCCTTCAAGTCGGAACGCTGTGGCGGGGTGCTGAAGACTCCCAGCGCCAAATAGTTGGGAAGCTTGCGCAAGCGATCGAAGTCGTGGGCAAACTTGACGTAGCTCTGCGGAGAGGCGTGAATGTAGATCGCGCCGAACAAGAAGACCTCGGCCGCCGCGCGCGACGGCAGGGTCTTCGCAACCGCCTGTCCGCTGCGGATGGCGGCGATCTGATCCTGGCTCAGTCCGATGTCTTGCTGAAAAAAAGTTTGCAGGTCGGGATTCGATTGACAAAATCCAGGCAAGGCAGCAGCCACGATCAAAACCAGCAACATTGTCCGGAGCGTAACCATTCGAATCATGTCCGTACCTCAGCTCTTTCGCTGCCATTCAATTGTAACTAAGCGGTTCTCAGGACAATCTTCCCGCGTGTGTTCCCTGCCTGGCCGAGTTCATGTGCATGTCGCGCGTCTGCCAGCGGCAGCACGATTCCAACAACCGTTTTAAGTTTTCCGGAATCGACCAGCGTCGCGAGCTGCGCCAACTGCGACGCATTGGGCTGCATGAAGACAAATGCCTGCCGCACTCCGTGCACCGTGGCCGTTTCGGCCGAGGGTGGAGCGGCAATCGAGACCAGGATTCCGCCCTTCGTTAACACCTGCCACGAACGCTGCTGAGTATCCCCGCCGATGGTGTCGAACACCACGTCCACGTCATGGACGACGTCCTCGAATCGAGTTTTCTGATAGTCGATGACTTCGTCGGCTCCCAGGCCCCGAACAAAAGACTCATTGACTCCGGAAGCCGTCCCGATCGCGTATGCGCCCTTCCATTTCGCAAACTGCACGGCAAAGCCGCCAACACTACCGGCCGCACCATGAATCAGAATCTTCTGACCAGCGCTCAATCCGGCAGCGTCGAAAAGCACCTGCCAGGCGGTCAGTCCTGCCAGAGGAATGCTGGCAGCGTGGTAGTGGTCAATCGATGTTGGTTTGAAAGCGACTTCCGCCTCGTTCACCGTAATATATTCGGCATAAGCCCCATTACGAGCGATGTCGGGACGGGAGTAAACCGCGTCACCTGGTTTGAACCCAGTGACACCGGAACCTGCTGCTTCGACGACACCAGAGAGGTCCCATCCCAGAATAAGAGGCAGCGAATGCCGAAGAGCCTCTTTCCTGTAGCCTGCACGAATTTTCCAATCTATGGGGTTTACCGCGGCGGCATGAACCCTAATCAAGACTTCCGCCGGACCGGGATCCGGTCGTGGAGCGTCTTCAAATTGGAGAACTTCAGGGTCGCCGTAGCTGTGGATGCGAACTGCTTTCATGTTCTCCATTTCAATCGTCTCCTCGGGCCGGCTCTAGGCAGCGACCGCGACGGCGCCTCCGGGCTGACTGGTATTCGTCGGGCTCGCCTCTCGAACGAGCCGTTGCTTGGCGGCTTGAACCAGTAATAGATACGCCAGCGTCGCGACGGCAAGAAACACAAAGTACTTCGCCGGCAGCGCGGTGAAGCCGAGCATTCCGGCGAGCGGACTGAAGGGCAAGTAAATCCCGATGGCCACGACTGCGAGGCAGGTTGCGATCAAGGGGCGGCTGGGGCGGCTGCGCAGCGGATTCTTCGAGGTACGGATAACGAACAGAACCAGCGTCTGCGTGGCCAGGGACTCGACAAACCAGCCTGTATGAAATTGCGCTTCGCTGGTGTGAAAGACGCGCAGCAGCACATAGAAGGTCAGGAAATCGAAGACGGAACTGATCGGTCCGATCAAAAGCATAAACTTGCGTAGCAGGTCAATGTCCCAGCGCTGCGGCTTTTGCAGATAGGACTCGTCAACGTTGTCGGTCGGAATGGTTATCTGGGCCAGGTCATAGAGAAGATTGTTCAGCAGGATTTGCGTGGGCAGCATAGGCAGGAACGGCAGAAACAGCGAGGCTCCCGCCATGCTCAGCACATTCCCAAAGTTCGAGCTTGTGCCCATCAGCAAATACTTCATCACGTTGCCGAAGGCTTTGCGCCCTTCGATGATGCCGTCGTGGAGAACGCGCAGTCCGGGCTCAACCAGAATCACGTCGGCGACCTCGCGGGCCACATCCACGGCGGTGGAGACGGAAATACCGACATCGGCCGCATGCAGCGAAGGCGCGTCATTGATGCCGTCGCCCATGAAGCCGACCGCATGGCCTTTGTGCTTGAGAGCCAGGAGAATCCGATTTTTCTGGCGCGGAGAAATACGCGCGAACACTCGCGTTTCCTCGGCTCGTGAGACAGAGCCGGGTCGGTCATGGCGTCCATTTCGTCGCCCGTAAGGATATGGCCGGGGGCGATTCCCACTTCGTGCAGACGCGGGCGGTGACAAGGTCGTTGTCGCCGGAGATGACTTTGACCTCGACTCCATCCTGTTTCAGCGAAGCGAGCACCTGGGCTGCGTCGGGCAACGGCGGATCGGCAAAAGCTCAGAAACCCGCCAGGATCAAGTTGCGCTCGTCCTGCACAGAATAACTGGCTTGCGCGGGCACGTCGGCGTAGGCCACGGCAACGAACGAAATCCCTGACCATTCAGGTCATCGCAAGTTGCCGCATTCGCTTGAGAGCGTCGTCGCCAATGGGTTGCGTCTTGCCTTCTGATCTCGTAGCCGGAGAGGAGCGGGAAAATTCCTTCCGGGGCGCCTTTGGTGATCAGGATCCGCTGCGACTGCCGCTCCACTACAACCGAGAGCCGCTTGCGGTCGAAGTCGAAAGGAATCTCGTCGATCTTGGTGTAATCGTCCGTCTTCAAAGCCGGACTCTGGTGGAGGATGACGTCGTCGAGCGGGCTGCGGATGCCGGTTTCGAATTTGCTGTTCAGATAGGCAAGTTCGAGCGGGCGCTGCGACGAACCACCAAAAGGGTCCAGCGCGCGATCCAGAGTCATGGTCCCTGCGGTCAGGGTCCCGGTCTTGTCGCTGCAAAGCACATCAATGCTGCCGAGGTTCTGAATGGCGGAAAGATGCTTGACGATGACTTTCTTGCGAGCCATGGCGACGGCGCCTTTGGAGAGCGTCACGGACGTGATCATGGGCAGGAATTCCGGGGTCAAGCCAACGGCCAAGGCAACCGCAAACAGCAGAGATTGCAACGGATCGCGATGGCGCGCAATGCTGACGATGATCAGGAAGAGAACCAGAAAGAAAACAGTTCGCGCCAGCAGCCGGCTAAAATCGCGCAGGCCGCGATCGAAGGCCGTCTCTTCCGGACGTGCGCCAGGCGGGCCGCAATGTCGCCGAACGCAGTTCGCGCGCCCGGTGGCGACGACCTCCGCGGTTGCCGTCCCACTTACGACCGAGGTGCCGAGAAAAACCATGTTGAGCGCATCCGCTTTGGTCGAGGCCGGCATCGCTGGTCGCTGCCTTTGCGGTGGGGAGCGACTCGCCGGTCAATGCCGCCTGAAGCACATAGAGGTCCCGCGCGGTCAGGAGGCGAGCGTCGGCGGGAACCATATCTCCGGCGGAAAGCCGGACCAGGTCTCCCGGCACCAGGTCACGTCGCCGAATTTCTTTCCACTCGCCATCGCGCTGCACGGTTGCCGTCGGCGCAACCTGGTCGTGCAGCCGTTCAACGGCGCGTTGCGAACGGTAGGTCTGACTGAAGTCCATCGCCGCGCTTAGCAGAACAATGGCGCCAATGATCGCGGCGTCGACCTTCTCTCCCAGGAATGCCGACGCGACCGCGGCAATCACCAGGATCAGGACCAGCGGATTCATGAACACGTGCAGTATGTCGGAAAGAATGGAATGGTGTTGCGAAGTCGCCGGCTCGTTGGGCCCGAACCGGGCCAGCCGGGCCTCAGCCTCCGGGCTGGTCAAGCCGGTGGTCACAACCTGCGTTTCATCCGAACTCGGGGACATGCCTAGGCTCTCCATTGGCGATGCGCGGCACTGTAAGAGAAAGTCGCCAACAGTTGTCTGGTGGGCGACGCGTTACGCCAACTCGTCCGCGAATTGCCGATGCGAACGTTGTAACACACCCGCCAGCTTGCGTCGCGCGCGAAAAATCCGTGATTTGAATGTGCTCACCGAAATGCCGAGTGCCCGGCTGGCCTCCGCGGCCGAAAGCCCGTCCATCGCACCCAAGCGAAACGCCGCCGCCAGCGCCGGCGGGAGCCGGCGCACATGTTTCTCGACAAGGGCTTGGATCTCCATCGCGGCGCAGAGGCGCTCTGGGTTGGGGCGCGCGTCAGCGACCGGTAGCGGCAAGAGCTCCTCCTGATCTTCAAGAATGGCGCTCAAAGAGGCTTCCGGACGCGTGCTTTTCCGCCGTCGAAACATCAGCGCCGAGTTGATGACGATGCGGGTCAGCCAGGTTGAAAACGACGACCATCCCTGGAAGGAACGAAGGGCGGTGTAGGCCCGGCACAGACCATCCTGCACCGCGTCCTCTGCGTCCTCTTTGTTGCTCAACAACGCGAATGCGATTCGATGAAGCCTGACGGTGTGGCGGTCAAACAGATGCTTCTGCGCATCGGCGTTCCCAGCAATGGCCAGCTGGACGATGGCCCACTCCTCGCCGTGCGTGGGCGGCGCGACCGGCCGGCCGGAATTGGCCCGCCAGGAGGCAAGCAAGTCGCAGCTCGCTTGCCTTCTTTCTTGTTGCTTCCCGAGGAACACGGTAGCCCCCATCGGGAGCGGAACATTGGGTGAACATACTTGCAGCATTCCCATAGCCTTGGCCTCACTTTCTTTTGAACTTGTATCTCGTGGCGCACCTGCTCACATTTTGTGCAGGTCAAGAGCCAGCGCGATCCAGGCCCAACCGTAAAGAATCAGATCAATTCCGACGAAAAGACCGATCACCCACAGCCCAGAGACTGGCCATTGCACCAGAACGAGAAAGCCCATGATGGTTGCGATGGCCCCATCGAAAGCTTGCCAGCCCCAGCCCGGCACATGCGTCCACACCGACGCAATAAATTGATACAGTCCGCCGAGAATGAAAAACAGCGACATCACAAAGGTTGCGGCCTCGGCGCTGATCACCGGTTTGATCAGCATCAGTATGCCGACCACTCCGTAGAGGATGGCAAGCAGCAGGTGCAAAAAGAATCCTGCCCACCTTCCGACCATGAACGCATCGACAAACTGGATGATGCCGGCAAACACCAGCACCCATCCGAAAAACACCATCGAGACCACCGTGGCGCTCACTGACCGGGCCACTGCGGCGATACCGAGCAACAGCAACACTATGCCAAACGCCAGAAACCACCCCCAGTTATGAACCATCTCCGGGGTGACGCCAATGATCACTTCAAATGGACCGAGCATTTTTAGTTCTCCTCTCGTTATTACCGGTCGGCTGATTTCACTCCCCAGCCTCCGGTGTCACGCTGACAGATTCTTCAGTGCGCCCACGTCCTTTCAGAAAGCAATGCCACTGCCATAGCTAACTTATTGAAAACGTGTGAGTAGGCATACTGCAGAGGCGGGATTCACTCGCGAATTCACGAACTTCGACGCCCGCGACGATTTGAGGTGAGCGGCCGGCCGGAGTGGGCAATGCCCGGATTCGCAGCACCGCTACCCCGCCGGGCGAGGACGCAGCGTGAGTTGCTCCGCCGGCGAGAATGCGCTGCCGCGAATCAGGAGACTGCAGATCAGCGCGGTCAGCCCGGACGATGAAAAAATCATGGAAATAGTCACGAACTGATAGACCGCGGCATAGACCGGGCTCGCGCCCGACAAAAGCATTCCGGCCATGAGGCCGGGAATCCACACGATGCCGAGGGAACGAAGCGAGTCGATGGCCGGAATCATGCTCGACTGCACCGAGACCTGCACGTAAGGAGCGACGGTGCGTTTGGAATCGGCGCCAAGTGCCAGGCCGGTTTCGATCAAGCCGGCGTGGGATTCGACTTCGGAACGAAAGCGGTTCATCGCCAGCGAATTCGTATTCATGGCGTTGGCGATGAGCATGCTTCCGATCGGCACCAGGGACGTAATCATTTTGTCGATAACGCCGGCCCAGGTCATCAACGCGATGACCGACCCAGCACCCGCGCCGATGGCGTAGAGCGAAACCTGAAAGCTGTTGGGCATGCCTTTCGCACGGCCAGAGGACATTTTGGCCGCGACCACAATCATTGCCGCCAGCAGGAAGATGCTGGTCCAGGCCGGGCCTTTCAGCAGCAGCACGAGGACGGATCCGATGACGGTGATCTGCACGATGCCGCGAACCAGCGCGACGATGGTTTCGCGCTCAAGGTGAATGGACCGCTGCCGGGCCAGCAACATGACCGCCAGCGCCAGCACCGTCGCAATCGCGGCCTGCGCGCAGCCCAGAGCCAGTTGACTGGTGAAAAGTTCCTTCAGCATTAGTCACCTCCAGCGGGGATTACATCGTTAGCGGCGCCGATCTTCTCGATCCGGCCTTTCTTCATCACCATGACCCGGTCGGCGACACGGGCGGCTTGCGCCAGATCGTGCGAGACCATGACGCAGGTCAGCCGGTTTTGTCTTACCACGGTCAGGATCAGGTTCTCGACCTCGTCCTTGGCCTCTGCGTCGAGCGCGGAGGTCGGCTCGTCGAGCAGCAATACCTCCGGCGTAGTCGCCAGCGCGCGGGCCACCGACACTCGCTGGGCTTCGCCTCCGGAAAGATGGGCGACGTCCTCATCGCCGCGGCCGGTGAGCCCCACTTGGGTCAGGAGCGCCTCGACAGTTTTCTCCGGCATCTCAATCCCCTGCCGCTCCGGGCCGAAGCGCAGGTTACCGGCAATGGTTCCGGGAAAAAGATATGCGGTCTGCGTGACCATACCAACGCGGCGGCGCAGCTCGCGTGGCGGAATCTGCCGGTGGTCAGTTCCATCAAGCCGCACCGTCCCGCTGGTGGGTTCGTCAAGACGATTCAGCAGGCGGAGGAAAGAGGACTTTCCGGCACCGCTGGGACCGACGACGACCAGCACCTCTCCGGTGC